>JAJFVA010000013.1 GCA_021371995.1 Methanoregulaceae archaeon | reverse complement strand
GGTAGGTCGCGTGGACAATCAGCGTGAGGTTGCCGGCCGGGAGCGTGCTCTGGATCAGAGGGATGAGGACCGAACCCATAAACGCGATCGCGAAGATCATGACCGGGAAGAGGGCAAACGAGAGGCTGCCAAACATCGTGGAATGGATCCGCCACTCCTCTTTCACCATGGTTATGAACAGCTCAACCATTGCGATCCTTCCGGACGAGCGAGAGGAAGAAGGAGGGCAGGTGGTCGCCCCGTGCGGTCAGTTCGGCAACAGGGCCGGTATAAAGAAGGGTGCCTTTGTGGAGGATTGCAAATGACGAGCAGATCTCCTCAGCCACCTCGAGGATATGGGTCGAGAGGAAGATCGTCCTCCCGGATTTGACATATCCCGCGAGGTAATCCTTGACGACCTCCTGCATAATCGGGTCGAAGTTGATCAGGGGCTCGTCGATTAACGCGAGCGCTGGTTCGTGGAGAAAGGCCTGCGTAAACATCAGTTTCTGACGGGTGCCCCTCGAGAGATCCTTGCATAGTACATTCCTCTTGTCGGCAAAATCAAGGAAATCGAACCACCAGTCCGCCTTCGTCTCAATGTCCGGGATGTTCCGTACCGCACCGACGAACTCGAGGTACTCCGCTGCAGTGAGGAAACTGGGCGGGGTCTCCTGTTCGGGGATAATCCCTACGAGCCTGCGGACGCCGACCGGATCCCTGGTAACATCGACCCCGAGCACGGTCGCCAAACCCCCGCTCGGCCGGGTCTGCCCGGTCAGCATCTTTATCATCGTGGTCTTCCCGGAACCGTTGGGACCAAGCAGGCCGAACAGTGCCCCCGCTTCCACGATGAGGCTGACACGGTCCACTGCGTTGACATCGCCATAGGTTTTCGATAAGTCCCGTGCTTCCAGTACAAATGTCATTTCATCATTCCGGTGCAGGGAATGCCCTGTTGTTCCTGCATTTCATATTCCATCATCATTTCATTTCCAGTTCCTTGGTATCATGCTTTTCCCCGCTATAAGAGCCCGGGCGTTCAGGACGGTGATTCACGCACGAGATCCATCATGCCGGTGTTCCCATGCTTGTTCTGCCTCTCTGTCGAACAGGACACACAGCCCGTGCCGGAAAAAAAGCAGGGCTGGCCTGTATCCGGCTTCATCGTGACCCTGTAATATCTGCAGGAGCCAGATGGGAAAAGAGATTGTTACTTCCACACCAGGCGCCGGAGGGTTCCCGTATTCACCATATTCCGCACCACCCCTCCCTCACAAACAGGTCCGCACGATGGGTAACGCTGCTCCCCGGGAGCATCAGTGTGTTGTTTGGACAGTGGTAGGCATTTACCTGTCAAACCACCAAAAAAGCTACATTTTACCTTTATTCTGAACCAAAGATTTGTAGAAAAATATTTAAACTAATAAATATATCCTCACATTTGGTCATCATCAAGGTGGCTCATGAAATGGGAACTGGCAAATGCACGAACCCTCAGGTGGCATAACACATCATCAATTTTTCCCATTTCATGTAATATGACCTCTCGTTTGAAAGAAAATATGGTATCAGGTACTTGATTTCGTCTCCCTATGGTGCACAATCGGGAACGGAATTGCTCGCCTGGTCGGATACAGTCTGCTCGGGACAGAAGTCCTTCCTGCCGTAATCGATATCTATTCAAAATGACACTGAGATGAGGCTCTCCGGGGCAAAATTTATCGGCTGAAGCTGTACTCTCTAATGTATCATTCGTAAGGATATCGGAGGGTACTCGTATCATGGAAGAGGAATGCTGCCCGGGATTCGATCCCACTCCGTGGGATGGGAAAATACTGGAATGGGAGAACAAGATGTTTGTCAGGGACAAAGTGAAGACATTCTTCTTTATCCCTCTCAACTTCGGGAGTGTCATCACAAAGCTGAATGAGAAGGTTGAGAAAGCCGGAGCGACGATACCAGACAGGCTCTGTCTCTCCGATGACACGTCCAGGTGGAACATGGACATCTACCTTGCGGTTGACAGGGAAATCCCGGATGCGGAAAATGTAACTATGAGCGGGAAATTCTTAAGTAAGGTGTATGAAGGCCCGTATAAGGATACGGGAAAATGGTGCAGGGATTATCAGTCGTATGTAGAAGAGCAGAACCTTACCATTAAAAAATGGTACATGTGGTATACCACCTGCCCCAAATGTGCAAAAAAATACGGCAAAAACTATGTGGTCATCATCAATCAGGTAACGCCATAGGGCTGATTATACATGGAAGCGATATTTTTCCGGTCCCGGACGAAATAAATGCTGTCAATCCTTTTTGAATGGGTATTCCCGGTCGCAGAATAGAACAGCCCGGCATTGAAGCCATGTTCATGGAGTGAGATCACAACCCGTACAGGCTAAGCACATGGTCTGTGACTCCCGGGGTGAAAGACCATATTTCTCGAGGATCTCCCGTGTCATCGTTGTCAGTTTCAGGAGCCTTTCCGGACCCGGCCGGACAGCCGTCTTCAGTTCCTCTTTTCGCAGGGGGGAGATGGAGATGGGGCGAAGCACGGCGATGACGCCCATCTTCGCCAGGTAATCTACTCCCTTGCGGACACAGTCGTCTGTCTCTCCAAGCCCGATGATGATATTGGAAGACACCCGGTTCTTTCCAAAAACCTCCACTGCCTCCCGCAACGATTCCAGGATAAACTCAAGTGTATGTCCTTTGCTTCCCCTGCAGACCCGGTCAAAGATATCCGGGTCCATGGTCTCGACACTGTATTTCACCTCGGTAACTCCAGCATCCTTCAGTTTCCTGGAGGAATCTTTTCCCGGGTGGACCGCTACGCCGATAGGGACCCCGTACGGGGCGAGGGCTTTGACTATATCCACAACCCGGTCGATCTCATCATCCGGCGATACGGCGATTCCGGAAGTCAGCGAGATAACTTTTAATTTCCCGTTTTTCTTTGCCTTTTCTACAATAGTCAGGATCTCGTCCCTGGTCTTGATCTTCCCTTTAGACTTGGGTACCGAGCAGAACTGGCAGTTGTAGATGCACCGTTCACTGATGGTGATGTAGACCTGGTCAGGACAGTGGGCGACCACCTCCTCGACAATCCCCTCTACGATCTCCTGGTTCTCCCGGACAATCACGACATGATTGTTTTTTCGCACCATCGTGAGGGGTGAATCCTTTGTGACCTCGAGCCTGACACGGAGACTGCCGGACTTGAAGAAGATACACTGGAGCCCCATTCCAGGACCGGCTGTTGATGTCCGCGGCGGGGGCAGCAGTGATTCTTCAACATCGATAGTTCCGATGGAAAGCAGTTCCGCCTTTATCCTCTCGTCCATGTGGGTCACCAATTAATACTCTCACCCGATGTCAAACAGGGTTGCTGCGTTCCTGGAAAGGAGGTTTTCGAGTACTTCCGGTTTATAGGAAAACCGCTGAAACTCGGAAAGGCTCTGTGCGAGGGGTCGTACCGGGTACGAAGAGGCATAGAGGATCCGGTCCCCGAGGTAATGGTTGGCCGCATCCACCCAGTCCTGTGCCCCGGGAAATCCGGGGATGAACTGGAAGAAGTCCGGGATCACCCAGAGGTTCGCGAGCGGGGCATTGGCGATCATGACCCCGAGCATCTCGCTCGTGTAGGGAAATGCTCCGTGGACAATGACGATCTGGAGGGTGGGAAAGGCATTTGCGACCCTCTGGATACGGTAGGGTTCGGCATACGAGATATCCGGCCCCTGCATTAAACTGCAGGTGAGGTAGAGCACCCCGCCAAGTTCTGCACATCTCTGGTAGAGGGGATAATTCTTCGGATCATCAACATAGCGGGGAGGGAACCACCAGCCGGGATCGATTGCAATCCCGGAAAAATGCAGCTCTTCGAGTGTCCGCTCTATCTCTATGACTCCTGCTTCGATGTCCGCCCCGTTAATACCGGCAAGTGCGACCGGGAACCGCTCGGGATACCGGTCACGGAGTTCGGCAATGTCATCGTTCAGGATAATACGGTGCCCTGCCTGCCTGCCGACGAGGATGCCCTTGTTCACCCCTGCACCATCCATCTCCTCTATGAAAAGCTCCCATGATTTCTGCGTCATGGAAGGGGTACGTTCGTACCCGCTCACCAGCGGACTCCGTTTTACTGGTGGTCGTGCCCCCGGCTCTGATGCCAGGACCTGTGTCATGCTTTTAAACGGGGGTCTCACCCGTGCATCAATGATCATGATTCCCTCCCCTCCGGCAGATAGGCCTCTCATCTCTCTCTCACCTGCGGGGTAATAACCTGATAGTATCCGGCAGGTATTCCTGGTATTCACTCCGCCCGGATACTCTGCAATCAGCCAGAAAAAAGAATGTTTTTGTTCACCTCATTTCCCGAGGAACTTCCTGAAAATTCCGGTGACACCGGCCGTGTCCTTAGGTGCACCCATCAGCTGCTTTGCCATATCGGCTGCCTCCGGTGACGACTGCAACGCCATCTTTGACTGCTCTCCGAGAAGACTGGTGAGGCCCTGCTGGTCTACCTTCTTGCCTGCAAACATCTTGCCGACATACCCAAGGACCATCGGTGCCGCGATCGCGAGGATCTTGCCCACGATTTCAGGGGGAAGTCCCGTTTTCTGGGAGATTGCATTCTGGACAGGCGCCATCTGGCTCCCCAGGAGACTGCTCACCATGCCTGATCCCCCGGCTGCTGCAGAGCTACCAAGGAAGCTCCCCAGGTTGTCCATCGGGTTGCTGCCTCCCATCTGTCCCATCATGCCTGTGATCATGTCGGCCCCGCCGGGTTTTGACGCGGTGTTTGCCATGGAGCCGACAATCATGGGGAGTCCCATCCCAAGGGCAGACTGTACCCCCCTTTCATCTCCTCCGACACTCTTGCTGATAAGGGAGAGGTTGTCTCCGGTAGCAACCTGTTTCATCAAATCTGCAATGATATCCATGACGCATAGGAATAGGTCATGCGATATTTAAGGGTATGGACAGGATCTCCTGCCCCTTGTAAAACCGTAGTTCCCGCTTCACGATCCGATCGTGTGCACGATCTGCCCGTTCTTGAAAATAGTAATCAGGCCGCCGCTCTGCGAGACCACGATCCCTATTGAACTGGTTACCATAGTAATCCCGGCAATTGAGGAATGCCGCGACCCTAACCCGTGGGGGATCTTCACCTGGCTCATGTCGACGGTAATATAACGCCCTGCAGACTCGACAACACCGTTCCCCGAGATAATGAATGCCCCGTCGAGCTGGGCAAATTCCTTGATATTGCCCCGGATCCCGGTGTCGGTTATCTGCCGTTTTGCCTCCTCGTGACCGTGGAACGGGTTTAAAACAAACTGCCGGGAGTTGTTCATCACGGCATCGGTGTCTCCGACGACAAATGATGTCCCGACTGCCTGCCCTTCTCTTCCCTCCCGGCCGATCTCCATTGCGACGCGAATGACCGACAGAGCGACTTCCGGAGTGACATCGGTCCCGGAACAGATCTGTTCCAGTTCTTCCCGGGAAGGCATACGTTCGGACGTAGCGCTGACCTTCGGCGGATGATGTTCGGGGGTACCGTTTTTCCCTGTCGTCCGGGCAATATCCTCCCACTTCTCTGCAAGTTCGAGGTAGATAGAACGCATCCTGGGAGATTTTTCGGCTAACGACCGGAACATCCGGGCACAGACAAGGGCGCTTGCCGCAGCGGTTGCCAGATCCCCCCTCTCTTTTGCCTCGTAATAGATCTCTTCCTGAAGGGAGACAGCTTTTGGAATATCGGGTATCGCTGATTCCTCCCTTTTTTTGAGGACAAACCGCTGGCTGATACCTGCAATAACAACGACAACAACAGCGGTGACCAGGATGATGAAAAACACCGGCAGATCATCTGACGGAGGGGTCGATGCGGCGGGTCCGGGCGGGCCCGGGTTGTCAGAACGGATATCCACAGTGATTCCTTTTGTTGTTGTCTGCCCGTCAGACTGTATTCCCGTAATGTTGATCGTGAATATTCCTGCTGCCGGGTAGTGGTAGGTTGCAGGGAGATCTGTCACATTCGTGACATTCCCGTCATCCCAGTCGATACTGACAGAGGTGATGGTTACTCCGGGCGACCCGGGATTGAGGTTGCCGTTCACCGTGACATTCATGCCGTCGATTACCGGTTCAAGGAGTGTGAGGGCCGGTGCACTGACCTGGCTGCCGGGTCCGGACGGCTGAAAGGGAATCGGATTGGTGATCATCGTGATCACAGGGATGACCTGCCTTGCAATGCTGACCGTCTCCGTCTCTGTGACGTTCAGGCCATCGGACTGGAACGCTGTTACGGAGAGTGTATAGGTGCCTGGGCTGCTGTAGAGGTGAGAATGGGGAAACTCGTGATTCTCAGGGGTGCTGTTATCCCCCCAGTCCCACTGTATTTCGGTTATCGTCGCATCGAGAGAGCCTGGAATAGCAGTTCCAAAAACCGTGGCGGTAGAGTCGCCGGTCTCGGTCCGGATGAGAACGAGCCGGGGCGGGTATTCGGAAATGATCGTAGCAGGGATTACCAGGGTAGTCGGTTGAGTGGTAACCTCTGGAGAAGAGAGAGACGGAGTCGGCGCAACGGTGAGGTTATCTGTATCCTCCGAATTGATCTCCGCCCCAAGGACACCCGGCAGTAAAAAAAGTACCATGAACAGTGCAGCGGTGATATATTTCAATCCGGCAGAGGTACAGAATCCCTTGTGCATGAATGCCCCGGTCTTATTCTTATTACCTATCGTGGTGATTGTTCTTAAATTTCTGGACTCATTTCCGCAAAAAGGGGGTTTACTTTGATCGTACCCGGGAATCTGCAGGAAGATACTACAGGAACCCATGTAATCCAGTGTCAGACTTATGTGAGGATATCAGGTTATGCTGCTCTCTGAATACCTTACGGAGCACCCCGTGAAGGCACGGCGCATTCTCATTGCAACCGGAGGCAGGTGCGAGAACTGCAGCTACGAATTTCCCCCGGTAATCCTTGAGATCCATATCATCGGAAACCCACCTGATATTGGAGCTGCCGGAAGTGATCTGCAGAAATCTCTTCTCGTACTGTGCCCCGCATGCCGCCGTTCGTTTCGTTCCGGGCGGGTGGAGGAATCCCTGCAGCGCGAACTCGTCCCCACCGGGCAGGGAAGATAAGGGCGGTGATGAGGAAAATTCTCGGGTACCGTCCCAAAAAAATACATCCCCCCTGGAGACTTCGATCCCGAAGTCATCTTTCAGGAAATGTTCAGTAGCGGGGCGCTCGATCAATGCCTGAACGGAGGGTAATACCTGTTCCTACCTCTCTCCCGATACCCTTATTGACCCGGTACCCCCACTGATAGCCATGCAGAGCGTGCATTTCCCACAAAATACCCCGTTCAAACCTTCCTCCTCCATCGTTCTGTGGTTCACGATAAATTTTCTCCTCCTGATGGGTTTTGTGATTGTATTCATTCTTCTTCCCCTTCAGTATTACGAGGAGATTACCAGGGATTCATTCTCCATGGCCCTCGGGATAATCGCTATCGCCATTGTCTTGTTCTACATCTGGGCGAGGCTCTACTATGACAGCATGTGGTACGAGCTGCACGATGACGAGATGCGGTGGAAACGGGGAGTCGTTTTCCGAAGGACAGGGATCGTTCCCTACAACCGGATAACAAACATCGATATCAGGCAGGGTCCGGTGATGCGGCCGCTTCAGATCTCCACGGTCTCGATACAGACTGCAGGGTATTCAGGCAAGGGAGTGCCTGAGATCAGCATCGAGGGGATTGTTCATGCTGAAGAACTCCGGGAGCTGATCCGCACCATGGTCAGGGTTTGCAGTGGTGGCGACGGGACAGGTACCGGAAAACCGGTTCAGGCGCCACCAGCTGACCTTCAGCAGATCCTTGGAGAAATGAAGGCGATCAGGGCGCTCCTGGAACGGAAGTTGTGAATCTTCCCCAAAAAGAGAGTTCATCATCCAGTACATGGATGGGTATCTATGGATGGAAAAAAACCGGCATGCTGGCAGTGCCTGGAATGTGCCTATATCTATAATCCGGAGAAAGGAGACCCAAAAGGAGGTATCCCGCCGGGAACCGCGTTTGAAGACCTTCCGGATACCTGGCGGTGCCCGGAATGCAGGGTGATGAAGGCGAAGAAAGGGCTGTTTGTCGAGCGAAGAGAATAGGTGAAAAAAAGGGTGAGATTTAATTCTGGCCCGGGGTCAGGACCATGAAATGTTTCCTGCATTTTGCACAGGTCCCGTCCCTGCTGTCCTTGTAATAGGACTTTGGCATATTGTAAATGATCGAATTCTCGTTGTGACAATTCGGGCAGGTGAAACGGATCACGTACCCGGATCGTGTTCCAATCACTGATGGTTTTACGGAATTTTTCATCATGGTTTCTGTCTTGTCTGGTGGTTTTTTTGGACGCCACCATTCCATATGTTTTTTCACATCCCCGTGAATGGAGGACGTTTCGATGCGTAATTCCGGGATCACCATGTTCACAGGATGCGGAAAAAAGCATCTTGTGTGCCCGGATCTTTCCTGACTACACTATCATTGGCGCTATGAGGGGATATAGGAATGCACAGGTCCGGTCTGTGGGTATCGCGAAAAAAGGAACAATCTGCAGGAAAATTTCAGGCTCATTTCCTGTTCAGACCTGCTTCTCACTCTGCATTGACGCCAAGGGCTTCCGAGATCTCCGCAAGGGCAGCCTTTTCCGGGTCACTGACCGCAACCCCGTGCTCTTTTGCCGCCTCTGCCACCTTGAGGCCGATTGCAAGGACCCACTTCTTATAAGCCAGCGCCTCTTCCGGGGGGACCTTTGATAGTGCTGCTGCAACTGACCTGCAGGCAGCAAGGATCTTCCCCCGGTACCCTGCCTGGTCATGTTTCCAGGTCTCCTGCTGCTTTTTCATGAGATCTTTTATCTTTGGCTGCATCTCAGCCAGGAGAAGCCCGACGAGCGCACTTCCGCTCCCGGCTGCCAGATTCGCAGGCTCCTGCATCATGGCTTTTGTCTCACCCCATACCCCAAGGACATTGGGGGCTGCAACCATGATCGTCATCGAAACTGCATAGGGAAGACCGACCAGGTTCTCCCATTCATCGGCTGTGAAATTTTCCTTGATTCCCATAGATTATCACCTGTAATTTCAATGAATTTAAAGCATCTTTTTCATATCCGGTGTATGGGGGAACTCCTCTCCACCAGAATCTCGGTTCGAAGGCATTCCGGCTTATGCCGGGCGGCAGCAGCATTTTTATATTGCTTCCTGCATAATGCACCAGCTGCCAGGAGGTTTGCACGATGGCAACAGACCCGGTCTGCTACATGGTTGTCGATGAGGATGAAACGGAATGCAGAACCCATTACCAAGGGAAGGACTTCTACTTCTGCTCTGATTTTTGCAGGAAGAAATTTGAACAGAACCCTGATCGGTATGTAAAACTGTCCCGGTCAATGGATCTTGGGCCGGATATCAGCTGTTAGACGCTCATCTTTTTGTCATCGGGAAAAATGCCCCGGGATCTGATTCAGGAGAAGTAAAATGTCCTGCTACTTCTTCCCTGCCGCCATCATTCCCGGCACGGTAAGATCCCGGTTGAACGAGTGGATTGCCTCCTCTACCTGCTCCTTTTTCAGGTAAATGGACATTGCGGCATTCAGTGATCCGAACCGGAATTCCTTCAGCTTGTGCTCCTGCAGGGTGATCCGGGTGTCAGTGAGGCTTACAAGGGAGCGTACGGCAAAAGTGCTCTCGGTCCGCCAGATCTCGGTGGCGCCGGCCTTCAGGACGAAGCTGATGCGGGGAGCATATTCCGGGAGGTTCAGCGGCAACAGTTTGTGCAGCACGACAGTGTAAGGTTCAGAAGAATCACGGAGTGACTGGCGGTATTCACCGGTCTCCTTCACCCGTTCGATGCTGAGCTGGACCAGCCCGTGGGTGATATACTTCGAGAGACGCCGGGTAACCTCCCTCCCGATATCGCCTTCCTTCAGGGTTGACGAAGGAGATTTCCGGAGGAACTGCCCGGCCTGGCGGATAGCGCTGATTCCATGTTTTCTTAGCATGACATCGACCTCCTCAGCAATCTCCGGGCTTGTTTCCATCCATTCCATGGTTATGTTCCCTCCTCCTTGTCACTCCCTGGCTGCACTGGTTCTGCAGGATCAACAAGAGGGGGCAGTTCCCCTCCAAAATCGATTCCCCCGGACAGCTCGAGGTGCAGTTCCCGGCTCTCATCCCCGGATGAACATGATGAGCGGGATCGGATGAGAAGGTACGCACCCGCGATCAGCACTGCCGTGATGAAGAGGAGGAGGAACAGGGAAAAATCAGAACGCCCATCAGGATTCTTAACGGGGGGAACGGCTGTGATGGAAGGAGAAAGAGGGAGAGTGGTTCCCGTACTGGTTCCTTCAGCGGTAGTGACCGGGGAGACCGGGGCCGCTGCTTCGGGCATAGCGGTGACTGATATATATCCGAGCCTCGTTTTTTCATCCGAACCTGCATCGTTTTTCACAGTGAGCCGGACAGAATAAATCCCTGGTTCGGAGTAGGTGGCGGAAGGGTTCTGTACCTTGCTGTCAATCCTTCCATCGCCGTTAAAGTCCCACTCCCATGAAAGCGGATCGTTCACGGACCGATCGGTAAACCGGACGGTGAGAGGAGCTGTTCCGGATATGGCATCGCTGGAAAAATCGGCTATCGGTCCAGGGGCACCTTTGGTGACGAGGATGTAACCCTTTCTTGTCTCCTCGTCTTTTCCTGCACTGCTGGCTACGGTGAGGGTAACCGTATAGGTTCCCGGTTCATGGTAGATATACTGAGGGGTTTCACTCTGGCTATCGATGCGGCCGTCACCGTTGAGGTCCCAAAGCCATGAAGTGGGATTATTGAGCGATGTATCAGAAAAATGAACGGTGAGCGGGCTTACTCCGGTCGTGATATCAGCGGAAAAACCGGCGACCGGTGACCTTACCGCCGTGGTGAGGTTCAGGGTGTGCAGCGCAGAAACGGGAGACTGGAGAGGTGCTGACAGACCATGCACAACGATAATAATACTGATGATAAGAAGGATGATAAAAAACCGGCAGGGTGAGACCCTGGAATCACCACATCCACGGAGATGGCCCCTCATGCTTGCATTCGTCTGATATCGATACAGGAGATATTATTTGTTTGCTTCAGGTGTGGCTGGAAAGAAAGATGCCCCACACCGCTTTTTATTGAGATCACTCATTGAACTTCGTGTACAGCCGGTGGGCGATGAACTGGAATATGATGAAAAAGAGAATGAGCATGAAACTATCAAGGAACGGGCTGAAGTATGCCGGATGCCCGTATGCTGCCTGGATAAGATCGTTTCCATAGGTGAGCGGGGACAGGTATGAGATAGCCTTTCCAAGGGGAGGCATAGCATCAAGCGCAATAAAGGTCCCGGAGACAAAGATGAGGGGAAGGCGGACGAGATTCAGCATCGACATGATATCCCCCGGGCTCTCCGTCGGATAGGCAGCAAAAAGGGTTCCCATCGTCGAGAAACACAGTGCTGTCAGCAGCATCCCTGCGACAAGGTGCAGGGGATAGGGAATTCCGGTTGCAAAAACGAAGATACCGAAGAGAAGGGGGACGAGTGCTATGCCGATGCTGTACATAAACCCGGAGAGACTTTCACCAAATACGATGGCATGGAGAGAGACCGGGGCTGATATCAAGCGTTCAAAGGTCTTTGTCCGGCGTTCAATCGGGATGGAGACAGGCTCGATGGTCGATGAGGAGAAGAGGAGGGTGACCGAGATCAGCCCCGGGATCAGGATGCCCAGGGGAACATTCTTCCCGGATGCAAACGCCAGGAACATGAAGAGAGGAAAGAGAAGGCCTGAAACGATGATATTCGGCTTCAGGTAGTAGATGGACATATCCTTCTTCGCAATTGCCCATGCTGCTCTTGCCTCTGACGTGAGCTGACTTCCTCCCGGATTGTCAGTCACCCGTGTCCCCTCCTTTCACCCTTGTCTCAAGCCCGGTCAGGTGGATGAATACATCCTCAAGCGTCGGCCCCAGGGTGGTCGCACTCACCACCCGGTTCTGATGATCCCGGGCATACTCCATGACCTCCTCAAGAAGGGTGGTCGGGTCTTCGGTGTAGAGTCTTACTTTATCGCCCTCTTTCCGTGCATCACTCACCATCGGAAGACTACGGAGATCGGCAAGAGCTTCGGCAATTCCCTTCTCGAATGCGACTTCCACTGACTGGACACTCTGGATGGTCTTTTTCAGTCGTTCCGGAGAATCAATGGCCGCAATACGCCCTTTGTTTATGATTGCAACCCGGTCACAGGTGATATTTGCCTCTTCGATATTGTGTGTGGTGAGAAAGACCGTCACTCCACGGCTGGTAAGGTCATGGAGCACCTCCCTGATGATCAGGTTGCTCTGGACATCAAGCCCGGAGGTTGGTTCATCGAGAAAGAGGAGCTTTGGGTCATTAATGAGACCCATTGCCAGGGTAAGCCTTCGTTTCATTCCCTTCGAGAACCCGTGGACCCGGTTCGCCTTCCTGTCATACAGGCCAAAGATTTCCAGAAGTTCTTTTCCGCGTCGTTCGCGATCCTGTTTTCCTACGTTATAGAGTTCTCCGGCAAACATCATGTTCTGCCAGGCGGTCAGATCATCATAGACATTCGAGGTCTCATACACGATTCCCATCTGCTTGCGTGCCCTGATGGTATCCCTGACGATATCCAGGCCAAAGATCCTGGCAGTCCCCCCGGTCGGAGCAGTTATACCGGTAAGAATCCGGATGGTGGTGGTCTTCCCCGCACCATTCGGACCAAGGTACCCGAAGACTTCCCCTGCGCTGACCGTGAAACTCACGTTATCGACCGCGACGAGGTCAGAAAATTTCTTTGTCAGGTGGTTTACCTCGATGGCATCCATGAGCGGGACCTTGGGATACTGATCCGTGCTGTTGTAATGATAGAAACAAGGAGATGATAACCATTTATCAAGAATCCCGTTTTAGCGGGAGTTTCACCCGCCCCAGGTGTCAGTCCGGGAACCTTCCTGCCCCTGTATCCTAACCTTAAAGTCCCCTCCAGCACATCCCCTGTTATATCCCGGAGGAGCGATGTTTG
This sequence comes from Methanoregulaceae archaeon, assembly GCA_021371995.1. Classification (GTDB taxonomy): domain Archaea; phylum Halobacteriota; class Methanomicrobia; order Methanomicrobiales; family Methanospirillaceae; genus UBA9949. Next base: position 5,557 of record JAJFVA010000013.1, on the reverse strand, counting down.
AGAAGCTTGACCTGACAAAAAAGACTGATGATAAAACATTTGAAAAGGAGATGGCCCCGCTCCAGGTCGAGATCGGGGTTCTCACCCGTCCCCTGTGGGAGCACCGGGTGCCGATCATCATCGTGGTCGAGGGCTGGAATGCCTCCGGCATCACGATGGTCATCAGCGAATTGATCCAGCACATCGACCCCCGCGGGTTCTCCCTTCATTCGATCGGTTCACCAAATGACGAGGAACGGGCCCACCCCTTCCTCTGGCGGTTTTTCACAAAAATCCCTGCAAAAGGCCGGATTGCAATCTTCGCCCGGAGCTGGTATTCCCGGTCCCTTGCCGAGCAGGTCTCCGGGATCGATTGGAAATCAGGGATGAAATCCTCGATTGCCACCATCAACAGTTTCGAGCGGCAGCTTGCCGATGACGGGGCGATCATCCTCAAGTTCTTTCTCCATATCAGCAAGGAGGAGCAGAAGCAGAGGCTTGATGAGCGGGAGAGAAACCTCCTCACTTCGTGGATGATAACAAAAGGAGACTGGGATTTCCACCACCATTACGACAGTTACCTGCCGGTCATTGAGGAGTTTATCGGGGAGACCGATAAGCCCTATGCCCCGTGGACGATCGTGGAAGCGACGGACAGCAACTACACCCGCCTGAAGGTATATGCTACTGTGGTAAAACGGCTGAAAAAGCATCTCGACCGGATTGAAAGCGGTGGAAAACAGGAAGGTAAGAATAACGGGAAGACCGATATCACCAAACCCCCGAAAACGGCAGTGAAGAGGAAGTCTGCAGCCCCTGTTGCGTATTCAAAGCCGGAATATGAGAGCCACCTTGCCCGGTGCCAGGAAAAGGTCCGTGACATCCAGTACCTCCTCTACAAACGAAAGATTCCTCTCATCATCGTCTACGAAGGATGGGATGCGGCGGGAAAAGGGGGCAATATCATGCGGCTCGTCCGGCAGATGAATCCCCGGGGGTACGATGTTGTCTCGATCACGCGCCCTGACCAGACCGAGCTTGACCATCACTACCTCTGGCGGTTTTACCAGCGGTTCCCGAAAGCCGGGCACATCACCATCTTTGACCGGAGCTGGTACGGCCGTGTGCTGGTCGAGCGGGTGGAGGGGTATTGTACCGCTGCCGAATGGAAGCAGGCATACCAGGAGATCAACGAGATGGAACAGGCGTATGTCCAGAGCGGCGGGGGACTCATCAAGTTCTGGCTCGAGGTGAGCAAAGATGAACAGCTCAGGAGGTTCCAGGACCGCCAGGAAGATCCCCTCAAGCAGTGGAAGATCACGGATGAGGACTGGAGGAACCGCGGAAAATGGAACGAGTACGAGGAGGCCGTGGAAGAGATGCTTGCCCGGACAAGTACGCCGGAAGCCCCCTGGACGATTGTCGAGTCGGATGACAAGTATTATGCCCGGTTAAAAACGCTCCAGACCATGATCGGGTATGGCGGGCAGCTGTTCAGGTGATGCAAACAAGGAAATCCCCTGCATTGTAGTGGAGGGGGCAGGACATTAAGCAGCCTACCGGCCCTCTTTTATCCCCACCGCTTTGAAAAAGGTATAGGAAAACGTCCCGTCTTTTTCTGTTGTCCGGCAGAGATCCCGGATCCCCTTCTCCCACGTCTCTGGATCAATAAAATTCCCTGCGAGAGCCTGGTTTTTGACCCCCTCGATCATGGCGATAAAGATGTTCCGCACCCCCTCAATATATTCCGGCCGGCTGGAATCAGCGTATACCTGGCGTGGTGAAACGCTTACTCCGGTGAATCCGGCATCATTTACAAGGTGCCAGAGTTCTCTCCCGATCAAGGCATTCCCCCCCATCTGCCGCTGGATCCCGACAAGGCAGTCGATCACCCGGTGAGCATACCTGCTGTCAGGGTAAAAAAGGGCTGAACCATGGTCACCCTCGATCACCGTAATTGTCCCTCCCTCTCTGAGCAGATCTCTCATGTTTTTCAGTGCAAGGAGCGGGTCGGAAAGGTGTTCGAGGAGAAAACAGACAAAAACATGGTCGAATGACTCCTTTGGGAAAGGGAGATGAAAGATATCGCCCTGGCGGAACGTTACATTTTTCAATCCTGCTGCCCTGATCCGCTTCTCTGCCAGTGTAAGGGATTCAGGAGAGATATCCACTGATACAAACTCGGCACCCGGGCTGTTCTTTGCCAGGATCACTGTCTGTGCACCGACCCCGCAGGCCGCTTCAAGCACCCTGTTTCCCGGCAGGTAGCGGGTGTCGCAATGGAGCAGATCGGCAAGCCTGGATGCCTGGTAGTGCAGTCGTTCTGATTCCCTGTCGGAGCGGCCATGGACATAAGGGTGGAGATTGTGTTCCATACCAGTACCTGATAAGGGGGAGCTATTCAGGTTCTTTTTTGACCGGAAGCAAGATGAATCTGATGGAAAGCAGGAAAACCGGATGAATGAGGTTGTACCATGATTCGATGGTAGCAGTACATGCCGGAGCCGGAACAACGACCAGACCGGAGTTAAGATTCATTGCATAGAAGATTTTATTCAATCACGGAAATGACGAGATATCGGTGTGAGGTGTGCAGGGTTTACCCCTACGATACGGACAAGGGAGATCCCCTGATGCAGATACTCCCCGGGACCCTCCCTGCAGACTTCCCCGAAACATGGCGATGCCCGTTCTGTGGATCCAGAAGACAACATCTGAAAATACTAAAAGGATGGCGTATCCTCATAGTCCGGCCGGGATGAATGGTGCCCCTTTGGAGCAGATGGTCATCTCTTACCCGTGCGAATCCGTGACCGGAGCACCAGCTCGAGTTCCTCTGCCCTCCGGGACCCGAGCAGAAACGACTTCCCGCTTGTCAGGGTGACCTGCACTCCCCGGTCTCCCGATACATTATACGCCATTCCTTTCCTTCCGAACCGTATCCCCCATCCTCCATACTCACGGAGCGGCGAGTATATAATGGCCATCACGCCCGCGATAGTTCCGAAAGGGACCTCCCTCCACTTCAGATGAAGGGGAAACAGCCGGAACAAAAGAGAGGTGCTGGTGACCTCGACCTCGAGTTTCATTACAAGGAACCAGACCGGAAAGATGATCCCAAAGATAACAAGGATGATGACAACTGCTGCATCAGAAGCCGGGTTTGATCCGAACGGATCCCCCCGTATGACCTGCCTGACGAACGAATACCATGCAATACCTGCTATCCCCCCGATAAGGACCCAGATCCATGGCTGGCGGAACTGCTGGACTTCAGTGTAGGCCATATCTTTTGGAGGATGCATGGCGGCCATGGTTATCAGAATATACTGCCGGAGGCTATAGGGTTGCCGGTTGATCTGGAGACCGATGTAACCTTTTTGATAAAAGTCCCACATTCTCCGTCCCATGCTCCAGTATCGCAGGGCTGCCTGTAAGACCCATCCTTTCTCATCCGGACCCGCACCCCATTTACACCGCGCCGTTCTGATTCGATGCCTGCACAAGAACTTTTATAAGTGGAAATGTGCATGCTTCCTTGTCTATGAGGTGAAAAAAATGGCAAAAGTATCCCAGGAAATGGTAAAGAAAGCCGGCGTGAATATTGACGAGCTCATTGACCTGCTGGTCAAGAATGCCGGTGCAGAGCTCACTACCTACTATTATTACACCATCCTCAGGTTCAACCTGATCGACCTCGAAGGGGAGGGCGTCAAGGAAATCGCAGAGACTGCCCGGGTCGAGGACAGGAACCACTTTGAGGCCCTGGTTCCCCGGATCTATGAGCTTGGGGGGAAGCTTCCCGAGAGCATGGTGGACTTCCATAATCTCTCCGCTTGTCCTCCTGCAAAGCTCCCGAAAAATCCAAAGGACGTGAAAGCAATCCTGAAGGTTCTTGTCGAGGCCGAACGCTGTGCCGTGCGGGGCTATACCCACATATGCAACATCACGGCAGGAAAGGACCACCGGACCTACGACCTGGCACTCTCCATCCTGAACGAGGAGATCGAGCACGAGTCCTGGTTCTCCGAGTTCCTCGGCGAAGGCCCGTCCGGCCACTTCCTTCGCCGTGGAGAGACCTCTCCGTTTGTCTCCAAATTCCTGAGGTAAGACTACCAGGTCTTTTCCACGAACCCCTTTTTCCGGAGGGTGATAGGGCAAACCGGGCGTAAGAATAAACGTCCGGGTAACCAATTCTGTCCTGAGAAACGCAATGTATCCTCGAGTTTCCGGAGCAGGACCGACATGATGGATTTTTTCTTTTCCCTGAATCCCACAGCCCAGGCCCTGATTGCCGGGTGCTTCACCTGGGGTGTGACCGCACTCGGGGCATCGGTGGTCTTTTTCACCCGGGGCTTCAACCAGCGCCTCCTCGACGGCATGCTCGGGTTTGCGGGAGGGGTGATGATCGCTGCCAGTTTCTGGTCCCTGCTCATCCCGGCACTCGATCTTGCTGAGGAGATGGCGGTTATCACCTGGCTGCCGGCAGCCGTGGGATTTGCAGCCGGCTGGATCTTTCTCATGGTGCTCGACCGGATAATCCCGCACCTTCACATCGGCCTCCCCCTGGAGCGGGCGGAGGGGGTTCCCTCCTCACTGCACCGCAGCACGCTGCTTGTACTCGCCATTACCATCCATAATATTCCGGAGGGTCTGGCTATCGGGGTGGCATTCGGGGCGGTGGCGGCAGGCATTCCTGCAGCGACAATGGCAGGAGCCATCGCGCTTGCCATTGGGATAGGTATACAGAACTTCCCGGAGGGCTTGGCCATTTCGATGCCGCTTCGGCGGGACGGGATGTCACAGTACCGGAGTTTCTATTATGGTCAGCTATCTGCAGTGGTGGAACCGGTGGCAGCGGTCATCGGAGCTGCGGTCGTGATCTTTGTGCGCCCGCTGCTGCCATTTGCCCTCGCCTTTGCTGCCGGTGCCATGGTTTTTGTGGTGATAGAGGAGGTCGTCCCCGAATCCCTGCAGCACGGGTTTGAAGGGACGGCAACGGGCGGTTTTCTTGTCGGGTTCCTGATCATGATGATCCTGGATATCGGGCTCGCATGAACAGGTGCCGGATCATGAGGAGCTTAATGAAACCTTCAGGTCCCGGGTTATCGAAGGTAATCCTCCCGGACAAGGAAATCCACACTATCCTGCATGGGAGAGAACCCGACTGATGAAAACCGGAGCCGTGAATTCATAAAACCTGTCCCGGAACAGTGTTATAGGCATTCGGAAAAATGGAAAAAAAAATTCTTAAGAAGTATCAGATCTTCTCAACGAGAACGTTCAGGACAAATGTCTCTTCGCTCCCGGTCACATTCTCCCATGGGCGCATGTAGACCGCTGAAAACTTCTGTTCCCCTGCCGCAGTCCCGGAGAGGATCCAGAAATGGGTTCCGCCCGCCCCGACCATACCCTGCGACTGGGGGTCTGCTTCATAGGCATCACTGACAATGGTAAGTCCTGAGGTCACGGTCGCATTCCAGGAATAACCGGTACTCGGGTTCTCGGCAAGCCGGACGACAAGTCCCCCGCTTCCGAGGGGTATCTTCACGGTCGACCCGTTGGCAGTCTCGTTGTA
>JAJFVA010000039.1 GCA_021371995.1 Methanoregulaceae archaeon | reverse complement strand
CTCGCAGATTCCGGTTGTCGAGGACGGGGTGCCGGTCGGCTGCATCTCCGAATCAGCTATCGTGAGCGTGTTTGAAGAGCAGAGCGCTCACCGGGGCCACGGGCTTGCCGTGAAAAACTTCATGGAGCCAGGCTTCCCCACGGTTCCACCCGGGATGGATATAGAGACCGTGGTCCGGATCCTCCAGAACCACCATGCAGTGCTCGTTATGGATGCCGGGAACGTTACCGGGGTAATCACAAAACATGATTTGATCTCCCTTATTGTGGAACGCTCATAGCAGACCATTCGTGAATAAGGACCATTTTAAAATAGATGCCATCTTCCGGCAGATAACCGGTGAATGGCGGAGATCCTCTCCCGGCAGAGCCATTGGCGGAAAAGATGACGGAGTCTTATAGCAACGAGACAAGGTCCCGCAGCACAGCAATCGGTGCCTTGGCCTTCACGACACTGGAGGCAAGAAGGACCCCGCTCGTTCCCAGGTCGAGCGCGATCTTCACGCATTCGCCGGACTGGATCCCTGCACCGGTAAGGACCTGGACGTCCGGGTTTGCCTTCCTGACCGCCTCCACCGATCTCCTGATGATGTCCGGGTTTGCCTTCGAGACCGACACACCACTCCCGATCAGTTCCGGCGGTTCGATCGCCACATATGCCGGTGCGAGAGCAGCTGCCGCTGCACTTGTTGCTTCGTTGTTTGAGCAGACCACCGCAGTGAGTCCGGCGTTCCGGAGCGCAGTCACCGAGGAATCAATCTCAGCAAGGGTCAGCCGCCGCTCCGAGTGGTTCACAAGCGATCCCTGCGCTCCTGCCATCTTCAGCGCTTCGGCGGTTATCGCACCGGTATGGGCACCCGGCCCGGCCCCGTCAACATGCTGGGCATAAACCGGGAGGCTGTAATGCATGGAGAGGGGGTGTATATTCATGAAGCTTGGCGCGAGCGCTATTGCAACTCCGCTCTCCTGTGCCACCTGTTCAGCAGCGCCTGCAATAGAATGGGCACGCTGCCCCGCTCCCTCTGAATAGGTCTTCAGGTTGATGAGAATAAACGCTTTTGACATTTCCTGCTCCCTAAAATTGAGTGATCGTAAGGGGAGATAACGTTTGGCGACCGGATCAGTCATCAGGGAGGCCGCGGAGATAGTGACCGGCAGTGATCCCTCCCTGTGCCATTGCCCTGATTCGTCCTTTCAGGGAGCTGACGGGGTCCGGGCCTTCACTTCTTCCAGCCATCCAGCCGTGATCGTTCATCGCTTCACGGTAGACTGCGATCATCCCTGAAGCGTACGACGGCCCCCGCCACCGTCCATCGATGATAAAGGTGTCCACGCCCGCACGGGCAAGGGCGGGCAGGTAGTCGATGAGGCAGAGCTCGGCAGCATTCAGGATATGGCTCCTCCCAAAGGAATCCTGATGGAGCGGGAAGATCCGTCCCGTTGTATCAGAGAGCCCGTATGATACCTGCAGTGGCCCCCGGTGCCTTTTCACAAGATCGAGCAGGGAATCGGCGGTTATCATCGCAGGGATATTCCCCTGCACAATGACACTCACCATTCCCTTCTCATCAATACGGTCGCAAAGACAGCCGATATCCTCGCCAGATAATTCGGGAGAGAGGGTCAGGCCGGAACAGTCTTGAGAGAGAGCCTGGAAGGCACATGCATTGAACACATTGAGATCGGGTCCTCCCGTAACCTGTATCCCGGGCGCGATGGCATGGATGGGATCGGCATACATTACCCCCTCCACCACAACCTCTTCGAGTCCGGCATCCGAAAGCCGGGTCAGAAGAGAGAGGGCTTCCTGGGAAAACTGTGGAACCTGCACCCGGGGCCACTTCCATGCAAACCGGACCTTCTTCTCCCTGCACGCTGCGATGGTCTGCAGGAGGTCTGCCTCCATACACTCTGGCGCTGGTTCAAGGCAGACCCGGTCGCACCCGGCCTTGCAGGCGGCAATGACAGCATCGGTCTCATTGCAGTAGATCGCAAGTTCCGGAACCCGTGCTTTCCGGGGAGCCGGCCTGACCAGTACCGGAAGAAGGGAAGCGAGCCTGCAATCGGCAGCCTCCCGCATATCATCACCAGGGAGATACCGGGCAAGGAAGGTCTTTTCCGCCTCATCGAAAAACCGGCGCCTGAACCGGTTCAGCTGGCCGACAGGGAGGAATAACCCCCCGTCATACAGAAGATCAAGCTTCCCGATCCTGAAGGCTGTGTTCCCGGCTTTCGCGATCTGGCGGGTAACTTCTTCCCCGGTGGTGGGTCTCCCGCCCGCCTGCTCAGCGATGAAATCAGCCTCAACCCGTACTGTGAAAGGTTCCCCTCCCGGCAGCGTGAAGGAACCGGAAAGCACAGGAGCCTGACCGCACCCTGCCGTGAAGCTGATATCAATGGGCAGGGGGAACCTGCCGGCAGGCCCGGGGGCATTCCTTATTGCTGCTGCTGACCGATCCAGGGATGCACTTCTGGTCAGGTACAGGCCCATGCCCGGCCTGCAGCCGGTTTGCTGCCGGATGACAAGGTCGCCACCAAACCATTCCGGGGCATCCCTGATCACAAACCCGGACTCCTTCCGGTTCCCGGGATCGATCCCCACGAGCCCGTCACCAATGGCAGGGACTCTCTTTCCCACCATACTGACACGGATCTCCTGTTCGCTGCAGGACCGGATACTGCCAAGATAGAGCCCCCTGTTGTCAGGCCGGTCCCTGCCCATGAGTGCCGGCCCCCGGTCCCCGCAGAGATACCCGGATGTGAAGCCCCGCGAGAACGCGATGGCGAGATCATCGATGTCCGATTGTTGCGGGACAAATGAACCGTTTGCGATCGCATCAAGCGCTTTCCGGTAGATCGAGACCACCACTGCCACGTAGTCGGGAGAGCGCATCCTCCCTTCAATCTTCAGGGCTGAGAAGGGTCGTTTCACAATCTCAGGGAGGAGGGGATACAGGCAGAGGTCTTTTGTCGAGAGGAGGCAGTGTGCCTGGAGCGGGACGACCCGTGGCCTGGTGATCCTCCCATAGGAATCTGCCGCTCCTGCAACAAGCGAGTAGTCTCTCCTGCAGGGCTGTGCACAGGCACCCCGGTTCCCGCTCCTTCCACCGATAACCGAAGAGAGGAGACACTGGCCGGAATACGCGTAACAGAGCGCCCCGTGGACAAAGATCTCGATTCCCGGCCGTTTTTGGGGAGGCAACGAAAAGATACGGTCGATCTCGCTCAGGGGGACCTCCCGCGCAAGGACTGCCCGGTCATACCCTGACTTTTTCGCAGAGGTCATCCCCTCCGGACTTGTGATCGTACACTGGGTTGAGGCATGGCGCGGCAGGTCCGGGACCACGTCCCGTGCAATCAGGGCGACACCTGGATCCTGCAGGAGGACGGCGTCAGCGCCCATGGAGTAGAGGTCCCGGAGATAACCGGCCACACCAGGGAGTTCCCGGTCGTGGACCAAAGTGTTGACCGTCACATAGACCCTTGCCCCGCGCAGGTGGGTATACGTTATTGCCCGGCCAAGTTCCTCCGTGGTGAAGTTAGGGCTGTATTTCCGTGCTCCGAACCGTTTCCCGCCGAGATAGACCGCATCGGCACCGGCATTGACCGCGGCGATGAGGGCGTCCATGGACCCTGCAGGGGCAAGGAGTTCGGGGAGGTTTTGATACATCTGTGCTGTGTATTACGTATCCTCTAGAGCGGAGATAAAACCAGCAATCGTGGCGAAGAGAAAAACAGGGGACTTATATAATCCCGCTGAACTATCCTCTCTTATGCAGTATGTCGCCTCCGTGGCAGATCCAAAGTATATCCCGGAGGCTGAAGAGGCCGGGGCTGATACCATCGAGCTTCGGCTGGACCTTTTCCCCCGGACTCTTTCAGCGAAGCAAAAGAGCATCATCAGGCGGTGCACTCTCCCCCTGATTATTACCGTCCGGAGCCGGCAGGAAGGGGGTACGTTCCGCGGGACCCCTGATGACTGGTGGGCACTTGTCTCCCCCTGGCTTTCCAATGCGACACTGGTCGATGTGGAACAGGACTTCTCCATGCTTGTCCCCTTTATCCAGGATGCCGGATCCGAAATCATCGCATCCTTCCATTCAGGCCGGATGCTGCTTGGAGGAGAACTGGGAGCCGTCGCATCACGGCTGAGGGCTTATGGGATGCCAAAAGTCGTGGTCCGGCCGGAAAGCCCTGTCGATGTCCTGACGCTCTGCTGGTTCACCCAGCGGGCAGAAAAGCCGGTCATCACGAGCATCATCGGGTCGAAATACCGGTACGCCCGGGTCATGCTCCCCCTTTTTGGATCGGAAATGGCGTTTGCATACGCAGGGGAGGCAACCGCAGAAGGCCAGTTCCCGGTCCGGGAGATGCGGCAGATGCTTGATGCCCTGATGGAATAACTACCCGGATCGACAGGGTTTCCCTGGGCTGGTATAGTCGTTCCGGTCACCAGTATCACAGGGGGATCAGGGAAAGGAACCCTTTTTTTTCGTTTTTTTCACACACAGGAGTGATGAGTTCATTCCCGATCATGCAAAGTGAGGAGTGTCACAGCCGGCGTTCCATCGGTTCAAAGCCAGATAGTGGCCGGATGTTTTCGAATAAAGGACTCCCTTCTGCATCCGATACCTATAAAAACAGACCAGCAGAAATGCAGCTGATCCCTCTTGTGGGGCGTTTCTATGAAGAAGACATACCCGTATCCCGAAGGTGGGGGACCCGTTCAATGGGTCTCGACCGACTGGCTTTTTGATCACCTGAACGACAAGGACCTTTCAATTCTGGATGTCCAGTCCAATGTTCACGAATATCTCAAGGGGCACATCCCCGGGGCGATGTACGCCAGTGAGGGTCTGTTCCGGGTCCACGGGACCCGTATTCCGACCCGCTGGATCCCCCGGGAGGCAGCCCAGATCCTGTTCCGGAGCCTCGGTCTGAACGCCGATAAACCGGTCGTGGTCTATACCGGGAGCCCTCTCCTCACCCAGTGCACCGGCTTTATCGGGGACGGGCTCGAGCAGACCTTCGTCGCCTACACCCTCGCCCGGTTCGGGCACAACCGGGTCTATGTCCTTGACGGGGGCCTAGACAAGTGGCGCGCCGGGAACAAGGCGCTCTCCCAGACATTCCCCTCGCCAGAACCCTCTGATTTCAGGGTTACTGTCCGTTCAGACTATTTTGTCACCTATGACCAGTTCAAGGCGATGAAAGACCGGCCTGACGTAATCACCCTCGATGCCCGGCCGCCGCCCGTCTACGAAGGCCAGGGGCCCTGGATCAAGCCCGGGCATATTCCCGGTGCGGTGAGTCTTCCCTGGAAAACCCTCATGAGCCCTGATAACTCACGGCTGCTCAAACCCGATGAGGAGATCGCGGCCATCCTCGCGGAGAAGGGAGTCACAAAAGAAAAGACGGTCATCTGCTCCTGCGGGACAAGCAGGGAGGCGACAAACGAGTTCCTGCTCTTCAAATTCTACCTTAAATTCCCGAACGTGAAGATCTACGAGGGTTCGTTCACCGAGTGGACCACCTACCCGGATAACCCGGTGGTCACCGGGAAAAATCCCCGCTAATTTTCCTTTTTTGACAGGATCCGTCTTCAGATTTTCATGGCGGGATATATGGAGAGTAAAACAGGCATCATCCCGGTTTTTACAGCAGAACCGGGGTTGCCCTGAGGGTATATTCATTGATGCAGTCGCCGTCAAGCTCTGCGCTGACAATCCTTGACTCCCCGCCGGGAATCGTGCCGGCAAAAATATCCATGCTGTCCCGTATCGCACCCGATTCGGTGTCCACCAGTTCGAGGCGCAGGTTCACGTTCCTCACCTCGATCTCCCCGGTGTTGTAGACCTGCAGGGTCACCTCCCAGATGCAGCCCCGGGACATGGAGAAGGTCGGCTCCGACCGGACCAGGTTCACCGACACTCCCTCCGCCCCTGCTCCGGCCTCGAAGTCGCCGTCTCCCGGAAGTTCCGGTACCGAGATGCAACCGGCAGAGAGGAGTAGGGCCGATAATACAAAAAGAACGAAAAGGACCCGGGACGGTTTCATATCATCATATTCGGTGTGAAAACTCATGAACCTGTCTTTTAAAAAAAATACGTTACGTCCCTGCACGCGAAAAAACCCTGTACTTTTCCTGTTCAAGGAACGCATCCACCAGGACCAGGGCAAGCATCGCTTCTGCCACGGGAAGAAGCCGCGGCACGATACAGGGGTCGTGTCTCCCCCCGACCGTGATTATCGTCTCCTTTCCTTCCGAGTCACGGGTTTTCTGGGGGAGTGCGATCGATGCGGTTGGCTTGACTGCGATCCTGACCACAATCTCGTTCCCGTTGCTGATCCCCCCGAGGATACCGCCGGCATGGTTGGAGAGAAACCCGGTTGCATCCATCGGGTCGTTATGCTCGCTCCCTTTTAACCGTGCCGCTGCAAACCCGTCCCCGATCTCCACCCCTTTCACGGCACCGATACCCATCATCGCCGAGGCTATCTGAGCATCGAGCTTGCCAAAGACCGGGTCGCCAAGGCCTGCCGGGACACCTGTGGCCGAGATCCGGATTATCCCCCCGACAGAATCACCCGCTCCCTTCGCGTTCCTGATCTCCTCTTCCATTGCAGGGGGGTCTGATACCCCGTGGATCTCCTCAACCTTTCCTGATATATCGATCCCGATCCTGGCAAGGCATTTTGCAGCAACCGCACCTGCAGCGACTCTCCCGACAGTCTCCCGGCCTGATGACCTGCCGCCCCCCCTGTGGTCCCGGAACCCGTATTTTTCCTTGTAGGCATAGTCTGCATGGCCCGGGCGATAGACGTCCCGGAGGGCATCATAATCAGAAGACCGGGCGTCAGCGTTCCTGATGAGCAGGGCAACCGGCATGCCGGTGGTCTTTCCCTCGAATACCCCGGACAGGATCTCCACACGGTCCGGTTCTGCCCGCGGGGACGTGAGCGGACCGGTGCCGGGCCTTCTCCTGTCAAGGACCGGCTGGATATCTTCAGCCGAGAGTGGAATCAGTGCAGGGCACCCGTCAATGACCACCCCGAGAGCCGGGCCATGGCTCTCGCCAAAGGTAGTGATCCGAAACGACCTCCCGAACGTATTCATTGCATCGCGCTCCTCACCAGTTCGAGCGGGGCTGCAATTCCGGTGAAATGCCGGAACTGGGCGGCAGCCTGGCGGACGAACATCTCTGTCCCGGGAATGGTCTGGCACCCGCTGTTCCGGGCGATGCGGAGCAGCGGGGTCTCGGGAGGGGTATACACGAGGTCGAATATGGTCATCGATGAACGGAGCTGATGTTTCTGGAGCGGACTTTTCAGCCCGGGCTCCATCCCTATCGAGGTTGCATTCACCACGACACGGGGGTTAAGCTTGTCAAACATACTTAGTGGCCCGTAGGAACACCCGAAACGCTTCCCCAGTTGTGCTGCCCTCTCAACGGTCCGGTTCAGGATCGTGACTTCCATCTCAAGAGAGAGGAGGGCATATACCGCGGCTGCGGCGGCACCCCCGGCACCCAGGATCACTGCCTTCTCATTGCGGTGTTCAGAGAGGGGTTCGCGGATCCCGATCCAGTCGGTATTGTACCCAAACTGCCTTCTGCCGCACCATACCACGGTGTTGACGGCCCCGATTGCCGCCGCGTGTACTTCGATATCGGTCAGGGATGGGATGATCTCCTTTTTAAAGGGGATGGTCACCGACATCCCCCTGAGATCAATCTCATCTGCCAGCCGGAGGATGCGTCCGAGATCAGGGTCCTGGAACCGGAGATAATGGCAGGACAAGCCGTAATGCCTGAAGAGACGGTTGAAGAGAGCCGGGCTCTGGCTCTGGGTTGCCGGGCTGCCTGCGATGCCAAACAGCCGCGTCCTCGGATCCCACAGGTCATGATCGGTGAGTACCCGGGCTTCATGTACTTCATGCTCAGGTATACCCGATCCTGCAAGGAACGATACAAGGCTCTTTCGGGCGTGAACGGGGACCGTGCCTTCATCGAGGAATTTCCTGATGAGGAGACAGACCTCGTTTTGGCTCTTCTGGGACGTATCGATGCAGAAGTCAGCCGCCGCCGCATAGAGGGGGCGGCGCAGTTCAAGAAGTTCATGGATCTCCTCCCGCAGAGGGAGGGTGGTGAGAGGGGGACGGGTTGAGGCAGCAATCCTCTTCTCTATAACCGCTTCGTCAGCTTCAAGCAGGACGACACTGCTTTTCCGGCGCAATGATGCAACGTTTGCCGGGTCGAGGATCACCCCTCCCCCGGTGCCGATCACGACGTCACCGGCCGGGAGGCATCGGATCACCTCGCGCTCCCTCGCCCTGAATCCTTCCTCACCCTCCCGGCGAAAAATCTCGTGGACGGTCATCCCGGCTGACTCTTCAATGATCGCATCGGTGTCAAAGAATGGCACCGAAATGAGATGGGAGAGAAGGCGGCCCGTCTCAGTCTTTCCCGTCCCCCGGAACCCGATTAAAACAACTCTCATGCCAGTCCCTCTGTGTGTAATATTTCCCAGAACTCCGGAAAAGACTTGCTGACACAGCCGGCATCCATGATCGTGACTCCGCCTATTGCGAGCCCGAGCACCGCTGCGCTCATTGCAGTCCTGTGATCCCCGGCAGGGTCGATCGTGCCTCCATGAAGGGGTGCAGGCCGGATTGTAATCGACCCATCCTCTTCTGCCTTGACATCCCCCCCAAGCGCCCGGAGGATCGAGAGGATAGCAAGAATCCGGTCGCTCTCTTTGTACTTCAGGTGAGAGATCCCGGAAAACCGGGACGGAGACCGTGCACAGGCAGCCACCATGCAGAGGGTTTGCACCGTATCAGGGGAGCTCGAGAGGTCCATCTCGATCCCTTCCAGGACACCATCACTCTCAAGCGTGATGCAGTCGCCAGAGCATGATACCCTGCATCCCATGGCAGCAAGCGCATCGAGGAACCGCCGGTCCCCCTGCACTGAAGCAGGGGCAAGGGAAGAGACCCGTGCCCGCCCCCCGCAGACGGCTGCCATGGCAAAAAAGTACGATGCCGAGGAGTAGTCCCCCTCCACACGGTACTTCCTTCCCCGGTAGCCTCTCCCGGGTTTTACGCAAAACCGGCTATACCCCTCCCGTTCCACTGTTACTCCGAAAGCCTGCATGACATCGATGGTCACATCAAGGTAAGACCGCGAGACCGCCCCCGGAGGGATGAAAAGTTCAATGCCGGATTCTGCATATGGTGCTGAAAGCAGGAGCGAGGAGGCAAACTGGCTGCTGATGGCGCCATCCACCCTCACGTTTCCCCCGAGAAGTGTGCCATTAACGAGAAAAGGGGGAAAGCCGGCAGCCTCGAGATACTGAATACCGCCCCCGATAGTATTCAGTGCAAAGACCAGTCCTTCCACAGGTCGTTCTTTCATACGGGGACTCCCGGTGATGACCACCGGCCCCCTGCAGAGGAGTGCAACGGTGGTCAGGAGACGAAGACTGGTCCCCGAATCTCCCATGTCAAGGATGGAATACGCATCACACACCATTTTGCCGCCGGTTCCGGAAATAAAAATCTGTTCACCCTCCCATACCAGGGGCACCCCCATCTGCTGCAGGACAGATGCCGTGACAGCAGTATCACCGGACCTGAGCGGGCGCTCTATGGTGCTCTCCCCCTCTGCAAGTCCCCCGGCGATCAATACCCTGTGCGTGTAACTCTTTGAAGGGGGAGCGGTAACCCTGATATCGACTGGTCCGGCCTTTTCCAGCGTTCTGTTCATTCCGGCACCTTCACTTCGGCATAACATCCCAGTTCACGGAACCGCGACTTTTCCCGCAGAGCGGCGAGTGCATGGCTGCAGGCCGGTGAATACTCAAGGTCGATGAAGAAGAGGTACTCCCCCATCCTTCTTTTTGAAGGCCGGGACTCGATCTTTGTCAGGTTGATCCCCCGGTCAGCAAACACTCCCAGCAACTGGTAGAGGAGCCCAGGCTGGTCTTTTTCCGGGTCAATAAGGATACTGCATTTTGTGCAGCCCTCATCCCTCATTCTTTTTTGCGAGATCCGGACAAACCGGGTGGTATTTCCCGGATTGTTCTCCACGTTGCCCCGGAGTATCGGCAGCTTGTAGAGATCCGCCGTCATACGGGATACGATTGCGGCAGCTCCGGGTGATTTTGCGAGTTCCTGAGCGCTCGCTGCATTGCTGCTGGTGTGGATAACCGGGACCTGCAGTTCGTTGACGATCCGGCTGCACTGTTCATGGGTCTGGGGATGGGCATAGATGACGGTAATGGCATCGACCGGGGTAAACCCGGCCAGGTGGTGATGAACCGGCATGTACAGTTCGGCCGTGATGAAGACCTGGTGACGGAGCAGCCCGTCAAGAGAGGGGCCGACCCCTCCTGCCTCGCTGTTCTCGATCGGCACAAGCCCGTCACCGCTCCCCTGCTCCACCCGGCTGAAGATCTCGTCAATTGTCGGAGCAAGGATGATCCCTCCCCCAAATACCCTGACTGCCAGTTCATGGGAGAACGTTCCCTCAGGACCGAGGACAAGGAGGGTCATCGCCTCACCATCGCATTGATAAGAAAATCAGTTTCCTCCACAGCTTTTGGGCTGTAATGTGCAAAATGAAGCGCAGTTTCAAGGAAGAGTTCGCGGAATGTCTCCGGGTCCCGGCCCTCGATCGACCGCTTGATACGTCCCAGCGACGCTTGGCATGCTGCAAGGACGGGAGGAACGTAAGGGTTTTCCATGAGCATATCCCCATACAGGTCAGGGTCCTGCGAGAGAAGCCTCCCGACAAGCCCCATCTCGATCTGGTAGACCGGGCTCCGGTAGGGTTCGGTGGCTTCAGGGCTTACGGCAAGCCTCCGCATTGTCTCGGCAACGGTCAGGGTCACGAAGTGGGTCAGGCCCTGGACCACTGCCATCATCCTGTCATGTTCTTCCGGGGTGGAAATGGTGATCAGGGCACCCTCCCGCTCGAAGATAGAGAGAAATGATGCCAGGGACTCATCGTCAATCCGCCCGGGGGTTGCAATGATGGTCTGCCCGTGAAGGGATGACACCGTGGGCCCGAACATCGGGTGAAGACCGATGACCGAAGCCCGTGATGCAAGCATCGCCTCTACCGGGCGGGTCTTTAACGAGGTGAGGTCGCACAGGATCTGGTCCTCGCGAAGGAGGGGCGCAATCCCGCGGATAACAGGGACCGTCTCATGGATCGGCACCGATACCATGAGAATACCGCAGTCTCCTGCAAGGTCATGGCAGCGGGAGAAAGAACGCCGCCCGCAGACCTGCACCTCGTATCCTGCCCGGGAAAAGACCCGTGAAAAGAGGGTCCCCATCTTCCCCGTCCCTCCGATGATTCCGACTTTCATGCCATTCACTTCTCGATAATCCTCTCTTTGACCGCTATCCCGAAGTGCCTGCCGGCCTGCAGCGCCCGGCCGAGAACCCGGTCCCCGGGGGCAAGTGCCACGACAGATACCGGCACCCCGTCTTCTCCGACAAGACGTACGGTCTCGGCGTTCTGGAGAACGAGGCTCGCTTTTACCTCCCCTGCTTCGGCTTCCACCAGCAGGAGCGGGCGCTGCTCGATCTTGACCCTGCCGACCCCGGCATCCCGGAGCATTCCCGTATGGGTGGCGGCAAGCACATGGTCACCGGCTTTGAGGTCGGAGAGATAGGCCGTTTTTCCACCAGGGACCAGGGTATAAGCATGCACCGCGCCGGCATTGACCCGGAACGGGCGGGGGTTGACGTAGGGGTTTTCCAGCGTCTCTGCCTGCACGAGAAGAAAGGCGGACGAGGTATTTCCTACGAGTATCCCCTCGCCATCCCCCAGCATGGAGACGGTGTCCACGCAGACCCGGTCCCCCATGCCAATCGGACGGATTGCCGTGATAGTGAAGGGAACGAGCTCCATGGAACCTGAACCGGCCTTTACCATGCTCCCGATCTTTTTTATCAGTGCAGGACTGGCATCTTTGACAAGCACCCCGCGGACACCCTTTTCAAGGACGGTAAGGGCAACTTCGGTCTCGCTTTCGCTCCGCACTACCGCAATGATCCGATCCGAGATAGCAACAAGGTTCTCAAGCGGGATCACCCGCCAGTCCCCGGTCTCCACGACAACGTATCCCCGCCTGGCGAGTTCTTCTGCTTCGGCAAGCGAGTTCCCCCCTTCAATACGGACCTCGAAAACGTCCGTTCCCCACTGGAGATCCCCGTCTTCGGAGACGACCTTTACCCTTCCCAGTGCCTTGACGGCTGCTGCTGATGAGGCGACTATCACGTCAGCCCCGCTCTCGAGTGCTGTGGTAGCAAGTTCTTTTTTAAAGGGACGGACATCAACCCAGAATTCTTTCATCGGCACCCCTTCAGTGCCTCGTCCGGATCAACCTCGTCATGGACAACCCTGCAGAGCGCCTCGACAAAGGCGCGTGGATTGTCCCGCTGGAAAGCGTTCCGGCCGACACAGACCCCGGCCCCTCCGGCCCTGACAGAATCCCGGATGGCAACAAGGGTCTCGCGGTCACCGGCCTTTTCTCCTCCCGCAATAAACACCGGGACCGAGCATGCTGCAGCAATCTTTCCGAATGAGACAGGATCCCCGGTGTAGTTGGTCTTGATGAGATCGGCACCGAGTTCCTCGGCAACCCTGACACAGTGCCCCACGCTCGCTGGGGAGTACGGATCGATCCCTTTCCCCCGCGGGTAAATCATGACGAGGAGGGGCATGCCCCAGCGATTGCAGTCCGCAACGACCGTTGCTGCTTCTTCCAGCATCTTGGATTCGTTTGGTGCACCGAGGTTGATATGGATCGAGACGGCATCGGCTCCAAGCGCTATCGCCTCTTCGACCGTGCAAACAAGCACCTTGTCGTTCGGGTCAGGGTTCAGAGAGGTGCTTCCCGAGAGGTGGACAATCAGACCGATATCACGGCCACGCCTCCGGTGCCCCCTCTTGACAATCCCCTTGTGGAGAACGATAGCGTTTGCACCGCCGTCGCTCACATCGGAAATTGTCTTTGTCATGTCCATCAGTCCTTCGATCTGGCCGAGGGTAAACCCGTGGTCCATTGGTACGATCACCGAGCGGCCTGTGTTCCGGTTCATGATCCGTTCAATCCGGATCTCCTTTCCAATCATTCTTCATCCCTTCAGAAATTCACACGCTTCTTCTGCACTCTTCCCTTCATGTACAATGAGTCCGGCAGCCCTTACAAACCGGTCAGGGGTCCGGTGCTGGAATGCGTTTCTCCCGATCGAGATACCGGCAGCCCCTCCCAGCATCGCCCCTTCAATAAGCTCCATCGTAGACCGGTCATCGGTCTTTGATCCCCCGGCCACCACGACCGGGACCGGGCATCCCCGTGTCACGGTCCGGAAGCTGTCAGGATCCCCGGTATACACCGTTTTGACCATGTCGGCACCAAGTTCTGCAGCGACCCGGGCAGCAAGGGCTACATGGTCGACCTGGTGTTCATCCGCAATCTTGCGTCCTCTCGGGTACATCATCGCAAGGAGGGGCATACCCCATTCCATGCATTCAATCGCAACACTCCCGAGATCGGTAAGCATCCGGGCTTCCGAGTCGGCCCCGATGTTGATGTGGACTGACACTGCATCGGCACCCATCTTGAGGGCATTGCTCACCGAATTGACAAGTACCTTGTCGTTTGGGTCGGGACCGATTGAAGTACTTGCCGAGAGATGGAGAATCAACCCCACGTCCCTGCCGCTCTTCCGGTGACCGTGCAGGGCAAGCCCTACATGACCGAGGACAGCATTGGCACCTCCTTCAGCAACACGATCCACGGCTTCCCCGAGATCGATGAGTCCTGCAACCGGTCCGTTCGAAACCCCGTGATCCATGGGTACGATGATTGTTTTCCTTGTGTTTCGGTCGATGATTCGTTCCAGACGGATTTCTTTTCCTCTCATAATAAACTCCCCCCATGAAAGCGCATTCCAGGAATGGGCCCATGGAATCAGGCGAAATAACCAAAATAACTAAAATAGGCAGGATAGCCGGATACAGCCCGGGCTCCTCTTATTGCGTTCAGAAGAACCGGCCTGCAGATGCATGGTACGTGGACGTTGCTAACGGAGATAAAGACCCTCACGAGCGAAAAAACACTCACGAGCGGAAGAACACTCACCCTGCATTGTGCATGTTAGTTGGTGTCATGGAGTATATAAATTTGGTGATAGGTCCGGAACAGACACAAAATCCGCAAAAAAGGGATTATTTATGCACTTTCTTGATCGAGATGACATCACCGAGCGTCGGCACGACTTTTCCCGGTGTCTTCTTTGCCTCGGCCTCATCGGATATATCAATCAGGCGGATGGAAAGCGCCCGTTCCAGCTTTATCCGGACATCGTCTTCCGGTATCAGGTCCCCTTTCTCGATCTTTTTTATCAGGAGTTCTTTTTCCTTGAGCTCCATTGCCAGGTCCTTCTGGGAGAGCCCCCGCTCCATCCGGGCTTTTCGTATCCGCTCCCCGTAATCATCCACAATCTCCCCTTCGATCAGGTCAAGGACATCACGAGTCTTTCGTGCCGGTGTTGTAACGGTACGAACCACCGGACCTCCCTTCCGTGAATCAGGCTTCTTCTGCTTCAGCACCTCTGTCCCGTATTTTGCACACTGACCACAGACATCGAGCTCAGCACCTTCAATCCTGACGGTCTTTGGCGGCCCTTTTATCGTGGCGCCACATAACTCGCATTGCATAGAAAATCGCAAACATCTTTATAGCCATTTTTCCCTATATACTTATTTGAGGGAAAGATGGCAGAAAGCGCCCGGCAGCCGCAGGAACCCCAGAATCCTGAGGAGATGTGCCGATACCTGCTCGACCGCGTCACTTCCATGGAGACCCGGAATCTGGAGCTCCGCGAACAGATACGGCAGGTTGAGTCAGACAAGCGGTATATCGAGACCCAGAAGATCCGGTACGAACGCGAGGTGAGGAAGCTCAAGAGCGAGATCGAGCAGCTCAGGAGCCCCCCGCTCGTAATCGGTACCGTGACCGATGTGGTCGACAGCAACCGGGTGATCGTCAGGAGCAGCGCCGGCCCCCGCTTCCTGGTCCGGAGTTCGATGTGCATCGATCCAGAGCAGCTCAAACCGGGAGTCCGATGCACGCTCAACCAGCAGTCGCTCGCGGTCATCGACATCCTCCCCGAGAGCTATGATGCAGCGGTCTACGGGATGGAGGTGGTGGAGACCCCGGAAGAGAGCTATGCCGATATTGGCGGACTCGACCAGCAGATCGTGGAGATCAAGGAAGCGGTGGAACTCCCGCTCAAGCGGCCGGAGGTGTTTGACCGGATAGGGATCGAACCCCCGAAAGGGGTGCTCCTCCATGGTCCGCCCGGAACCGGTAAGACGCTCCTTGCAAAGGCGGTGGCCCATGAGACCAACGCCTACTTCCTCCGGGTGGTCGGATCCGAGCTTGTCCAGAAGTATATCGGTGAAGGGGCCCGTCTCGTCCGGGAGCTCTTTGAGCTTGCCAAGAAAAAGTCCCCCACAATCATCTTCATCGACGAGATCGATGCCGTGGGGGCATCGCGGACAGAGGCCACGACTTCCGGGGACCGGGAAGTGCAGCGGACACTCATGCAGCTGCTCGCGGGGATGGACGGGTTTGAACGGCGGGGGGATGTGAAGATCATCGGGGCGACAAACCGGATCGATATCCTCGACCGGGCCCTGCTCAGGCCGGGCCGGTTTGACCGGATCATCGAGATTCCCCTTCCTGATGTTGAGGGACGGCTTGCCATCCTCAATGTTCACACACGGAAGATGACCCTTGGTGACGAGGTGAATCTCCGGGAGATCGCGTTCCTGACAGAGGGTAAAAACGGTGCGGATCTCCGGGCTATCTGCATGGAGGCCGGGATGTTTGCGATCCGGCAGGACCATGACTCCATCACGAGGACCGATTTCCTCAATGCCATCGAGAAGATCGGGCTCGACTTCGACCGGCAGAAGTTTGCAAGCAGTTTCGGCGCGATGTTTGCGTAAAGGGTGTCTTAATTTTTTGGGTATAATACTATTTTCACCACGAACCCTGCGATTAAATTACGTTTGAAAATATTCCATTTTTGCAGTTCTACAATCGATGAAAAACAGTAAAATCCCATTGAGCAACTCACAAAGAAGGAGGTATGTGGTTGATAACATCCTATCGCATCTTGGGGACGCCACAGCGGCGGGAGTAAGCCAAAGGCGCAACCCCCAGGAGCAGCGTTATGAAAGACATGAAATCCTTTGAGGGGGTGAAAAAAAGGTGGTCGAAATGCCGCTATACCCTTTTTTTATTCAATTTCATACAACCACCTGGATCTTCCGGAAATAGATCCGGTCTGCGGAATCACGGATAAACGATTATGCCCGGAATGGTAGTTTCACGTTCACTGCCTCAACTCTATGGATCGGAGGAGGGCTTCCCTTCCAGGTCAAACAACGCTCATAAAATTGCAGAACTCCTTGTGACTGACGAGAAGGCAGAGCAGGGATACGACCCACGCTGCCGACCTGCTGGACTCCCCCTTTCTTTCCAGGTGCAGTCTACATCCTCTTTGGCATCGTCCGCTTATGCAGGTACATTGTTCCTGCAGTGAATACTACCGTAAATGCGCCAAGAGCAACGATATCAACCAGGACCGGAAAATAATTCGCGCTGGTGAACGAGTATCGCACGAGGTCCGTGAAATAGGTGAGCGGGGAGCAGACCGCAAGAGCCAGTCCCCAGGAAGGCATCTGCTCCAACGGGACGAAAATTCCCGAGATAAAGACGAGCGGGAACTTGAGCAGCGACGAGAGCATCATGATATTCGATGGCACATTCGTAGGTGGCACGGCGAGCAACATCCCGATTGCCGAGAAGCAGCACGCAGCAAGGAGGATGGCCACAAGCAATGTGATGCCGTGAATGAGCGAAAGCCCAAGCGCCATCCCGATAATAACGGTAATTATTGTAATCCCTATGCCAAAGAGTGTCGAAGCAATCATGTCACCGAGCACTATCGCCTCGACCGTGATCGGGCACGATGCAAGCCGCTCGAGAGTCTTTGCTGACCCTTCCCAGGGGAAGATCGCCGGGGATACCGCTGTTGCCGTGAAAAAGAGTGCCATCCCCACCAGTCCCGATACCAGGAATGCGAGTGGGAGCTGCCTGCTCCCCATGAGAAAGGCGAGGAAGAGGAACACCGGCATGAAGATCCCGAAGATGAGCACCGGGCCCTTGAAGTAATAGATACGAATATCTTTTTTTGCAATCGCCCATGCCCGGCGGAGCTGTTCGGAGAATCCTGCCGGGTTCATGG
>JAJFVA010000019.1 GCA_021371995.1 Methanoregulaceae archaeon | reverse complement strand
TAAAATTTATATCCCATCGCTTCTCACGATCATAGTTCATCTCAATGATGAAAGTTAATCGGTGCGATTAATTACCCGGTTAATGAAGGAGAGAAACAGATGGCCACCACCTATGGAAGCAACTCAAGATTTGTATTTGGTATGTTCGCAATCATGTTCATTGTTTTGTTCATTGTAGCGGCATGGGGAATGCTCTCCCTGACGTGAAGGAACAATTTCAGGCATAGTAATATAGAAAGGAGGCTATATGGACGGGGTTTATGCCCCCTGACCTGTAGCCAGATCATTTTTCCCGGTTGTTCAATACATGAGAGTTCCTGGACTCTATTACCTTCTGCGGTACAGCCAATGTTTCCAGAGGGAATTGTCTCACCCTATACAGTACCCGGAACCTATCATATCGCAATTTCTCTTTTTCCTTAACCCGGGACGCCAGCTACCTCAATATTTATCAAGTAAAAAATTAAGTAGATTTATATGTAGAGATTTTTTTTATTACAATTATTTCGCCACCAAACACGGATCAAACCATAATTCAACTCTAATATTCCAATTTTTTGCGTAAAATAATAGATAATTTTTTATATTAAATAATCATCATACCATATATTCATCATTATGATGAATAGTAAAACACAAAATGCAGGTGAACAAGTAGAGATGAATTCAGGAGGGAGAGATGGCGAAATCAACTGAGATCAATTACCTGTTCGGTATATTCTCGATACTGCTCATAATTCTCCTGGGAATTACCGGCCTTGGAATGATATCACTGGCCTGATCCTGTAACACCACAAGCGCCACCCCAGCAGAGGGGAGCACATTACCCCCCAATTCTCCCCTCTGGTGGCTGTAACTACCCTGATTAAAAATATTCCAGCCTCATTTTCTGTTCATTCGATTTGTTGATCCAATTATCTGATCTTTGCATTGTTTCATCGTCCACCCTAAGATCAATAATTCTCGAACTTATAAGTGCCCTGGATATGTCCGATTTTCGGGATGCCTGAGTGCCAAATGAACGTCGGGAGAGAAAATTTTATTTCTTCAGCGGACATGGTAGTATTTGTTCATCAAACTGATGAAAATTAACCGGTCAGATTAACGACCACGGGCGACGGGACGGTCGGAGCTGACCCCGGAGAAGGGGGAGCTATGGTTGTCTACGCCCAAAAAAGGAAGAATCCAACGTACAGCCTTGTTATGTTGATACTTTTACTAGGGATTCTGGGGTTTGTTTCCTATTTTGGAATGATCTTCTTCATGTAAGATCCGCCCCTGAGATACCGGTCATTCCGGATGTATCGGAGATGCCAGTTTTTTTTTACTATCCGATTCTCAAACAAGGAATGCTCATAATTCCGGGAGAGTCCCGGCTTTCCATGTTCACCACATACCATTAGAATATGAATGGAAAAATAGGGATTACAGGTACCCGTTCCGTCTCAGCCATTCGACCTGGGGACCGGTGTACCGGTAGATGATGTCGCACTTGTCGTCCTGAAAACTCCAGGGAACCACGATGAGAATGTCTCCTTCGCGAATCCAGACCTTCTTCTTGATCTTTCCCTTGATCCTGCCCATCCGGGTGACCCCGTCAAAGCACCTCACCCGGATATGGTTTGCGCCCATCATCAGTTCGGCGCATGCAAAGATCTCGCGGTTCCTCTTGTTCGGAATGCGGACCCTGACTATCTCCTCAGGGATACCCTGGCCCGGCTTTTTATCAGTCAGTACATCAACTCCATTCTGCCCCGTTCCTGGACGTCCGGCTTCAAGTAAAAAAAGTGTGATCTGCGAGTTTATAGAATTATCCTGCTCTCTCCTGAATATCCGAATATCCCTGCCCTGTTACGGGGACACGCTTGTTCCTCGTGAAGAGAAAGAACCTTCCATCCAATAACATAAATATTTATCGCGTCTATAGTACTAATATCGTGGAGGTGGTACTGTGAGGAAAAAGAGAGTGGAGCTGGATGAGGTCACCCTCATCTTCCGGGACCTGAAATGCGAGGACTGGATCATCCGCCAGGAGGCGGTGGGCAGGATCGGCCGCCTCAAAGATCCCTCGGTTCTTGCCGACCTGATCCACCGGCTCCCTGAAGAAAAATGGTACATCAGGGAGATGGTGGCTGCAGGGATCCGCTCGATCAATAATCCGGACCTCTCAGATCCCCTCAAGCAAGGACTCACCACAGGGGATGACTGCACACGAAATGCGTGTGCCCGGGCGCTTGGGATTATGAGATGCAAGGAAGCAGAAGATCTCCTCAAACAAGCGGTTGAAGATCCTGATTCCCGGGTGAGGAAGACCGCCCGGACCTCACTCGAACTGATCCATGAATGCGGCCTGTAGATACCGGGCCCCTCGAAAAATGCCGAAACGATCCCGGTAGATAGAACTCTATTTTCAATTCGTCCGGGGTTCACTGGAACATGCCGGGGTTATCCGGATGGCGGGCGATTGTATCCGGCCTGTCCGGGAACCCGGATAATATCATCGGGCTTAAAAAAAAGAGTCCCCCAGAAAATAAGCCCGGGGGGTTCTTCAAAAAAAGGATTCAGGGAACTGCCAGTCTTCTCCCGATAATCCCGGTTGCTATCAGATCGATGCCGAGTACAAGGAGACCAAGCGAGATCAGGATAAAGAGAAGAGCAGCCCCAAAGCCGGGATACAGCAGCGCGATAAAACCGATCAGCAGTGCGAAAATACCGGCGGCAATCGAGAGATACCGTACCCAGTCAGGGGCATCAGGTCCGGGCAGCCCGGCACCGGCACGCACGATCAGGTCGATTCCGGCAAGCATCAGCCCGAATGCAAAGAAGTAGATCAGCGTCACGGCCCCGCCAGCAGGATACGCGATTGCATAAAAGCCGATAAGCAGGAGGAGTATCCCGAGAATCACCACCAGTGCCCGTGCACCGCTTCCGAGCGATGTTTCGAATATCCCTGTTCCCATCCTCACGGTCCCGAGGATGATCAGTGCCAGGCCGAACATATAGATGACCGAGATACCCGCAACGAGCGGGTATCCCCAGATATTGAACGAGAGGACCACAAGGATGATACCTGCAATAATCTCGATTGCACGAATCCAGCCCGGAACGTTCCGGATTGAGGCATCCTGTGCCGAAGGGGTGAGAGTGTCACTCATGCGCTGTCACGGCTTGTTGGATGTGGCAGGGTAAAGAGGTTTCCCGGAGAACATATACGACTTATGGCAGGGATCGAATGGATCATTATACTGATTCTCTTTATTGTTCTCGGGATTCTCCTCCTGCTGTATATTCTCCAGGGAAGGAGCATCGAATCCCGTGCCCGTGCGGTCTTTGAAGCCTGGAGGGAACAGGAGCGACAGGATCTCGCCGGGTGGAAGGCCGGAGAACTCGAACGGCTCTCTGAAGAGAAGGCAAGGATCCTTTTTGCCGGGTGGAGGGCCAATGAGGAAGAGATCATCCGGTCAGATGCGGTCAGGAGGAGCCAGTCTGTTACGAAGGGAAAAATTACCGAGCACCTCATCCCGTATTTTCCTGATTTTCCCTACAACCCGAAAGACGCACGGTTTCTCGGGAGCCCTGTCGATCTGGTGGTCTTTGACGGCCTCGCGGACGATGCCATCCGAAAGATCGTGTTTGTCGAGATAAAGACTGCAAAAAATCCTTCTCTTTCCCGGCGTGAGCGTGAAATCAGGGACTGCGTTTTGGAGAAGCGTATAGGCTACAGACTGCTGCAGATTGTGCCTGAAACAGAGGGATAGCTCTCAAATCCTGGTATTCCGCCAAAGTGAAGATTTCACTTCCCCACCAGGAGGATAAGATCCCTCTCTTCCTTATGGCCCCCTCCTTCGGCAACGAGAACGCCTTTCACCGTGACACCTCCCGGCACTTCATCCGGCACCCTGAAGAGGTACGTAAATGTCCGCGGGTAGGGCGGCGAGACGGATCCAAGGTCAAAGGAATTCCTGTACAGGAGAAGTGCACTCACATCAAGACGGAGAGATACCGTCTGGTTGAATCCGCCGTTTGGTTCAATGCTCAGGGCATAGAGAATTGTATCACCGGGACGGGCCCGTGCTTCGACCGGAGTCACTATCAGGATGAAGGAAGGAGGTCCTGAAACGGCGGGAGAAGTCACCGTCAAAGGGGAAGCAGGGAGGGGAGACGAGGCATTGCTTTCAGGAGGAGTGCCGGGAAGAGGAGGAGAGAACAGATACGGTCCTGATGCAAGCAATACTCCCGCCATCAGCAATGCCGCAGCGAGAAGGGCAATCCCTGCCCGTATATCCGGTTTCATTGCTGAAGGGTAAACACGCCGATACTATGAAAGTTCCTGAATACGCCCACATCCCCAAAGCTACCCCCATTTTCCGGAAGCTGCATCACCACGTTTAAACGATCGGGCCGGTTTATCTCATATGAACAGCACTGACGAAATCAGGGAATACCTGGGGGGTAACCAGAAAAGATGCTCCCGGCTCAGAAACAATGCCGCATCACCCGGGACGGGATCAGGTTTTTACCGGTTTTTACACCGTTCCGTCAAATCACTGAGGTCCCGGAATACTGGATGGAGGATATCCGGAGGGAAGATCGGGTGCTTGATATCGGCGCCAATATCGGGGCGTTCTGTATACGCGCCGCGAAAAAAAGCCGCCTTGTCTCAGCCGTTGAACCGGTGACAACAGGACTCCTCGATAAGAATATTGCGCTGAATGGGGTGAACGTCCGGGTCTTTCGTGCAGCGCTGGGAGACGGATTCCCTTCTGAAACTGAATGGGATGGTGCCCGTTCCCTGACCCCCACGTTCAGGCTGCGGGACCTGATTGAAGCGGCAGGGGGCTGTGATTTTCTCAAGTGTGACTGCGAAGGGGCTGAATGGACGATACACCCCCAGGATTTCAGGGGCATCCGAAGGATCGAGATGGAGCTCCACCAGCCTCCTATCGGTGGACCACCCAATCCGGAACTCCTTCATTTCATTGCCCGGGAATACTCTTTTTCCATCGACCGTATCCCGGCTTACGGTCCGCTCGGCCAGATGGGGATTCTCCATGCATGGCGATTGTCAGCAGATTAAGGGATAACAACCCTGCTTACATTCAAAATTGCAGAGAGACGGGGGCAATGAGACGACTAAGTGTAACAGATTTTGTTCGCTCTGGAAATTTCGGTGAAGAAATTTCTTTACGGCGGTGTGAGCGTTTTAAAACCAATGCGAGGGGAGGGATTTGAACCCGCGAACGCCTGCGCGAATCGATCTTGAGTCGATCACCGTTGACCACTTGGTTACCCTCGCTTGCAAATACATAGGTTGGGGATAGTAAAAGCCTTTGAGATTTCTAAAGGGGGTCTGATGTCAAATTTGGTTGAAAAATCTTGAGTCTGCCGCCGTTGGCCAGCTTGGCTACCCTCGCTCTTACTAGTATTAGGCCAAAATCGGTAACAAAAACGTGAGTCATTCAGGGGAATACCGATATTGTCAGGATACATTGATCCTTACAAGAAGATTTCCTCACATGAAGTCCGCGAGGCCGAGCTGTGTGTCCTTCTCCTGGCCGAATGTGGAATCGATCGCCCGTTCGAGCACCATCACCCGCTGCTTCGTGTACTCTGAGACCTTGTACCGGGCGCAGATAGCCCGGGAGACCTCGAGATACTTCTTCACCGACCCTTCATGGACGGTCGGAATGATATTTCCGCCGCACCGCGTGCACTTGCCTGCAAGCGGCATTCTCCGGTAACTGTGGTTGCATTTGACGCATCGCAACTTCTGCTTTGAAAACGCAGAGAGGTTCCCCATCAGGTCCCTGATGAAATGAGTGGTCAGGACCCGTTCCGCCACATCGTCCTGGTCCACCGCGCGGATCTTTTCTGCCAGTGTCAGCTCTGCCTCGAGTTTCTCAATCATGGTCTTTAACTGGGTGTAGGTGGATTCAAGCGGCCCGGCAGAGATATCCGAGGTGTCATGGGTGTAGAAGAACCCCTCGAGCGCCGCAGGGGTGCCCAGCCGGTTTTCAACCCGGTCGATCAGCGGCACAATCTCCCGGGGGTGGGCGTATTTGAGCCCGGAAAGGTAGAGTTCGAGCGGATACGAGGCCATGACATCCAGGTTGTGGCTCTCCTTGTCAATTTCAGCGGGATCGATAGTTGTGGTCAGCACAAGGGGGGCATCCATGGTCCCGCCGCGGGACTCGGGCAGGAACGCCCGGGAGAAGTTGATCAGACCGTCGAGGAGGAGCATGATGCAGTCCTCGTCTCCATCACACTGTCCGGTGAATATCCCGTTTGCGCAGACCGTATGCTCCTCCTCAACGGTCAGGCAGTAGACCCGGTCTTCAGGGGCAGGGACAATATCCCGGTGCAGGATATGGTCGGTGATCACGTTCATCCCTACCATCACCGGGACCGGGTCGCCTTCCTTCAGCTCGACCGCCCTGATCTTTCGCAGATAGCAGAGATCCCATACCAGCATTGCGTGATCCGGCGTGACCGCGATCACCCGTCCCTGGGCGGTCTCAAAACGGATCAGCTGGGGAGGGGCTTTATGGATGGAGACCGAGGTGACCTTCCGGAGGTGCGGTTTTCCCTCGCTGTCGATCGTCCGTGTCAAGTACCTCTGCAGCGGGTCAGAGTAATAGGTGCCCAGCCGGTCGATGCCGGGCCGGGAGAGATCAAAATTCTCGACTACGAACTGCCGGAGCGGCATCGTCTTCCAGTTCCTCCCGTCAGAGAACTCAAGTTCCGTGTCGCCGTAAAAGCAGTTCCGCCGCTTGGCTGCATGGAAAAACGGGTGGGCATAGCCGACATTCGCCCTTGAAACCCCGATAATCCGGGCAAGGACCCCTGCACTGGTATGCGGGGCAAGGCCGATCACCAGGTGCCCGATCAGCTCCTCTCTCGAAGTGATCGAGTAGTAGGGAGGGAGATGGTAGCAGCGGGTGAGCAGCTCATCGATGAACCGGGCGACCCTGACCATGTAGTCTGCGCAGGACTCGGAGACGAGGATGTCCTGCGGTTTGAGCTCCAGCACCTGGTCGGCCCGGGAGAGGGGCGTTCCATGGATATCGCACGGGTACCCAAGCTCCTTCAGCCGCCCCGGGCTCACACCCACCTCGTCCGGGCGGAAGTGGGTCAGAGGGAGATCGATCATGTCAAACCGGATGGTCCCGTCCTTGAAGACAAAGAGCTCGTTCTCTGCCCGGAGGATACCTTTCTCGATCTCTTCGACAGCCCGTTCCCGCGAGATGAGCCCCTTCACCCCTTTCACCAGCCCGACAGGGTTTTCACGCCTCCCGAGCCGCTCCATCGCGAGGACATACTCCTGCTTGACATTGAGTAGGAGGGTCTGGGAACAGGAGGAAGGTACCTTGCATACCGGGCATTCCGGTTCCCCGCTCTCCCGCTTGCACCTCTGGCAGGTATACACCGCTATGGTATGGGCGCCGCAGTCACACCGGTTATGGTACGTGTCGGTCCCGCACGCGGGACAGCGCCTCCTGCCGGTCTCGATCCTGATCACCCCCCCGTCCCTGTTCGCTTCAGGGCTGTGGTTGGATGCCTCCTGGAACGACCTGCGGGATCCCCCGGCTTCACCAAGCGGAAAAAGGGAATGAGGAGGAGGATTCATCTTCCGCGGTTTCGATTTCCCCGGCCGCCCCATCCTCCCACCGATCCTGGTGCCCGCCTTTGAGCGGATCCTAAACCCGGAGAGGTGCATCACCAGCCCGAGTGAATCATCCATGGGAGCACTCTCCCACTCCTTCCTCTTCTTCAGGTTCAGGTCAAGCCCGAGGCATGCAATAAAAACCTTGTAGGTGCTGATGCAGATCATTCCTTCCCGAACCATGTGGGGGACGAGTATCTCTTCGAGGATGGCCTTGATCCCTGGTTCGTTCTGAATGAGCAGGATCCCATGCCTGATCTCTCCATGCTCTTCGACAAAACCGGCAAGTTCCCTTACCTGGTCGGTACTGATGTCGTCCCAGAACCAGGTATAATCCGGGTGAAGGAACGCCCCTTCAAAACAGAGGGCAACCGCCTCAAGCTCGGTTCCAGGTCTGCAGAACCCTCCCTCGAGCTGCCACCACTCCTCGCAGTATGCAGACGGGATGAGCAGGTGATTGTTCTCAATGAATTCCCCGTAACTGATCAGGATTTCGCCGATATCGAGGATCCTCTCTATATCCGGGACGACAGCCCGGGCTGTCTCCGCGTCATCGATACGGAGCACATCCCCGTTCTTCAGCCTGACTGTCGGTCCCTCGATGGTGTCAACCGGGACGATCCCGGCAGCCTTCCCCGGCCGCTCTATCTTCATCTGGGTGCCTACCGCCAGGAAATCACCAAGGATATGCATCGTTGCCGGGTTGATCCCGGCCGCGGCAAACCCCGTGTTCCTCGACCTCCCGTAGCGGAGCCGGAACCCGCCCTTCCTCATCGGGTACGAAAAAACCGGGCGACCCCCGATAAGATCACGGAGATACTTGTCTTTCGGGAGGATGGTATCGGTATCCGTATCCGTGGTCTTCCCTGCACCGGATGTCAGCTCCTCCAGCCACTCCCACCCGTCCATCTTCATGGCACGGACATACTTCTGGACTTTCGGGGCTTTGAGGGCAAGTCCCTCAGCAAGCACGAGAGCCATTCCCCCCCGCACGGCATTTGTCTCGATCCGTTCAAGGTTCCGGTACCCGCCCACCTCTTCCTGTTCCGTGCCTTCCCCATCGATACAGACCGGGCAGTTCCGGACGATGAGGCGAATCTCCTTCTCTCCCGGGAGATACTGGAGATTCATGATGGAGTTATACTGCCTGATCTCCTCGATGTAACGTTCTACCTCCTCCTCACGGGGAATGTACCTGCTGATCCCGAGCGAACGCCGCACATAATCGCCGACGAGCACAGAAAGCGCCTGCGCTGTTCCTCCAGCACTCCGGATAGGGCCGGCATAGTAGATACGGAGATACTCAGTTCCGTCATCGTTTTTGCCGATCCCTATCTTTGCAATCCCCTCGGTCGGGGCTGCCACAACGCCTTCCGTGAGCATCGCCATTGCAGTCCGGATTGCATGGTCGAGCACCTCCTCCCGCGACTGCTCACCAAACCGGCGTTCCACGAAGTCATCACCGATCCGGAGAGCAGCCTCCTCGCGGCTCATCCCGGCCTCAAGCTCGCGTATCCGGGCTGCAATTCCGCGAATAGAGAGAAGTGCCTCCACCCGGTCGGCAAGGTCGCTTGCCACGGGAATCTCTACCATAGTCCGCGGATCGATCCCAACCGCACGTGCACGGGAAGCGACCTCGAGTGCAGAGAACAGCTCATCCTGGAGAGCCTTTTCATACGACTCCATCGCCACGGACCGCTGCACTGCCATAACCCGCTCCTGACTATCTGTTCGGTTCCGAACCGCAAAAAGTCGATCGATCCGGTTCAGGACTCGTGCTCATCCTCATCGAGAGCCTGCATCATCTCGATGATCCCGGCCTCTCCCATCCCCCAGAGCGTAAGGGAGGCACATTGCCTGAGTTCCTCATCCGTGCCGGAATACACCTCTTTGAGCCGATCGATTGCAGGGGCACCGATCCGGCAGAGGGCTGCCGAGAGAAAACCCCTCATGGCAGGGTCTGCCCCCTTCATAGCCGAGATAAGGGGATCAACAGCAGCCTCCCCCATATGTCCAAGCGCGGCTGACACATAGCGGCGAAAATCAGGGTCCCTGTTTCTCCGGAGGGCAGTGATCAGCGGCTCAATGGCCGGCTGGCCGATACGGGCAAGCGCAAGGGCAGCATACCACCGGAAATCGTTGCTCTTTGCCCCCTCCATTGCCTGTATCAGCGGGTTTACTGCAGGAGTCCCGGCGCCTGCCAGGCGTTTCACTGCGTCCAGTCGGACGTTCCGGTCCTGATCAGCAAGCGCTTCAAGATCCTTCCCGATTCCCTGCTGCATGACGTTATCCTCAATCCTGCCGTTTTTCTGGCGGTTGAACCTCCGCATACCTGATAACCCGCTGCGGTACCGGGATTTCAACACCCATCCGGTCGAGAAGCTGTTTGATCTTCCAGGGCATCTCTGTCTGTAAAGAATCCCAGACCATGGAGGGAATCCACATCCTGATCACGATCTCAATCCCCGATTCGGAAAGCCCTGCCATATAGACGGATGGCGGAGGGTTTTTCAGTACGAAGGGATGATCCGATATGAGGGCCAGGATGGCGCTGTTTACCGCTTCAACATTTTCACGGTGCCCGACCATTA
The DNA here is from genome assembly GCA_021371995.1 of Methanoregulaceae archaeon. Lineage (GTDB taxonomy): Archaea > Halobacteriota > Methanomicrobia > Methanomicrobiales > Methanospirillaceae > UBA9949. The sequence continues at coordinate 47,443 of JAJFVA010000019.1, read as the reverse complement.
TCCGGTATTCAAACCTCCTGGCCGGACTTGCCACATAATTGGTAATATCAGAGGTGAAGACCTGCTCATTCGGAACCCGTACATAAATCCCCTCATTGGTCTTGAGGATGGTGGAGAGCACCCGTATCTGGTACACTGTGCCGGAGATATTACCAATACGGATGGTATCCCCAATCTTTACAGGACGCTCGATCAGGAGGAAAATCCCTGAACCGAGGTTCGAGACGATTTTCTGGGAGGCAAAAGCAATGATCAATCCGGCAGTCCCGCCAATCACCAGCAGCTGGCCGACATCAAGGTCAAAACTTGGCAGCGCGAACCAGATCCCAAAAAAGATGATAACAACCTGGATAACCTTGATAAGTTTATCGAGTTCACCCCGGTCGATCCTGTCAGACAATGCCCTCTTCAGGTAAATGGCAACAATCTTTGCAATGATGACAGAGACAATTACCGCTATGACAAAGAGGATCAGATCCCCGAGAGTTACCGTGCCATAAATCGGAGTATCAAGAGGGATCATCTACTCACCAGCCCCGTATTCCATGGTGAACGGAATCTTATCAGGGATGATCGTTTTTCGTGCCCTGGAAAAAAGGCTCACAGGTGTCATCTCTTCCCCCAGAGGCCGGTCGTCGATCCAGACATCGGCGATCTCCCTGGAGAAGATATCCATCTGTGCTGCGAGGGATACCATGTCTTTGTAATAGAGATAGAGCGAGGAGCAGTCAATGACGACACGGGACACCTCCACCCACCCCCGGCTTGAGTTCCTGACCGTGAGGGAGAGCACCCCTTCCCTCAAAGGGTCAGATTCCGGGATCCGTTCATACACCGCGCTCTCATAATACCGGGTGATTATTCCTTCATCCGGAGTACCGTAGAGGGAGTACTTTGCCCTGGTGAGACCAAAGATATCGAGAAGGTCCCCCTCCCCCTTGCCCTTGAGAAAAACACCTATCTCTATTGGAAATTTCAGATACACTTCCTGCACCGAGTCCGGCTCAATTGCCATGGGGGTGAACCGGATCTCCAGATATTTTGTCACCTCTTCGGGAAGGTTTACCGGTTCGACCGGGTTGATTACGATCTTCCCGCGTTTTCCGCCTATGATTTTATGTACATCGTCACCGTCCGAACTACGATGATAGGTAAAAAAACCGCCGTCCTCTTCAATTCTGATCCTGACCTGCCCTGATTCCAGGCGGAACGGATAGTCATACTCCCCGAACACAGAAAACACCTAACGATCTGACACCAGATATAATTATTCACGTAAACCCTGATTTTCCCCATGGTTGAAATCAGGCGTTTCTTCCATCGCGTTCTTTGAAACCTGGCGGTTCTGCCGTGCGACAAGATCATTGACGGCTGATTGCAGAACAGGCCGCATTGCCGGATCTGCAGTATCAAGGGCAAGGATAAGGGCACCAACTGCTTCAGGTCTTCCTGAACCGGCAAGTGCCAGGGCTGCTCCCTCTGCGATCCTCTGTCCGGGAGCACGAAGAGCCTGGACGAGGGGATCGAACGCTCGTTTACCCTGACGGGAAAGCGCATCAATCACATCCTGCCGCACCTCATCGGAGGGATCATCAAGATCCTGGATCAATGCTTTCACCGCATCCGGATCAGGGATCATTCCAAGAGCTGCTACGGCACCCCGCCTGGTCTCAACACTCCCGTTCACGAGTGCGTCCCGAAGGCCGGCAACCGCGTCTGGCCCGATCAGTCCAAGGGCATATGCGGCACGGCTCCTCACAAACCGGTCCTCATCGCCAAGAAGATCCACCAGCGGCCCGACTGCACGCGCATCCCCGATCTCCCCCAGTGTAACGGCCGCTTTCCACCGGACATCTTCATCCGGGTTTTTAAGGGCACGAATGAGGGGAGGTACTGCCGGAGCCCCGATTTTTCCGAGTGCTTCTGCTGCCTTCCACCTGATCCCGCTGTACTGGTCACCGGTCAGTGCGTCCATCAGGGCTTCCGTTGAAGCAGGGTCTCCGATATTCCCCAGTGCCTCCACCGCTTCGTACTGTACTGCCGGGTCACGGTTCGAAAGCGCCCTGATGAGTCCGGGAACATCGCTGCGTTCTCTTAGCTTTTTGACGCTTGCAAAAGAGAGAATCCTGCTTTTCCGCTCGGCTGCACTCCCAGAAGTGCCACCACTCCTGAGTCCTGACCGGAGGGCAGCATCGGTTACCTCATTGATCAGCTGCTCCTGCTCTTTTTTCATGTGATCTGAAATCGCACCAATTACCAGTGCAATCACGACAAACATCAGTGCCCGGGCGAGGGATCCCATATCGAGTGCCCCGACAGAATAACAGGTCCCTGCGAGCTGTGCAATCCCAAGGATCAATGCAACGATCACCGAACGCTTCCCGTACCAGACCGCTGCCAGAACGACCGGAATGTAAAAAAAATGCGAATAAACAACAGATATACCGAGATACCAGTGCACAAAAATTTCAAGGAAGAGTGAAACTGCGATGAGAATAACCAGGACAGGCATCCGCAAATCCCTGAATCGTTCCAGTTTAAGGTCTGTAAAGGCCATACCAGAAAGATTGTTGTAGAATGAAAAATTTAAAGGTGCCCATGGCGCCGGTATTTTATTGGAGCGCCAGGGGGAAGAAATCTCAGGGATGGCCCCTCGAGCATACTCATCTATTGGCCCAGGCCTTCAGACAGAAGGCCTGCCTGCAGCAGCCTCAATACACGCTTCTGTCGTGCCTATTCTCACCGAGGCGCCACACATATTGGGGACATAGGCAAATGCTTTCCCGGAATTCACCATAATCACCCCGTATTTTTCAAGGGCGGGGGACACCACCATGCAGGTATCGGCATAGACGCGGCCTCCGCTCCGTTCGATGGCCGCTACCGCATCAGGAGTTGCCTCGATCACCTTCCTTGCAGCGAATACGTAAAGGGGAACGGTTACTTTGCTGCCTTCAAGAAGCCCGGCAATCTTACGGAGTTCCTCTGATGAACAGTGTGGGCAGCCGAGAGCCACAGCATCGACCGGGCCCTCCTGCATCAGGGACATGATCTCTCCCGGTTCGACCGTGATTGCCTCAAGCCCGCTCAGGTCGTATCCAAATATCCTGGCTTCCGGGGTGATTCCCTCAACATGAAAAAGCGCCACAGCTCCTGAAGCAGCCATAGCAGCCCCGAGCGCCTTGAGCTGATCCCTCTTCGGCCGCAGCCCCCGGAGGAGCGGGATACGATCCCCGATGCTCTTTCCTGCATGGTATCCCACTGCGCCATACAGGGCAGTCTCATCCCAGTCTGCGGCACCCTCAACCGTCACAACAACCTGTGGTTTTCGCTCTGCAACACGGTGAAGACCATACTCGGGTGTCTTTCCTATAATCGCAGCCGCAAGGGCGGATGGGCCTCCCTCGCGGTTGGTCCGTGCACCAATCACGGAATTTGCATACGCCACCGCAGATGATTCAGACCATGCGAGATGATCCCCAAACCGTGTCTGGTAGATATAGTACGGGGTACAGGTGCATTCCAGCTTGACACCGAGCCGTGCATAAGCACTTATCACCGCTTCCTGCTTTTTGGCAAAACCCGGGCTGATCCCCATCTCGCGCCAGAGGACCCGGTCCATCCCCACCGGATTGAGAACGGTTGGTACTGAAACCCTGGCATCCAGCAGGGAAAGCCATTCGAGCCCGGCTTCGCCGATGGTTTTATAGGAGGCCCCGCTCACCTGGGCACTCTTGATGGGAACCAGTCGTTCTGCAGAGAAAACCTTCCCAAGAGCGACCAGGATCTCCATCATCTGCTGCCGGGTCTCGCCGGATTCTCCGGCAAGGATCGCCTCTTCTGCAGGGAGCAACTGCATCAGTCTCAGTCCCACCCGGCTCTCCGGAATTCATCTTCCCTGCCGAGCGGCATCGTGGCATCGATCCCCACCTTGACATTGGTACCATCCTCTGCCTGGCACGGGTCAAGCGACGACCCCCGGGCACCGGAAACCATGATCAGGTCCTTATCCCCCCTGACCCTCGTTGCAATAGCAAACTCGATATCCTGAAGGTCGGACGGATTGATATCCTCATCCACCACAACCACGTGTTTCAGCGAGGTATGGGCTGCAAAAGCTGCCAGAATGGCGTTTTTACCATCACCCTGGGTCTGTTTGCGGACCTGGATGACCGCGTGGAAGTATCCGCAACCACCCGTGGTGAGAACAACGTTCCTCACTTCGGTCACTCCTGCCACGGCACGGTAGATGGCAGGTTCATACGGGGCTCCCATGAGCATCTTATGCTCGTTTCCTCCCGGAAGTATCCCGTGATAGAGGAAGTCCCGTTTCAGGTGCATCCCGGTAAACTCGATCACCGGCTGGTCACGCACGATATCATACGTCCCGGTAATATCGACAAACGGACCCTCCGGGGTTTTTTCTCCACCGATATAACCTTCGAATACAATCTCTGCATCGGGGACGAGTACCCCGTTCGGACACTGGAAAACCCGGATCTCCCCCCCAAGCAGTTCAGCCGCGTAGGAGAGCTCTTTTCCTTTCGGGACCCGGGTACAGCTTGCGATGGTGACTGCCGGGTGAACCCCGATTGCCACTGCAACGGGTAACCGGTCGCCTTTTTCCTGCGCTGCACGGTGTAGGGTGTAGGTATGCCGTCCTTCAACAAGCCGCGCCGCGACCTTCTTCTCCCCGAGAACAAGCATCCGGTGAATGGAGGCATTCTCGATATCCCCATACCGTGAAAATACTATACCTGCCGTGATATATTTCCCCGCATCCCCCGGGAAATGTTTCATGATCGGAATTTTCCGGAGGTCCGGGGTGGACATCGGGAGGTTTCCCTCGCGGATAACACTTCCCTGGTACTCCGCAGCCGAGAGCCTCCTTACCATCTCCTTTTCGGGAATGGAGAGTGCAAGGGAGAGGGCTTTCCTTGTTGCGGTCACGTTCATAACCCCCCGTGAACCCTCCAGGTTATGAAACATGAGCAGCCTGTCGGTTCCATGCGCCAGTCTGGACGCCTCGTAGTCAGAGGCTACCGGATCCTCATACTCAATGACCTCCCCGCATTCCCTCATCTGGTCAATAAAACCCCGCATCCCGCCAGGCATTTCCATAAACCTCCCTCCGGTTCCTACCTACATCAGGTTAGTGATGCTGCATATTAAAAAATCTGGGACGATTCTTTGTAAAAAACAAAGGGTTTCCGGATAATCCCGGAAATATGTAAATTTTCAGGCCCTCGGAGGTGCATAAAAACGGAAACGAAATGCCGCATCCTCAAGCTCCTTTGCAGCATCGGGGTCAAGATCTTTTCTTGCCGACCTGACAATGGTATTGAGGATATTTGTCTGCCGGAGCACATCATAATTCCCGGACGGGGTTTCGTTGAGAAAATCAAGCAGCTCGTTCACATTTTTCAGAACCTCACCAGAAGCGACCAGGTTGAGCCGGTTCAGGGTATGCGCGAGGCGCCGTTTGGCCATGTCGAGTTTATATACATCCGGTCCGGCAACATTCAGATCTGTCACGGCATGGAAGAGTTCTTCGTAGACCTTCAGTCTGTACCTGCTGCGGACCAGCCGGAGTTCCCGGCTTTCGGCGTAGAGGTATGTGACACAGAGTGCGCATATCACCACAATAACGCCAATCGTGACAACTATCCAGTATTCGAGCATTTATGTCCCCCTCGCTGGAAGTTTCATCTCGATGTACATAAACTTTATTTTTTGATCCGGGACCGGAACCTGGTTACAAACGCAGCCGGTCCTGCGTGGTGAGGGGCCGGATATGCAGGATCTCCCGGGCAGCCGCTGCAACAGCAGGGACATGAACCGGGGGTGTATACACCCCGAGCCGCCACTGGCCACGGCGCGTCTCGTTCAGTGTCGTTACCAGTGGAGAGATCTCCTCGAGTCCGATCAGGCGATGCCGGTTCCTGATCATGACGTGCACCGACATGGAACGGGGAAATACAGGAATGTCGACCAGGACCTCGTGAGCCTCCACACCTGCTGCCTCCGCAATCGAGGCCGATAAGCTCCGCCTTTTTGACGGATGCATCTCCTGTGCGATCATTGCCGCGCTGACCTGTTCCCATCCAACATAAAGCGCCCTCTTATACAGTTTCCGGTAATAGATCTGCTCAGCAAGGATGCGGGCAACTTCAGACGGGGAGTGCAAGAGGTTCTGCATACAGCCGGAATCATCAAGTCTCATGAATGCAACAGGGTCAGCCCCGTGTTTTCTTTTCAGATGGGCGTGGACCGCTGCTGATAACATCATCTCGGCGATACGGCTCACATGGTGAAAATACACCGCCGGCCTCATGAGTGTCCGGGCGATGAGCAGGGATTCCGCGGCATTGATTCCCCCCTCTTCAAGAGCGACATACCCATCCGAGAGACAGGTATTCCGTATGAGCCGGTGCGCATCCACGGTCCCATACGGCGCACCGGTATAATGGGCATCGCGCAGGAGGTAATCCATCCTGTCCACATCCAGTTCCCCGTGAATAATTCCTGATAGGGGGTGATTTCCGCCAAGGATGGCTGCAGTCTCTTCCAAACTGATCCCGTGGCATTCCATGCATCCGGAAAGATCCCGGTCCTCAAGGAGCCATGAGGCATCGTGATGGGATCTCCCGCAGAGTTCCTCCATGACCGGCTCGATGGCATGAGAGAACGGACCATGCCCGATATCATGGATGAGGGCTGCTGCGGCGACCAGTTTCTGATCTTCCAGCGACAGGTTCAGCTGGCGCGCCATCACGTTGGCAAGGTAGAGGGTACCGAGCGAGTGTTCAAACCGGGTATGGTGTGCTCCCGGGTATACGAGAAAGGAGAAACCGAGCTGGCGGATATAGCGGAGGCGCTGGAGAATGGAGGAGTCCAGCAGGTCGAGAGCATAGGGAGCAACCTCGATATACCCGTGCACAGGGTCCTTGATGATCTTCATCTGGCACCTAAACAGTCTTGGGATCGAGCAGATAAAACTATTGAGTGATGATCACTTTTCTCTCCGGAGGAACAGGAACCCCCAAACTGGTCAGGGGGGCACGCAGGCATATACCCGATCACCAGATATCAGTCATTGTAAATACCGCCGAAGATCTCTGGATATCAGGAAACCATCTCTCTCCCGATATCGATACCCTTCTCTATCTCTTTTCCGGGAAGCTTAATACCGATACCTGGTGGGGGATTCGGGGCGATTCATTCCATACCCATGAAGAGGTGAAACGCCTCGGCATCGATGAGTATATCGGAATCGGTGATTCTGACCGTGCCCTCCATATCGTCCGCGGCGAGCTGCTCCGGCAGGGTTATTCGCTCACCGAGGCCACACGGATTCTTTCGTCGCGGATGGGTATCGATGCCAGCATTCTCCCTATGACCGATGAAGAGGTGGCAACCCTGATCAGGACTGGTGAGGGGACGATTCATTTCCAGGAGTACTGGGTGAAGCACAGGGGAACTCTCCCGATACAGGAGGTCATCAGGTACGCCCCTACAGGGCCTTTTGCAAGTGCCGAGGTTATCAATGCAATCGGGAGGGCAGACCTGGTCATCATCGGGCCGAGCAATCCCATCACGAGCATCCTCCCGATTCTTGAATGCTCCGGGGTTGTCCCTGCACTGATGGATGCATTCGTGATCGCGGTGAGCCCTTTTATTGGCGATGCTCCGGTAAGCGGCCCTGCCGCAGCACTGATGAAAGCCCGTGGTCTCTCCCCTGATTCAGCCTCGACCTGTTCACTCTACAGGGATTTTTGCGATCTCTTTGTCCAAGATATAAGGGACCCTGTCCCTGTCCCCGGCAGTCTCCGGTATGACACCCTCATGATCGATCCGGAAAAAAGCGCTGCCCTCGCTGGAGCGCTGATTGAGGCCGGGAAAAAGGGTAAAGCAGGGAATACTGCCTGTTCTTAAAAGGCCTGTAATGAGGGGATATTCCCCCCTCCCGGCGATAAGGAACGAAGGTGCATGGAGACAAGACAAGCAGGAGATGCCTGGATCCCTGTTGGTATCGTGGGGGAAGACTTCTTACCCCTGACGGGAAAAAGAGTTCAGGAGCGGAGGCTGAAGCTCGCGGACTCCCGGAAATTCAGTACCTTCAACCCGGTAATCTCAAGAGAATATTCTCCCGGTGAAAATCCTGATGTATTGAGGACATATCGCCAGGTATTCTGCCCTTCAGATGACCCTTTTAAAACTTCGATCACTGCAGTTGCCCCCGAGAAATAGTCCGGATCCGATTTATTCGATGGACCGAAAGCGATGGACCTTATCTCGATGAGCAATGGATTTCCAGGTGAAAGGATGGTTGTACCAGTTATCAGGATCGTATCCCCCACACGGTAAACCCCGCCAGGTATGAACTGCACAGGTCCTGTTACCGGTTCACCATATGGAGGGAGCATTACGGTCATCTGAACCGGCGGGGTGGGTGGGGCGGTGGCCGGGCCCGGGCTTTCCGGGACATTGCTGTCGCCTGTTTCCTGCACACAGCCGGAAAGGAGGATCCATCCCACAAGGACTGCTGCCATCAGGGCACGGGTCTTTATCACGGAGAGAGATTGCATGAGGGTTTACATTAACCTTGGGATGGTAGAACACGCTATAAATAGGACACTGGATAATATGTTCCTCCAGTATGGCAGGGAACCTGATCCTGCACGGTATATAAGGAGCCATTGATCATGCCCGGACCAGCTATTGAACTTCGCGAAGAGGTCATCATCGCCCTTAATTCACGCTATGCCGCGTTGAGAAAACTGTTTGGCGTAAAAAAGATAGGGATCTTCGGATCCCTCGCCCGGGGCGATGAACACCCGGGCAGTGATATTGATATCGAGGTCGAGTTTGAACAGGGGAGCGATACCTACCGGAATTATCTCGGCCTCGCCCTGTATCTCGAGGAACTCCTGGGAGGCAGGCGGGTGGATCTTGTCACCACCCGGGTGCTTGAAGGGTACCTCCACGCGGATGTGGCGGCAGAGCATGCGGAAAAAAACCGTGACCGGGTCTACATCTCCCGTATGCTCGAAGAGATGGTATTTCTGCTCCAGCGGAAGAAGAATCTCGGCTTTCGCGAGTTCTCCCATGATGATCTCATGAAAAGGGCAGCGATACGGTCGCTCGAGATTATCGGCGACGGGGCAGCCAGGACATCAGAAGCAACGAAAAAGGCCTCTCCCGGGATTCCCTGGACGGAGCTTTCCGGTATGAAAGACCGGCTTGCCGGGATGTATTTCTCACCCGACTGGGTGCTCGTATGGGACATCCTCGTTGAGGAGATTCCAGCGGTGGAGCCCCGGCTCCGGTCACTTGCAGCATCGCTCTGAAACGGTTCACTATTCCGACCCCAGGAAAAAAGAGATTATCTCCCCCCTCCCATAGCTAAAGGAGTTTATATGCGGATTCCAATAAAGGAGGTGACTTCCGGGACGGCACAGGCCGAAGTGATCGGGTGGGTCCACGAGGTAAGGGACCTTGGGGGCCTCACTTTTTTCCTGATCCGGGATCGGACCGGAATTTTACAGGTGACCATACCGAAAAAGAAGGTGGGAGACGAAGTCCTTGCGGCTATCCGGGAAGTTTCAAGGGAATCTCTCGTCCGTGTCAGAGGGTCTGTCAAGGCAATCGAAAAAGCTCCCGGCGGCAGGGAGCTTGTACCTGATTCCTTTGAACTGCTTGCCAGAAGCGAGAGTCCCCTTCCACTCGATGTGGTCGAAAAGGTCCCTGCCGACCTTGACACACGTCTTGACGCACGATTCCTCGATGCCCGAAGACCAAGAGTGACCGCAATCTTCCAGATCCGGAGTGCAGTGACACGGTCCGTTTATGAATACCTTTTCCCGCGTGGTTTTGTGAACATCACCACACCAAAAGTAGTCGCTGCAGCCACCGAAGGGGGAACCGAGCTCTTTCCCATCGCTTATTTCGAGAAAGAGGCATTTCTGAACCAGAGCCCCCAGCTGTACAAGCAGATGATGATGGCCGCGGGATTTGAGAAAGTATTTGAGATCGGACCGATCTTCAGGGCAGAGGAACATAATACCACAAAGCACCTGAATGAGGCCACCTCTATCGATGTCGAGGTCTCCTTTGCCGACCATCTTGATGTAATGAGACTGCTCGAGGACCTCATTGTCCATATTTACCGCTTTGTGCAGGACCAGTGTGCCGATCCCCTTGAAGCGCTCGAGATCGGTGAGCTCGCGATACCTGATACCCCCTTTGAGCGGCTCCCTTATCCGGATGCCATTGATATAGCGGCAAAGGCAACCGGTGAGCCCATCAGTTATGGTGACGACATCGGGACCGTCGCTGAAAAAGCCATCGGGGAACACATGGGAGCCCATTACTTTATCACCGACTGGCCAACTGCGATAAAGCCCTACTATGCAATGCCCTGTGAGGATGACCCCTCTGTCTGCAAGGCATTTGATCTGATGCACCCGAGGATGGAACTCTCCTCGGGGGCTGCCCGTGTCCACCTACACGACCTTCTTGCTCATCAGATACGGGCGAAAGGGCTTTCGCCTGAGAACTTCGAGTTCTACCTGACTCCTTTCCGTTACGGCATGCCACCGCACGCAGGGTGGGGGCTTGGGGCCGAACGCCTGGTCATGACGATGCTTTCGCTTGCAAACATCCGGGAGGCTGTGCTCTTCCCGAGGGACAGGCACCGGCTGACACCATGAGCCTTCTCTTTCCCGGGACCATCCTGCCGACAACAGTCGTCGGGAGCTATCCTGTGGTAACGGGAAAAGGATTTTTTGGAATCTTCGATCCTTTCAGGGATGCGGTAAGAACGGCAGTCAGCGACCAGCTGGCGGCAGGAATCGACATCATCTCCGATGGCCAGGTCCGGGGTGACATGGTGAAGATCTTCACCTCGCGGCTTCCTGGCGTAAGAGGCGCTGATGTCATCGGAAAAGTCTCCCCTCCCGAAGGACCGATCACCCTTGGCGATACCCGCTATGCGATCAGCAGGGCTGAAAGGGTGAAAGGTATCATCACGGGGCCGACCACCCTCTCTTTCGCCCTTCATATCTCGACTCCGGTGTATCGGGACAGGAGTGAACTCGCCCTCGACCTCGCCTATGCCCTGGCACAGGAAGCTCAGTTTCTTGCTGCAGCGGGGGCTGCGGTCATCCAGATTGATGAGCCGATTCTTTCAACAGGTGTTGCGGACCTCACCAGTGCAAGGGAGGCACTGGAAGTACTTGCCCGCGGAATCACTGTTCCGGTCTGCCTCCACGTATGCGGCGATCTCACCCCGGTTATCAGCGAACTTGCCCGGATGCCTGTCGGGATCCTTGATTTTGAATGTGCCAAATCGCCCGGGAATCTTGCACTCTGCAGGGAGATGGACTTTGGGAAGAGGATGATTGGGTTCGGGTGCGTCGATTCCTCTTCCCCGATCGCAGAATCGGCAGACACCATCAGGTCCAGGATCGAGACTGCATTGTCGGTATTTGCACCTGAACAGCTCCTGGTTGACCCTGACTGCGGCCTCAGGATGCTTCCCAGGGATGTTGCTTATCTGAAATTAGCCCGGATGGTTGAGGCAGTACAAGAAGTACGGAACAACCTCTGATGTAGTTTCACACCACCCGGGATGTGGTGGAGAGCTCGACGCCTTTATCAGTGATATTGAAAGGGATCAGCCGTTTCGGAACATTGGTCTGCCGGAGCTTGTGAACCGCGAGCTGCCGCTCGACCTCGGTCACGAAGGTGACAACTTTTAATTCGAGCACGACATCGGCAAGACGGAAAATCCGGTTCTCATCTTCAGGTTTATGGATATTGTTATACAGGAGGAACATGATCGTGCTCTTCTCCCGAGCAGCTTCCTTCCTTGCGATCGAGAGGCTGCGGAGCGCCTCATCGATCCCGAAATTCAGGATAACCGAGGAGAGAGAATCCACGATAATTCGCTTTCCCTGATAGTGTACGGGAAATGTATCAGGGGTCATCCCACGGGCGTCCACCATGCCCTCCTCCACCTCGCTGTCGATCATCATGTAGCTGCCCCCTTCCTCTTCCACCTTCCAGAACTGGCGGGCGATATGGTCAATTCCGGAAAGCGGTGAGCCGATGACGATGATGACTGCTTCGCTGGGGTATCCTCCTTCGATGACAGCATCGAGACCAATGACCCCTGTAGGCTGCTTGTCGTCCTTACGCAAGAGCGGAGTGCCACCTCATTCACTATTGTATTCAATCCCTATGATAAGCCTTCGCTGACCGGACCCAGCGAATAGTCCTTTTTTTCTCTACAGTGTAGGAATTATCAACCAGACCAGTATATCAAAAAACAGTCCCAAAAAAGGTAGTTACTGGTATTCAGGAGGCTGGACCTCGCGGGGAAGTCCCCCTTTGAAATGGAGACGGATGCGGGAGTAAAATTCCCTGAGGCGTTCATTCATGGTGGGATGGAGCTTTGCAAGGCTCATCTCAAAATGGTGCAGGGTGACGCTTGCTGCCCGTTCCCTCATGGCAAAAACCCCTGCCTCACGGCAGAGTCCTTCCATGTCAGCTCCGACATACCCTTCGGTCCTTCCTGCAACACTCAGAATCAGCTCGTCCTGGGGTTCATCGATGAGGGAGAGCCCGCGCTGCGCCATGCGGTCAACAAGGTGTTTTCTCCGCGTCCCGCGGTTCAGCTTTCCGTCTTTTCCAAAACAGGCTGTGCCTGCGGCAGTAAGGGCTTCATCGATGGAAAAAGCCCTGTCTTTTCCAAGTGTCTCCACCAGGGTATCGAGTGCTGCCTCATCGCAGGAACCGGTCTTTTCAACAAGTTCCTCGAGTTTCGATCCCTCGAGTGGCATATACTTCAGATGGATTCCAAGTATCTTTTTCCTGTCTGCAAGGTTCGGTTCCCCGATATATACCAGCCGGTCAAACCGGCCTGCACGGAGGAGAGCCGGGTCAACCAGGGTCGGCTGGTTTGTGGCCCCCATCACAACAACGTCCCTGAGCTCTTCCAGCCCGTCGATCTCGGTCAGTATCTGGTTCAGCACGGTCTCCATGACGTGGGATCCGAGATCAGATCCGCGGGTGGGAGCAAGTGCATCAAGCTCATCAAAGAAGATGATGGAGGGGGCAACCTGCCGTGCTTTCTTGAATATCTCCCGGACGGCACGTTCACTCTCACCAACCCACTTGGAGAGGAGTTGGGGGCCCCGTATTGCGATAAAATTGGCCCCGCTCTCGTTTGCCACTGCTTTTGCAATCAGGGTCTTCCCGGTCCCCGGTGGCCCGTACAGGAGAACCCCCCGCGGGGGTGTGATACCAAGCTCCTCAAATCTTGCCCTTTCGGTGAGAGGGTACTCGACTGCTTCCCGTATCTCCTGCTTTGCTTCCTCAAGTCCGCCGACATCGTTCCAGGTGACATGGGTTACCTCGAGCATGACCTCACGCATTGCGCTTGGGCTGACGTCACGGAGTGCTGACCGGAAGTCCTGTGCATTTACCTCCATCCGGTCAAGGATCTCCTGCGGTATCTCCTCATCATCAAGATTCATTTCAGGGAGATAGCGCCGTAAAGCCCGGATTGCCGCTTCACGGGCGAGTGCTGCAAGATCGGCACCGACAAACCCGTGGGTCTGCTGCGCAAGGACCATGAGGTCCACTTCTCCGGCAAGTGGCATTCCTCTCGTGTGTATTTTCAGTATCTCGATCCTGTCCGGCTCGCTTGGCACACCGATCTCGATCTCCCGGTCAAACCTGCCCGGCCTCCGGAGTGCAGGGTCGATTGCATCCACACGGTTGGTAGCGCCGATCACCACAACCTGCCCCCGCTCTTCGAGACCGTCCATCATGGTGAGGAGCTGGGCAACAACGCGGCGCTCCACTTCACCCGTCACCTCTTCTCTCCGGGGCGTGATCGAGTCGAGTTCATCGATGAAGATAATTGAGGGTGCATTTGTCTCAGCCTCTTCAAAGATCTCCCTCAGTTTCTGCTCGCTCTCACCGTAATACTTGGAGATGACTTCCGGACCTGCAATCGAGATAAAATGTGCACCACTCTCGCTTGCCACTGCTTTTGCTATCAATGTCTTTCCGGTTCCCGGAGGCCCGAACAGGAGGACACCTTTTGGAGGTTCAATCCCGAGCTTCTGGAAGAGCTCCGGATGGCGCATAGGAAGCTCGATCATCTCCCGGACACGCTGGAGCTCGTCTTTCAGCCCCCCGATATCCTCGTATGAGATCCTTTTTAAGCCTTCAAAACCTGCGGCCGGTTTTTCAGAGAATTCTATCTGCGTATTTTTTGTGATGATCACTGCCTGTTCGGGCTCGATCTCGACTACTTTGTACGAGACTATCTGCGGCTGGAGGAACGGGAGCCCTATCATGATCGGCACAGAATCGTTCTTCACCACAGGAAAATCAATAAGTGCATTCAGCACGTTCGGGTTGTTGCTTACCGGAACGCTCCGTGGCAGGTCTTCCGGAGGAGCAAGCACCACTCTCCGTGCCTCGACCTCGTCACGGATAGCGACAATCTTCACGGTATCCCCGATGCTCATCCCCGCATTGGTCCTCGTGAAATTATCGATCCTGACCTTATTCTGGTTCCAGTCCTCCACAAGGGAACGCCAGACCTTGGCAACCGTGCGGCGTTTCCCCTCGACCGAAACGATATCACCAGGAGATATTTTCAGGTACAGCATGGTCTCGGGATCCAGCCGTGCCTTCCCGCCACCCTGATCTCCCGGATACGCACTATCAACCTTCAGAAAAATCTCTGGCATCACCTTAAAAGTCATATACACAGGGATTTATAGGTACTGGTACATTATGCGGCTCCTTGTCTTTGATCCCTTTCGCGGTGCTGCGGGAGACATGGTTACCGGTGCCCTCCTGCACCTGGGGGCTGACCGGGAGGCCACTATTGCTGCAATGGCCTCCGTGGTAGGTGAACCTGGAATTTCCCATGTCGACCGTGTCGGGATCAAGGGTATACTGGTGAAAACCCATGCAACGCCTGTCCGTAGGACATTCCCGGAAATCATCAGCAGGGTGCAGAATGCACAGGCGCCGGACAGGGCAATCGCCATGGCGATCAGGGTTTTTGAACGGATCGAAAGGGCTGAAAAGGAGATCCATGGACATACCGATCATTTCCATGAAGTCGGAGCGGATGACGCGGTCGCAGAAGTGGTGGGGGCATGCACGGCATTCCTCTCCCTCCGGGTTGACGGGTGTGTTATTCTCCCTGTAATGCTCGGTGGTGGTTCCATCACCGGTTCTCACGGGACATATCCTGTTCCTGCCCCTGCGACACTCTCTCTCCTGAGGGAATCCGATCTTCTCGTCAGGTTCGGAACACCGGAAGACGGGGAACTCTGCACTCCGACCGGAGCTGCCCTTCTCTCTGAATTCTCAACAGGGCATTCTCTCAGGAATCTTGCCTGTTCCGTTGCTCATTCAGGATATGGGGCCGGGACAAAAAATCCTCCCCATATACCGAACGTGCTCCGGGCTATGATTGTCGAATCTACAGAAGATAGGGAGCCTGACGATGTTGACGTGCTCGAGACAAACATCGATGATGTCAGCGCCGAGATCCTTGCCTATACCTTTTCACGGTTGATGGATGAAGGGGCTTATGATGTCAGTGCGATCCCCTGCACCATGAAGAAAGGCAGGCCCGGACACCTGGTCCGGGTGGTTGCTGCTTCCGGGGAAGGCGGGCGTTTTGCAGCGATGATGGCCGAAGAACTGGGAACCCTCGGTATCCGCTCTGTTCCGGCAGTTCACCGGTTTACTGCGGAGCGTTCTATCAGGGAGATCCCGGTAACAATCCAGGGTGAAGAGCGGAAAATCCGGGTAAAATGCGGGATGCTCCAGGGGAGAATCATATCCCTCAAAGCAGAATACGAGGACGTCAGCGCCTGGGCCCGGGATCTTGGGATACCTGCACGAACCGTGGCACGGATTACCGAATCCCAGGCATGGACTTCTATCGGGAAGTCAGCATAATGACCCTTGCGAAGCTGAGTACGGGGGAGCCTGCATTCGATGACCTTCTCGGGGGCGGGCTGGAACCCCGGGTGATCACCCAGCTATACGGAGGCCCTGCCAGTGGGAAAAGCGTGCTCTGTGCTATTGCTTCTGTTTCCTGCCTGAAATCGGGGAAAGGTGTCATCTTTATTGATACCGAGGGTTTCTCGATCGAACGGTTCCGTCAGGTTGCAGGAAAGGATGCCGAACGGCTCGCTGAAAACCTCTTCCTGTATGAACCCCACGACTTTGACCACCAGGGCATCATGATCGCAGGGATAGACAGGGTCCTCTCCCGTGGCGGGACAGGACTTGTCGTGATGGACTCAGCGACCGGACTTTACCGGACCACACGTGAAAGAGGGCTCGAAGCGATGCAGAATCTTTCCAGGCAGATGGTGCAGCTTCTCGGGTATGCAAAGAAATACGATGTCCCGGTCCTTATCACAAACCAGGTCTACGTGGATGTCCAGAAAAATGTCTTTGTCGGCCTGGGCGGTACAGCCCTTGCGCATATCTCGAAAGCTATCGTCAGGATAGACATTGTAAACAGGCACCGGAAGGCGACTCTCGAGAAGCACCGGTCTCTGGCATCCGGGAGGAGTTTTGAGTTCGATATCGTGGAGACAGGGATTTCTATCAGGAACAGGGATACCGGATGAAGAATCGAAAATCAACCGGGTCTATGGTGTGGTTTGCCCCGTGTATCAGCATTCTTCTCCTTTTCCTGGCCGGTTCAGGATGTACTACCGTTGAACACCCGGATAAGGAACCCGGGGACTCATGGCAGGCGACTGTGCTGACTGATGTCCGGTCGGGCACATCATTCAGTATCTCCGGTTTCACAGACAAGCCTGTCTTTATCCAGACTTTCACCATCACCTGCCCGATCTGCATGCAGCAGCAGGCCGAGATCTCGAAGCTCCATGCTTCCGGAGAGGTTCCTTTTGTGATGATAGGACTTGATATCGATCCAAATGGGGATACAGGATCCCTTCGGGAGTATACGCTGCGAAATGACTATTACGGCCTGTATGCCCGCTCACCCCCTGAAATGACCCGATCGCTTATCGATCAGTTCGGGATGCTGGTTCTCTCCCCGGCCCAGGCTCCCCTCATCCTTGTCTGTCCGGACGGAACCGCACGGATCCTCAGCCCCGGTGTGAAGAGCTCGGGTGAGCTGGAGATGGTGCTGATCGAAGGCTGTCCGGCATGACCCTGTCGGACCTGACGGTGGCATTTATTGCCGGGCTTCTCTCCCCCCTCGGGGCAGCCTGCATCCTTCCCCTCTATCCGGGCTACCTTTCCTTCCTTGCGGCACAGGCAGGGGAAGTCCGGACCACCCACGCCCGGATCCTTCTGGGTATCACGGCGGGAGCCGGGATCCTGGCAGCAATGCTCGGGTTCGGCCTTGTTGTCGGGGTAATCTTCACCCTTCCAATAGGAGGAGTCCTCTCGGTGGTTTCACCGGTCGCGTATGCAATTCTCGGAGGTATCGGGATACTGCTTATCATTGGAGCGGGCCCGGGCCTGCCATTCCGTGCCCCGGATATACTGAAGGGGAGGTCACCTTTTTGGGGTGCATTTGTTTTCGGCCTTTTCTTCGGAGTCCTTATCCTGCCCTGCAATGCCGGACCGGTCACTGTACTGCTTGCCCTGAGCACCAGTGCTGCCGATTTCGCTTCGAACCTGGAGAACTTCCTCGTGTATGGTGCAGGCATGGCCATTCCCCTCATCGCCCTCTCTGCACTCTCTTCATACGAGGGAACGAGGATCACTCAGACTCTCGCCGCACAAAAACGTCTGATAAACTTCGCCACCGGGATACTGATGATCGGTGTTTCAGCCTACTATCTTCTGGTTGTTTTCAAAATTCAGGAGTGGATGTAAATCCCCTGGTTATCACTCTCCTGCCGGAGGTTTTCATCAGAATGTGATAGATCCCCTGTAAACCGATTCAGCAGGACCCTCCATCAGTGTCTTTTCCCCTAAGGTTATCAGAAGCGGCCCGCCCCGTGTCTCAACCCGGACCTTTGTCCCCGTATATCCCAGATGATGAGCAACGGCAGCAGATGCGGTCGCACCGGTCCCGCAGGAGTAAGTCTCATCTTCAACTCCCCGCTCAAAAGTACGTATCCGGAGGAGATCCTGTCCTTCACGCATCACGATATTGACATTCGCCCCCTCGGGAAACGTCTCATGGTGCCGTATCACCGGTCCAAGGTCTGATAAAGGAAAAGAGTCAGGGTCATCAACAAAGATCACTGCATGGGGAACACCGGTATTGACCGCAAACACCTCGTATCCCTGTATCGTCTCTTTATACTCCCCTTCGCCGCTTGCAGGGATATCCGCCCGGTTGAAGCGGGGCTCCGGCATCCCGATGGTTGCCATGAAGGTATCATCCACATATCCCATCTCGACCCCGATAATCCCTGCCGGAGTCTCGACCGTACAGGTCTTCTCGACATACCCGGCATCATACCCGTGCTTCACAAAGCAGCGGATCCCGTTTCCGCACATCGGGGCCTCGCTCTCGTCAGGCTGGAACAGGCGCATTTTGAGGTCGGCAGAACCAGACCGGGAGAGATAGAGAACCCCGTCGGCCCCGATACCAAACCTGCGGTCGCAGTATAAAAGGGCGAAACGGGCTTTCATCTCGTCCGGGATAACGGTTTTCTCAAACTCATCGATCAGGATGAAATCATTCCCGTTGCCATGCATTTTTTCAAACGTAATTTCCATTATACCTCACACTCCGGTCAGTTTCAGAGATCTCTCCCCATACAGGCAATTTTTTTAACCAGATGATGCCCGTTTCAGCCGGGTCACAATCGACAGCGACCCGGTATTCATGGGATTTTGCCAGCCTGTCCATGAAAGTCCCCAATCTCCCATCCCAGATAATCACGGATGATGATATAGGCCATCTGCGGGGGGATTGCCCCCTCCTCGGTCACAATGAGATCCACGTATTCCGGAGGTGTCACATCGAAAACGGGGTTTCTCACAGTGATAAACGGGAGGGTTTTTGCGATCGATTCAGGAAGCACCTCAGATCCTTCCCGTTCCTCGATCTCGATAAACTCGCCGAGTATCGTCCGCGGAGCGAACTTATAGGTCTCTGCAGCCACGAGGAACCGGGTTCGTGCTTCGTTCGCAGCAAGAGCGATCTGGGAAGTCCCGATCTTGTTTACCACTGCTCCGTTCACCGAAACGGCATCTGCCCCGACGATTACCCTGTCGACCTCTTTCATGAAATAGCGAACCGCCGAGTCAACAATGTAACTGGTGGGGATCCCGGCATCGTTGAGCACCCTGATGGTTAAAAGCCCCTGGTTCCCCGGCCGTACTTCCGTGGCAAACACTGAGAAACTGACTCCGTTGCGGTGAGCCTGCAGGAGACACTCAAGGGCTGCTTCAGAGTTGCAGTGGGTGAGAACCACATCCCCGTCCCTGATATGCCGTGCCCCGACCTCCCCGATACGATGTACCGCATGTTCCGAAGCACTGATGAATGACTGGCACGCCCTGGAGAAAATCTCCTGTGCCGATGCAACCGATAACAACTCCGTGGAGAGTGAACGCATTACCAGGTGGACTGCATTCGGGAGGGACACTGCCGTTGGCCTGGTGGCGATCAGGAGTGCTGCAACCCTGGACATCTCCTTCCGGTATTCCGCAATGTCACGGGAAGGAAACGCTGCAGAATGTGCCCCGAGTGCGGCGACTGCTGCCCGTGCGATCCTCCCAGCTCCCCGTATCTCCATCGTCTTTATTTTCTCTGCGGTATCAGTAACCAGCATAGGCTGTACTGTAGTACATGCCAGCAGGGTCCAAAGAACTTTGCGGGATTCCGGTCAGCAATGTCGATTGCCGTGGTATTTGACAGCGCAGGGACACTTCTTCATACGTACCGGGTGGCAAAGGATGTGGAACGGCAGGAACTTCTTCCCGGCATTGAAACCGTGACCCTTACCTTCAGCTCCCCTGAACGGGTCCTTGTGGTTATCCATGTCCATTCGCGGGAGATCATTGCCACGACCCCTGCCACCTTTCTCTCAGCCTACCTCGTCTCCCAGCATGCCGGATTTGGTATCAGTTGCACAAGGAAGATTACCACTGCAGAGGATATCGGTGATGTTCTCTATAATGATACCCATGCCACGATTGGGGATCTCCAGGACTGCATAAGGAATGTCTGGTCGGTCTGTCACCGGGAGGCGGTGGTCACCCTGAATTCAGGAGTGATTCTGAACATGGCCAAAAAAACCATCGAGTTCACCGTGACCACCGGGGGCAGGCCTTTTGAAGGGGCAAAAGAGGCCATCCGGGAGCTGCATCAGAATGGCATTCCAACGTTTATCGCTTCTGGAGACCGGGTCGCAAAACTTGAGAAGATGGCGGATTACCTCGGGATACCGCGGGACCGGGTTTACGGAGTTGCCACACCCACGGTAAAAGCCCAGATTGTGGCCGACCTCCAGGGTGAATACGACAAGGTGGTGATGGTCGGAGACGGGATCAACGACCTCTGCGCCATGAAGAGGGCCAACCTTGCCATACTCACCGAGGAACAGCCAGGGGATAAGCCGGGTGAACTTTACCAGACTGCCCATCATGTAGTAAAAAATGTGCGTGAAGTGGTCGAAATCGTCAAAAAGCTGGTTAACGACTGAACATCCTGCGTTTGTTCTTATATAAAGAGTAATATGTCACAAATACTACATTAGGTTATGAGAGGAGAGGAATGAAGCCACTGATCACGGTAGATTCTATCTGCATGGACTTCGATGGAAAACGAGTCCTGAATAATATATCATTTACGATTGGTGAAGGGGAAGTCCTCGGGATTATCGGGAGGAGCGGTGCAGGAAAGACCGTACTCATGCACCTTATCCGCGGCGTCGAGCAACCCCCGACTTCCGGGAAGATTATCTACCATGTCTCGGCATGTAATGCCTGTGAGTACGTAGCAGTCGGCAGCGTTTCAGATCGCCCCTGCCCGAAATGTGGCGGCACGATGAAAGCGCTCGATATTGATTTATGGGATGAGAATAACAGCGCCATGAAACGGAGGGTGATGAGAAGCACGGCGATAATGTTCCAGAGGACTTTTGCCCTTTATGGAAATGACCGCGTGATCGAAAACGTCCTTCATGCCCTTGATGATATTGATTATCCGTCCGATAAGACCATTACCCGGGC
This sequence comes from Methanoregulaceae archaeon, assembly GCA_021371995.1. Classification (GTDB taxonomy): domain Archaea; phylum Halobacteriota; class Methanomicrobia; order Methanomicrobiales; family Methanospirillaceae; genus UBA9949. The sequence continues at coordinate 26,212 of JAJFVA010000019.1, read as the reverse complement.
TGCTGACCTCCTCGACCAGGTACGGCTCTCTCACCGTATGATGCACATCGCCCGGGACCTTTCAGGAGGCGAGAAGCAGAGGGTGGTCCTTGCCCGGCAGCTTGCCAAGGAGCCATTCCTCCTCTTTGCTGATGAGCCGACAGGAACACTTGACCCGCAGACAGCCCACCTTGTCCATGCCATGCTCAATGAAGCCGCGACGAATAATAATATGGGGATGGTTGTTACCTCTCATTTCTCTCAGGTCATCGAAGAAGTAGCCGATCGGGCACTCCTCCTTGAGAACGGGGCGATTGCCCATCTCGGAAAACCTAAGGAAGTAATCCACAAATTCATGGAGGGGGTCGGAAATGCAGAAGAGCATGAGACACCGGAACTTGGCGACAAGATGCTGGTAGCACGGGATGTGTACAAACGCTATATATCGGTCGACAGGGGTGTTGTAAAAGCAGTGAACGGTGTCACGTTCGATGTTTACGGGAAAGAAATCTTCGGGATTATCGGAAAAAGCGGCGCGGGAAAAACCACCCTGTCGCGGATTATCTCCGGGATTATCGAGCCGACTTCCGGTGAGATGAATATCCGTATCGGGGACGACCTCGTAGATATGACAAAACCCGGGATAGAAAACCGGGGACGGGCAAAGGGGTATATCGGGCTGCTGCACCAGGAATACGACCTCTATCCTCACCGTACGGTCCTTGACAACCTTACCGATGCTATCGGACTTGAGTTTCCAAAGGAACTCGCCATGCGAAAAGCGGTCCTCACCCTGAAGATGGCCGGGTTCCAGGAAGGAAAAAGCAGGGAAATTCTCGATCGCCATCCCGGTCAGCTCTCCGAGGGAGAACGACACCGGGTAGCCCTTGCCCAGGTGCTTATCCGGGAACCGCGTCTGATCATTCTTGATGAGCCAACCGGCACCATGGATCCGCTCACAAAAATCGATGTCAAACATTCTATTCTGCATGCGCGGGATGAAATGGATGAGACCTTTATCGTTGTTTCCCATGATATGGAATTTGTCAGGGAGATCTGCGACCGGCTTGCTCTCATGCGCGGCGGCAAAATCATTGAGATTGGCAAAACTGATGAGATTCTTGCAAGTCTCACCGAAGAAGAACGCGAAATTATGGGCAAGGCAGCAGCGAAATAATGACTGGCATTGCCATCCGTCTCGATGGTAAACGGCTCGATATCAAGGAGGGAATGCGCCTTTCGGACCTTGTTCCGGATAGAGACCAGCGATGCTGTGTTGCAGTAATCAGGCCGGCGACACGGGAATCCGCTCAAATGTCAAGTTTCAGGGTCCTCACAACGCAGGGTGAGATCACCATTGACCCATCAGGTGACGGCCCCGGAATTCTGGCAACGCTCGTATCGGGGGATCCACTCATGGTTCACTGGCACGACCGATACGCTGCTGCCTTTGGTCCTTTTACCTCATCAATCAGTCCCTCCCGGTCCCCGATGCTCTATGAACGGGGGGAGGTCATCATCGGTTGTGGTGGCTACGACCCCAAGCGCTCCTACCTCATCTTTTCAAAGATGCATCATTCTGCAGATTTCGGGGCGGATAAAACAGGCGGTGTCATTGGCAGGGTTGTTTCAGGGATGGGGGTGCTTGATCGCTGGACAAGCGGGGATAAGATAACCCGAATCGAGCAGGTAATCAGCTGGGCCGACACAACCAGGTCATTCACCACAACGGATAACAATCTCCCCCTCGAAGACGGGATGGAAATCGTCACATTCGTCGCAATCAACAGCAATGGGTTTTCTCCTGGCAACATCGATACCAGGACCGCAAAGAGCGTCGAACACATGCTTCTTGCATTCGAGAAGGGCTTGTTTTATGTGGGAAGGTCCGGAAGCACCCATATCGCCGATACCCGTAAAAGCGGTACCGATGTTCCGGAAGAAAACCGCTTCCCACGGAGAGAGGGCATGGTAACCGTCAGGACCAGGGGACGAGGGAGGGGGAGCCTTTTTATTTATACCGCTGATGTACCTGCCTCGGGTGCCCATACCGTCGTCGGACAGGTTATCCATGGTATTGAGCTTATACGGCTTGCACGGGAAGGGGAGACCTTCTGCCTCAGGATTCAACCGCCTCGTTTCGACCTTGTGGGGCTGATGCTTCCCGAGGCTGAAAAGGCTGCCGGCCAGCAGAAGATTCGCCTGGTCATTGATGAAAAGGGAGCAGACCGCGTAGTGGTCAGCCAGAACCCGGAAACCACCCTTGAGTGCCTTGCAGCAGGGGAGGTGCAGATCTCCACCGTTCCTCTCTCACGAGTAGTCGACATCTCCCTTGATGATTTTCGTGCCCCGGCTTCCTGCGAAATCTTCAGGAAACTGACCGGCCTGCACCTGCACCATGTAGGGAGGCTCCCTCTCTTCTTTCATTTTGAGGACGTTTACCTCTTCAAGCCCTCAGTGCCGAAAGATGTGAACATTGTCCCTGAAAATGTCCCGTCAGACACCGTGCCTGCGGGCACTCTTGCAATTACGAATGATTCACGAAGGGGTGCAGGACTCGCTGGCGTAAGGACTACGGACAACAGCGAGTTCGGACCGACATCCGAACCATTTGAAGGGACCAACCTCATCGGAAAGGTTCTCGACCTTCAAAAGCTCGCAGAATTTAATGAAGCTGATGTTGTTTTTATTCGTGAGGCAGGGATATGACCGAATACCATCCACAGTATGCGAATACCATAACAAAATATGTGTTTGTTGAATCGCCGGGGATGACTCCGTCTGACATCGCAATCCGGGCCTATGAGATATCGCAGGGCGTCATGATCAAGGAGACCTGCTTTGGTCTGCAGATTACGGGAAAAGAAGATGATGTCAATGCAATCATCAGTCATCTCCGCGAAATCGATCCAACCCATATCTTTGTAAAGGATCGGGGATTTCCCCCGGGAGATCCGCGGAGATGCCGGGCTAACCTTGGAGGTGCACGCCCGGGTTATTTCGGTCATGAGTTTGAGATCTCTCTTGTCCGGTTTATCTCAAAAGGGCTCGGGGAACTGCCAAAACGGGAAGCCGGGTCGGTTCCAAAGCCACCTATTCCTTTTGGAACTGAAAAACTGGATGCAAAAAAGCTCCAGAAGATCATCGAATCTGAGGAGACCTGACTATGGCAAAGGTGTTTATTTATCCGACAACAAGCCTCATTCTCTCCGATCTCGTGGCACGGTTTGGCCATACGCCTCTCTCTGCCGCCCTGCAGATACGGGAGCACATCCAGACCCCGGGACTGGAGTCCCCCCCGCTCCAGATCACCCCGGAAGATCCCAAACGAGGCCTGAAATGGGCAGCAGTCGAAGTCCCTGCGGGAGTGCGGGGGAGGATGTCCCTGTACGGCCCCATGATAGAGCAGGCTGATGCAGCAATCATCATTCATGACGCCGATTTTTCGTTCGGTTGCATGGGATGCGCAAGGACAAACGAGCTGATCCAGTTTCTCTTACGAAAAAGCGGGATCCCGATTCTTGATCTCCGATACCCGAGAACTGAGGAGGAGGGCATTGAATTTGTGGCAGCAGTCAGGAAATTCCTCCAGGAACTTGACGGTGGTGATGCATGAGCCTTGTAAGGATAGCGCAACTCTCGTGCGGGCCTGAATATTCAGGGGTACAGAAAGAGATTGAAGAAGCTGCGAAGTCAGTCGAGGCCGAGATCTTCTTCCCTGACATAAAACTTGCTGACATCAGGCAGGGTTTTGACCTTTTCGGCCTTGATGTCCGGAGCCCGGATCTGAAACTTGCGATTGCCCGTGCCCGGGCGCTCGTTGAGGGAAAAGTCGAGGCTGATGCAGTCTTCATCGCAACCTGCTTCCGGTGTGCCGAGGCAGCAATTGTGAGAAATGAACTGCGCAGGTATATTCACGAGAACTCGCGCCTTCCGGTCGTCAGTTACTCTTTTACCGAGAGGACCACTGCAGGGACCCTTCTCACCAGAATGGAGGCACTTACCACGATTGCGAGAAGGAGAGCACTGCTTGCCCGCGAGGTCCAGGAAGGACTGACCCTTGGGGTCGATTCCGGTTCAAGTACAACCAAAGCCGTGATCATGCAGGACAACCGTATTATCGGTACCGGCTGGCTTCCTACCACTGGGGTCCTGAAGAGTGCAGAGGACGCAATTGAACTCTCCCTGAAAGAGGCAGGTATCCGCAGGGAGGAGATCCAGGCGATCGGGACCACAGGATACGGCCGTTTTCTTGTCGGTGAGAAGATCCGGGCCGATCTCATCCAGGAGGAACTCACCATCAATTCCAAGGGGGCGGTGTATCTTGCCGATACGCAGCATGGACCATCCACCGTGATTGATATCGGCGGGATGGACAACAAGGCGATCAGCGTCCAGGACGGAATACCGGGAACATTCACGATGGGCGGCATCTGTGCGGGGGCGAGTGGAAGGTTTCTCGAGATGACCGCAAAACGACTCGGGATTGACATTACCGAGCTCGGTCCTCTTGCCATGAAGGGAATAGGGAAGACGGTTCCGATGAACAGCTATTGCATTGTTTTTGGTACCCAGAGCCTAGTAAATGCCCTTGCTGCCGGAAGCTCCCCTGAAGATGTAGCTGCAGCGGCATGCCATAGCGTTGCTGAACAGGTCTTCGAACAGCAGCTCCAGGAAGTGGATATCAAGGAGCCGGTGATCATGGTGGGCGGAACCTCACTTATCCAGGGTCTGGTGAAGGCGATGGGGGACCTGCTCCGGGTCGAGATCGTTGTTCCTCCCCATTCCCAGTATATCGGGGCTGTGGGGTCTGCACTCCTTGCGTCAGGGTTTATCAAGGGATCCTAGATGGATGCTATCGAGTATTTTGAAGTAGAATGCCCTGAAGTGGCAGGCGGGAATTATTATCGCCGTATCGCTGATGTGGTACTCCTTGACCATAACCTGCTTCGGGTCATTAAAAAACTCCATATTTTCATTGATCCACAGGTGCCCATTTTTATTGCTGTCGGGGTGACCAAAAAAATCCCGCATGTTGTCCGTATCCGGGATTTTGCCGATGTCAATGTCCAGGAACAGAAAGTAACCATCTCGATCGGTGACGAGGCCTATCTTGCACCACTGTTAAAGATACTCTGGGAGGAGTACGGAAAGGAACGTGTGAACCAGCCCGATCGGTTCACTATTGTCCTCAATATCGAAGGGGCAGATCGCGCCAGGATTGAGGAGATTCCGGTAATTGATCCGAGTGAATCCCTTTATAAGGATCTGATCTATGCCCTTCAGGTAATCCAGCCCGAGGGTTTTAAGGTTCGGAGGCAATACTACGGGAAAGAGAAGTTCTACCTTGTGGCAAGCGAGAATACCCTCCCGGAACATTTCGAGGATCTGGTAAGGGAAAAATTTGCCCTGATGGGAGAGAGCCTGTGAACCTTGTGCCGGTAACCTACAAAGGGGGAATTTACCGCCATGATGAGATAGTGGATCTTATCGAGGACCTGGGAGGATATATTATCCAGAAACATGTCCTTGCCCAGGAAGTAGTCCTCCAGGCACTCGTTCCGCGGGAAGATATTGAACTCATCGCACGGATTGGTAAGCCACTGACTGGTGAGATCACCCCCTCGCCCCTCGTCGGAACTGAGATTGCTGTTGTGACGATGAGCCTTGAGATTCACCACCTTCCCCATGCTTCCTGTGATGTCGCTGAATATATCCGGCGATTTGGGGCAAAGACCAACATGGTCGGGCTTGCACGGGGTTTTGGAAAAAGGATTGCCCAACTGAACGATGAGGAAAGGGATGTCATCAATGAACACGATCTTGCTGTCTACCTCCTCGGGGATTTCGAGACCTGCATCGAGCACAAGTTCCCGGTTCTCAGGCGGGGCATCCATGTTCCAATCGTGGTATTGGGTGGACCTTCCACCGAAACGTTAAAAAAGATAATCGATCCGCCGGTCGATGGATACGTAGGTAACGTCGGAAGGTTCATGCACCGGACAAAAGAATCCGATGAGCTTGAGATGCTCGATCAGGTCGTTACCGAGATCACGCGGGTCCTTGACAAAAAGAGAGACGAGACTGCGAAGGACCCCCCATCAGTATCACCGGCAAGGCTGATGGATATTATCGAAAGCCAGGTCGAAGAGATCCACGAAGTTCTCTCGCCAACTCCTGTCACGGTTCAGATGACCGGGATCCGGGTCAAGCTCCCTTATGATACATTCGCCCCTGTCCTGAAAGGAATCACCATCGAAGAGGGTGTCACCATCGGGGAGGTTGCCGATGTCCTGCCCTCAAGAATGCGGGATTATATCTTAATCCGGGTGAAACCTTTCTCCGAAACGAATATCATGGTCTGACAGAAAGATTGTAAAATCGGGCGGGCACGACGAACAATGAAGCCCTCTCAATAAAATACCAGGACCTGGCTTTGGGGGCAGCCGTATTTTTTTCCTTTTGAGCGGTGAAACGCCTGTTTTCTGATTTATTTTTAAAAAGGTGAAGTTCTTTTATTGTGCAACGATACCGGCGATCTCGAAATACTGGTAGTTTGCCCCGGGAGCAGGGTCTGATTCAAACCGCCAAATTTTTCCGGAAGCGAAATATTCCACGTGTGCGTGTGCGTTTCCGACAAGGTTGCCGCTGGAATCGAACAGGTTAAATGTCATTTGCAGGTATGATAGGGATCCCGGCCCTTCATTTTTCACTCTGCCATAGATGATGACGTTTCCGGATGCATCGCGCCGCGAGTTCGAATCGATCATTGTGAGACGATACTCGGGGGGTGGGGAATAGGGGACGTACCCGTAAGACCGTTCGATATAACCGGATGCGGGCAATTCTGCCGGCATGTTCCGTAATGGCTGAACAGCAGTCTCTTCAGGGGATACCGTCATGCGGGGGGTGGGTTCTATCGAGGCCGGTTCACTTGGTGTCTCATTAGAGCTGCCTGATTCAAACGGTCCGACACACCCTGCACAGAGAAGTAATACCACAAGAACCAGGACAAAGATACCGGATTTCATCAGGTAGGGGGGTATTAACCGGAAGAAGGTACTCATGAATCCCCTGTAGCGTTTTTTTGGGATAAGTAACCTTTGAAAGAAGAGAACCTTCAACAGGTAACGACAAAAGAGGAAATTATTCTATTTAAAATATTTCGATTATTCTCAATTTTTGCGCGATATGGCCGGATATCGGCCAGATCCCGGCTTGCCCGGCAGGCAACCGGCATATCCGGACCGCATCCACAAGATCATCTTCCGTAATACCATAGGACCCGGCAGCAATCCGTTCATGGAATTCCACCCCGTTCCCGTCAAAGGATCTCTTCCAGAGAATAAGATCCTGGTATTCGCTGCTGATATAATACTGTGAATCCCCGATGTGATCCGAATCCTCAAAGATGATATCGGCAGGACTGTAATCAGCGTTCGCTTCAAAAGACCCCTTCCAGGATAAACCGGTGAACCAGGCCGCCCCTCTATCCTGTTTCATTTGCATTCTATCACCTCCTTCCCACACTCATACCGGGATTTCCCGGCATAAGATGGAAGGCTATATCCTTCTATATTATATATTGTTTTCTCTCCATGCAAGACCAGCATTTTTGGATAATCGGACATTTTTTCCAAAATATCTCTTGTGACATGCGCATATTTTCGCAATATCAGCAGGGAATCTCATCCCTATTCTTAATGCTGAACCGGAACGAAAGGTAGTACACGTATGTCCGATCTGTCTGATTTTGAAGCGACGCTTAAGCGTATCAGTAAACGGGGCGGGGTTGAGACCGCAACGGAATGGATGGAGGATATCGAAGCCGAGTACGGCCGTGCCCCGCTTATCTTCAAGCGGATGGCTGAACGCCCCGAGGTTCTCATCTCGCACCTTTTATACAAAGGTACGGTCACAAGAACAAGCGCAATGGAACCCAAATACGTGGAGCTTATCAGCATGGCTATAGGTGCCGCACTCAAGTGCCCGCACTGCACGAGTTACCATATGCAGGCAGCTGCCAAGAAAGGAGCCAGCAGAGAAGAGATTCTGGAAGTCATCCTTATTGCCGGGCTTATCTCTAATTCATCAGTACTTGCCAATGCATACCGGATCTTTGACGAGAAGATGGCGAAGTGCATCCCGTGTGAGAGTGACGGGGTACGCCCGGAACATCGGGACTGAAGGGATCCTGTCTTCCCTTTTTCTGAGTTTCTTCTCACTTTTTATCGTTCCCGGGACATCGCCCGGATAAGGCATTTTTCTCCATTTCCAATCAGGTCGGTCCTCCCTGCTTCACGGAGTCCCTCTTCCACAAGCGCACGATTGGCCTTGTCGCGGTATTGCAGCATCGCCCGCTGGATCCGTTTCTCCCGATCTTTTGGCACGTGCACCGGTTCCATGGTCAGGGGATTGATCCCTGTGTAGTACATGCATGTTGAGACCGTCATCGGCGTTGGGGTGAAATCCTGCACCTGTTCTGTATAGAGGCGGGTGTCCCGGATATATTCTGCAAGTTCTACCATATCCTGAACGGTGCAGCCTGGATGGCCGGACATGAAGTAAGGGAGAAGGTACTGCCTTTTCTTTTTCCCGGCCTGGAGTTTCTCGAAACGTTTCCGGAAGGATTCGAATGCCTCCTTTGAAGGTTTTCCCATCACTGCTGTAACGTGAGGCGAGATATGCTCGGGTGCAACCTTGAGATGACCGGAGACATGCCGGGAACACAATTCTTCTAGATACGCCTCCTCTTCCGGTCCAATCAGGTCATACCGGATTCCGGAGCTGACAAAGACCCGTTTCACTCCGGGAATTTGTTTGAGTGCTGTGAGCAGTTCAATCTGCGGATCGTGCGAGCAGGCAAGGTTCGGGCATTCAGGACTGCAGTTCCGTTCAGGGCAGGTGCCACGGTTCTCCCATCCCGGACAGGACATGCCGTACATGTTCGCAGTCGGTCCGCCGATATCCTGGACAATCCCCCTGAACTCCGGCATCTTTGTCATACGCCTGACTTCCCAAACGATCGATTGGATACTCCTGCTCTGGATGATGCAGCCCTGGTGGTTCGATAGGGCGCAAAACGAGCAGTTCCCAAAGCAGCCCCTGTGACTCACGATTGAAAACTGCACCGGCTCAAGTGCCGGGATGGGCATTCTGTACGAAGGGTGAGCCTTCCGTGAGAAAGGGAGTTCGTACAGCCAGTCAAGCTCCCTGGCTGAGAGGGGGCGTGACGGCGGGTTCTGGATGATGAGAGTTTTTGGATGTGCCTGCACCACCCTTCTCCCTCGTACAGGGTCCTGCTCGGAATGAATGAGGGAAAAAGCCCGGGCGTAAGCATGTTTGTCGGAAGAGACTTCAGTAAACGAGGGGACGACAACGGCATCACGGGAAATATCTTCATGGGTTGCATGGATATCCTTTTTAATGACGGTTCCGGGAATGCTTGATATATCACTGATATCCTCTCCGGAAGAGAGCCGTCCTGCAATCTCGAAAAGCGGACGTTCACCCATCCCGAAGACCAGGAGATCTGCAGGAGCATCCGCGAGCAGGGAATGGCGGACCCGGTCGGACCAGTAATCATAATGGGCAAACCGTCTGAGACTTGCCTCAATTCCTCCGATTACGAGGGGAGTGTCCGGGAAGAGACTGTGCAGCCGGTCCGCATAGACAAGTAATGCCCGGTCAGGACGTTTCCGTATTCCTCCTGGAGAATATGCATCGGTGGATCGCAGCCGTTTCCGTGCGGTGTAATGGCTGACCATCGAATCGACGTTCCCGGCCGAAACTGCGAAAAAAAGGCGGGGTTTCCCGAGCTGTAAGAAGTCACCCGGCCTTTTCCAGTCGGGCTGGGCAATGATTCCCACCAAGTACCCTTTTTCCCAGAGGGCACGCGAGAGCAGGGCGGATGCAAACGCGGGATGGTCAACGTAGGCATCCCCTGATACAAAAATGATGTCAAAAGTGTCAATACCAAGGGCCTGAGCCCTTGACATGGACATGGGGATGAATTCAGGCTGAGTGGTCATCTGCCGGCGTCACCCGGATTGATTTCCAAAGAAAGGAAGTTCCACCCCTGCCACCGGATCCTTTTTCCGGGTTACCGTACTGTCTGATATTTCGACAATCAGGACCTCCACGATGATATAGGCTGTTGCCCGCTGACGCAGGCATCCGGTCAGCACCTCCCGTTTCCTCCCGATGGATGCATGGTAATGAAGATGGGGGCCATCCTTCCCGGGGGTAATCGAGGCAAAGCCGAACACCTCCCAGCCACCTTCGTATGATTCGAATGATGGATCGGGAGGAAGGACCAGTTCATGTGGCCCGGTCACAATCCTTCCCCCCTTCAGGGCACCAATGAACTGGGCAAAACCGCACCGAATCCCTTTTTCCCTGACAAATTTTTCAAGAGATTCCAGGAGATCCTCGCCATGGTCCACCCGTACCTGGAATACCCTGCCAAACCGTCCCTCTGAATACTGCATTGTTGATCCTCTCTTACCTATAGAGCGTTCCTCTGCAGGATAAAAAACGTCATTCCGGCATGCATGATACAAATTGATTGGCACAAAACACCTGGCAGGAGCGTGAGGGGGCGGGGCGCCTCACCTTCCCCCGACACCTCCGCCGCCAAAGCCACCTCCGCCACCAAAGCCACCTCCGCCAAAACCACCCGAGCCACCGCCTCCCCGGGATGGGGGTGCGAAGAAGAGAACCGACACAAAGGCGGTCCTCACACCGGTAACAGGTACCATCGTTTCGGGAATGCTGATATTCAGCTCAGCCATTGCTTTTTCGACCTTGTCCCCCACTCCGAGCGCCGTCCCATACACCAGCCATTCACCCCACATCGAGATATCTGCCGGGGAGTACTTCCGTATCAATGCAAGATCCGAAAGAAATTTGGCAAACGCATCCCATTCGAGCTTCTCTTTATAGGCGTCCCCCTTCCAGTGCCCGAATAGTGTTGAGGGGAATGCCAGCGCTATTCCGGACTGCACGATTACTGATCCAAAAAGGAGCACTGCAGGCACGAGCATGGATGAAAGAGTTCCTGCGATGATGATCATGAAAAATGAGATGGCACAGAATGCAATCCCTGCAAAGAGAAGGGGGAATATATGCTCCCGGCCATCAACGATATACTTCGCGATCAATGCCGGATCGGATTTTCTCGATACCATGGCAAGCTGCTGTTGGTACTGTAACATCTTCTGCTCTGATGACCGGTCGGCCTTCGCTTTTGTTGCCAGTATCTCAAGTTCAGCCGAGTTTAGGATGCCATCCGATGCAATTTCACCAAGGAATGAGAGTACCCTCTGTTCATAAGGGTCCGGGGACTCGAACCTGTTCAAACGGATCCGGACGTTTCCACCCTCCTGTTCCTCAGTGATTGTTATCACCTTCTTACGGTGGAGGTCAAGGAGTGTGGCATAATAGCCATCTTCGTCAAAGACCATGGCATCACCCTTGAAGAGGAGATTCACGGCCCATGGCTTTATCGTTGGATTCGGTATAGTGCTCAGATATTCCGGGACGGTGAACTCCTGCTCTCTCCCATACCTGAAGTAAGTCAATAAAAGGAGGAGCGGGGTAGCCAGCGCTGCCGCGAACCCAAGGTAATACAACACATTTGCACCGTAGAATGGCAGGATATCGTACCACGGGTTTGCATCTGCTGTTTTTCCTTCCACGTCCGGGGTAGAGACCGGGAACCCGGGGATGGACTCAAGAGCATCCTTTGAGAGGAGCATCTCGATTCCCATCACCTCATCGGCAGGAATGCTCCCGGTGATAACCACCCGATCTCCTCCTTCCTTCACGGAAAGATACGGAGGATGGGGGTACACCTTTTCCACCATCTCCGCTGGGACCATGATAGCAAGTTCACGGAACGGGATATGCCGGTCATCAACCAGCCGGAGATTGAGATGGGCTGCCGCGTCATCATACTCAAGAGGCGGGTGAAGAAGGTACGTATATGTCACCCGGTAAATCCCGGCAGGGAAATATGACGGGTTAAACATCCCCACTTCGTTCCGTTCGGCAAGTTCTTCTATAAGAGGCGGGGGTGACGGGTAATCCCCGCCGTAAATACTCACTGTTCCATCATACTCCTTGATATAACCGGTGGTACCGGGAGACACCTGCATGTCTTTCAGTTCGATGGAGGGGCGGTTGAGTGGTTCGAGCGCGAGCGGATCATCCCAGTAACGGAAGAGCATGCGATACCGGCCAGGGACTTTTACCTCGTAGAGATAGGTCTCTGTGAATATGCCGTCTTGCCGGAGTTCGGCCTGGTAGTCTGCAATGACCAGGTCGCCTTCAAACAGGGCAGGGACTGCCAGTGCGAGGATACAGGCACCAATTGCAATACCGAAGGCAACTGCAATAAGGATTGCAATCTGTCGTTTCTCGTCCACGGGATCGTCTCTTTTTTTTAGAATTCTATCTTTGGCGGTGTCGCAATCGCTTCTTCAAACTCGAGGTAGGTGAGTTTCTTGAGGCCGAGCAGCCGTGCCACGATATTTGAGGGGATCACATCAACGAGGGTGTTGAACTGCTGGGAGATGTTGTTATACGTATACCGCTGTCGTGCGATCTCCTCTTCCACGCCCCTGACCGCGTCCATCAGGTTCATGACCGTGGTATTGGTTTTGAGATCAGGGTAATTCTCAGCAACCGCAAAGAGCCTCCCGAGGAGTGATCTCGATTCGCGTTCGATTTCATTCAAGTCCCCGGGCCCGGCAGTTCCGACGCTTGTCCGCATCGCAGTAACCTTTTCGAACGTCTCGCGCTCGAATTTTGCATAACTTTTTACCGAACCGAGCAGCTGGTCGATCATGTCCAGCCGCTTCTTCATCGCTACCCGGATCTGCCCAAGCGTGGCTTCTGATGAGTTTTTCAGGCTGAAAAACCTGTTGTAAACCCCGATAAAGTAGAGGACAAAACCGACCAGGATTAAAAGGATCAGCCCTCCAATTATCCAGGGAATGAGACTTCCTAACGCCATACCATATCAGTTATAGTGGTGAGCATTCCCGGTTTATAGAATTGTGTGAAAAGGGCTGCCATGATTATCGCAACTATTCAAGGATCATCGTCCCTGCCACGCGGAGCTTTCCCCCGTCTAAGTAGTGCAGGAGGATGCGGGCACCGGGCTGATAGACGAGCTCTGTCTCTGTCCGTAGTGTGACGACCGGCTTTCTCCAGTCTCCGGAATTATCCACAAATGCCAGCCTTGCCGGAATGAACTGCATCCAGAGCCCTGCATGGAGCACCATTCCCTCCTTCAGGGGTGATGGCCAGTATCTGACCAGCGATGCCCTGCCATTGATCATGGTGGATGAAGTCATTTCAGGGCTTGCAGAGAGGACATACCCCCTGTCGAGATCCTCTGCCTCGATCCCTTTGAGGGCAAGACCGACCCTGTCACCAGGGATCGCGTATTCCGCATCATCATCATGCTTCTGGATTGACCTTACGAGTGCTGTCTTTTTTGTCGGATGGATACGAAGATTCTCGTGGCGGACAATTCGTCCTCCCACAACCTCTCCGAGAACCACAACCCCGATACCTTTGACATTGAAGAAATGATCTACCGGAACAGCGCCATGCTTCGTGATATTTTCCGGCTCCCTCATTGCTTCAACCTCAGCAATCAGCTGTTCCCTGATCTTCATCCGGTCATCCGGGACTGAGCGATACTGTTCAACGACGGTTCCCCGAATCAGCGGCGCAATCTGTTCAGGGGTAATATAATTCCGGAGCACCAGGATTCCGTCCCGGATGCCTGCACAGTCCAGCATAATCACACACTCTCCAAACGAGGCGGTTACCTCGTCAACGACAAGAATTGCCCTGGACGCAAGGCTGACCGAGAAAAAGAGAGCGGCGAGTCGTTCCGGATACCGGGTTGGTTCAAGAAACGTGATGGTATTTTCGCCCTTTTTCAGGTTATAGAATGTGATGTCAGAGCTGGTCCCCTTCTTTCCAAGCTCTGCGGCATATCCCTCCGGGCCTATCACTGCAACAGTTAGGTTGGACATCTCCTAACCTATCTGACTGCCAGCAATATCAGCATTTATGTGCCGGCCAAAATCCCCCGGGAAAGAGAAGGAGCGACAACAATTCCCCTTCCGAATGAACTATGGCAGATGACTGCTCGAGCATCAGGTTGACATGTTCATGGTGACCTGCCATACGGAAATCGGTCCTGATTGAGATGACAGGGATACCTTTCGCAAAAGCATACCCCATCTCCCATGCTGTTCCTGAATCCGCGTCTGCCCCATCGATAACCGCCACCATGACATCGGTCGCTTCAAGGGCCGCACGATGCTGCTCAAAAATAATCTGATGTGAGTTCCGGTCTCTTGTATGAGAATCATCACCGGTATCCTGAGGGAGGTACACGTCGAATAAATTATTCCTGAGGAACACGGCGAGATACTGGTTATAATTTCGCTCTGCCGCAGAGAAAAGAGGGGCTGCCAGATACAACCGGTACCGGGAAAACACTGACACATCAATAGCCGGCAGATCGGAAAACCTGGAAAGAAATGCTCCTCTCCCCTTCCTTTTTGCACCGGGAGATCCCGGGGGGCCATACCATGTGGCATCCACCCCGCACGTTGGAGAAGAATTGACCCCCACGATACAGAGCGGGGGGCCCCGTTTCGAAATGATCTCCCTGACCTCATGTTCCAGCGAGTCAAGCAGATCTGAAAATTCCTGCGTATTCAAACGGTCAAGGAACATCCCTGGCTCACGGTCATTGCCAAGATAGAGTGTCTCAGGACAGGGGAGTGCCTCAACTTCGATGCCATACCGGTGACACCTTTCCATGGCACGGGCGAACCACTCCCTGTCCTTCTCGCTGGTAATTCCCTTCGCGCGGAGACCAGGGTGAAGGACACATGGCGATACCAGCACGTACATTGATACCATGTGGTGACGGAGAGATGATAGATGATCCCTCTCTATGCCTACCGGGACAACAGCTGCGACCCGAAGAAATGCACCGTGAAACGGCTGGAACGTTCAGGACTGGTGAAGGTGCTCTCTAAAATTTCACATATTCCAAGGAACACCCTCCTCCTTGATCCCACTGCTTGCCAGGCACTCTCGCCTGCTGACCGACCTGTCCGGTCCATCACAGCCCTCGACTGCTCATGGGAGGTACTCGATACAGGGGCTGTCAGTTCATGGAGGAAAAGGCGCGCCCTTCCCTTCCTTGTGGCAGCGAACCCGGTGAATTTTGGGAGGCCCTGGCGGCTTACTTCTGTTGAGGCATTCGGAGCGGCTCTTTTTATTCTTGGCGAACCGGAACAGGCTGCTGTTGTTCTTGAGAGCCAGAACTGGGGCCCTCGTTTTCTCGAGCTGAATGAAGAGCCACTCAACCTGTATGCCCGCGCCTGTGACAGCACCGGGATACTTGAGATACAGCGCCTGTATCTGTAGAATCCCATCTTACGATTGGAAGGGAGATGTTTCCCATTCAATCCGGAAAATATCTTCCGATAAAAGCACGGGCCTGGCGCTTATTTTTTCTAAATAACAGGTGACCAGTGCTGCAGGAAAATCGATGGTGCAAGGCAGGGCTGAATTCAGGGAATTACCGGACCCTTTACGGGGGGGCGGCTTAATTATTTAAAAGAGAATATCGGGACAGATTTCTCATGCAAGACCTGAAAATCCCGGGACCAGCATATCATTTGTGAAGGGACCGGGTAGGAGCATTGTTGGATTACATCAGGGGATGAAGCATTCGGCCACGAATTGCTTACTGAACACAGGGTGAACGCTGCTGCATGATAATCACCCGTTCGTCTCCCTCAGGAAATCCCGCAGTTCTTGCCTCAATTGGCACAACCCTGTTGCTGGTAAGGGGTATAAGGTTGACCAGAAATGTCTTTCCTCCTCCCGGCGCTGTTGCATAGTCACTAAGGATCTGCTGCTCATCTCCAGGGAAAAACATCGAAATCTGTGCCCCGAGCACGATCTCTCTTTCCCCGTCAACAAGTTCTATAAAACGTTCGTTTGCCCAGATAATTTTTCCGGATTTGTCGGTAAGGAGGACTGCTTCTCCTATCATGTCAAGAACAGATTCGAGCTCCTGTCTCATCCTTGATAATTCCTTAATTTTGTTTTCATCAACAATAAGAGAGATTTTTTCTGCCGTTTCTTCTGCATCTGCTCTTCTCTGGAATTCCCTGGCACGCTTCCATGCCGAGATATCGCGAATTGACTCAATTGCTCCAATAGGATGCCCTTCGTGATCAATAAGCGCTGATGCTTTCCCCCAGAGAAAAGCTCCCTTCCCGCTGTTCATCCCAGGGATAAATGCCTCAACATAGATACTGTCCCCAAACCTCCTGACAGAAGGATAGTTCCTCGCCAGCTCATGAGGAGGCAGATCCAGAAGGTTGACAAGGACCGGCCGTACTCCTTTATAAATTGAGAACGCATCCTGGATATCCTCCTTACCAAGGACCTCCTCCCTTTTTACTCCCGTCAAGGTCTCAATGGCACGGTTCCATGCAATAACCCTGTGATTCCTGTCGATAATGAATGTCGGGTCCGGCATGAACTCGATCGTCTCCTCGAGTTTCTGAAGGGAACTCCTGAGGGCGGTTTCCGCCTCCTTATGGTCGGTGATATCGACAAAAGACGATAGCATATAAAGAAGTCCCCCTGCTCCGTTTAACGTTGTCCGGAATGAAGCCTCCATGTATTGCATGGATCCATCCTTTTTCCTAAAGGCGATCTCTCCTTTCCATTTTCCCACCCTTGCGAGAGCCGATTCAATCTCATCGAAAGGAGGACTGACCGTCTCAAAGCGGCCGATGATATCCTTTGGATGCTTTCCCCGTATTTCACTAAGGGTATAACCGAATTCATCAATGAAAGAATCATTTGCATAAATGAGGCGGTGGGCTGCATCAAAGATTGCGATTGCATTGATCGATGTCGCAATCGCCGTGTTCTTGAGCTGGATCTCTTCCCGTGCGTTCTTGATATCGGTTATATCGGCAAAGGATGCCATCATGCAGAAGGGTTTTCCGGACGGATCTTTCACAAGAGAAGTGGTAAGGTACGCGCAAAACAGGGACCCATCCTTCCTTCGCGGGGTTATCTCTCCTGACCAGCTTCCTGTTGTCATGAGAGTATCGATGACTTCGCTGATAATTCCCGACTGCACCGAATCCTCATGGGCAAATGCCTGAATGGGCATGCCTATTATGTCAGCGTCGTTTTCGTAACCGAACATTCGTACATAGGCCTCATTTGCATAGGTGACGATACTATTAAGATCAGCAATAGCGATTCCATTGACAGAAGCGCCCATGGCAAGGTCTTTGATGATCAATGCCTCCTCTGCATTTTTCCTGTCGGTAATATCCCTTCCGACACCCTGATATTCAACGATTTCCCCTTCGTTATTGAAGATGGCACGATTTGTCCACTGCAGCCATCTGCAGGGGCCATCCGGAGACCATGCACGATTTTCCACTGTATCAACAGGCTTTTCCATTGAAAGACCCCGGATACATTGTATTACTCGTTCCTTGTCATCGGGATGGACAAATTCAAGAAAACTTTTTCCTTCCACTTCCCTGTCCGTTATCCCGTAATACTGTATCGCTGCATGGTTTGCAAACAGTATTTTGAGATCCTTATCGAAACGGCCTACCAGTTCCATCTGGTCTTCGACAATAGCCCGGAACTTTGCTTCACTGATCTTGAGACGGTCTTCAAACTGTTTTTTCTCGGTGATATCTTCAAATATAAGTGTCGATCCCTTGGTCGCATCATCAAACACGCTCGGGACCGCCTTGATACTGAGATAATTCAGATGGCCGTCCCGGAAAAATGCCGTTTCGGTCGTTATCTCCCCGGAATCAAATGCATCGCGTGCGAGATCCTCGATTTTTATATTTCCGATGCTGTTTACCAGGCTTGAACCGATGGGGCTCCCAACAATATCCTCTTTTTTCGTCTTGAAATAAGAGAGAAAATTTTCATTTATCTCGACCACCTTGAAATCATTGTCCAGCACCAGGATGAGTTCGTTTGCAAATTTCAGCATCGATGAGATGGGAACCCTGTGGGAGAGATAGTATACTTTCGCGTTCCCGTACATCCGCATCTCAACCTGGCCGGTGATAAGAAGGATCTCCAGGTACTTTGCCACCGAATTACGGTTTATTTTCAGGTTATGGGAAATATCGGAGATGGTAAGGCCTTTTGGTCTGGCTTTCAGTAATTTTTTAATCCGTGTGATCTTCTCCTGGTCGAGGATCATGACAATCGATCATGTCTTTTCGGGCCAATTAAAGATTTGCACTGCAGATATTCCATCATCGTCTGTAATTTTTTCCATCAAAACCTTCAAGCATTCAAAACGTGGTATACAACATTATATAGAGTGAAACTATTTTCACTCCGGGGTTTTATGAAGAGGATTACGGATCAGACATGAACATACCGGAAAACAAAAGGTCGTTCTCGTTTTATCTGCTTGTATTCATAATCACATTTCTTACCGTCATTGTCGTAGGAATCACGATTGGAGACCTCATACTGGTGAACAATAATTTCCAGGATAATGCCGAACTGCTAAGGAACGAGACGGAGAATAATCTGATCGAATCCGTTGCAACCATCGACAATGGTCTTAAACTCTTCGATAATACCCTGAATAATAAGATGCAACAGGGTTTCGTTATTTTTCATCAAGGATACCGGGAGGCAGGGGGCGATCCTTCACTGATGAATCTTACCGAACTTAAAAAGGAGGTGGGAGGTGAGATGGATCTCTATATCATCAATGAATCCGGGGTGATCGAATATACCACCTACACCCCGGAACTTGGCCTGAATTTCAAAGAGAAGATCCCTTATTTCTATGATTACCTGATGGAGATCAGAACCACTGACGGATTCTATCCTGATCGCGTCGTTCAGGAGAGTGCTACCGGAAACCTGAAAAAATATGCCTACTACCCTACCTATGATCACCGGTATATCCTCGAACTTGGTCTTTCCGCTGAAGCATTCAACTCAGAGAGGAATACACTCAGATACACGGACATGATCGAATCTGTCAGCGAAAGAAGCCATTATATCAGCCAGCTTCGGATATTCACTACCGCAAAACGACAGGTCGGTAATAAGTCATTCAAGCCGGATGCAGAACTGAACGCGATCCTCGAACAGGTACTATCAACACGACAAAGCCTCGTAATTCCTGACAACGACCCTCGTTTGACAACAAAATACCTCTATATCGATCTCAGGGACGAGGACTATGCTGCCGATATGAGCCTCATCGTTGAGATTGTTTATGATGATGCACTCATCATCCAGTCACAACAGCATCTCATCGCATTTCATCTTCTCGTCGCTGTATTTGGCCTCATGCTCGGGGTTGTCGGGGCCTATGGTCTCTCCCGCTACCTCACCAGGCCTATCGCTCAGATAGCAGACGACACTGATACCATCGCCCGCGGTAATCTTGACCATAGGATAGCTCCCCCAATGGGCAGAGAGTTTGGAGTCCTCGAACAGAGCATCAACGCGCTGGTCCAGTCACTGAAAGGGATGATCCGGCAAATGCAACTCAGTGAGAGAAAATTGCGCGAATCTGAGGAGCGGTACAGGGGAGTTGTTGAAAGTCAGTCAGAGTTCATCACACGATTCCGTCCTGATGGAACCATCACTTTTGCAAACGAGGCGTATTGCCGTTATTTCGGCTTTGAGGACTGCAATATAAACGGGCTGAAGTTCATGCCCTCCATCCCGGATGATGACCGGAAAAGGCTCAATGAGCAGTTCCGTCAACTCAGCCCGGAACACCCTGAAATGATTTCCGAACACCGGATTATCATGCCCAATGGGGAGATCCGTTGGCAGCAATGGAGTGACCGGGCGATATTCGGTCCTGACATGACTATCATCGAATACCAGTCCGTTGGCAGGGACATCACAGAAAAAAAGCAGATTGAGCAGAATCTGACCGACAGTGAGAAAAGGTTCCGTGATCTTGCTACCCTGCTTCCCCAGGTCATATTTGAGGTCGATCTCACAGGAAAAATTACCTACGTTAACCAGCCTGCATACGATATCTTCGGCTATTCTCCTGGTGAACTGGAAAAAGGGATAAATATCTACCAAATCATCATGCCGGAAGAACATGAACAGGCGTTACTGAATTTTAGAAATGCTCTCCTGGGATTGAAAAATGAAGGGGCAGAGTATCACATGATGCGAAAAGACGGTTCCAAACTCGTCACCATGGTCTATTCATCCCCGATCATCAGGGAGGATGCCGTTGTCGGAATCCGTGGTATCCTTGTTGATATTACCCAGCTCAAGCTGGTTGAAGACGCTATCCGGCAACTCAACGAAGAACTGGAGGTACGCGTCGCAGAAAGGACACGGGATCTGGAAGCAGCAAACCGCGAGCTTGATTCATTTTCCTACTCGGTATCCCATGACCTTCGTGCTCCTCTCAGGGCGATAGATGGATTTTCCATGATACTGCTTCATGAATATGCAAAAGTTATTCCAACGGAGATAACTTCGTATCTCTTGAAGATCAGGGAGAACACCCAGAGGATGGGTGTTCTTATCGATGATCTTCTTAATTTTTCCCGCATGAGCCGTCTTCCTCTCCAAAGATTTCTGGTGGATCCTTCTGCGATAGCAAGGGAGGCTTATGAGGAATTCAGACTTGAAACCGTTGGGAGGCAGGTCGATTTCATCATGAAAGAGATGCCAGCCTGTTCGGCTGATCCAAACCTTCTGAACCGGGTGTATACGAATCTTCTCTCCAATGCACTCAAATTCACCCGAGGGCGGGATGTTGCCCGGATAGAAGTCGGCTCAATGATGAAGGACAGGAAAATGGTCTACTATGTGAAGGACAACGGGATCGGGTTTGACATGAAGTATGCCCAGAAGCTCTTCGGCGTATTCCAGCGGCTTCATGACGATCCGTCAATTGAAGGGACCGGAGTCGGACTCGCCATCGTTGAGCGGATTATCCACCGGCATGGTGGTGAAATCTGGGCTGAATCGGTTCCGGGAGAGGGCACAACCTTTTTCTTTACGCTGGGCTAGTACCAAACATGAACTCTGGCACGACCGGTGCTGAGATCCTCCTCGTTGAAGACAATCCTAATGATGTTGAACTGATCCTTCATGTCTTCCAGTGGTGCAACCTCGGGGACAAGATCCATGTTGCCTGGAACGGGGAAGAAGCACTCGACTATCTCTTCGGTACAGGACCCTACGAAGGGAAATTGGCGGGCCGGCCGAAGGTAATACTGCTTGACCTGAAACTCCCCAAGGTGGACGGGCTCGAAGTGCTCCGAAAAATCAAGAATGAATCTTCCACCCATGCCATACCTGTTGTGGTATTCACCTCATCCCGCGAAGAACGGGATATTGTCGAGAGCTATGCCCTTGGGGTGAACAGTTATATCGTCAAGCCCGTCCAGTTCGATCAGTTCGCCAACGTGATCAGGGACCTCGGTCTCTACTGGCAGGTGATAAACCAGCCACCGGTTGAAAATAAATCGAAGAATAACAACAGTCAGTATCCGGTGGAAAAGAAGCCGGACTGAGATGAGCGGCAAAGACCTTCCCCTGTTTTAATCGGTAACGGTATTTGGTAATCCTCACGCATTAATCCCCTGCACCACAATGTCTTCATACCGATCACCTTTCCGGATATCAGCTCGTACTATTTCAGGGTATTTCAGGGGACGGTGGAATGGGATTGGGAAAAGATCCCGGTCAGATCATACCTGCCGTTTCCGTATTAAACGCTCCCCGAATGATCTCGCCATGGAACTGTCTCGGGGTCTGGCCGGTCCTCGCGTACTGGTAGAGCGCCGCGATAAAAATCCCCTTAAGGGTGGCATGGAGCACTCCGCAGAGAACAATGCTGAGCAGGGTAAGGGCAAAGAGGGTGAGAACGAGGGCAATGTTTCCTGAAAAAACTGCCAGTATGGCCAGGATAAGGAGAACGATTACCGGGACGAAGATGATGCCAAGCGAGATGCTGCCGATGATGTTCTCACCCCATGTTTTCTTTAGCAGTCTCCCCGACTCCTGAATTGCATCGACCACTCCCCTTTCCTCAAAGATCATCACGGGAATCACGAGGAATGTGACAAGGCTCCATGCAATGCCGACAAGGGAGACCGCTATCTTCCCGATAATCCCGGACTTTCTCGAGAGACTGCTGAGTATCAGTCCGACCGTTGCTGCAATAAGCGCCCAGACAAGAATCTTATTGAGATGTTGCACAGCGGCGGAAAGACCGTCCTTCACCGTCGGATCACCGCCCGAGAACCTTATAGCGGCACATGCGATGAGCCCGGTATTGAAAAAGATGGCGACTGCATAGCTGATGAAGTAGAAGAGGAAGAGGAGAAGGACCAGCAGGACTGGGCCCGCTCCTGTATCACCAAGGAATCCGAGAAACAGTACCGGGAATATAAATGTGAACAGGATTGCCAGTATCGCAATCCCCGAGAGGATGGGGAACAAGAGAAGTTCCTTGTCCATCATCAGTACACCCCATGTATCTTTCAGGAGCTCGATGCTCCTGCCAAGTGTGCCAGCCATGCTTGATATCTTCTGTTGGTAATGCGAGGTAAAAGAGATGATGCTCTTTTGAGAACTTTTTCTATCGTAAACGTGTGATATCACCATTCCGCTCCGTACAACGATTCCGACAATAATCTTTGATTTTCTCCTTTGAGGGGAAGAACGTCCTTTACCGGGTACCTGATAAGAGAGTTCCCGTCACTCTTCTGACCCATATTCCCTATTCGTAAACGAAGTTTCTGCAATAATTATCCTGTTCATTGTCTGACCTTGAAGTAGCAGGAGAGCTCCTGAAAGACCGGTTCGTCTCAGTATTATGATAGTATTGCCAGTGATGTTCCAGCCAACTATGACCTGTTCTCTCCGCTAAGGGAAGGGCCGTAAAGGGTCAGGGAATGATGTACTTCCTTTTACCGGTTGATTCAAATCCCCATCTGGTCGGCAATAAGGAGATAGAAGCAGGCAAGCCCCCTGTATTCACCCCAGCGTTCTGCTATATTCCGGGCTTCCTCTCCATTGATTTTTCTCCCGTGACAATATCGTGCAGAAATTGCTCTCCTGAGACCGAGGTCATCGGCAGGGACTGCATCCAGCCGGTGCAGGCCCCGCAGGATTGCGAGTTCTGCGGTCCACTTCCCGACTCCGCGAAGTTCACACAACGTTTTGATAATCACATCGCTATCGCTCATCTTTCCCATGGATTCAAGATCCAGATCTCCTTTCACGATCCGGACGGCTATATCCCTGATATATTCCGCCTTCCGGTTAGATAGCCCGCATTCACGGATTTGAGCAGGCTCTGCACTGGCGATCTCCTCCGGGCCGGGATAGGTGTAATAGGTCGTCTTACCCACCAGCAGCGAAGACCCGAATTTTTTTACAAGCCGGGTCTGCAGGGTATGAGCAACAGCAAGAGAGATCTGCTGTTCGATGATTGACGCAACCAGTGCTTCAAAGAGACTTGATGTTGTTGGCACTTTCAGCCCATAGAGGCGTTCAGTCAGAGCATGCAATGGAGGGTCATTTTTGACGGTATGATAAAACAGGGTGAGATCATCATTCAGGTTGAGGATCCCTTCAATCAATTCTCTTGCCTTTTTGGTCTCGCCCGATGCAAGCTGCCTGTCCGAACGTAGGATAATCTTCACAACCGGCTCATCTGTTGAACCACCCGAAATCACTTCTGCGAGCACGAGCTTTTCACCGACCCTGATGACCTGCCAGAAACGGTTATTTTCGGCTCTCCTTATTTGTGCATCACCTTTCGAAAAGATGTGAGTACTTAAAGCAAAGTCATAAGGAGGCCGGGGGTGGAGGGTGAGGTTCATGAATACGTGCTATCTGTATCCCATTCTCTAAAAAGTGAGGGTTTTTATCCAGTCGTGAAAATATGTGAGATTATTTTTCCTTGTGGATAACAATCGATTGACGCCGATACTGTAGTTTAGTCTGCAGGCCTGTCAGAGTCCGTCTGGTTGTCATAACTGATTTCTTCCGTTTCCTTCTCCCATTTTAATCCGGAACTTGTCAGTATCATCCTTGCCGCTGATTGCCTCATTGATTGCAGTGAGTATGAACAGACGTTAAGGGATGAATTTATAAAATAAATAAAGCTCCCGCTACCCTTTCATTTCCACTCCACAACCAACAAATATGAGCCCGATCCTGTAATCGGCTTACTCAGTCATGGTTCGGATGAACTCGTGGACTCCCCCAAACAAAAAATGAGTATAGTGATAGATACGATAAATATTATGAATTGATTTTTATTGAAAATAGTCCAAAATAATCAATAAAATGTAAAAGTGCAGCATATTTACTTATGAAATAAATTCTCTCTCAAAAAAATCTGATCTTCATATCAATCCCAAAACCCCAACATTTAATTGCTTCTCCTCCGACATCCCTCCCATATGATCAAAGTCGCTGTAAACGGGTACGGGACGATTGGGAAGCGCGTTGCCGATGCGGTTGCTGCCCAGCCGGACATGAAGGTCATTGGTGTCTCAAAGACAAAGCCCAGCCACGAAGCATTTGTTGCAAAATCAAGGGGGTATCCTCTCTATATTGCCGACATTTCCAGGAAAGCTGCGTTTGAAAAAGTGGGTCTGCCTGTCTCAGGAAACGTTGAGGAGATGCTGAAGGCGGCTGATATCGTTGTGGATGCGACCCCTGGCGGTGTGGGGGAGAAGAACAAGCCGATCTACCAGAAGCTGGGGATAAAGGCCATCTGGCAGGGGGGAGAAGAGCACGAAGTGGCAGGATTCTCGTTCAACTCAGACTGCAACTATAAGGATGCTATCGGGAAACAATTCGCCAGGGTCGTTTCCTGCAATACGACCGGGCTCTGCAGGGTAATAAAAGCGATAGATGACAAGATAGGGGTCGCAAAGGTAACAGCAGTCATGGTCCGGCGGGGGGCGGATCCCCATGTAGTCAAGAAGGGGCCAATTGATGCAGTGGTCCTTGACCCCACGACCATTCCAAGTCACCACGGTCCGGATGTCAATACTGTCCTTCCCCATATTAACATTGTTACCATGGCCATGATCGTCCCGACCACCCAGATGCATATGCATGCTATCCAGATGGAACTGAAGAAAGAGACAACCCGCGAGGAAGCTCTCGCTGTCATGAAGGCTCACTCCCGGATCGGACTCGTCCAGAGTTCTACCGGTATCAAGAGCACTGCAGAGCTGAAGGAGTATGTTATGGATCTTGGCAGACCACGGTCAGATCTTTGGGAGAACGGAGTATTTGAAGCATCGGTAGCCGTTGTGGGAAAAAATCTCTACTTTTTCCAGGCAATCCACCAGGAGGCTGATGTCGTCATTGAAAACGTAGATGCGATCCGGGCAATGGCAGGGGAAGTCACCGATCCCGAGGTCTCGATCCGGATGACGAATGAATCTCTTGGATTTGTCGCAATCTGACCGGGGCACCCAATCATTAACTCTTTTCAGCGCTAACCAGTCTTGAATGGATCCATACTCCCTAGCGGTACGTAACACGGTAGAGATCGTCACGGAGGAAGAACTGCGTGGATTGCTCGCAAGGCCGGGCAGGAAGGTCTATGCCGGTTACGAGCCGAGTGGTGAGATCCACCTCGGCCACCTTGTAACAATCAACAAACTAATCGATCTCCGTGATGCCGGGATGGAGGTGACCGTCCTCCTCGCCGATCTGCATGCTTTCCTGAATCGGAAAGGAACAATGGAAGAGGTTCGAAGGCTTGCTGAATATAATAGGAAGTGTTTCGAAGGGCTCGGACTCACGGACGTGAAATATGTACTTGGTTCTGATATTCAGCTCAGCCGGGAGTACCAGCTTCTGGTCCATGAACTCTCCCAGCAGATCACCCTGAACCGGGCTACCCGGAGCATGGATGAGGTGGGCAGACAGATGGACAACCCGACGGTCTCCCAGATGATCTACCCAATCATGCAGATGGCAGATATTGCAGTCCTCGGGGTTGATGCAGCGGTCGGTGGTATTGATCAGCGTAAGATCCACATGCTTGCGAGGGAGTACCTCCCGGCAAAGGGATATTCCTCCCCTGTCTGTATCCATGTCCCAATTCTGAACGGACTTGACGGGAAAAAGA
>JAJFVA010000022.1 GCA_021371995.1 Methanoregulaceae archaeon | reverse complement strand
CTCGGGGGACAGTCATCAGGATGGTGGGGGCATTCGAGACAGATACGTGCCATCTTCTCCTTGTACTGTGCCACGGCCTGTTCCGTGAGATCAGCGATGATCTGCATTGTTCACGATCTATCATCAGCGTCGGGTATGATGAAGGTATGTCTTGTGGCAGCCTGTGAGCCTGTGAGCCCGTCATCCTGCCATACCAGGTTTCACGTGAAAAATACCTGTAGTGACCTTGTTACGATCGAGGGGGAAGGTGTTGTAAAAAAAGCATCCGGGCCAACCTTCCTCGCTGGACCGTGTCCGGGTACCTCACCCCAGTCCCTTCTCCCACCGCAGGTCCTTCTCGCTCCCCTTCATGCAGTAATCCTTCCTCGTCATACCGTATTCTATATAGAGCGAACACCCCGGGCAGATGCATCCCCGGTCATCGCGGATGCAGTGAAAACTCATACCAAGGATGCAGAAGAGGGATTCACCGTTCTTTTCGGCACATGCGGTGTAACTCGGGCAGGAGGGGCAGACGCAGGCACCCTTCACTTCGTCATACATGTTCCACCGCTCCTCCTTATTCACCGCGAGAAACGGCTTCATCGTATTCTCAAATGTTTCCATAAAAAATTTCACTAGGAGAGAATGGGGAGAGGGGTTATATCAAACCATCCGGTATGGGACTGAGTGGCCTTTTACCTGGGGGGGAGAGACATGCACCTGGATCTTCGGATGTTGTTTCTATTCTCCCGTCAGTATCTCTCAATAGGGAACGATACACCTGGCCGGATACTTCCGGTTGCCTGCCTGCAAAGAACTATGTGGACTCGCATGGAGGATATATACGACTTATGGAACAATCGTCGATTTTACATCTCATGAAGCGATATCCTGATACAATACACGAACGTACGTGGGTACTATGTATGGGGGTAGTGACTATGGAGAGAGCCGGTATGGAGAGAAGGGTATGAAGGTTATCTCGTTTGTCGATCTGGGTCTTCCTGATTCGATCCAGAAGGCAGTTAAAGACCTCGGATTTGAAGAGCCGACCCCCATCCAGTCGCTGGCGATCCCCCTGCTCAGGGAAGGCAAAGATGTGATCGGGCAGGCCCACACCGGGACCGGGAAGACCGCCGCGTACGGAATCCCTATCGTTGAAACGGTCGATCCCGCAGGAAAACAGCCCCAGGCGCTCGTGCTCTGCCCGACCCGCGAACTCGCCATCCAGGTCTCCGAAGAACTCCGGAAGCTCGCACGGCACCGGAGAGGGATCATCATCCTGCCGGTATACGGCGGCCAGCCGATCGACAGGCAGCTCCACGCACTCAGGACAGGCGTCCAGGTCGTGATCGCGACTCCCGGGCGGCTGCTCGACCATCTCGACCGGAGATCGATCTCGCTTGCCTCGGTAAGAACCGTGGTGCTCGATGAGGCAGACGAGATGCTCGATATGGGCTTCCGGGACGACATCGAGACGATCCTGAAAAAGACCCCGTCCGGGCGCCAGACCGTCCTCTTCTCGGCCACCATGTCCCAGCAGATCCTCGACCTCGCCGCAAAATACCTGAAGGACCCGCGGACCGTCCAGGTGATGCATGACAAGCTCTCCGTCCCGAAGATCGAGCAGTCCTACTTCGAGGTGCGGGAGAGCGGAAAGATCGATGTCCTCTCAAAGCTCCTTGACCTGTACGACCCGCAGCTGACGCTCATCTTTGCCAATACCAAACGCCGGGTGGACGAGATCGTCTCCCAGCTCCAGGCCCGGGGCTACCTTGCCGAAGGACTCCATGGCGACATGAACCAGTCCCAGCGTGAGCGGGTGATGGGCAAGTACCGCGAAGGAAGGATCGACATCCTCATTGCCACCGATGTTGCAGCCCGGGGGATCGATGTCCCCGATGTGGACCTTGTCGTCAACTTCGATGTACCCCAGGACCCCGAGTATTACATCCACCGGATCGGGCGGACCGGCAGGGCCGGCAAGTCCGGGCGGTCATTCACCTTTGTCTCCGGCAAGGAGATGTGGAAGCTCCGGGATATCCAGCGGTTTGCAAAGATCCGTATCGCGCAGCAGTCGGTGCCAAAAGAGCACGAGATCCATACAAGGAAGGCCGAGCTGCTCGCAGAAAAAATCCGCGACCTGATCGAGAAAGGAACGCTCGACCCCGAAATCCTGCAGGTGCAGCAGATCATGGGGGAGGAATACACCTCCCTTGAAGTTGCCGCAGCACTCCTCTCCTTGTATGCCGGGAGTGGACCAAGGCCGGACAAATGAGCATTTCCGGGCACAACATGGCAAAAGGACTGAAAAATTGCGGTCAATTGTCCTTTCAGATTCAATAATTATTTATTCGATAACCCACCTACTCTATCGTACTTGCGCCGTGGTGGAGAAGACAGGATGATCAGCGTACTCCTTGTGCACGATAATACCGACCTCATCGATATCACCCGCTCCTATCTTGAGAAGGGCGGGGAGGTCCGCGTTGACACCGTCTCCTCCACAAAGCAGGCACTCGAGATACTCAAAAACCGGAACTACGACGTCATCGTATCCTACTACCACCTCCCCGAGGTGAACGGGATCGAGTTCCTCCCAGAGATGAACGGCGTGGAGCTCCTCAAATACCTGAAATCGCATGGCAATGCGACCCCGTTCATTCTCTATGCCCGGATGAGAGACACGCTGGTGCTCGAGGACCTGAACAACGCAAACGAGGTCAAGTTCGCCAGGGGGGCAGAGCCCCGCCAGCCCCTGACCGAGCTCCGGGACCTCATCCAGCAGGCAGTGATGCGAAAGAAGATGGAGCGGGACCAGGCCCTCCGGACCGACATCCTCAACTCGATCCTGTCGCTCACCCCCATCTGGATCTGCCAGATCCGGGGCGGGGTCATCGACTGGGCCAACAGCACCATGACCTCCGGACTCGGCCATCCTGAAGGGGGACTTGTCGGGAAGAACGCATCAGCCTTCTTTGCCAGCCGGGAGGCCTTTGACCGGGCATCACGGGAGCTGACGCTTGTCATCGACGAGCAGGGATGGGGGCATGCCACGACCCAGCTGAAAAAGAACGACGGGACGCTCGTCCACTGCAGCCTCATGGTCCATGCCATCGACCCAAAAGACCCCTCCCGGGGCCAGATCCTCGTCTGTGAGGATATTACCGAGAAGGTCCGGCTCCTCGATGCAGTAAAAGAGAGCGAGCTCCGGGTCCGAGAGCTCCTGACCCACTCAAGCAGCCTGATCATCAAGCTTGACACGGACGGGACGATCACCTTCTTCAACACCTTTGCGCAGGTCTTCTTCGGGTACTCCGAGGCCGAGATCGTGGGGAAGAATATCATCGGGACCCTGATCTCTCCGGAGCGGGGAAACGGCCATGAGCTGACCGGCTTTGTCTCCGACATGGGACTCAACGGGGAAGGCTATGCGATCCGCATCACCGAGATGCGACTGCGGGACGGCCAGCCGGCCTGGGTTGCATGGACCAACAAGGCACTCCGGGACGAGGAAGGGCACATCTCCGAAATTGTCTGCATCGGCCATGACATCACCGACCACGAGCACCGGGACCGGACCCGCATCAGCACGGCGCTCTGGAAGGACCGGGTGATTGCAAACTCCGATGTGGCGGACGAGGTCTTTGAAACCGTCTTTAATATCTGCCTTGAGATCGCAAAGGAAGGCCGGGAAGGAAAGAAGCTCGGGACCGCGTTTGTTATCGGCGACACCGAAAACGTCCTCTCAAAGTCCAGGCAGCTCATTTTAAACCCGTTTGCAGGGCACCGGATCGAGGACCGGATGGTCACGAACCATGATATCCGGGAAAATATCAAAGAGCTGGCACAACTTGACGGGGCTTTTGTGATCAGGGGTGACGGCCTGATCGAAGCGGCCGCCCGGTACATCACCATCGATACGAGCGCGGTCGGCATCGCAAAAGGGCTCGGCACCAGGCATTCCTCGATTGCAGGGATCACGCTCGTCACAAAAGCCATTGGGATTGTCGTTTCACAGAGCGGGGGCAAGATCTCGATCTTCAGGGACGGCCAGATGCTCCAGGAGATCGGGTGAGGGACGGGGCAGAACTATCCACACATATTAATATTACCCCTTACAAACACCGTATTGCAGAACCCTAGCTGCATGATTAGGAATGAGTGATCAGAGAAGATATGGCGGCCCCTCATCGTCCGGACCGCGAACAATGACAAAGACGGTATGTTCAGACTGTGGAAAAGAGTGTGAGGTTCCGTTCACCCCCACCCAGGGGAGACCGGTGTACTGCAGGGACTGTCTCCCCAAGCACAGGAAGCCCCGCTACTAAACCTCTTCCTTTTTACCAGCTCGCTGATGATTTCTGTTCCGATCCTTCCCTGATAGAACCCCCGGGTTTTCATCTGTGGTCATTCCGGCATTTTATCGATCTCAGCCGCAGGAAAGGCATCGGCAGTCTCACCCGGGTCCCGTAATGTTCCTGGACAGCTCATCCCGAAATGAATTTTCCGGCTGCTTGGATAAACCTGATATTCCGGCTCACTAATTTCTTATTTGTCTCCTGACACTTTGCGCACACATTGTGGTAAGGAGACACTGTACCTTAGATCTTTCGGTCGTCGGTACAATCTCTTTTGGATTAGGATTTCAACAGAGCAAATTTTCCTGTAATCCTCCCCGGAATTTTATGGGAGTGAGTATGATCCATTTGCCCCGTGCACGGAAACCGGGTACCGGGCACTTCGTCCCGAATATTCTATTTCCGATCAGGCCCACTACTGTTCCATGGTATCAGGTCAGCCTGGCGGGACCAGACTTTCCCGGTCGCTTGGCCTTGCCGAGATAACCCTTTCCGGCATCGGCATTATCCTTGGTGCCGGGATCTATGCCCTGATCGGGACTGCGGCAGCCGGTGCAGGGAACGCGGTCTGGCTTGCCTTTGCCATTTCCGCCGCGGTCGCCCTCTTTACCGCGCTATCGTATGCCGAACTCGCCTCGATGTTTCCAAAGGCCGGTGCCGAGTATGAATATACGACTGCTGCGGTAGGCGAGTATGTTGCATTTATCGTTGGCTGGCTCATCATTTTTTCAGGGATTGTCGGGGCCGCAGCGGTTGCACTCGGTTTTGGTGGCTATTTTTCAGGGCTGTTTGGGACGGACCAGATCCTTGCCGCGGTCGCCCTGATCGCGGTTCTCACCGTAATTCTCATCGTGGGAGTCAAGGAGAGTGCAGCAGTGGCAGGAATCTTCACCCTCATCGAAGGGGTGGGCCTTCTCCTGATCATTGCTGCCGGCCTGCCTTTCCTTGGGACTGTTGACTACCTTGAGATGCCGTTTGGGATCAGCGGAGTCTTCACCGCCGCAGCGCTCGTCTTTTTTGCCTATCTCGGGTTCGAGGAGATGGTCAAGTTCTCGGAAGAGACCAGGGAGCCTGAAAAGACGGTGCCAAAAGCCCTGATGATCGCACTCGTTGTCTGCACGGCACTCTACATCCTCGTCTGCATCTCTGCCGTGAGCGTTGTGGGATGGGAAGGACTTGCAGGCTCTGATGCACCGTTTGCAGAGGTGGCTACCGTGGCATGGGGGCAGCGGGGTGCCGACCTCCTGTCGGTCATCGCCCTGTTTGCCACGGCAAATACCGTGCTCCTTATGCTCCTTGCCTCATCCCGCATCAGCTACGGTATGGCACGGTCGGGAAGCCTTCCCGGCCACCTCTCCCGCGTTCACCGGACCCGGAAGACCCCGTATATAGCGATTGTCGCGGTCGCGTCCGGTGCAGCCATCTTCCTCTTCGCCGGGGATATCGGGTTTGTTGCAAATGTCACGAACTTTACCCTTTTTGTGACGTTTATGATCGTCAACCTGGCGGTTATTTTCCTGCGGTTCCGGTACCCGGACCGGGCCCGGCCGTTCAGGGTCCCCGGAAAGATCGGGCGAATGCCTGTCCTTCCGCTCCTTGGGATCGCATCAGGCATCTTCCTCTTTGTCCAGCTGACCGCTGAGGTAATCGCCATCGGGACACTGCTCGTCATTATCGGAGGAATTGCCGCACTTTTTGCCGGAAGAAGGCAGGATCAGGACCGTGACGGGGAGTAAGGAGTGTTCGTCCGGAGACAGGCGGCCGGTTCCGCCATGATGCAGGCTCTCCGGCTTCCTCCTCTCTTTACCGGGAATCTCCGGACACGACCTCCCTTCGTCCCGGCGCCGGATTAACGGGAGATAACGCTGGTAAACAGACCCCTCCCGCCTTTCCTGACAGCGGGAGGATGTGCGGTTCGGGGAGTACCACGGTTCTCTCCCGGGCCGGGGTTATCGCAGACCCGGTGCCCGCGATATCGCAGCATTTTTGCTACCAGAAGCGGCCAGTGAACGACACCAGCCGGCTCCCGGGTATTTCAGGAGAGAGCTATCAAACTCTCCCGGGAGTATGGCGCTAACCATGTATCCCGCCAACAAAAAGAAGAGAGGATCGTTTGTTCCTATCGTATCTCGATCTGGTCGCCGGTCACCATGTACGTGACCTTCTCGGCGATCTTGCACGCATGGTCGCCGCACCGCTCCAGGTAGCGGGCGACCATCAGGTAATTTGTGCACCGGGTGATGGTGCGGGGATCCTCCATCATGTACGTGATCCCGTCGCGGAAGATCGTATGCCGGAGGGCATCGACCGTATCATCGCGGGCCGAGTGGTGTGCGACACGGGTGAGATCCTCGTTCCTGTATGCCTCCAGGGAATCATTGATCATCCCGATCACGAGTGACGCCATGTGGGGGAGAGAGAGCGCACTGACCAGGTCATCAAACCGCTGGTCGGAATACGTGGCTAATACCACATTCGCGATATCCTTCCCGTACCGCCCTATCCGCTCGGCGGATGAGATCAGCCGGAGGGAGCAGGCGATCATCCGCATATCCTTTGCCATCGGCTGGTAGAGGGCGATTAACCGGTACATCTCTTCTTCAAGGGCATTCGCCTGGTCGGAAAGATCCCTCTTTCTCTTCCTGACCTCCTCTGCACGATGAGGGTCGTTCTCTTCAAGAGCAAGGACGGCATCCTCCAGCATCCCCACGGCAAGATGCCCCATCAAAAGGACCTTTCCCTTCGCCACTTCCATCTCGGTATGAAATTTTTCGCTCACTCAGACCACCTATCCGAACCTTCCGGTGATATAGTTTTCAGTCAGCTCCTCTTTCGGATGCTCGAAGATCTGCGTAGTCGTACCGCATTCGATCATCTCTCCAAGATACATAAAACCGGTATAGTCGCTCACCCGGGCAGCCTGTTGCATGTTATGTGTGACGATAATGACACAGTACTGTTTCTTCAGATCGTTGATGAGGGTCTCGATCTTCGAGGTCGCAATCGGGTCGAGTGCCGAACAGGGTTCGTCCATCAGGATCACCTCAGGTTCAACAGCAAGCGTTCGTGCGATGCAGAGACGCTGCTGCTGACCCCCGGAAAGGCCCATTGCTGAGTCCTGGAGGCGTTCCTTCACCTCTTCCCAGAGCGCTGCATTCCGGAGGCTCTTCTCGACTATTTCATCGAGCCGCTTTTTATCATTCATACCATGGATCCTCGGCCCGTACGCAACATTCTCATAGATCGATTTGGGAAACGGGTTAGGCTTTTGGAAGACCATCCCGATCTTCCTGCGGATCTCGACGGGGTCGGATTCTTTTGCATAGATATTGTTCCCATGGAAATCGATTCTCCCGGTGATACGGCAGATGTCTACAAGGTCATTCATCCGGTTAAAGCATCGGATCAGCGTGGACTTCCCGCACCCGGACGGGCCGATAAGCGCGGTGACACGCCGGTCAGGGACTTCCATGCTGATATCTTTCAGCGCGGTTTTCTCCCCGTACCACAGGTTCAGGTTCGAGGTTCTGATTATCGATTGTTCAGACATGAGGTTCACCATTTGCAGGCCGCAGCCGAGCGGTGGCGTATCCAGATGGCGAGTGCATAGAAGGCGACGACCAGGCCAAGGAGCACCAGGGCAGTGGCGTACTGCTGCCCTTTCGCACCCGGGACATTGGTTGCAAGGATATAGAGATGATAGGGCAGTGCCATGACCGGGTCAAAGAGAGAATCGGGGAGGAACCTGGTGGAGAAGACCACTGCGGTGAACAGGATGGGGGCAGTCTCTCCCGCCGCCCTCCCGATCGAGAGGATGGTCCCGGTTACAATCCCGGGGACAGAAGGGGGCAGGATCACCTTCCGGATTGTCTGCCATTTCGTAGCCCCGAGCGCCAGGCTTCCTTCCCTGGCAGAGACCGGGACGGTCCTCAGGGATTCCTCGGTCGTCCTGATGATGGTCGGGAGCACCATCAGGGCGAGGGTGATCTGCCCGGCGATCAGGGAGACCCCAAAGCCGAGGTAGATGACGAGGAAGGCAAACCCGAACAGGCCGAATACGATGGAAGGTGTCCCGTTCAGGAGATCGGTACCGGTCCGGATGATCTTTGTGGCCCGTCCTTCCCGGGTATATTCGGTAAGGTAGATGGCTGCTCCAATCCCGATTGGAAGGGCAATGGCGATTGCTCCCGCTACCAGGTACATGGTGCCGACGATTGCCGGAAAAATCCCCCCGGACCTCCCGAGGTTTGAAGGGGGGGCTGTCAGGAACTCCCAGGTGAGGTAGGGCAGGCCGTTTGCAATGATATCATAGAGAATGACACCGAGGGCAAAGAGGACGGAGAGGATGCAGA
Source organism: Methanoregulaceae archaeon (assembly GCA_021371995.1). Lineage (GTDB taxonomy): Archaea > Halobacteriota > Methanomicrobia > Methanomicrobiales > Methanospirillaceae > UBA9949. Next base: position 9,169 of record JAJFVA010000022.1, on the reverse strand, counting down.
ATACGATCAGGGAGAACGCCACCCTCTGGGTCCATTTCGGGGAGATACGGCCCTGGATCAGACGGAACGCAGAATATCCAAGAAGGGCGGCCAGAAGACCCATTAACCCGAATACTGCGAGCAGGACCAGTCCAAGGACAATGCCGGCAAGGATGTTTTTGTATTTCTGCATATACCTGGCGAACCACTGCTTTTCCCCGGTTCCGGACTTTTTCGGGGAACAGGCATTTACCGCCATATGCTTCTCCTTTATCCTTGCAAGGATTACCGTTGCGAAGAGGTTGATTGCAAGGGTGATTCCTAGGAGCACCACAGCAATCCCAAAGAGGGCATGGTAGTGCGTGCTTCCGATCGCCACCTCGCCCATCTCGATACCAAGGGTGCCGGTCAGGGTCCGTACCGGGGAAAGGACATTCCATATCGGGTCGGGGATGACCGCAGCATTCCCGGTAACCATCAGGACTGCCATGGTCTCGCCGACCGCCCGCCCGATACCGAGGATGATGGCGGCGGTGATCCCGGACAGGGCGGCCGGGGTCACCACCCTGCTGATCGTCTGCCAGTGCGTGGCGCCAAGGGCAAAGGATCCCTCACGGACCTCCCTTGGAGCAGAGGAGATGGCATCTTCCGATACACTGATGATTGTCGGAAGGGCCATCACTCCGAGCAGGATGGACCCTGCAAGCCAGGTCTCTCCGGTTGGGACATCAAAATTCACCCGGATCCAGTCGGTGAGGACGATCAGGCCGAAGAACCCGAATACCACGGAAGGGATCCCGGCGAGGAGCTCAACTGCCGGTTTCACGATGGCTTTCACCCGGGAAGGGGCGAGCTCGGCGATGTAGATGGCACTGCCCACCCCGAGCGGGATGGAGATTGCCATCGCGAGGATGGTAACGAGGAGGGAATCCACGATGAGAGGGTAGATCCCGTATGCCGGAGGGGACCCCGTCGGGTTCCAGACCATCCCGGTGAGGAAGTCCCAGATACCTATCTCGAAAAAGACAGGGTAGGCATCGAAGAGAAGGAAAGCGAGGATAAAGAAGATGATGATAACGGCAAAAAAAGCGCAGGCAAACCAGACTGCCCTGATCAGCCGGTCCCTCCGGTGCCGCCGGGAAAGGATCTCATGACTGCCGGCGAGAGTCTCATCTGAAACTGGTGGAAAAGAATGATTTCCAGGGGGCTGTTTTCCCCCCGGGCAGTCACGACCGTTCTTCATGAAGTGATCGGCACGAACCCTTCGTCAGCAACGATCTTCTGGCCCGCGGGCGAGAGGATAAAGTCAAGGTACTCCTTCGCCAGTCCTGCAGGGGTTCCCTGGGTGATCATGATCAGCGGCCGGGAGATGGGATACGTCTTTGAGACGACATTTTCAATGCTTGGCATAACCGGCTCCCCGTTCACGATAATGGGGACTGCCCTGACCTCGCTGTCGATGTATCCGAGGCCCACATAACCGATGGCTCCCGGGGTCTGGGTGACGGTCTGCTTCACCGCACCGTTCGAGTTCTTTTCAAGCTGGGTGGGGGTGAAGTTCTGTTTTTTCATGACCGTTTCAAAGAAAAACTCGCGGGTCCCTGATGCGCTGTCGCGCCCGACCACCACGATAACCTGGTCAGGTCCACCGACCTCTTTCCAGTTCGTGGTATTGCCTGCATAGATCTCCTTGACCTGGGCGATGGTGAGGCCGGATACCGTGTTTTCCGGGTGGACAATCACTCCGATCCCGTCGTTTGCAATAGTGGTGACGACAAGGTCCGGATACTTTGTCTTCTCCTCTGCCTTCAGGTCACGGGAAGACATCCCGATATCGGCTGTGCCTTCACCGATAGACTGGACACCGACGCTTGAGCCTCCACCGGTGACCTGGATGTCGGCGCTGGCATGATCCGTACCAAAGGCATCTGCCGCAGCCTGTGCAACGGGAAGAACCGTGGTCGAACCGGTGACTTTGAGTGTTGTCTCCTGGCCATCACCGGGCTGTTGAGTACACCCGGCGGCAAGTACTGCGATGATCAAGGCTGCCGCCAGCCCGAACATCCAGTAGTTATGAATAGATGCTGCCATATCACACCAGTGTACCTGTATTTTTAAACCATTTTCCGATGGATACTCTATTTATATATAGAGTATATAGAGAAATTAAGAGCACGAGGGGTAACCGGTAACCATGGAGATACGAAAAGTGCAGATTACAGGGGGGTCGTCCTATGTGATAACCCTCCCGAAAGACTGGGCAGAAGCGCAGAAGATTAAGAAAAACGACCCTTTGGGCCTTGTTGCGCAGCCTGACGGTACCCTGCTTGTCACGCAGGATATCACCGAAGGTCAGTTCCAGCGGGAGAAGAGATTTGACGTCAGTGCGATCCATGAACCGACCTTCCTCTTCCGGATGCTGATCGGATCCTACATTGCCGGGTATACCACTATTACCATTACCTCGAAAACCCGCCTTCCGGCCCCTGTCAGGATGGCGGTGCGGGATTTTGCCCAGATGACGATTGGGCCCGAAGTGGTGGAGGAGACAGATACAAAGATTATCTTAAAAGACCTCCTCAACCCGTCTGAGATGCCGTTTGAGAACACCATCAAACGGATGTTTGTGATCGTGAAGAACATGCACCTCGATGCAATGATTGCACTCGAGACGCGGAACAGGAGTCTTTGTGATGATGTCATCGCACGGGACAATGACGTTGACCGCCTGCACTGGCTGATCGCCCGCCAGACCAACATCATCCTGAAGAATGCAAGCCTCGCAAGAAAGATGGGAGTATCGACGAGTAAAGTTGTCAATACCTATATTATCAGCCGGATTATCGAGAGGATAGGGGATCATGCGGTCAGGGTTTCGGAGAATGCACAGAAGATGCCGGAAAACCGGGTAGACCCTGAAGTGCTTGCCGCGATTAAAAAAGCGAGTGCTCTTGCCCTGTCAATCTTTGATAAAAGCATCATCTCGTTTTTCAACGGCGATATGCTGGGATCGCATAAGAATATCGAGCAGGTGGAGAAGCTCGAGGAGATCTGCGAAAATATCAATGTGCTCGCGATGAAAAAAGATCCCTTCGTTGCCGTATCGCTTCGTTATATCGCGGAAAGTGTCCGGCGCTCGGGGGAGTATGCGGGGGATATCTCTGAGAGTGTCATCAATTACCTGGTTGAGGAGAAGACCTGAACAGGGAAATTAATCTTCATCTGCCTGATTTCCTTTTCTCATGACGATGCAATAAAAAGGCATAAGCTATATCAAAGAAAGCCTCCTCATACTCATTTTAAGGGGGAATTACCTGTGGCGGGAGAGCCTTTGATCGAACTCACCGACCTCACATGGGAGCAGATGGTGGAGCGATCCGATAAACCGGTGCTTGTGATGTTTTACAGCCCTACCTGTCCGCACTGCCGTACAATGGAGCCGTATTTCAGGCAGTATGCCCGCGAATATGAAGGGGTCGTGTCATTTGCCCGCCTTGATATCACCAGCAGCCAGTGGACCGCAGAGCGGTATGGCGTCCGGAGCACCCCCACATTCAAAATGTTCTGTACCGGAAAACCATTCCAGGAACTGGTAGGTGCGGTGTATCCTGCGCTTCTGAAGAGAATGGTTGACGAAGGACTGGCATCCGGTGCAGAATGCATCGCAAAATCCACGGCAATCAATTACGACATTACCGGGTATGGGTGAACAGCCTGCGTAAAAGCTTGAACAGGCCGGTTCTATTCACTTGATATATACCCGGGGGAAAGGTGGCATCATGGAACATACCTCATCAATCGGATTTGCAGTACTGCTTATCATCGTGTTCGCGAGTGCAGTTGCGTTCCCGGCCGGAGCAGTAATCGCCAGCGGTCCTGATCTTATACCGGTTTCGGCCTCAGGGCCGGCTTCTGCAGCTGCAGGAAAGAGCATTACCCTCAGTAGCACCGTAACCAATGCAGGGACCCAATCGGCAGGCTATTCGTATCTTTATCTCTACCTCTCTTCGGACAGCACTATCACCTCTGGGGACATCTACCTGGGAAGGGTCTATGTCTCGTCACTGTCACCAGGAGCCCTGAAGGCAGTGAGCGCGAGTGTCACCATCCCTTCGTCGGTTGCACCAGGCACATACTGGTATGGTGCGATTGCCGACGGGGGTTTCCGTGTGGCGGAATCTGACGAGGAGAACAATGGTCTTGCCAGCGCAGGACAGGTGACGATCAGCGGATCCCCAAGACCGGACCTTATGGTGACCGGGGTATCGGCACCCTCATCTGCCGTACCGGGGAGCAAAATAACCATTACACCGACAGTGAAGAACACCGGGGACGCCTCTGCCTCGTACTCCTACGTTTACTTCTACCTGTCGCCCGATACGACCCTGGATGCCGGGGACACGTATCTAGGGAACGTGTACCTCTCATCGTTATCGTCCGGTTATTCAAAGACGGCCTCCTACTCTGCCACGATCCCGCAGGTGATCCCGGACACGTATTACGTCTGCGCCCGGGCCGATGGAAGCGGGAGGGTTGCTGAAAAGGATGAAGGGAACAACGACGGATACAGCAGTGCCGTCAGTATACAGGCTGCCACAACCCCGGTAGTAACGCCCTCCCCAAAGCCGGATCTCATAGTGACCGGTGTGTCGGCACCTTCGTCTGCTGTACCGGGGAGCAAAATAACCATCACACCGACAGTGAAGAACACCGGGGACGCCTCTGCCTCGTACTCCTACGTTTACTTCTACCTGTCACCCGATACGACCCTGGATGCCGGGGACCCGTATCTCGGGAAGTTGTACCTCTCATCCTTATCGTCCGGTTATTCAAAGACGGCCTCCTACTCTGCCACGATCCCGCAGGGGATCTCGGGCACGTATTACGTCTGCGCCCGGGCCGATGGAAGCGGGAGGGTTGCTGAAAAGGATGAAGGGAACAACGACGGATACAGCAGTGCCGTCAGTATACAGGCTGCCACCACCCCTGCACCAACGCCCTCCCTGAAACCGGACCTGGTTGCTGTCTCTGTTGACGGCCCTTCAGCGGGAATTCGGGGGGAGACTTTTTCAGTCGCGATAACGGTCAGGAATGGAGGCACAGCATTCTCAGGAAGCACCAGTTCTGCAATGTACCTGTCATCCGATACTACCATTACCCCGGCGGATATCTTTCTGGGTTCATGTTCAGTCCCGGGCATCAGCGCCGGATCGTCGGTCAGCCTCACAGGAACCGCGATGGTGCCTTCTTCGGTCCCTGCCGGGAGCTATTATCTCGGTGTCATAATCGACAGCGCCAACACCATCAGCGAGATCGATGAAGGAAACAATATTGCCTGGGATCCTTCAGCCGTGGCCATCACGGTTCCGGTACCTGGTTCATCGGTTGAAGAGCAGATCGAGAATTCGATTCTGAGTTATATCAACCAGGAACGGGTGAATGCAGGCCTCCAGCCCCTGGCAAACAATCCGACCCTCACCTCGGTTGCACGGGCGCACAGCCTCGATATGAAGACAAGGAATTTCTTCTCCCATTCCAACCCGGATGGTCTGGACCCGTTTGAAAGGATGGCTGCCGCCGGGTATACATTCTCGTCTGCAGGAGAAAATATCGCTGCGACCTCATACTACACCCTTACCAGCAATCCTGATGATGTGGCGCGAAACTTTGTTCAGGACATGTGGATGCAGAGTTCAGGACACCGGGATAATATTCTCGGAATATCCTATACCGAGACCGGGATAGGTGTGGTATATGAATCTGACCACAGTTCAAGCCCGTACGGCTTTATTGCCACCCAGGTGTTTGCCCGCCCGTAGGGTAGAACCCTGCCATGAAAATGGTCCCCCTTTTTCATATTCTTCATCCCTGAGATGGGAACCAGAACCAATCATCCTCTTTTCAACAGGGCGGGACGTCGGCTGCTGTAGTAATGGTATACTTCCCCAAAAAGCCCTGCCGTCATCACCAATTCTGTTTCCTTTCGTCATTGCCCAAGGTATTTATCTGTACAAGAGCAACAGTGTTGTCATTATAATGACAACAGAGGGAACATTTCGAAGGATACTGCCGGTTGTCACACTCGTACTGGCCCTCCTTACCGGGATTGTGGCAGGGTCGGGCAGCTTGTACCTTTCAGGAGCTCCTGATCTTGTTGCCGCCATCAATGGTACCAATGAATTCTCCCCTGGTTCAGAGCAGGATATTGTCATCCATGTCAGGAATACCGGTGTCGACGAGGTCAAGATCAGCCAGCCGGACGGGGGAGCATCCGGCGACCCTCCAAGCACGGCACGGATGGTCACGCTCACGCTCCTTCCTGGAAATGCTCCGGTCGAAATCAAGACCAATTCCCAGATGGTCGGCGATATTGCCTCCGGAAAGGAGGTGTTTTCCACATTCTCGGTTCATGTGAATAAGGATGCCGCAGGCGGGACCTATCTCCTGCCACTACTGGCGAACTATACGTATCTTGCTTCAGAAGAGAAGGTCGGCAGTGACAGCGTTATCTTCCGCTACAATACCGAGACTGTCCGGCTCGATCTCCCGTTCAACGTGCGGGATGAGGTGATTATCGCGGTGCATCATGTCATCGCGGAGGACCTGAATGCCGGTGGTGACGGGTACATCACCCTCTCTATCGAAAATACCGGCACCCTTACGGGAAACAACACGATAGCCAGGATATTCCAGGGCGATGCAAGTCCCATTGTCCCGATTGACGGGAGGGTCTTTATCGGTTCGTTTCCTCCGGGAACAGTTGAAACTGTCCGGTTCAAGGTCAGGGTGGATGAAAAGGCCGGCGAGGAGCAGTATCCCATTCACGTAGCAGTGGAATACAGGGACCAGTCCGGGGGAACCCTCCTCTCCCCTGCAGTAACGACAGGAGTTCAGGTGGTCGGGAAGACCGGGTTTACGGTTATTGAAAAACCGCTCCTGATATACCAGGATTCTCACGAGATCATCGAGGTGGAATACGAGAATACCGGGGCGACAACGGTGTATAGTGCACAGGCCAGGATCAGTGCGGTCGATCCGTTTGTTGCGTACGATGATACCTCCTTCCTCGGCGATCTCGCCCCGGGCGATAAAGCGGTGGCACAGTTTGAAATCGGTGTGGATAAAACCGCGACGATAAAAGAGTACGGGCTTGACACCGAGATACGATACCGGGACAGCATGGATGCAAACCGTATCTCTGATCCGATGCAGGTCAGCATCAGTGTCAGGGAGCGTACGGGAGTCCTCCGCATCCTGTACAACCCTGTGCTGATGAGTATCATCATTGGGATCGTTATCGGGGGTGTGTATTACTTCTATGTCCACAAGAGAAGGAAACCGGAACGACCGGAAGAGTAGCCTGGCAGGATCCAGGCAGGGGGCATAACCCTTTTTCCGGGTATAGCGGCATTCATCCCCCTCTGTTTTACCCCCCATACAAGGAACCATATCTTTAACGACATTCCAAGGGGAATTGCACTTTTCGGACTTCCCTTCCGCTGCTGCGGCGTCCCCCGTGGTGTGACAGGGCGTTTTCAGGCAGCAGATTCTTTTTTTTGGGTCAAACAAAGTATTGCATCACTTTTCAGGCATAGGGTTGGTACGACCTGGAAGTACGAAATAGTATCAATCATACCGCTGACAAGGACAGTCGCGAAACCAGGGTTTTCACATTCTTTTAAGGCGGGATTCCGGACTTTCAGGGTTGTCTGGTACCACTGTCCTTGCAGGAGTGAACTCCCGAATCAGGCACATCATCTGCCGCTCCGGAAACGGTAAGTTCCGGGATAAAAAAAAGAGATATCTCCCGGTTTACTTGAAGATATCAAAGATCTGGTCGCTGCCAGTTGCAGAAAGCCGGTCACGCTCTTCGCGCTCCTCTACGAGTGCAAGAAGCGGAAGTTTCATGTCAACGCCGGGGACATGCCCGAACATCTTCTCGAGCTCGACCTGCTGTGCATGCATGAAGAGGGCGTTTGGAATATCCATGGCACAGAGTTCCTGGCACTGCCCGCAGTTGATACAGGAGTCGGCGATGTGGGCAAACCTGATCAGGTGGAACATGAAGTTCGGCGGCACCTGGCCCGGGGTGACCAGGTAGGGTTTCTTGGTGCTGCATTCGACGCAATAGCAAATCGGGCAGTTCTCAATGCAGGCATAGCACTTGATGCACCGTGAGGTCTCCTTCACGATCTTCTTCAGGCGCTCCCTGCCCTCTCCGAGTCCGGTAAAGTCCTTTGCCCGCCACTTGTCGCCGAGCTTGAGCATTGCGTTCTCAACTTTGGTCCTGATTTCGAGGCCCTTCGGATTCGGTGCCTCGGTCTTGAGCACCCCTGCCTTCACTGCGGCGTCAAGGAGGGTTGCACCCTTGTCGCTGCAGACCTCGACAAACGTGGCCTTGCCGGCCTTGTCTCCGATGACTCCCCAGTTCCCGCAGGCAAGGTCAGCCTGGCGCGGGACCTTCAGCTTGCAGCGCCGGCAGTTGGTGCGCCTGCCAAAGCCCTGCTCCTCGAGCTCGTCAATGGAGATGCCCTTGTGGCCTCCCTCGTATTCGATGATGAACTGGCCCTTGTCGATCTCTTCCTTGTGAACCGTGTCCGGGTCGACCCCGAACTTCTCGGTGATCATCTTCCGGGCGGTAACGGGCGAGACGGTCCCGCCGCAGTTCACCCCGATCATGATGACATTGTCGAGGTTGACCTGCTGACGCTTGGCAAGCTCATAGAGCCCCATCATGTCGCAACCCTTGACGGTCATCGCGATCTTCATGTTGCTGGCGCCGTCAAGGTACTTCTTGACGAGCTTTGACATGAGGAGTGTTCCGCAGTGGAGCGATCCTGCTGTCTTGTCGATCTCTTTTGGATCGGTGATGAGCACGGGAACAGCATCATAGATGTCCTGGCCCCTTGTTACTGCGAATACACCGTCTACCATCTTCTTCTCGAGCGCAAATTTCAGCAGGCTGGTCACGGCACCGCCGCACTCTGCCTTCTTTGCAATCTCGGCGTCAGAGGTCCATGCGTAATACATATCTCCTTTCTTTGACATCTACTTCGCCCCCTCGATCTTCTCGACCTTCACAGAACAGGCCTTGAACTCCGGGATCTTGGCGATGGGGTCAAGCGCGTTGTTGGTGAGGACGTTTGCTGCACACTCCTTGAAGTGGAACGGCATGAACATCACGCCCTTC
>JAJFVA010000002.1 GCA_021371995.1 Methanoregulaceae archaeon | reverse complement strand
TCGTACGTTATGTATGCACTGGCAAGGAATGGAAAGGCTCCTGCTGCAATCATAAACAGCAGGGCCGATCCCATCATTGCCGTGGGAGCGATAATGGGAAAGATTCCCATGGTGGACGAGCCGGGAATCGATATCATGCGCTTCCGGAACGGAACCTGTGCGACCGTTGACGGCAATTCAGGGGAGATTGAATATGAAGGGGAGGTTCTCCCTGAACCGGGAGGATAAACAATTTTTTAAACCGGGCCGGAACAAACAGTGTGTGCTATGCGGAACAAGGTTCTGATTATTATCGCTGTGGCGGTAGCATTCCTCTTCACTGCCGGCTGCACAGGGAATAATCCCACTGTCACGCCGGGCGGCTCCTCCTCCGTCCCGTCTCCCGGCCCGACCGTGACCATGCCCTCCGGGCAGTCGGTTACGGTCCAGGTGAACGAGAAAGATACCAGTTACGCGACCATCTCTGTCATCTTTTCCGGAGGTGAAGGGCAGATGGCCACGAAGGATATCCTTGTCCGCGTCACGCGTGCCGATGGAGAGGTGATCATCGAGCACCTCCCCCCTGAAAAAGGGGCCGAGCTGATCATCCAGGGTACGAAGGACACCGATCGGATCGAGGTGTATGCGACCCTGAATACCGGAGTCACCTATAAGATCATTGACCAGCTTCTCCCTTACCGGACACGGGGCTGATCCCCTCCTTTTCTTTTTTATCCGTGACGGGACAGTACAGTAGTAATGAAGGTGCACTGGCGCTATACCCACGGAACCAGGAACACGTATGCCGCACTCTATGCTGCATGCGATCGTGAAGGATTTTTGCTTGCACCCGTCAGTGCCCCGACCCGTGATATCACCTGTTACAGTCTCAATTCGCTGAATGCACGGAATCTTTTACCTGAAATTGAACAGGCGGAGTGTATCACCATCGCAGGAGGTCCCTACGCCACGGCATGCTACAGGGAGGTGGCAAAAAAGGCTGATTTTGTTATTGTCGGGGAGGGGGAGTACCGCCTTCCTTCCCTGCTCTCTGCAATTGAAAGAGGAACGGCAGATTCGGTCCCCGGCATTGCTACCAGGAGGGGGTACCAGCCTGCTGATTCGATGGTCCGCCTTGATGCCTGGCCCCCGTTCTCATATATGAAAGGGTACGTGGAGATATCACGGGGATGTCCTTTCTCCTGTGCCTATTGCCAGACTCCCCGTATCTTCGGTCATTGCATGCGGCACCGCAGCATTGACCAGATTGTCCTGCACGCCTCGCGATATCGTGATGCACGGTTTGTCACGCCAAACGCGCTTGCGTACGGGTCTGACGGGAGAAGCCCCCGTCTTGAAAAGGTCCGCGCCCTCCTGAAACGTCTCCGGAACAATATCTATTTCGGGACATTTCCAAGCGAGGTCAGACCAGAGTTTGTCTCAAAAGAGGCTCTTTCGCTGATCACCACGTATTGTGCAAACACGAATCTCCAGTTTGGCGCACAGTCTGGCAGTAATGACGTGCTTGAACGGCTGAAACGGGGTCACACGGTGGAAGACGTCATCCGTGCGGTGGAGTTATGTCTTGACGCAGGCCTCCTTCCGGTGGTTGATGTGATTGTTGGGTTTCCTTTCGAGACGGAGGAGGATCAGCGCGCAACGGCTGACCTCATCCACTGGATCAGCTCCCGGGGAACTATCCATGCACACCTCTTCATGCCGCTCCCGGGAACCCCCCTCGCAGGAACATGCCCTGCACCGCTCATCCCTGCGCTCTCCCACCTGCTCGGGTCCCTTGCACTGAAGGGAAAAGTGACCGGTTCCTGGAGTGATCCAAGGATAGCATTTTGTGGTTCATGTTCGAATGATAGAGCATGATTGATGTCCTGCTTCTGGCAGACCTTCATGGTGAATACGGAAAACTCGATCCATTCCTGGATCTGAACCCTGATGCGATCTTTATTGCCGGTGATCTCACCAACATGGGCCCTGCCGAATCGGTGACCGACGTTCTTGACAGGATCGATGTCCCCTGCTTTGCCGTGCCGGGGAACTGCGATCCAAGGGATACGATCGATGTCCTCGAGCACTCAGATTGTGTCTGCCTCCACGGGGCACAGATTAACCTTGGTAAGATCTCGATCTGCGGGGTAGGCGGGTCGAATCCGACCCCTTTTCATACCCTCTTTGAACTGACCGACAAGCAGATTGATGACCTCCTTCACAAGATCCTGGCAAAACGCGAGCGGGCAGTTCATAATGTCCTGATCAGCCATGCACCACCTTTTGGTGTCCTCGACCGGGCGAATGGAAACCATGTGGGAAGCCAGAGTGTGCGCCGGCATCTCTCAGCGTTTGACCTGGTCTGCTGTGCCCATATCCATGAGGAGAGGGGAATTGCAATGGAAGAAGGGGTAAAAGTGGTCAACCCTGGCATGGCCGCAGCAGGCGACTGTGCCATGATCCATTTCGGCAATGAACCAAAAGAGATCGAGATCGAACTGATCAGTGTGTAGAAAAGAGTCTAATCCCGTTTCTTTTTCTTTATTTCTTCATTATCCGCTGTAGTTTTCAGGACGATTTCGACATTCTGGGAAAGGGTGCGGACTGCTTTTCCACTGCGGTTCATCCGTTTAGTTCTGCATTCCGTTACCATGTCCATAACTACTGCCTGGCCACTCAAAAATTCCGAAATCCTTTGAGATTGAGGCTTATTTATCTTTAATGAAATTGAACAGGGAAACAATGACAGATGAGACCCTGAAGTCCTCTGCACTACTCCCCTATCTTGTCATCATCTCTGTGGTGGGGCTCTCATCACTTCTGGCGCTCATGCCATTTCTCCTCAATATTGAGAATGTATTCTCGATATACTTCGTGCAGACCGGGATGCAGGCAGTATATCGTTTCTGGGACGGCCCTTTGTATGTAGTGGTCTCACAAACAATGTATACTCCCGAGAGCCCCCTCTATGCTGCATCAGGCCTGTGGGCCAGTTATTATGCCGCGCATTTTCCCCTCTATCCTTTCGCAATTCTGCTCCTCTCGCCCTTCGGTGTATTTGAAGCGATGATAATCGCAACAATCCTTTTTGCGGCTGCCGCTGCGGTAATGTTTTACCAAATCGTAAAAGAGTTTGAGCTGGCGACACATCCTCTCCTGTTAACACTCTTCTTCGCCTTCTTCCCCCTGCGATGGTTCCTCTACCGAAATGTAGGGGCAAGCGAACCGGCATTCATATTTCTTTGTTTAGCTGCGATCTATTTTCTCAAGAAGGACCAGATTCCCTATTTCGTGATTGCAGCCATCCTTGCCACGTTCACCAGGATATTCGGTATTCTCCTCTTCCCTGTGCTGCTTGCATCCCTTATTTGGAAGAAGCAACTGAATCCGAAAAATTTCCTTCTGTCATTGTTGATCCCAGCCAGTGTACTGCTGCTTTTCACGTATTATTTCATATCGTTCGGAGATTTTTTTGCCTATTTCGCGGTGAACGGGGGTAATATCCACGAACCGTTCCGCATCATGGTTATCTTTTCGGATTCCTACTTCAGGGAACTCTATGGGATTCTTATCGTGATATACGCTATCGCCGCTATCTCGCTCTGGGAGAGAGGAGAGAAGGAGATGGCCCTTTTTACCGGAGTCTCCCTCGCGCTCATATCGCTCGTAACCCATGGCGATGTTAGCAGATACATGCTACCGATGGCTCCTTTTGCCCTGATTGGATTTGAGAGGGTTTTTCCAAAGAATAAAATCCTGTTTATAGGAATCATTGTCCTTGTTGCCGTCCTTGCGCTTATCTACGCATGGACGATGATCCCACTCAATCCTGTGCCGGAAGAGATGTACCTGGGAATACGAAATGCCCTCTGATATTTCAGATCCCGGGGAGGAGTTCATGAATTCCAGGGGGTAACTGACGGGCAGGAGAAGGTAATATGTGGAAATGCCTGCCAATCATCCCGGATCTTCGCAAAATACCGGACTGTCCGGGTTTCCAGAAGAGGACTGGTTATTTCTTGGCATCCAGCAACAGTTCAAGATACGAGGAGAGGATTGGCTCTCCCTCAACTCCCAATTCTTTTGCGATTTCCCGCACGAACTCCTCGGGATTTTTCTGCTCATGACTTCCGGGGGCTTCTATCTCGATAAATGATCCGAGACCTTTCACTTCGTCGAGCGAGACGGTTGCTCCCCGGTAGGAGTAATACTCCCTCCATTTTTCAACCTCCGCAACCCGCAAAAACCCGAGCCGCGAGAGGATCAGCTCCATCATCTCACCTGACTCGACCCCGCAGTTCAGCTCTTCACGGGCCTTGAGCAGGTACTCCTTCATCTTTTTCCCTTTGTAGGTCAAGGTGCAGGTGCCGCCCGCATACCGCAGCCGGAGCGCCTCATCGGTAATGCCGAAATCCCGGTGAGGGGCGTTGTAATAGATGTCCCGCTCATGGACCCTGGCGGGAGTTCCTGCGTGGCTGAGAAGAATCCGCTCCCGTATCGCGACGAGGTCAGGGACCCGGGCTTTTATTTCGACTTCAAGCATGCCGTTCCACAGGTTTATGTATCATCGTCCCTACGTTATATAGTCAGAGGTGAACAGCCATGCCACTACAGGAAGGAGACTTTATCACGCTCAGCTATACGGGCAGCATTGCAGGGACCATCTTCGATACCACCGATGAAGAGGTAGCAAAAGATGCAGGGATCCATAACCCGGAGGCACTCTACGGGCCTGTGACCATCCGCGTGGGAAGCCACCATGTCATCCTGGGCCTCGATGAGGAGCTTGTCGGAAAAGAAGTGGGCTTTGAGGGTGAGGTCGATATCGGCCCTGACAAGGCATTCGGCCCTCACGACCCGCAGAAGGTCGAGGCATTCAACAAGAACGCGTTCAAGGACAAGCCAAAACTGGGCATGCACCTGAAGGTGGATGAAAAGGGGGAGGGAGTCGTTGTGGATGTGATAGGAAACAGGGTTCTCCTCGACTTCAACCACCCGTTTGCCGGAAAGGAACTCCATTACCAGTACAGGATCGAGAGCGAAGTGACCGCGATCGAAGAAAAGGTCAACGGGCTCATCCGGCTCTATGCCGGCCGCGATATGGAGATCGCGTTTGCTGACGGAGTCCTCACGATCACCCTCCCACCGGGCATCAACTACGACCGCCGCTGGGTGCTCTGGAGAAGCAGGGTTATCGGAGAGTCGCTCGAACACATCCCTGAGATCAACGAGATCACGCTCGTTGAGACGTTCAGGAGAAAAGAAGAGACAGGGTAATTTATCCCTGTTTTGATCTTTTCAGAATCGTTTTTGTTATGTCCGTTGTTTATGAAAGCATTCTCCTCATTTTGGAAAAACACTGCCGGATAACCGTTACTGCCCATATTTCCGCCGATAAACCGGGTGAAGAAGTCAATTCTCAAAGCCAGTATGATACCAACAATCCCGGATTTTATTTCTCCAACCTGATAATACGAGAGTATCTTTAAATATCGATCAGGTGATGATCATGCAACAGTGAGGAGGAATAGAGAGTGACGAGAGTAAAACATGGTGTGGTTATTACCCTCATGGCGGTACTTTTCTTCGGTGCATTTCCCGTATCCGTAGTTGCTGACAATGGGACAATCGGAGTGATCGGCATTGGATATTATTCAAGCGACACGACAACGGATACAATTCAGGGATATGCTTTCAATACGACGTATCCCCCTTGCTCTTCGGGATGCACGTGCATGGGCGAGAAAAATGCCAATAACCAGGGGAGAGTCCCATGCTACCGTTATTCAAATATGAGTGGAGTAATCTGCGGTATAAACCAGCTTGGCGAGAACATGTACTGTTACTCTGATACCATCCCGATAACAACCACCCTGCCTACAGCCTCTGGGAGGACTCTGACACCGACCCCTTCACTCACCACAACGTCCCAGACAACAACTCCCGCTACCGGAAGTGCCATTGTCCTCTCCGGCTGTGGTCCTGACTGCCGCTGTATCCTGCCTGACGCCGCTGACAGTCTCGGACTCCCGCTCTGCAGTGGATCTCCTGTCCTCTGCAATTACGATGCATCTGGAAGAGGTATGTACTGCTATGCACTGGCACAGCGGACCGCACTTCCTGCCACATCGGGAACATCGGGGAGTGCGTCTGCCCTGACATCATGCTCTGGTGACTGCACCTGCCTTGATGCGGCAACCGCGAGCCAGGTCGGATTAACGCTCTGCGGGGGAACCCCTGTCCTCTGCAACTATGATGCGAACAAAAACCCCATGTACTGCTACAACCGGGCGGGAGGATCATCGACAGGTCAGGAAGATGAAAAATCTTCAGCAGCAGGAATACCGCTTGGTGCATTCACTATTCTTGGAGCAGTCGGAGCAGTCATTCTCCTGTCCGGGCTTTCATCGAAAAAGAAATACTGATATATCCATCAATTTTTAGTCTTGATTTCGTTCCGGCGTGTTTGTTCCGGATTCTCATGAGAATGACTTGATTATCGGTAATCATGGAATTGTTAGCATGAGAAACCGGGATGATAGAATTTACCTGTTGAAAAACCGTTTGAATGGTATTCATGCAATAAACGGTGAATCAAGGGCTGTTTTTCTCTTTTCGGACTGGTAACGGTCCCCCTTTTGTGATATCTTATCCATCAGCTATGCTATCATGTCGCGGGACAATAGTACTATGGTAATCGTATGCAGCCAAACGAACCAAAGAATCCACAGAAAAACTGGCAGGAGGATTACAACAAGTGGTGGAACCGGATGAACGGTACACCCGTAAAAGAGAATCCTGTTATTGTCGGTTCTGAACGAAAGAAGCAGTAATTACCTGTTGAATTCATTTTTCTCTTTTCCGGCGTCTCTGTATTCAGATATTGTTCTTTCATGTGATGCTGCGTAATCCCGATGATTTGTCCCCTTCCTTCCTGTGGTATCCTTAAGGTACCTTCAAGTCCCAAGATAAATCCAATACATTAAAAAAAGATTTTAACCCTGGTCCTGTTCTTTCCGCCATGCAATGAATGCACCAACAATTATGGACCCGATGACGATGACACCTCCAAGGATCCATAACCAGGGAATACTTCCCATATTTTCAGGAGGCCCAACGGTCGTGGAGAGCCCGGCTTCGTCCGGGGTCATTGTCGCTGTTGTCAACGGTACCTGGAGTCCTGCCAGCGATAAGGTATTTACAGGAAGCATACTTCTATAAAGTAATATATAAACTATGCTATCCAATACAATTCCATTTCTTTATTTATTGGGATTTTCTACGCATAATTAGTTCTTATTTCATGAAATATTCATTTTTTTTGAGATTTAATTCTGTGAACATACATCAGGGGCGCTCCTTCCCAGGTTCGCGTGATGATTTTTATAATTATTCCATTTCATCCTTATCAAAAATATCGATAATTGAGAAGAATTCCTGAAATAAAAAGATAATAGCGGTTAATTCTTGCAGCCATGTTCTCTGTCCCCTGCAAGCATAAAAAATAATTATTAAATACTAATTGATGGAAGTTATATTCCAGGTGACAAACACGTTATCCAAGAAAAGAACATTTCACATCATCCTGGTGCTGTCGCTGCTGGGACTGATCGTTTACCCGGCCGCATCGGCAGATCCAACGGGAGCTGCGACTCTCGCAGAAAACCCCGATGCTCCGGTGAACTTCTCGTGGACTCTCATGTGCGGTTTTCTCGTGATGTTCATGCAGGCCGGTTTTGCTCTCGTTGAGACCGGGCTGACGCGGGCGAAAAACGCTGCGAATATCGTCATGAAAAATCTCATGGATTTCTGCATGGGGTCTCTTGCCTACTGGGCGGTAGGCTTTGCCTTCATGTTCGGTACTGCAACGGGAATCACAGGACTCATCATAGGTTTCGACAACTTCTTCCTCATGGGTGAAGCCTACGATGTAAGTACAATGGAACTCTGGTTCTTCCAGCTCGTTTTCTGTGCCACTGCAGCCACTATTGTCTCGGGAGCTGTGGCTGAGCGGGTCAAGTTCTCTGCGTATATCATCTACAGCGTAGTGATATCAGCGATCATCTACCCCGTCTACGGGCACTGGGTCTGGGGCGGAGGCTGGCTTGCTGCGAGCGAGTTCATGACCACGCTCGGCGGTGGTTATGGGGCCCTTGACTTCGCCGGGTCGGGAGTGGTGCATGCGGTCGGCGGGTTCATGGCGCTTGCCGGTGCGTACCTGCTCGGTTCGCGGATCGGGAAATACAGGAAAGACGGGACCCCGGTTGCGATCCCGGGCCATAGCATCACGCTTGCTATGCTCGGGGTCTTCATCCTCTGGTTCGGTTGGTTTGGCTTCAATGCAGGGAGCACCCTTGCAGCAACAGAGCTCCGCATCTCCGTTGTAGCGGTCAACACAGCACTCGCGGGGGCAGCTGGTGCGATGGTGACAATGTTCCTGACCTGGTGGCGTTTCGGGAAACCCGATGTGAGCATGGCCGGCAACGGTGTCCTGGCCGGTCTTGTTGCTGTGACCGCTTCCTGTGCATGGATCAACCCTGTCGCTGCGGTGTTCATCGGAGTGGTTGCCGGGTTCATCGTCTACCTGGGCGTGTGGTTCCTCGATCATCGACTGCACATCGATGACCCGGTCGGTGCGGTCTCGGTACACGCATTCAATGGTATCTGGGGACTGCTTGCGCTGGGGCTCTTTGCGGACGGGACCTACGGGGTATACACCACGGAAGGCCCCATGGTGACAGGACTTCTCTACGGGAACGCAGGGTTTTTTCTCTGCCAGGTGATAAACTCCGCAGTAGTATTCGCCTGGGCGTTCGGGCTTGGACTGATCCTCTTCTGGATCCTGAAGCACACGATAGGCATCCGGGTCAGCCGCGAAGAAGAACTCCAGGGTCTCGATATCGGCGAGCATGGGACGAGTGCCTACCCGAACTTCGTGACCACCGAACCCGCAGTGGATGGTGAGATCGCATGAAAAAGGTCGAAGCAATCATACGGACAACAAAATTCGAAGAGGTCAAACTCGCCCTCGAGAAGGCTGGGGTCGAGTCTATGACCGTGATCGAGGTGAAGGGAAGGGGAAAACAGAAGGGGATCACACAACAATGGCGTGGCGCCGAGTATGTCGTCGACCTCATCCCAAAGACCAAGATCGAGATGGTGGTAGATGACGCCAGGGTCGAGACCGTGGTTGATACCATCTGTAACGTGGCAGTGACCGGAAATATCGGTGACGGAAAGATATTCGTCAGCACCGTTGACGACGCCATCCGGGTGCGTACCAGGGAGCGTGGTTCCACAGCACTCTGACGGATCATGAAAGCCACACCTCTCACCAGGAGGGATTTTTAAAAACCCCTCCTCCTGCCCAAAAAAAAGAGTATGTATCAGAACAGGAAACTCATCTGATCGGTAGTGCTATGCAGCAACGGGAAGTCACTATTCTCCAGCATGTAAGGAACGAACACGGCGGCCTGTTCGAGGAATACATCCTTGAGCGCGGGATTGGGTTATACCGTGTCCCGATCGATGAAACGAACGAGATTCCACCCATCAATTCGACGCATCTCCTTATCCTTGGCGGCCCGATGAGTGTCAATAACGAGGAAGAGTTCCCCTGGTTGAAAGAAGAAAAACAGGTTATCAGGGAATGGGTGGCGAAGGGACGGCCTGTTCTCGGGATTTGTCTCGGTGCACAACTGATCGCCTCTTCCTTCGGAGCAGCAGTCCGTCCCTGTGAAGAAGAGCTGGGATGGTCGTCGGTTATTACTGTCAGAGATGATTTTTTTCCAGATCTGCCAGGACAATTCAGGGTGTTTCAGATGCACGGCGAAACCTTCGAAATCCCTCACGAAGCAGAATTGATCTTTCACGGAGAGAAGGTATGCAACCAGGGGATCTGCATTGGAAGTGCAGCAGGTCTGCAATTCCATATTGAACTTACTATCGGAATGATCCAGGAATGGGTTATCACAAGGCCCGATCGGGAACAGTCATTCATTCTTGCACAAAGCAGGCAGTATCTTCCGGAAAGCAGAAAAATATGCAGAATTATTACAGACCGGTTTTTGTCTGCAGCCCCTTATGATATTTCATGGATACGGAAAAGCGGGTACCAGTGAAGTATGAACCATATGCCTGGCCATCGTTTTTCTCATGCCGCAGATATCCCGTACCACTCGATTACACGATGCCCCGCTGATGCATGGCGTAACCGGAGCCCGAAAAAATTCCGCTTCGGCCGCTCTCTTAATAAACCGAAAACGTCAGTCAGTTCACTTTCGCTCTCCCTGTGGCGCTGAGCCAGTTAATTCTCCTGATACGATGCTACAAGTATGCGTAAGGATCCTCCTCTCATCCGGTGTCCCGGCTGCGGTTCATTACTGACGTCGCCCCGGGATGATTCCGGTATGTGGGACTGTCACTATCATCTCTGTCGTGCTCTCTTCCCGGCATACGCTCGCAGGGAAATGCATCAGATGCCATTGGTCGCTGAAACCGATCCACCGTACCTTGCCGATCAGGGTACGAACAAATCGAAATCTCTTTTATGAGAGTTACACAATCCATGTCTGTTCTGCAAAGGCCATTGAAAACCATCTTGTGCACCATGGGATCCTCATAAAAAGAACCCCGTGTAGATGGAATCCGTGCAGGACAACCCTCCGTGCGAGTATTGCAGCTCGCGCCATCTTGAATGCCCGGGTCACCTCGGCCTCCCCTTTTCGCCGGGGTGACGAAGGCTCTGCCGGTCTCAGTCAGGCATATTCGTTGCACCTGAATTGCCGGTCCGGGCTGCGGCGGCTCTCTTACCGGCCCGCTGTGCCATCCGGTTGAATCCCCTGAAAAAATACCAGGAATATGCAATAAAATAACCGGAGAATTCGAACTTCGTGTCCGGATGCAAAAGATGGGCTCCGATTACAGACACTCCCAGGAATCAACGATCATCTCCTGTTCATCGCGGTGTTTGTAAAAGACGGAGTTCTCGCTGTTTCTTATTTATGCATGATACGACAAACGCTTCTTCATGGTCGATAAGATAAATACCGGCGAATCAACCGCCAGTCCCGGGGAAGCTCAGCTCCCCCATCACCACCACGAAATCTTCTCTGCCTCCCGGGCCGGGCACCTCGACACCCGCCTCAGGAGGATTCTATACCGGCCCGATCGACTTGCGAAACGGTACGTAAAAACCGGCAACCGCGTCCTTGACTTCGGCTGCGGGCCGGGTTTTTTCACCCGGGAGTTTGCCAGGAGAGTTGGCGACACCGGTACTGTGATTGCGGTGGATTTACAGGAGGAGATGCTCCACATCCTTAGTGAGAAGATGGAGCGGGAGGGGCTCATGCCCCGTATCAGAACGCACCAGTGCTCCCCTGACGCCATAGGCCTCTCCCCGGAGCTTAACAACACTGTTGACGTTGCCTTTGCCATCTTTGTCGTCCACGAGGTTCCCAATCCGCAGAAGCTGTTCCGGGAGATTTCATCGCTTCTCGTGCCGGGGGGCCTGTTCTTCTATTCGGAACCGCCGTTCATTGTTCCGGGGAAAGAATTCCGGGCCAGCCTTGCAGAAGCGGAGAAAGCAGGGCTCACGCTTGTAGAACAGCGGTGTTTCTTCGTGAACCGCGCTGCGGTACTGCGGAAGGTCTCCTGATACATCAATTTTTTTCTGACGAAGACAGGAGCCTTCCCGCCACATCAGGACGGTTCCCCGAGAGCCCCCTGGGGTCTACGTTTTGGGGAAGATAAGATTAGTAGACCGGAAAACTTCTGAATTCTCCCAGTGGATCCCCATCATCCCAGATCTTAACGAAGGAATAATCGGAGGGGAATACCCTCATTTCCATAGCATCTTTTTACATTCAGGGATCAGAGACCTGCCGATCCCTTCACCCTTTCAGGTATATCCGGCTCAGCTTCCCGTGAAGCCGTTCCACCTGTTTCACCGCTGTTCCGATATACTGGTCAGGATTGAGCAGTTCCCTGATCTCCTGTTTCGGGATACACGCGGTCACCTTCCGGTCATCTGCCAATACTTCATCGAGCGGCTTTCCCTCCGCAAGCGCCTTCATGCTCGCGACCCGGACGACCTCGTGCGCTTCCTGCCGGTCCATCCCTTTCCCGGCAAGGGCGATCATCACCGACTCTGCCATGTTGACGCCGTGGAGGAGGTCGAGGTTCTTCCGAATATTCTCCTCCCGGATGACCAGTCCTTCAAGAACACCGGTAAGCAGCCTGATACAATGGTCGGTGAGGATGGTTGCTTCGGGGAAGATCACCCGCTCGCAGGAGGAGTTCGTCAGGTCCCGTTCGTCCCAGAGGGTGTTGTTCTGGAGGGCGGGCTCGACCGCCGATCGGATCACCCGGGCAAGGCCGCAGACCTGCTCGCTCCTGATCGGGTTCCTCTTGTGGGGCATCGTGCTCGACCCGACCTGCTTTTTCCCGAATGCCTCCTCGACCTCGGCGATTTCGCTCCGCTGCAGGGTCCGGATCCCGATCCCGATCTTGTCAAGCGTCGTGGCCACGTTGGCGAGGAACATGAAATACTCGGCATACCGGTCGCGTGCGATCACCTGGTTTGATACCTCGACCGGCATAAGCCCGAGCAGTTCCATCATGCGGTCCTGGATCTCCATCCCCTTCTCCCCGAGGGCTGCCTGGGTGCCCACCGCGCCGGTCAGCTGGCCGACGGCTACCCGCGGCAACAGTTCGGAGAGCCGGTCGATATGCCGCGCTGTCTCGGCCGCCCATATCCCGAACCGGAGCCCGTAAGTGGTCGGGACCCCGATCTGGCCGTGCGTGCGGGCAGCACAGACAAGGTGCCGGGTCTCGTAACTCCGTTTCAGCAGGACGGCAAGGAGGCTCCGGAGTTTCGCATCGAGGATCGCGAGCGACTCCTTCAGCTGGAGCCCGGTGGCCGTGTCGAGGATGTCGTTTGAGGTTGCACCATAGTGCACCCATCCGCCTGCCTCTCCGCACACCTCAGCAATGGCTTTTACGATGGCCATCATGTCATGGTTAATCTCTTCCTCGATCTCTTTGGCCCGGGAGAGGGACGCCTGGTTCGCGTTGTTGCCGATGAGATCGGCTGCCACGGGCGGAATGAGGCCGAACTCCGCGCCTGCCCCTGCAAGTGCAACTTCTGCCCGGACGACGCAGGAGAACCGGTTCTCCTCGCTCCAGACCGCACGCATCTCGGGGGTTCCATAGCGATAGTCGATGGGATGGATCGCCATATGGTAGTGATCTCTCCTTTGGAAGAATAAAAAACAGTCCGGAACATATAGTAGGGTAATGGACAAGCTGGACGCCTATTTCCCGTACGAGTCCTACCGCCCATACCAGAAAGAGATGCTGGAGCGGGTGGCGCAGTGTGCACGGGAGGGCGGGATCGCCATGATCGATGCGCCGACTGGCAGCGGGAAATCGAGCGTTGTCGCAGCCCTCCTTTCCGAGCGTTCCGGGAGAAAGATCTTTGTCGCGGTCCGGACCATCAGCCAGCTGAACACATTCATCAGGGAACTCGAGCTGATCAGGAAAAAGAAACGCCCGATCTCCTACTCCTACCTGATCGGCAAGCGGAGCCTCTGCATGCTGTCCGGAGAGGGAGATGTGTACCGGCGTTGCGAGGGGGTCAAGGCCGTATCCACGAACCTGATGCGGGAACGGGCAGAGCAGGGGTCGCTTGTCCCGGCAAAGGATGCAATGATCACCCAGCAGATACGAAAACTCGATGAGGAGCACCCGGTCATCTGTCCCTTCTTTATCAGGAGCAGGATATTTCTGTCCGGAGAGGGGAGCGGTCTTCGCATGGTCCCCTCCACGCCACTGAAAGCCAAGGCTGAACGGGTCGCACGCGAACTCGCACGGCCTGACGAGCTCAGGGATATCGGTGCCGGCGTCTGCCCGTACGAGATGCTCCTTCTTGCTGCCCAGCGTTCTGATGTTGTCGTCGTGAACTACCACCACCTCTTCGACGAGGAGATACGAAACCAGCTCTATGGATCGCTCGGGATCGAGCCGGCAGACGTGATGCTGCTAATCGATGAAGCGCACAACTGCGGCGACGTGATGACCGGGATCATGAATGTCGTTATCGGTGAGCAGGTCCTCGCGCAGGCCGACCGGGAGATTGCAGGGATCCGCCGCCACCTGAAGAGTGCCGCCGGCATCGGGCAGATCATCACAAATGTCGCCACGTTCATGCAGGGCCTGAAAAATTCTCACGAGACCGAGGACTGGTTCGACCCGGCCATCTTTGACCGGATGGTCGTCCGGGGCTCCCTTTATAAGGACATGTCAGCGGTTGTCGAAGACCTGATGAAGATTAGCGAATACATCAAAGAGAAGAACATGATGGCAGGGGAGTACTCCACGAGCGCCACCGAGACCCTCACGGCTTTCCTCTTTCGTATCTCCTGCTCGTCCACCGATCCCGGGTACCTGACGGTGTACCGGAAGGAGGATGCAGATATTTTCCTTGAAGTGCGGAGCATCGATCCTTCCGAACGGCTCAGGGACCTCGTACAGTCCCATCACTGCTCGATCCTCATCTCGGGCACCCTCTCCCCGGTCGAATCCTTCCAGAAGTATTATTTTGGGGATCTGCCGGTGGTCACCTGCTCGCTCCCGAACGTGTTCCCGAAAAAGAACCGCATGCTCCTCTGTGCAGGGGACATCACGACCGCTTTTTCCATGCGGGAGAACCGCGAGAATTCTGCCCGGATCGCCCTCTACATAAGAAATTTTGCCCGGCTGAAGGGAAATATCGCGGTCTATTTCCCCTCCTACCAGATCCTCGATACCTACGCACAGATGCTTTCGGCAACCCTTGCCTCCCGGAACCTGATCATCGAACCCAAAGACGCCCGGGATGCCGGGGAGGCGCTCAGGACCTTCCTCTCCCTCCCGTCCAGGGGAAAATCCGGGATCCTCTTTGCTGTCGCCGGCGGAAAATGGAGCGAGGGGCTTGACTACCGGGGAGAACTTCTCTCCGGGGCGATGGTGATCGGTCTCCCCCTTGCTCCGTTCAACCAGGTGCGGAAGATGACGATCGATTATTTCCGCCATAAGTTCGGGGCCGAAGGGGAATTTATCAGCTACACCCTTCCTGCCCTGAACCGTGCGCAGCAGGCGATCGGGAGGGTGCTTCGCACCCCTGAAGACCGGGGTATCCTTGTCTTTGGTGAGAAGCGGTTTCTTGAATCCCGGGTAAAGACCGGCCTTCCTTCCTGGATCCGGGAGGAACTCGTGGAATGCACGGCAGAATCATTCGGTGAGGCGATGAAGCGATGGAAGTGATCGAGGGCTCGACCCGGTTCGGGCTCTGGTATGTCCATGTCCGCTGGAAAGGGACCACCATCTACCATGTCAGGTTCTCACGGATCCCGGTCGATGGTCCGGTCCCTGTATCCCTGGTACAATACCTTTCGGGAAGAGAAGTCGACCTCTCGACGTTTATCTGCGGGGCAGTCCCCCCTGGGGAACACTATGCCCGCATCTACCGGGAAGTACAACAGATCCCTTACGGGGAGACCGCGACCTACAGCGAGGTTGCAGAACGGGCCGGGACCCATCCCAGGGTGGTCGGGCAGGCTCTCTCGAGAAACCTGCTCCCGCTCATCATCCCCTGCCACCGGGTGGTATCCCGTTCCGGTATCGGGGGATTCACCCCGGATCCCGCGATAAAAGAGGAGCTCCTGAAAATGGAGGGCAGGGGAAAAAGACGAAGTAGGAGAAAGACAGAGAATGGTGATGAATCCTGAATCACGTCACATGCTGGCGGGACCGTGAAGCCACCAGGATGGCTATGGCGACAGCATCATACCAGGCTCCTCCAAGACACGGAATATTGTGAGACAGCGGGATGGAGATCCTTTTGAGATCAGGGAGATATCAGGGAGAATACGCGTGAGATCGGCGATCGTTCTTGTCGGGGGAGAAGGGCGCAGGGTGAACGGGATGGAGAAGTATTTCTTCACCTACCTGGGAAAGACGTTTATAGAACGGCTCATCGATTCACTCCAGCCGGCAGTAGACGAGATCGTCCTCGTCGCAAAAAGTGAGGAACACTGCGAGCGGTTTTCCCATCTTGCAGGAGTACGGTGTGTCCATGACCTAAGGAAGGGAATAGGGCCGATCGGGGGGCTTCATGCCGGAGTCGGTGCAAGCAGGGGCGATACGCTGTTTGTCTGTGCCTGTGACATGCCCTGCATCGATACCCGGGTCGTCGCGGCCCTGTTTGACGCACTGGGAGAGTTTGATGCCGCGATCCCTTCATGGGATACCGAGATGCTCGAGCCGCTCC
This sequence comes from Methanoregulaceae archaeon, assembly GCA_021371995.1. Classification (GTDB taxonomy): domain Archaea; phylum Halobacteriota; class Methanomicrobia; order Methanomicrobiales; family Methanospirillaceae; genus UBA9949. The sequence continues at coordinate 16,387 of JAJFVA010000002.1, read as the reverse complement.
ATGCGGTATACCGGAAGGCACCCCTCCAGCGCTACCTTGATAACCCGGCCTCCCTCTCGCTCCGTTCCATGGTACAAAGCCTCAGCGTGGTGTACGTACCGGTAAACCGGCTCCGGACCCTTGATCCGGACCTCTCCACGTTTACCAATATCAACAAACTGGAAGACCTGGAATATCTCCCTCCCAATCCTCCCTGACCGGTACGTGGGAACCGTATCCCCGGGATAAAAATTCCGGTTATTGATGTGTCTGTTTTTGCGGTGATAAAAAAAAGGGCAGGGGTTGTATTATCTTCAATAATCAGAATGTGCAAGACATATTGTTCAGCGGGGAACCTGCCGGGTTGCCTTCCTTTGGCACCCTCACCTGGATCTGTGCCGACAGCTCGTTTCCGGAGAACTCGATCAGGTAGTTCCCGGGTGACCTGATGGTCAGGTCTTTTCCCGGCTCCACACTGAACCCTTTTGCGTACCCATCCTCTGCGATCACCTGGCCGGAAACCGGATCACGCACGACCACTTTGAACCAGGCATACGGGCTGATGGAGGTGACCGTCTGCGTTTTTTCCTCATGGCTCCCATACTGGCTCTCATACCAGATCGTCCTTGAAGTCATATTCGGCGAAAAACACATCTCGATCACAAGGGGAGGTCGCACAAGCTCGTACGTGTAGGCTGTCTTGTTGTTTTTGAATGCAAGATTTGCATAATAAATGGCCATGTATTCCGCTGGGGTGACATTTTCATCGGGAAGCCGGGTGCCCGACAGACCTGATGTCGGGGTCGTCACGACCGGGAACGGAGTAGCGGGAGTGAGATACCCGACTTCTCCCGGTGCCGGACTGGCCGTGGCTGTCGGTCCGCTCCCACTGCTCCCCTGGGTCGGTGTCGAAGTGGTCCTGACAGTCCCTGGCTTGCTGCCTGTTGTGCCCCCGTTCCCTGATCCTGTAGCAGAGTCCGGGGTATCTTTTGGCGGTGAAATACATCCGGAAAGGCAAATCATGGCCACAAGGATGAGTACACCGGCGATAATTATCCTTTTTCCCGTCATTAAGGGAGGATGGTGCCCGCCTCTATTTATTGGTTATGGAGGTGGAGAGGGAGTGGGCCGGATGCACCAATTCGCAAAAATCCGGCACACTTTTTGAGAATGATAAAAAAAGAACTGCTATCAGTCCGTGATGAACACTGCGGCAGCAATCACGGTTGTCCAGAGTCCTGTCTTGTCGCCCTGTGCAGACTGGCAGATATTGGTGGTCTTGATGATCTTCCCGCTCGCCTTGTAGATCTGCTCACGCTCCTGCCATGCCTGGTTGATATCAAACTCGATCCCGAGTGTCGTTGCAAGCATCGTTGCAGCAAGGTCTTCGGCATAGTCCCCGGTCTTCTCTGCGGTCTCTCCATAGGCATGGTGTTCGGAAAGATATCCGTATTCCTGTGAGTCCTTTGGAAGGGCAAGCCCGATTGCTGCAGAGATCAGCCGTGTGGGCTCATTGGTCTCATTTTTTGCCATGACACAGTAGGTGATGCTGCCGGGTTCAAGGATCCGGGATGCTTCGTCAACTGTGACGATCTTGCAGAAAGGAGGAAAGATGCTTGAGACATAGACAAGATTGTACTTCTCGATTCCCGCCCTCCGCAATGCGAGCTCAAATGATGCAAGACGATCCCTGTGAACTCCCACACCTTTTGTGAAAAAGATCTTGGAGGGTACAATCATGTTCACAAATGTGAGGTATTCCAATTTAAAATTTTTTATTCCGCAATTGATTGAGGTTATCGTCTTTATTTGTTAATTGGTGCTGTAATATTCGTATAAATGAAGAAATAACTGGTAAATACAGGATAATCGCAGAAATACTGGTTCATAGCAGGGATGATGCGGTTTGGTTATCAACCGCCAATCTGCCGCCTTACCGTCTTTCTCCTCATTCCGCTACCTATTAAATGTATTCCGGCGCAATAGGTATGGAACGATGAAGGCGGTTCTGGGTCTCGAAGATGGCACCTGTGTGCCGGGGGAAGGTTTCGGAACAGAAGGTGAATGTGCGGGGGAGCTCGTCTTTTCCACCCAGATGTCCGGGTATATGGAGGCACTGACCGACCCGAGCTATCATGGGCAGATCCTGATGTTCACCTTCCCGACGCTCGGTAATTATGGTGTGGACAGGAAGAATTTCCAGCACCCGCGGGTCTGGGCAATGGGGTGCGTCGCACGGGAGATCTGTGATGCTCCGGAACATGGCCCTTCCGTTGCTGACTATTTTGCAGAAAACGGCCTTTTAGGCATCCAGGGGGTCGATACCAGGATGCTCACGATAAAAACTCGGGAGAAGGGAACGCTGCGTGCTGCCCTTGTCGTTGGTGATGACAACGGTGAGTATGCTGTCGGCTGTGCCAGGAATATCCCCCAGATATCGGACCGTGACCTGATCCCCGCTGTCTCCTGCAGGGAGCCCTATCACCTCAAGGGTTCAGGAAAAAGGATAGCCGTGATCGATCTCGGCATCAAGAAAAATATGGTCCTCTCCCTCAAAGCCAGGAACGCCGATATCCATGTCTTCCCCCATGACAGTGGTTCCGACCAGGTCATGGCCTGCCGGCCCGATGCCCTGTTTATCAGCAATGGTCCGGGCGACCCGGTCCATGCCACGGGAGCCATCCGCTGCATCAGCGACCTTGCCGGCACGCTGCCGATTTACGGGATCTGTATGGGAATACAGGTGTGCGGGCTTGCTCTTGGCGGAAGCACGTACAAGATGAAGTTTGGTCACCGGGGGAGCAACCAGCCGGTGCGGTATAAGGACGGGAGCATCTATATCACGACCCAGAACCATGGATTTGCCGTCTCTGCCGATTCCCTGCCTGAAGGGTGCCGGATCCTGTACTCGAACGTGAACGATGGATCCCTTGAAGGGTTCGAGAACGAGTATCTCGATATCACGTGTGTCCAGTTCCATCCCGAAGCTCACGGAGGGCCGCGGGATACCGAGATTCCTTTCTTTGACACGATGTTCCGGAGGCTCGACTGAGATGCCGAAGAAACCGGAGATAAAGTCGGTCCTCCTGATCGGGTCTGGTCCCATCCAGATCGGGCAGGCAGCTGAGTTTGACTTCTCGGGAACGCAGGCATGCCGGGCGCTCCGCGAGGAGGGGGTCAGGGTGGTCCTTGTCAACTCCAATCCGGCAACCATCCAGACCGACCCCGAGACCGCCGATGTGATTTATGTCGAGCCCATCAAGGCCGATATCATCGAGAAGATCATCGAAAAGGAGAGACCCGATGGCATCCTCTCCGGGATGGGGGGGCAGACCGGCCTGAACATGACCGCGGAACTCGCCGAACGGGGGGCACTCAAAAACGTCCAGATCCTCGGCACCCCGCTTGAAGCGATCTACCAGGGTGAGGACCGGGAGAAGTTCCGGTCCCTGATGGGGGAGATCGGCGAGCCGGTGCCTAAGAGCATGATCTTAAACTCGCCCGACCAGGCCGATGAGGCTCTTGCTACCGTCGGGCTCCCGGCCATCATCCGCCCTGCGTACACCCTTGGGGGTTCGGGGGGAGGCATTGCCCATACCAGGGACGAGCTCATCCGGATCATCGAGATCGGGCTCACCCGTTCCCGGATCCACCAGGTACTCGTCGAAGAGAGCGTTGTCGGCTGGAAGGAGATCGAGTTTGAGGTGATGCGGGATGCCTCCGATACCTGCATCATTGTCTGCGGGATGGAGAACGTGGATGCCATGGGGATCCATACGGGTGAGAGCGTGGTGGTCGCCCCGATCCTGACGCTGCGGGACGATGAGTTCCAGCTCCTCCGGAGCGCATCGATCAAGATTATCAGGGCGCTCGATGTCCAGGGCGGGTGCAACATCCAGTTCGCCTATAAGGACGGAGATTACCGCGTGATCGAGGTGAACCCGCGGGTATCCCGGTCCAGTGCCCTCGCATCCAAGGCCACCGGCTACCCGATTGCACGGGTCGCCGCAAAGATCGCTATCGGGCTCCGGCTGGATGAGATCACGAACTCGGTGACGGGGTGCACCCCGGCGTCCTTCGAGCCCGCCATTGATTATATCGTCGTCAAGGTCCCGCGCTGGCCCTTTGACAAGTTCAAGAATGCCGACCGGAGTCTCACCACGGCGATGAAGAGCACGGGGGAGGTGATGGCGATCGGGCGGTGCGTGGAAGAGGCGTTCAAAAAGGCGCTCCGGTCGCTTGACACCGATGTGTATCTCCATACCAACCCAAACGAGATCCGGATGATCCTCTCCCGGCCGACCGATGAACGGTTCCCCACCCTGTTTGATGCATTCAGGGCAGGGTTCCCTCTCACCGAGATACAGGATCTCACGGATATTGCTCCCTTCTTCCTTGAAAAGATCAGGAATATTGTCGATCTCGAGAAAAGGCTCTGCGATACCCCGACACGGGATGATATCCTCCTTGCAAGGACCTACGGGTTTACCGAACCTGAACTTGCAGGACTGACAGGGATCGGTGCAGGCGAGATCCGGAATCTTGCCGGGGATCCCAGTTACAAGATGGTCGATACGTGTGCTGCAGAGTTCCCGGCCACGACACCCTATTTCTACTCAACCCGTGACGAGGCCTGCGAGATCCCTCCCAGTGACCGGAACAAGGTGCTGATCCTCGGTTCAGGCCCGATCCGGATCGGGCAGGGAATCGAGTTTGATTACTGCACGGTGCATGCGGTAAAAGCGCTCCGTGAAGAGCACGTCGAGGTGCATATCGTCAACAACAACCCCGAGACGGTCTCGACCGATTTTGACACCTCCGACCGGCTCTTCTTCGAGCCGATGGCGCTCGAAGACATCATGAACATCCTTGAAAAGGATTATTATTCTGGCGTGATGGTCCAGTTCGGCGGACAGAACGCCGTGAACCTTGCAGTGCCCATCCATGAGGAGTTACTCAGGCGGGGGATGAGTACCCGGATCCTCGGGACTTCCCCGGACTCGATGGATGTTGCCGAGGACCGGGACCGGTTCTCGGATCTCCTCCAGGACCTCGATATCCCAAGCCCTCCCAACAGTTCTGCCTATTCCCTCGAGGAGGCACGCACCAGGGCAGCCGCGATCGGGTACCCGGTCCTCGTCCGCCCCTCCTACGTGCTTGGCGGGAGGGCGATGGAGATCGTCCATGATGAGATCGAGCTCGAGTCATACATGAAAGAGGCCGTGCGGGTGAGCAGGAACCACCCGGTCCTGATCGATTCATTTCTCCAGAACGCGATCGAGCTCGATATCGATGCGGTCTGCGACGGGGAGGAGGTCCTGATCGGCGGGATCATGGAGCACATCGAGGAGGCGGGGGTCCATTCCGGGGACTCGGCCTGCGTGATCCCCACCCAGTCGCTCTCCCCTGCAGTGATCGAAAAGGTGAAGGACTACACGACCCGGATCGCGCTCGGGCTCGGGGTGGTCGGGCTTGTCAATCTCCAGATGGCGGTCAAGGGCGAAACGGTCTTCATTCTTGAGGCAAACCCCCGGGCAAGCCGGACGGTGCCGTTCGTCTCGAAAGCAACCGGGATCCCGCTTGCAAAGATTGCTGCGAAGGTGATGATCGGGAAGAAACTGAAGGATCTCGGGATCGAGGAGCCCCGGATCTGCCATACGGCGGTAAAAGAGGTGCTCCTCCCGTTCAACAAGCTCCCGGGCGTCGACACGGTGCTTGGGCCCGAGATGAAGAGTACTGGCGAGGTGATGGGGATCGATTACGATTTCGGCCGTGCCTACTACAAGGCCTGCATCTCGGCCGACAACGAGCTCCCGGTCCGCGGGAACATCTTCATCTCGGTCATCTCCGAGCAGAAGGACGAGGTCATCCCGATTGCCCGGAAGCTCCGGTCTCTCGGCCTCGCTCTCTACGGGACATCGGGGACGGTGGATTACCTGTCGCAGGCCGGGGTCGATGCAAACCTCATCCGGAAGGTGCAGGAGGGGTCCCCGAACGTGATCGACCTCTTACGGAAGGGCGAGATCCGGCTGATCATCAACACCCCCTCCGATAAGCAGTCACGGCAGGACCACTACCAGATCATGCGGGCTGCCGTCGATTACGGCGTCCCATACATCACGACGGTCCAGGCTGCCCGGGCTGCAGCGCTCGCCATTGAGGCGATCAAGAAGGAGCGGATTACGATCGAACCGCTTGCGCATTACCATGCGGCAAAATAATTCTCCTGGACTCTGGTGAACCCCTGGTGTACCATGAAGATTCTCTGAGTATGGCAGGCATTTTCTGGAAACAGATTTTTTTAAAAAAATCAGACGGGTTATAAAGGTCTGACGCTATAGATCGCTCCGTTAAGGCCGTAATTTTTAATCCAGGTTAACGTAATGGAGTCGAAGGTTTCCTGGCAACGGAGATATCCATTCTTGTTTGCTTTTATCATTCCCCATGTTATGGTCACGGGGACTCCGGATGGGTTGTGAGCCTTCAGCTCATAATACAATGCTCCCTTTTGTTCACCAACGTTCGCCAGGATGGCGTAATGAGCATTCGCCGGGTCAATCACAATAGTTCCGATACGGTTATCCGAAATACCCTCATATAACGGTAACAAATCTTCTTCTGGCGGTAGTGCAGACACCGGGGGAATAATCCCCATCATACCCCATACAATTACAATGAGGACCAGGGTGAATATTTTTTTTCTCATCGTTATTTGCCTCCGGACACCGATGATAGAATGTAGCTTATCGTCGCACTATCTGTCGTATCCAACAAGTCCCAGGATTAAGGCAGATGAACCTTTCCTGATATCACTATATAAAGATATGGGCTCTGTTGAACCCCCCCGCAAAAAAAAGTGTCAGAACGGAAGGCCTTCCATGGTATCCCGAACTTTTAAAAGAGCCTTTTATAAAAAGATGATACGGTCCGGTTCATTCCGGATATCTGAATCATTGAACCATGCGGCGTATCGTTTTATTTTGGATTATACCCATCAGACAATTTCCCGGCTGATGATAACAGGAGAATGATGATCGGGGGTATGACGTTGTGCTCAATGCCCATCGTAGAATCAACAAATCATCGCTCACAAATCCGCTCCTGTCAAACACCCCCACTCCTCCCTGCCCCATTATTGACCTTATTTCCCGTGGTTCCTGGTTGCATGACGTAAAAAAAATTCCAAAATAATTTAGTAATATTTATAGTGTTTTATAGAAATGCATGTGTATGATAGGGCGGAAATTATTTTTCCTTTTCATAATACTATTCATAATTTTTTTAATACCAGGTTCAGTTGCGGATATTGGTTCGGATGAAAATTTTAAAATTGAAAAGGAAAGCGGGAAATACTGGGCCATTCTTGCTGGTGTTGATCACTATGTATTTCTTCAAAATAACAACTTGAAATATTCCTGGGATGACACTTTTGATATGAAAAATATGTTAATTAACGATTGTAAGATTGAGCCAGATCACCTTGTTTTTCTTTACGATGGTCAGGCAACGAAATCCGGCATTCAAACTGCAATATCAACATTAAGATCAAGAGTTGGTCCTTCTGACACAGTGATCTTTTATTTCACAGGTCATGGGGATCAAGCGGAAGATATCCCACCTTATGATGAATATGATGACCTGGATGAATATTTATGCCCTCAGGATTCTCTTCCAACTTCATATTCAAATGATATTCGTGATGATGAAATTCAGATTTGGCTCGAACAACTCAATGTAAAAAATATCGTTTGTATCTTCGATATTTGTTATGCGGGGGGAATGGTAAAGTCCGCATCATCGAATAATAATGATGAGTTTATAGGTTCTGATTATGAAAAAGATATTAAAAATAGAAATTTCGTTGTCTTAATGGCATCTAACGATTATGAAGAATCATTTTCTTATGATAGTATACAAAACAGCGCGTTTACTTATTATATCGTCGAAGGCTTTAAATCACCAACTTTAGATATAAATCATGATTATTGGATTTCTGCTGAAGAAGTATTTTCTTATGCAGGTTTTAAAACAACAGAATTCACATCATCCGCATCAAATCCTCAAATTTTCGATGGGGATACATCAAATGATGTTGGAATAAGATTTTTAGGATATCCAACCACCATACCCACAACAGTTCCTACCACTATACCGACAACAGTTCCTACCACCATACCCACAACAGTTCCTACCACTATACCGACAACCGTCCCTTCTACGATCCCGACAACAAGAACCATATCACCGACACCAACTCCGACGTCGTCAAATTTAAAAGCGGAATTCGTTGCTTCCCCCGTATCAGGCAGTGCCCCGTTACGAGTGCAGTTCAAAGATACTTCTCAGGGGAACCCTTCAGAATGGTATTGGGACATAAATAATGATGCATTCCAGGATTACTCCGGATCAACAATTGAACATGTGTATGATAAACCGGGGGATTATTCGATTCGTTTGGTTGTCAGGAACGGCCAGGAAATGAATTCTGTCGAGAAAATCAACCTGATTCATGTTACTGATCCAGAAGCGACCAAAATCCAATTGTATCCCGGGTGGAATTTTATCTCCATACCTGGTACATTAGAGGAAGGTTATAACACGGCGGGTTACGTCTTTTCCGGAATTGAATCAGATCAACATTCTCAATTCCGATATACTGCTCTGAGCAGTGCCTGGGTTCGTATCCAGCCAACTGACATTCTTGGACCATCTGATGGGATCTGGATTTATTCCGTTAATTCCAATACAATTCAATTAAAACTGGAGGATAATCCTGAAAACGGACTGAAACAGGTATATCCGGGCTGGAATGCAATCGGGATATCAGGAGAGACTCCTCTCCCTGTAAAAGAGGCATTAACCAATGTCAGGAATCAATGGTCTACCGTCTGGGGATATGATGCTTCATCTCAAAAATACGAAGCGGCAATCATCAATGGAGGAACAGGGATTCACAGCGATACTCAAACCATGTGTCCAACAAAGGGATACTGGGTATATATGACCGGGCAGGGAACTCTGTAGGATGATGGAACAGAAGATCCTGCATCATGCCAATACAATCCTGAAAGAACTGATTTATGCGTAAAATGGCTATTGCAGGATGGTACTGTTTGCTTTAATGAAACCTGTTACAATCCTTGTCTCCCTGACTTTTTCGGCAATCGATTGAAATTATCACGAGAAAATCGATATTCGATAGGGGAATCCCCAAAATGTATTCGTTATCTTGAATGTAAATCCAATCTTCCAGACCTGATCTATATACCTTACGTGAAAATCCGGGAGTCCCTGGGAGAGAGAATGTCCTCCAAAAAAAATGAGATCTCCTACCCCTTCCTTGAATAGGTGATCCTGATGTCGGCACAGTCCCGGAGGAAGTTGATGTCCAGCACTTCAAAATCCTGGACGAGAAGCCCGGTCCTCTCCCTGAGATCCGCAAGCATCTCTTCCTTCTTCTCTTTTTTTATCAGTTCTATCTTCTCGTATACCACATCCATCTGGGACTGTGACCGGTGAAATCCCCACTCCCTGTCAAGGATCCAGAGGGTGATGATAACCATGAGATCCACGATCAGCAACTTGCCGTACTCGGACAATCCCCAGAGCACCGAATTCAGGATGGGCAGCGCCGCCATCACGAAGAGATAAGTCATCTCGCGGATGGGGACCGTCTCGGTCCTGTACCGGAGGATCGAGAACAACGCAAACAGGCCAAACCCTGTCCCGATCGACAACTCGATGCTGGTAAACAGCCCCATGATGAAATAAATCACCGTGTTGAAGGCAAGGAACGTGAAGGCAAAGTTGTTGCACTTTCCTCTCGGGTAATATACCAGCCGCACGATGACAAACGCTGACAGGAAGTTTATGATGAATCCTGCAAAGAAGAGGCCAAGCGACAAGTTCAGCATGGAACCCCGCCTCCCTTCGTCAGTCTGGCGACATAGAGCAGGTTTTCCTTGAACCGGTTATGCTTCAGCCAGGAATACAGGAGCGATACCCCGATACAGTACTTGGAAAAAGCCCTCTTCCTGATGCTCATCCCATGAAGCGCCTGGAGTGCCGGGGAGTTCTTCACCCCCTTTTCGTACTTGATCTCACCGATCACGAGGTCGGGATATGAGATCACATTCTGCCCGTCGCCAAACGTTATGCCGGTGTCCAGGGTGATGCGTTCGGGGGATGTTTTGGATACCAGGGTGAACCTGTTGTATACGGTCCAGAGAACGGGATGGAATGACCGGCAGTCATACGGAAATGCTGACCTGAGGAACTCCACCTGGTCTGGTAAGAATCCGGACGAAGACCACGAGGTCCTGATACGGCTTTTTTCCGTGGAGCCCTTGTTGTTCTTCTTTTTTACTTCGAGGTAGGTCTCATCCGACGTATCGTAATGCCGGAGCCTCAGTTTGTACCGGTTGCCTTTCCTGTTATGATGCTGGAGGTAGGAAAGAAACGACGGTGTATCATAGTACATGGTCTCATATCTCCCGATTCTGGCATCCTGTATCTCGAGCACCCTGTAGGAGCCGGCAAGTGTCCGCACGAGTTCCCTGCACTGCCCGAGTGTCATCAGGTGCTTGCTCTCCACCCGGGTCAGGAGCCGGGCTTTTGTTTCATCCAGCTCTGGAAGGGAGATACTCTCAAATTCCCTGATTACCGATGACAGCGCGGAAGTGTCATCCGGATTATCCCGTATGGCAGTCTCCAGCGTTCCGATCTCCATATTCATCCGAACCCGTGATACAGTGACCATAGCAAGGCGCTGCGTTCTTCAGTCAGTACCGATGACGCTGAGGTAATCCGGGAAATCAGGGAACCGGCGGGGAGATTTGTCCGGAGCAGGCTGGTAAACTGCGATGAGCCTCCTTCAATAATAGTGAGTGGTGCTGCGACCGTGGTGGTCTTCCCCCCAGTCACTGTCACGCTGGTGAGGTAGTCCTGATACCCTGACCTGGTCAGCCTGAGCTCGTGTGAGCCGTCAGACACACCCGTCAGGGTGAGGGGGGAGAGTCCCCTGAATGAACCGTCAAGGTAGACGCTTGCCCCTTTTGGGGTGGAGGTGATCGAGAGTGTCCCCGTCTGCGTGCCGGACGGTGCATTTGTCGGTGCAGTGGTTGGATTTGTCGTGGGAGCGGAGGTCGACCCTGACTGAGCCTGCAGTGATGCAGCCACCCGTGCCATCGTTCCGGCCGTCACCGATATACCGGTGGAATAATCCTGGTATCCGGTGCTGGTTACTTTAATCTGGTGTGTGCCGCTCAAGACCCCGGTGATGATGACCGGCGTAACCCCTTTATACACGCTGTCAAGGTAGACACTGGCCCCCCTCGGGGTAGAAGTCACGTAGAGTGTCCCCGTCCCGGAAGTAGCCTTTGTCGGTGAAGTGGTAGGGACCCCTGTAATCCCCGCTCTTTCCCGGGGATTGGTGCCCGGGTTCGTACCCGGATTGGTGCCCATATTCTGGTTGTTTGACGAACCGGCATTCGTTACGATACCTGATATGGTGAAGCTGGTTACTTTAGTGCCGGCGGTATAGGTTCCACCGGAGTAGAGGCCGTCGACCACTGTGCCTGTCGACGTGCCTCCAGTGTATACAACGTAGGTCCCGCTCTTTTCCAGGTCTTGCGAACTAAACACGACAGATTGGTAGGTCTTTGTCGGCACGAAGGTGAGAATGTCTGCGCCATCTTCTGATTCGATGTGGACCATCGTGCCTGCCGGCTGGGCTGATGAAAATGTCAGCATCACCGAATACTGTGTCGATGAGGTGCCGGGTGCCTGCGCCATGCCGGAACTGCCTGCTGCAATGAGATACCCCCCGGTCATTTTGAAGGTGCCGAGGTAATCCAGAGCACCATTGCCGTTGTTTGTCGGCCCGTTGACGATTACCGTGCCTCCGGTCATCTCGATCGGCCCGTTGACATCGATCCCGTCTCCGTTAGCATCGATCACGATATACCCGCCGTTGACATGCAGGTAATTGGTACCGGTGGCAGTGAAGGCATTCTGGTCCGGCCGGCCATTTACCGCTGAAGCGTCATCGCTGCTGACAGCGTTTATCCCGTCATCGCTGGCAGCGATATGAATCGTTCCGGCATTCAGGGTAATTGCGGCACTCTCCATCCCCTCGTAGGATTTCGTAATGCGTATGTCTCCCCCGTTCATCTCCAAGGTGGAATCTGAATGCATGCCGTCATCCCCTGAGGAGGCCGTAATGGTTCCGCCATTAATGGTCATACTGTCATTCGAGTGGATCGAATCGTCAGCTGAATCGATGGTGATGGTCCCCCCTGAGATAATAAGGGCTACCCCGGCTTTCAGCCCCTTGGCGCTATCGGTATCACTGTCGGTGGCGGAATGTTCCATGCCCTGCGGGCCCCAGGTGTACGAGGTGCTGCCCGTGCTGCTGCCTCCCCCTGATGTGACCGTGATTTCGCCAGCGCTGACACTCATGCTGGTTTCCGCCTGGATACCATCTTCTCCGGCGGTAATGATGATCGTGCCGCCCTCGATGGAGACATATCCTTTTTCAGCATCCTCATCGTTGTTGGACTGGATTCCGTCCCCGCCTGCTTTCACGGTGATAGTCCCGTCCTTGACGGTGACAGAGTCTCTTCCCCTGATACCATCATTTACCGAAGTTACGGTAATTTGTCCGCCGTTGATCTTGAGATCGTCCTTGCCTGCAATACCGTGATTATAGTTTGCCGTGACGGTAAGTGAACCATCGCCGTTGATCGTGAGATCGTCATTACTGAAAATTGCTGCATCAGGTTCATCTGATTCGGCATCTTCAGCGATGTACGAAGCTCCGTCAGTGACATAATTTTTCGTTCCTTCTGCAAGGGTGATCACCGTTTTCTCTGCGTTGACGACATAGATAGGAGCACTTGTGGAACAGGCAATGGTTGCTCCGTTCAGGACGAGTTTTACCGTTTCCTCATCCTCTGTGTCCACCCGTATCTGCCCGTCCCGGAGCGTGCCGGTAATGGTGTACGTGCCTGCCGATGTGATGGTTATGGTTGTGCCATCGACAGTCGCTCCGCTTCCCTCAAAGGTGATCGAACTGCCTTTCAGAGTAATCGAGGACATTCCGGAACTGGTTCCGGATGTCGCACCACTCACATAGCCGGTAAAGGAGAAGGCTACGATGAATGCCAGGATCAGTGCAGTCATTTTTTTCATTGCTGGTAGTCTCCTTCAGTTGTTTCTCTCATGTTTCAGGTCAATCCGGGAGGACGTGTTCTGGAAGAACCTTCTTCCTGAATTCCCCTGGTGGAGAGATCAGACTGGAACTGAATGTCAAACCTACTGTAGATAATGTATAGTATACATTACATTATGTAAATACTTTTTTCTATATCCGCCATTCAATGAGGACCGGAAAGCTCCGATGAGATCCCATTTTCCACCCTGATGGCTGTAAGAAGAGGGGACAGGATGACTGGACATACCAGTAGAAATCTCATAGAGAATGTGATATCCTTCATTTCTCTGGACTCCCGTTGTAGAAGCAGGCTCCCGTATTTCCGGACGCTTTCTGGTAGTATTATTATCCGCGACATGGAACTGAATAGGTACAACGTGCCCGCCAGCACGGAGCGTTATCATGGGAGAAGGAACCGTTGTCATGGCATATTCCGGGGGACTCGACACCTCGATATGCATCCCGCTTTTAAAAGAGCGGTACGACTATGACCGGGTAGTGACAGTGGCAGTCAATGTCGGCCAGAGGGACGAAGAGATAGCGATAGCGACGAAAAAGGGTGAGAAGTTTGCCGATGCCCATTATACGATCGATGCACGGGACAGGTTTGTCAACGAGTACCTGTTTCCCGCCATCAGGGCGAACGGGTCCTACGAGGGGTACCCGATGGGAACGGCACTCGCCCGGCCCCTGATTGCCGATGAGGTGGTCCGCGTTGCCCTCCGCGAGAAGGCAAAAACGGTTGCCCACGGGTGCACGGGGAAGGGAAACGACCAGCTCCGGTTCGACTTCATCTTCCGGATCGCGGGCCTTGAGGTGATCGCCCCGATCCGCGAGCTCAACCTCACCCGGGAGTGGGAGATCGAGTACGCCAGGGAGCACAAGATCCCGGTCCCGGTCATAAAGGAGAAGCCGTGGAGCATCGATGAGAACCTCTGGAGCAGGAGTGTCGAGGGAGGGCGGCTCGAGGACCCGTCATATCACCCGCCCGAGGAGATTTACGGCTGGACGATCCCGCTTGAAAAGGCCCCGAACAAGCCTGAACTGATCACGCTTGACTTCCTGAAGGGGGTGCCGGTCGGCATGAACGGGGAGGCGATGAGCGGCCGTGACCTGATCACGAAGCTGAACATCGTTGCCGGGGAGCATGGAATCGGCCGGTCAAACATGATCGAGGACCGTATCCTCGGGCTGAAGGCCCGCGAGATCTACGAGCACCCGGCGGCAACGGTTATCCTCGCTGCCCATGCCGACCTCGAGCATCTCACCCTCACCCGCCAGGAACTCGCCTTCAAGCGGATGGTAGACGACAAGTGGTCGGAGCTCGCCTACATGGGCCTTGTCCATGAACCGCTCTTCCATGACCTGAACGCCTTCATCAGCCAGTCCCAGCAGAAGGTGACCGGGAAGGTGGATGTCCAGCTTTACAAGGGGTCCTGCCGGGTGCTCGGCCGTTCTTCCCCTGAGGGGATCTACTCGGACGAACTGGTCTCGTTTGACAGCACCACGATCGACCAGTGCCACGCGATCGGGGTGTCGGCATATTACGGGATCCAGGCCCGGCTGGTCGAGGAACGGAGGAAGAAGTAAGCGGGATTCTTTAAAATAATCCCTTCTTTTTCTTTCAATTGTGAATAAAACCGTGTTTCAAAGAGATTGTATTAACTTCTCCATCTTCTGAACGTGTTCGAGGGGGATCTCTTCATCCCTTTGGTTGCTCACAGGTCAGGCTGAACAGGTACAAATAATCTTTTAAATCACATTGTCGTTCAGGTTATCCGGGGTAACGCCGGGACCGAACAACTGTTCGGTCGAGAGGTTGGTGAAAAACCGGGAGAAGAAGTAGAGCCGGCGTTCATTGCGGAATGCTGATGCGTTTGGATTGTACTGCGAGCGATGCAGGAACCTGATCGAATAATCGAGGATAACGAAAGTGAAGAAATAAGGTTCAGGTTTTCTCCCGGTTCCTGCTGCAAAGATGATGACAACAACGGTAGTACACTCCAGGAGAAATTCAGATCCTTTGCCCCTGATTATGCTCCTGTCAATGGAAACAGCGTCATTTGCTGGGCAAAAGGGGATACAGTCGCGCTCTTTTCTGGCAAACACTTATCAACCATAACGGGATTAGAGGTTCCTTATCAGATGAATGTTGAATACCGGGGAATTCTGGCATTCCCAGAGTTCAGAGAGGCGGAAAAGAAATGTTAATACGATTAAATCTACTTGAATGTATCAGGACACGAACCGGAGAACAGAAGGAAGAGGCATTTGTCACATGGAGGATTGACGAAGATGACGATCAGGTTGGTTGCTGGTGCCCGGATCAACCGATACGAAGTGGTGAAACTGTAAGGATAGACCGGGAAGTCGTGGCAACCAGGAAAATTGAAATTCGTGTTGGAGAAGATGATCCTGGAGACAAGTATGACGACTGTACCGGGGGAGTCGACATCAATCTTGTGACTGCAACCGGATCATCAGATGGTTCTCCGCCCATATCCTCAGTGGTGGAGAGAGTTGCAAGAGCAAGTTCCGGAGGCACAATTGGCCGGGTTATCGGGACATACGATCGTGGTTTAACTACGGCAGATGATCGGAGGATGACAAGGGCACCGGGAGTTGCAGATTCACGCATGGTTGATTTACCCAACCATGCAGATGGAAGCGGGTATGGCCGGTATGATAAGCATTACAGGCTGTATTTTGATATCTATGTACATCCGGATGACCAGTTGCCCTTAACCCCGTACTGCCTTCAACTTCGCGAACTGGAATGCAGGAATGCCCAGGAATGGAAAGATCATGCGTTCCTCAAAGTGAATGGCATTACCGTGTGGGGGCCATACTGGATGAGGGATAGCGGAAATAGATCCAGGAGAACGATAAATATCAATCCTATCCAGATCCGTGCGGACACAGAAATCTCATTATGGGAAGAAGATAATGAGGGAACAAGGAGCGATCACTTTGGATCATTCTGGCTCCATCTCACCGAGGATTACGATTTTGACCATGATCCGGATCCTATCCGGTTTCATGCTGACGATACCATCGTGGGGGATGCAACGTATTATCTTTCTTACAGGGTCTGTCAAAGAATAGAGAATCCGGAGGATCCGCAGACACTATGGCGATTTAGATGTTAAGTATCAAATTGAATCCGGTATCTCCTCGCCTGACGGTTGTCAATTC
>JAJFVA010000018.1 GCA_021371995.1 Methanoregulaceae archaeon | reverse complement strand
GAGCAGTGTGAACTGATCAACATCATGGAGTCCGAAGATATTGGCGCTATCGCGGCCAAGATCAATGAACTCAAGGGGCGTGACCCCGGTGCGTTCGCCGCTGACCCCATGATCGTCGAGGTCAAGGAAGCTGCAGGCGGTATTGAGACCGCAGCGGCAGGGGTGAACCCCCAGTTCCTTGAGATCGAGAAGCGCCTGGACAAGATCGAGAAACAGATCGAGTTTGCAGATGCCGAGATCGCCCAGCGCGTCGGAAGAAAAATCGGTCGGGACATAGGTATCCTCTATGGACTGGTTGCGGGGCTCACGGTGTTTGTCCTGCTCCTGGTACTGCTCCCGAAACTCAACGTCTTAATGTAATGGAGGTGTGAAAGAATATGTTCAGATTCGAAAAAGAGCAGCAAGTCTGGGACTTCAACGGCACCAAGATCGGAGGACAGCCAGGTGAATACCCGACGGTATTGGCTTGCTCAATCTTCTATAACAAGCATGAGATCGTGCTTGACGACAAGACCGGAAAGATAGACAAAGCAGCAGCAGAAGCGCTCTGGAACAGGTGCCAGGAACTCTCAGATTTGGTGGGAATTCCACACTTTATCCAGATTCTCGCCGAATACCCTGCAGCATTCGAGAGTTATATCTCATGGTTCGACAGCATTGACAACAAGACCGCGTTTTTGATGGACTCTTCGGTACCAGCCGCTCTTGCACATGCCTGTAAGTATGTAACCGATGTCGGAGTGGCACACCGGGCGATCTACAACTCGATTAACGGATCGATCTCCCCAGAGAACATCGAAGCATTAAAGAACAGCGATGTGGACTCAGCCATTGTACTGGCATTCAATCCCGCCGACCCCTCAGTTGCCGGGAGGGAGAAGGTGCTGGTGGAAGGTGGTGTTGCAGGTCAGACAAAGGGAATGATCCAGATTGCCGAAGAGTGCGGCATCACCCGCCCAATTCTCGATACCGCTGCAACCCCCCTCGGGCTTGGTTCAGGAAGTGCATACCGTGAGATCCTTGCCTGCAAGGCGATTCATGGATATCCCACTGGGGGTGCATACCACAACATGACCGTTGCATGGACCTGGCTCAAACGCTGGAAGGGATCCAAGAAAAATCCTTCAGCACTTGGAGAGTCGTTGAAGGGCAAGGACATTTACCTAAAGCAGCTGCTGCACCACTACAAAGGTGGCCTTGACGGGGTTATTCAGGCTGCCTGGTCGGCTCCCGACATTGGTTGTAATCTGGTTGCAAGTACGCTTGGTGCTGACCTGATCATGTACGGCCCGATTGAAAACGTCGAGCCGATGATCACTGCGCAAGCCTATATGGATATCGTAACACTCGAAGCGGTTCGTCCGCTTGGAATCGATGTCAAGGCAGATAACCACCCCATCTTTAAACTCATTTAATTTATTTTTTTTTTGGGTGTCCACGGCTGATTTAACCCGCATCAAGCACGTTTGTGAACCGTTAACATTGCTATTCCGTAAATAACATCCAGGTTATGCTCCTCCCGTGCTAACCCATGCCGCCCAGACAACTTTTCCGTTCCATACATTTTCGCTCTCCCTCTGGCCACAGGAGTTTCCCTGTTCCACCTCCCTTTATTCATGTTCGACAATGGACAGGAGATTCCCCCCGAAAAGGATACAGACCGGGGAATCAGGTATATGCTAATTGCATGACAGGTATTATACGGCTCCATTCGGATGACCTAATCACCGCAATCAAAGACCCGCTCGAGGCTGCCCTCTTCTCCCTACTCATTGAACTTGCTAATACAGAGGAGGATTCCCAAGATGCAGGCCGGAACAACAGTCCGAATAGAAGATATGAAAAGTGATGATGTCGGGGTATCACCTTATCAGACAGCTGGATCGCTTACAGTGGATCTGCTCCCCTCCTCATCGGTTGAACATTTGAGCCCTCCATCTCACCCACGGCAAAATCAAACCGGGCCTTTATTGTCGGAGGAAGTTCATTTTCATGGATTACTACAAACCCAAACTGCTCATAGAATTTCACAAGACTGATAGTGGAGTGCATGTACAGCTCATCCTTCCCGCAGGCTGCTACCAGCGGCTCCATGACATCACGGGCATATCCCCTTCCCCTGAAATCATCGAGGGTAAAGACCCCGTCCACTTCAAGGCCGTCCGGGTGGCGCCTGCACCGGGCGACAGCAACCAGCATCCCTTCCACAAAGACGCCAAAGATCCGGTCTGTTGAACGGTCAGCAGTCTGCTGGTGATATCGCAGCCAGACCTCCTCTACGAGAGGGAATTCATCTTTCTCAAGTTCCCTGGCTTCCACTTCCAGCTGGATATCAGGGTACAGCAGGTATACTGGTATTTTTGCTCTTATTGCCACTTCTTCTGCCGTGCTTCCTATGGGAAGACTCTTTATGAAATCCGAAGCCCCAAAGCGAGGCAGCATGATAAGTGTTGCTTTCTCTTGGATGGCCATGTCACAGATCATCTCTGCCGGCCTTCCGAATCGCAGGAGCAGGCGCACCTTTGTCCTGCCTTTCTCATAGATCCTGCCCAGTTCCTGGAGCTGTGCATATGCGTCACGGATTGCCTGGTCTAGTTCTTTCCTGTTTTCTACATTGGGAATGACATGGAGGAGGACGAGTTCATCGATGTCTTCCTGTCCTGAGATCAGATCCAGTCCCTGCCTCGAGGGTTTTGAGAAGTCCACCGGGTATAACACCTTAGTAAAAAGGTTTTTTTGGCTTGTTCCAGCGAATTCTGTCTTTTGCCGGGATACGAATGATCCATGATGATGGGTTATCAGGACATGAGTGGTGGCATGGCGTAGAATTTGGGAGGAGACCGATCCGAGGAAAAGCCCCTCAACAAATCCTTTTCCCCGGGCACCCAGCATTATGAGATCCACCCCTTCCTTCCGGGCACAGGTAAGGATCAATCCCTGAATGTCCCTTCCATCAGCCTGGAGGATGCGTGTCCGAACAGGAATACCCCATGATAAAAACCGCTTCTTCTCTTCATTCAGGCTGCGTTCGGCGGATTCCTTTGGGGATGTCACCTCGTGACCACCCAGAAAAGGGCGGGAAGCAGCATGAGCGCTCTCTGTTACGTGAAGGAGAATGACCTTTTTAGCACCAGGCAGGTCTGGTACCATATTTGCTGTCATGCAGGCATATTCGGAAAAATCGGTAGGAAGAAGGATCAGGTGAGACATCAGGGCCCTCGTTGTTTGTCAGATTTCTTTTGTGATAGGTCGACCTGATGCTATTAATAAGCCACCATTTTTAATAACGGGAAAATTGAAAGCTGAAAGTAATTACGAAAACATTGAAGCCTGATCTGCAGAGCATCATAGTGAGGTCAGATCGATGCATGGTACCGGACGAGACCCTGTAAAGGAAGCGATACGACGTCATGAAGAGAGAGAGGAGCAGAATATCAGCATCCTTATCAAGCAGCTGTCTGATGAAAACCCTACCTTCCGGTGCCGTGCGGCAGAATCTCTTGGATATAGTGGGGATACAAGGGCAGTTGAACCACTCATTGCTCTTCTGGACGACCCGATTCAGGAGGTAGTCTGGGTTGCACTCAACGCACTTGGAGCTCTGCATGACCCACGGGCTTACGAGCCGCTCCTCAGTTGTCTCGAAAACCCTGACCGGTGGATCCGGCAGGGTGCGGTATGGGCACTGGGTGAGATGGGAGATCCTCGTGCAGGCCCGGTGATCGCATCCCTCCTTGCAGATAAGAAGAAAGGGGTGAGAATGACGGCAGTAGAAGCACTTGGAAAAATCAGGGAGAGCCGGTACAGGGGACAGCTGGAGAGACTGCTTGATGACGATGAGCACGAAGTGTGCCAGGCAGCCCGTGAGGCATTGAAAAAATTAAAATAGACAATATACTTTTCCTGGATGGGATGAACCAAAAAGCCATACTGTGTACGGGCAGCAGGTCCACGGCCTGCTCACTAAAACGATAAAGGCAGTCAGAATAGTTAAAAAGAGAGGCTGATTTTTATCAGACCTCGAGCGGTTCGAAGCCCTGCTTGAATACCTTCCCGAACTGGACTTTGATCTTAGGGTCAAGAGCACATACCGGGCAGGTATAATCATCCGGAAGATCCTCAAAGGCTGTTCCGGCCTTGATTCCGCGGTGCGGCTCGCCCCGTTTCTGGTCGTACACATACCCGCACACGGAACAGACCCACCGGGTCGGGACCCACTCATCAAATCCCCATTTTCCTACCTTGCCCTTGCCCTGCATCCCGCATATCGGGCAGATATAGGAGTCAGGGAGATCATCAAATTCAGTCCCTGCGGGAATTCCGTTATGCGGCTCGCCCCTTAACGGAGAATAGATATACCCGCAGACTTTGCATTTGTAACGCTTTGCCGATGGCATGGTTTCCTCTTCTCTAATCTAGAGATTCATTTCAACCAGATAAATCTATTTTTTATGGAAACATAGGTGAATGGTACCCGGATACTATCATACGCATGCTTAAGAATTACCACGTAGAAGAACAAACGGGGAAGATTGCATGGGAAAAATCCCTGCCGTAATTATTATCATCACCCTTGTCATTGTGGCAGTTGCAGCAGTCTCCATCATAAACCCTGGATTAGTTCCGGGAACACAGGATCAGAACATCACCTTACTGACCCCTGTTGAGGTGAGGGATTATGAGGGGGAACGACTCTCATCCATCGCCGATTTTCATGAAAATTCTATCCGGGGACCCCAGTATATCAACCAGTCAGCATACATGCTGGAGATAAGCGGTCTTGTAACGCGTCCTATCTCCCTCTCATATGATGAGATTTTGAAAGGGTATCCGGCCTATGAGAAAAAGGTCACCCTCTTCTGTGTTGAGGGGTGGGAAGTGACAATACTCTGGAAGGGTGTCAGGGTAGAAGACCTGCTTACCAGTGCAGGAGTAAATCCAGCCGCAAATACCGTCATTTTTTATGCAGCAGACGGGTATTCGACATCCCTACCTATTGAGTACATAAAAGACCGCGACATTCTCCTGGCACATTCCATGAATGGTGTGGTTCTCCCTGCCGAGAGAGGTTTTCCCTTCCAGCTGGTTGCAGAAGATCGATGGGGTTACAAGTGGATCAAGTGGGTGACAAGGATCGAGGTGTCGGATGACCCGGCCTACCGCGGGTACTGGGAGGAGCGGGGGTACTCACAGACTGGTGATCTGCAGAAAGGATTTTTCGGGTAACATGAGACCCTGATATTCCTGAAAGGACCTGCTTCCATGGTCATTCCTCCGGGAATCTATATACTGACTGGAAAGATATGTTATGGCAATGGAGGGGAGTGGCTTTTTCAGGGAGGAGGTCGAGCGCCTTCTGCGCGAAGACCTCAATAACCTTGTTGATGAACGAGTTCGGTATACCATCCGCTACGCTGTTGAACATTCACCCTTTTACCGCGCCTGGTTCCGGCAACACCGGATAGACCCCGGATCAGTGAGAACCCACGAAGACCTGGTTCATCTTCCTGTCATATCCGGAAAGACCATCAGGGAGAACCAGCCGCCAGTCGTAAATGAGTTCAGGTTCAGGAGCGTGGAATGGGACGAGGTGTTTACGATTCACGAGACCTCCGGAACATCCGGGACACCAAAGAGTTTTTTCCTCACCTGGGACGACTGGCTCCGTTATGCAGAGAAATATGCAAGGAGTTTTGTTTCCCAAGGTTTCTCCAAGGGGGACAGGCTTGTTATCTGCGCATCGTACGGGATGAATGTAGGGGCAAACACGATGACCCTTGCTGCCCGTGATATCCGGGCAACAATCATCCCGATAGGGAACTGCAGTTTTCCCGGCAGGATCATCAGCAGTTACCAGCCGACCGGGATTGTCGGCAGTGTCTTCAAACTACTCCACCTTGCTGAACGCATGAAGGACGAAGGGATCAGGCCCGAAGAGTCCTCCGTCAAGGGGCTGATTGTCGGAGGGGAAAGTTTTGCCGATGAATCGAGGGCGTACCTGTCGGAGGTCTGGGACCGCGATGTCTTCAACACGTATGGCAGCACCGAGGGGACGATGTGCGGGGAATGCCGGGTCCGGCAGGGCCTTCATGTGCCAGAAGACCTGGTTCATCTCGATGTATACGATCCTGCGCTTGATGATTTTGTCAGTGACGGGGAATGCGGGAGGGCAGTTCTCACCACGCTCCTCCCTGTAGGGGGCCGTGCAGGAACACTCCTCATCAATTATGATACGGAAGATACCACAGTCGTGACCACACGGGATCCCTGCCCCTGCGGAAGAACCCACATGAAGATTATGAATCCCCAGCGTGAAGCGGAGACGGTGTGGATACTCGGGACACCGGTAAACAGGGTGGATATCGAGCGGGGGGTCTTCCAGAGGGAGAACATGGAGTATCTGACAGGAGAATACGAGGCATTCATCTACGAGAGTGAAGAGACTGATGAAACAGTCCTCCGGGTGAGCATGGAGGCAAAGACTGACCTTTCTGCCGTTGAGAGAGAACTCGTGATGGAGCACTTCCGTACATCACTTTACCGTTACAAAGCAGCCCTCCTGCATCTCTCCGGCGACACGTTTTCTCTCGTATTCTCATTCACAGAACCCGGCGGGCTTGAACTCTCCCGAATCAAAGGAAGGCCGAAACGGCTGGTAGACAGGAGAGTCTGAGATTTCCCGTACCAAGGCATCCCTCTTTCACTCTTGAAAACCAGTGGCGTGCCGGGGTAAATGGTGAAAGTTTTTATTCCACCGTGCTGATAGTACAATGCTCACGGATATGCCCCCTGGTTTCTTCGTTTTGCCGGACACCCCCAGAATCTGGCATCAACCCCCCTATCTATCAGGCGAGGTCATACCCGGAGCACCCCATTCGGGAAGGCAGTCTCTTTTCACGTTCTGGTTGATTGACCACCGGTTTTTCCTGCGTATCACAGGGCCTGCCTCCTGCTAACTGGTAAGTTCCGTCCACCATTCCTTTATTCTGAAATAAGGAGAATGATGATGAGATATGGCAGATATTCCCGGAGTACTGGTTTATTCATTCTCAGCCCTCTTTGTCATCCTCGATCCCCTCCTCTCTGTCCCGATATTTAATTCGATGACCCATGGCCAGGGCTCAGCTGAGATAAACCGGCAGGCGCTTATTGCCGTAGCGGTTGCAGGCTTCCTGATGTACCTGTTTCTGTTCTTCAACTTTTTTATCTTTGATACCCTTGGTATCACTCTCTCGAGTTTCCAGGTTGCAGGAGGTATCCTGCTCTTTCTCCTGGGTCTCCAGATGGCACTCGGCATTGATATCGGCAGGACAAAAGAGCATACCCCCACCGCAGCAGGGGTGATTATCGGGACTCCCCTCCTGTGCGGCCCCGGTACGATCACAACGGTCCTCCTTCTCTCAGAAGCAAATGGCATGTTTATTACGGCAGTCGCAATTGCGCTCGTGCTTGCTGCTACCTGGATCGTGCTCCGGTTCTCGTTTCAGATACAGAAGATGCTTGGAAACTGCGTGACCGAGATACTCGCAAAGATCCTTGGGATGCTCGTCGCGGCGATTGCCGTAAGCATCATTGCAGACGGGATTATCGGTCTTCTCCAGGACTATGGGACTATCTACTCATTCTCTCTGAACGTCCGCTGATCCCAAAACATCCTTTTCGTGGTGAGATAACTGGGCGGTAAAAGGCAGAAATTTTTTCTTACCCGAAAAATACTAGGACGCGGTAAAGCACAAAGACAATGAGAAGGGGGCTGCTGCCTCATACTACCCGTTCAATATCCTCCCGTGAGGCATGCCAGACCTCAACCATGTGATGGGGATGATACCGCATCTTTGCCTCCCGGAGCCCGGGAACCCCCATATCACTCTCACGATTGATGAAGCGGAACCGGTCCCTGGCATAAAACGCCGTTTCCGCATTGATTGCCTTGTAAATCCCTTCACAATCAGGCAGCCCTTTTTCAAAATGAACCACCAGGGTATCTTCATTCAGAGGCTCAAAGAGGGAGATGGCGCCGACTTTCGAAACGACCCGGATCAGGAGCCCTGATAGTCCAAGTTCTTCCATGCTGGAGAGGGCATAGATTACGGCCTCCTTCTCATGCGCCAGAAAGGGTTCGCCATCGCAGTTTTTCCATTCACACCATTCAATGAGAAATTCATTTACCTCATCCTGGTTCCGGTTATCAATAGCTTCCACAGTAGGTTTACAGTTCTTCCGGAACTTGTTAAGGTGTCGCCGTATAGACAGGTAGTCCTTTCCGGGAAGACTGGCAAGATCTTCTGTACGATACACATATTCGAAGTAATTCAGATCCGGGTGAAGGGGGAGGTCAGGGTATTCTGAGAGGATCCATGCACGCTGCGCTGCATTGATGAGGGCGAGAGGGGTCTCATCCCCCTCTTTGATACACAATTCCATCAGGTCAGCAAGGAGTTCCGGATCCCTTGGGCCAATTGGCGGGCGAAATGAGGTCCTTCCCTCGATAGTACTTGAGATGAGGAGGTTTTCATTCAAATACGCATACCGGTAATGGGCATAGGGATTCCAGCAGATTATATTGGTAAAGGTATTGTCCGAATGAACCTGTGGGAATTTCCGGTAATGGGAGAGGAACAGCTGCCTGTCTGCCATAGTTACCGGGGAGAAATCAGATCCCGACATCATCTCTTTTACAGCCTCCCGCGATATCGCATCGGGATATGATCCTTCATACGGGAAAAACCGATCGATGCATAAAAATCCTCAGTCCCCGGCTCTGCAATCAGGCCGATCCAGGTTATTTTTCTTTCATAGCAGAACGCCAGAAGTGTCCTGATGATCTTCCGTCCCACCCCTTTTCCACGGAATTCGGGAACCACCACCAGATCCTGGATATAGCCATCAGCAACACCGTCAGATATGACCCTGCCCATTCCTACCGATCGCCCGGTTGCACCATCGACCGCAACCGCAAAAGCAAAACTTGACCTGACCAGATCAGGCAGGTGAGCAGGATCATGATCCTGCAACCACCACCCCCCTGCCTTATACAGATTCACCAGGGCAGTGCTCTCCCACTCTTTTACGATATGCACGGAAATGTCAGATTCCATTTTCAAAGAGCCCCGGTTAACGTAAAAACATATTCTGTGTCTGAATATATACAGATAGGTCTTTTCCCCGGTTACGTTTACCAATTGTAAATTCCGATGGAAGAATGAATGGATATGCGGCCAGGAAACGTAAACCGGCACCTGCTTCAGGTCCGCTCCCTGAGAATTCCTATTGCAGAACAGACAATAGAACCGAGCTCCTCCACACCAAACCGCTCAGAATTCAGCACCATATGGTAAGGGGACATGTCCCCGATATCAATTCCATAATAGGTTTTATAACGTATCGCTTCACTGGACTCCCGCTCACGCGTCATGAGGGCTGCGGCAAGTGGATTTCCAATAATATCCCGGGCCTGGATCCGGGTGACCCTGCATTCAGGGGACGCATAGAGCCAGATTTTCAGGTCTGCTTCTGGGACAAACCATCCTGAAAGCCGTCCTTCAACTACGATATCGTCATGAGCAAGGGCAATCTCCTTCTGCCGGACATCGATAAGCCTGTCAAAGGAGGGGTTTGATTCGGCGAGTCTTCCGAATTCCGCCAGCTCCATCCCGTGCTCCTGTGCCATCTGCCGGAACACTTCGCCGGCGGAGATAAGGTCAATCCGAAGGATATCTGCAAGGTGTCGCGCCAGTGAGGTGGTCCCGCTTCCGGGAAGACCACTCACTGTTATCCGCATCAGATGCCCCCGATATTGAGGGATTTCCTGACCACCTGGCTGATGGTAAGGGAGCAGATCATGTACCAGAGAATCCATGCCGGGATCGGGCCTAGTACAAAATCAGAGAGGAGATGGGGGCCGAAGAAGGGCATGGTGATTCCGATGTTTTCAGGGAAATTGTTCAGACGGTAGAGGAGCCAGAAGAAGATGGGCACCGATAAAATGAGGATATATGCCATCGGCTTGAACTGCTGCTGGGACATTTCGAGCTGATCTTTCATCATCTTATCCCGTTTGGCATCGAGCTTTTTTACCCTCTTTTCATCTCCCGAGAGCTGCGCTTCCCGGTATTCCTTCTGAAAGACTTTCATCCGCTCCTGGGTTTCCTGCATCTTGTCATAATCGATGGTGTACTTCTGGATGATCGAGGAGTAGACTGCGGTAAGGGTAGACAGGACAACAATAAAGATATAAAACGGAAGATTGTGAGCAAGAGGACCGAAGATGACATCAATAGCACCACCGACGGCATCCCGGACCCCGGGGATACTGTAGGAGAATATCAGTATCATTGCAATGATAATTGCGATAATTCCCCCGTAACTCCTCTTTGCCATTTCCCGATCACCTGAGAACCGCTGCCATATCTTCCACTGCCTTTTCCAAGAGGAGGTCGGCGTTTGTGATATATTTGATGGTGCACCCTGTCATCATTGAATAGGCTGCAGCAATAGACCGGTTGAACTGCTGGTGCTCCCCGATACTGTAGGACCCCTCGAGATCGCGGGTCCGGGTGTCATCAGTGAGCCTCCGGATCAGAATCTGGTCTTCGTTGGTCTCAACAAGAACAATGGTATCCGGCATCAGCTCGCGAAGCACCCACTCAGGGAGCCCTGCCAGGTATCCCTTCGGAGTCTTTACCGATGCATGGGTATCAATGAGGGCATTTCCCTTTTCTTTCGCCATCACCTTGGCTGCAAGTTTCTGAAGTCTCTTCTGGACATCTTTATCGAGCCTGCGCATCTCATCGCGATCCTTCACGATGCCTTCCTTTTGTGCGACATCGAACATGTATGTCCCAAAATTGAGGGTTTTATACGTGATTCCCTCATCTTCCAGGAGTTTCAGCGCACCATTCACGACCGTAGTCTTCCCTACACCGGGAACACCCGTAACGATAACACTCCTCCCTCTCATACTCACTCCTTACCAAAGAACGTCCGCATGAACGGATACATCTCCATGATCTGCTGGCTTGCAATCTCCTCATAGAGCCGGTAGGTGATACTCACTGTCAGGAGGAGACCAGTCCCGCTGACCGATCCAATCACACCAAAGAGATTCGCAAAGACCGAGAGCACCCCGATGAATACTCCTCCTATCACCGTTACCCGGGGGATGTACCGATCAAGGTACTTCTCAAGGACCTGGGGGTTCCTCCGGTAACCAGGAATGGACATGCCCGAGAGCTGGATCTGCCGTGCCACATCCTTTGAATCAAGACCGGCCGTCTTGATCCAGAAGAGAGCGAAGACGGCACCGCCTACCACCATGAAAGTGATATCGATACCAAGGCGGATCAGGATCTCCCATGGGGCGTTCGTGATACCATACGCAGGGTTCCACCACATCCAGTCACTCGGGCCGTTAATTGGTGCAAGGTAGTACATCAGGCCGCTGACTGCCTGGGCTCCCTGGTAAGTGCCAAAGATAGTTATCCCGATATTATACAGGAAAAGCCCTATCATCTGGATATTAGCCTGAAGTACCCTGACAAGGATCATGGGCAGCACACTGGCATAGATCAGTTTTACCGGGAACCGGGCCCTCGCACCCCGCACCTGAGCATGGGCAAGAGGGATCTCGATTCTGGTGGATTCAACGTAGGTGACGATCAGGAATATTGCGATTGTAGTGATAAACGCGAGCATTTCCGGACCCATATACTGGATAAAGTCAGCCCCGTCAAGAATCACCTGGACAAGCCTGGGGAAGAATCCTACCGCATACTGGTCCGTAACCGGTATCCAGCTGATCAGCCCGTTGATAATAGCCTGGGATATGCCGGCGATAATAAACAGGCCCACCCCGGATCCGATACCCCATTTGGTGACCACTTCATCCATGAACATGATCAGCACACCGCCAATACAGATCTGGATGAAGATGATAAACGAGACCGCAAAGAGGCTCCCGCCAAAGAACGTGTCCGCGATGACTGGATCCGGCAGAAGGAATCCTCCGATAAGGTTCGGGAGTGCCTCGATGATGATCATCACAAAGATCAGGAGCTTCTGGAGGCCCATGTAGAGGACCTGCCCACGCACCTCAGAGGTGTCGATATGGAGGATATCCGCACCCTTCAGGAGCTGCAGGACGATGGATGCCGTGACTATCGGGCCAATACCCAGTTGGACCAGGGATCCGCTCGCACCCGCGAGGAGTGCCCGGTAGAACTGGAAGAGATCCTGTGAATTCGGATCAAGTCCCCAGAGCGGGATATTGGTCATCACGAAATACAGGATGAGGATGCCAGCAGTCCATAACAGCTTGTTCTTGAAATGGACATGGCCTTCAGGGCTTTTTACCGCCGGCATCGCAGCCAGCAGCGGTTCCATTCGGTCCAACAGTGTACCCATTCTTACACCCTAAAAATTGGTCAGATGACCAGGGCCTGACCACCCATTGCCTCGATCTTGCTCTTTGCCTGCGCCGAGAATGCTCTCGCAGTTATGATCATCTTCAAAGTGACTTTTCCGCTTCCAAGTATCTTATCGATACCGATCTGATCCGCGTTTATGGTTATGGCATCCCCTTCACGGAAGGCCTTACCTCCCGCAAGAAGGGACGGCGCCATCTGATCGATCTCACCGATCGAAAGGACCCGCATTACCAATGTGGTCTGGTTATAAAACCCATTTTTCCCGTTATGGATTTCGCCATACAGGAGGTAGTGGGAGAACCGGTGATCGCGGTGACCTGCCCGTCCTCTTCCTCCACGGTTACCAGCTCCACGCCGGTTCTTATGGGTACCTCCGCCGCATGTACGCGATCCGCGGTATTTCGAACGCTTATTTACCGGCATCTCTCTTCACCTCATCCTGTGAAGGAGTGAATTTATCTCCTTCCCGTAATAACCGAGCGCCCCGCCCTGCTGGGCAGTGCGCTTGATCGTCCTGTATCCTTTCCTCGGCGGGTGGAGACGGAGCACGGGCTTTAATCCGGGCATATCGATCAGCCGTGTCTCACCCGACGCAAGGGCTGCCGCAAACTCAGTGATCCCGGAATAGTGCGAATTAGCTTTCACATACTCATCCGTGAGGTGGGTGTCACCGACAACCCGTCCCCGTGTGCGGAGAATCGTCTCGATAGTAACCGCGTCAGCCTCTCCATAGGCTACAAAGTCCTTGACTTTCCGGATCATGCCGAGATACTCCGGTGTGTCCGGCACAAGGACGCAGTGGTTGATATGGTGAAGACGGAGCATCTTGAGCGTGTCCTTGATCTCCCTGCGGGTGTTCACGACACCACGCACCTGGACAATCGCGTACATTACTCTGACCCTCCGCGCCTGATCATATTGGTTGCCCTGAGTGCGTTGAACGTGGCCTTGGCAAAGTTGATGGTCGTCCTGGTCTGTCCCTTCGAGAACGTCCAGGCATCCTTGATACCGGCGAGCTCAAGCACTTTCCTGCTGATCTCTCCAGTAACAAGGCCGATTCCCTGGGGTGCCGGCTTGAGCGTCACCCGGACACTCCCTGCTGCCCCTTCCACCTTCATCGGGATGGAATGGGTGGCATCGCATCCGCATTCCCAGGACCCGCAGCCACGCCGTACCTTGATCACGTTCATCTTCGCATCCACAATGGCCTTTTTTATCGCATCTCCGACCTGGGAGTCCTTCCCCTGGCCAAACCCGATATAGCCGTTCCGGTTCCCGACGACGACTACAGCTCTGAACTTGACCCTGCGCCCTGAATCGGTCATACGCTGGACCATCTGGATATCGAGGACTTCATCTTCCAGATCGGGAAGAAATGAATCGACTATCTCGGGTTCCTTGATGGGACGACCGCTCTCAAGCACCTGATCGATGCTTGTGATCTCTCCGGATGCTACCATCCTTCCAAGACCCGTAAGCGGTACCCATTCTGTCTTTTCGTAAGGCATCTCACCTCAACTCCTTCATGATGGCGTCGATTGTCTCTTCCACGTTCCGCACCAGATCTCCTGAACGCTCGGGTGCAAATGCAGCGATGTGTGCACCTTTTACACGGTCGTCATCAGGAAGAACCTGTTCGCCGTGCGGCACATCGAGACCTGCAGCAACGGCCCCCTTGAGCGCTGCAAAGACCCGGTTGCCTGGCGTTGCACGGTGCAGTCCGATATCAAGGACAGCCCGCTCCTGATCCGCATTCAGCGCCTTCACTGCAAAGAGCATCCCCGTCAGGTATGCTGCAGGGGTGGCGGATGTCGATCCTGAATACCCGTACCTCTTCAGTTCAGCTGAACTGGCGGTGACAAGCGTGCGGTCACCGTCCATTTCTGCTGATACCAGCTGGATCAGTATCTGCCGGTTTGTCTTCCGCACTACCATCCTGGGTCGGTCAGACACGACAAGTTTTGCCCGTTTGTAATAATCGGTCTTCCCTTGCTTTCGTCGCCGGAAAGGAACAAAGTAACGAGGTCCTGTCGCCATATTACTTCATCCTCCCAGAAATGATTCCGATTTGAGCTTTCAGGTGGGCTACGTTCCTGAACTGCCCCCCGGCAGCCTTCCGGTATAGCGTACGGTACAGAGTTGGTTCAATCTCGCCACTCTCGCGAAGTTCCACGAGGGTTTTCCTGATTGACCTGATCTTCTGTATCCACTGCCTCTTTGAAGGGTTTCTCGCCCCGGCTGCACCCTTGCGCCTTCCGGGCCCCTTGCAGTGGCCATACGAACGTTTTGCCATCAGTGCACGGGCTCTCCCACGGCTGTTGCCCTGGATCTGCCGGGGCTTGATAGCTCCCTCAACGATGAGCCCCCTGATATCCTCGCGCGATATCGCATTCTGGATGTCACTGAGACGATCGGGATCAAACCATACGCGGTGAGTACCACAGCCGAGGATGGATGCAGCGATGCGCCGCTGGTTCAAGATATCAGTCATCGCTCTTCGCCTCCTGTTGCGCGGGCCTGATATCCCGCGGGTTTAGGACCCTGAGTCCCGCAGCAACTGCCTGCTCCTGTATTACCAGGCGCTTTTTATTTCCCACGGTTGCCCCGATACGGATAGCATCTTCCGAAGGATTGAGCCCCTCAAGCTCGGCAGGAGTGAACACGCGGACCTCATGAAATCCGCTCGGGTGCATTCCCCTTACCGCCACAGGGCTGCCATATCCCGGTGTCGGGAGCGGCCCCTTGGCTTTCTTCTGCCTCCTCTTCTTGGAATGGAGCCCCCGCGGCATTCTCCAGGATTCAGAGAGTTGTTTCTTTTTCCCGGCCCCGTCGCGCTTGAATGTAGCTGACTTGTCGGAACGGACCTGGATCAACCTTTTCTTTTCATCGGCCATTTCCATCACTCCCTTTCCACGATATAAATTCCATCCTGGAAAATACGAGGGTCACGGTTCCGGATCTTGGTCGCGTGTTCGATATTTGCCGACGTATTGCCAAGGAGTTCCTTATCGATTCCGGAGAGCACAATCTCGTCATTGCCAATCTTTGCTGTCACGCCGTTAACGATTGTAGCATACCGGGCCTTCTTCTCCCCAAGGAAATTGTTGATCTCAAGTCTGTTGCCCTGGAGCTTGAGCTGGATTGGGAAGTGGCTGTAGACCACCTTCATCCGGTACTCAAACCCTGAGGTAACACCATGGCACATATTTTTCGTATGTGCGGCAAAGGTGCCCACCATGGCAATCACGCTTTTGCGATCTGATCCGGTAGAGAAGATCACGTCATTTCCTTCCACAACGGTAGTGATCTGCGGGAACCGGACGGTGCGTTCAAGCTGACCTTTCGGCCCCCTGACTTTCAGCATCGTCCCATCCACTTCGACCTTCACTCCTTCGGGTATGGTTACTTTTCTTACTGCTGCCATTTTCTGCACCTCAGTATACATACCCGAGAAGTTCTCCACCGACCCCTTCCTTCCGGGCCTGTTCATGGGTCATGACACCTTTCGAAGTTGAAAGGATCAGGATCCCGAAGTTTTTCCCAGGAAGATACTGGGTCTCCCAGTACTCAAGTTCGTTCAACTGTACCGAATAACGGGGTGAGATCGCGCCGCACTTGTTGATTCTGCCATTCAGCTGGACGAGGAACTGACCGCCGCGACCGTCATCAAGATACTCAAATCCGCTGATGTACCCTGATTCCTGCATGATCCGGAACATGGCGCCGAGGAGTTTGCCTGCCGGCTCGATAAGTACGCCGGGTTTGCCGCCGTCGGCAGCGTTCTTCAGCGCACTCATCCCGTCTGCTATTGTGTTTAATCTTCCCATGTGCCCTTCCTCCTCAGTTCATCTTTTTGAATCCCATCTTCTGGGCCCATTCCCGGAAACACTGCCTGCAGAACATGATATGATACCTGCGGACGAGTCCCTGTTTTCTGCCGCATATCTTGCATTCGAATGCCCCGCGGCCGAATTTCTTCGTTTTCTCTCCGCCCATCATGCCACCTCCGCCATGTAACGGCTTTTCAGGAATGCGATCGCATCCTCCGGCTGAACCATCTGCTTTTTTGGGAGCCGGTGGCGTTCGATATTCCGTCGTGCGATACGGACTCCTCTCCTGGCAAGGATCACGTTGATGTCCATCCCGTAAATTCCGATCTGCGGGTCATAGGACATGCCGGGGAAATCGGTATGTTCTTCAATCCCGAAGGAAAAATTACCGCTCTCATCAAACTGGCTGGTACTGACCCTCCGTTCAACGATAGCAAGAGCAGTATCAAGGAAATCCCCTGCGGTCTTCCCCCTGAGTGTGACCTTGCAGCTGATCGGGGCACCCTTGCGGATACCGAATGCCGGGTTGGTCTTTTTTGCCACGCTCTTCACCGGATTGTTGCCCGTGATCTTCTTCATGATATCCACGGCCTTGGTGAGCTTGTCCCCGCTCTCTCCAACACCCATGTGGACGACCACCTTATCAACAAAGACTTCGCGCATCGGGTTCATTCTTCAATCCCCCATTCGGCGAGGGCAGGGGTCTCGCGGCCCACCATGTAGATATAGGCATCGACGGTATCGAACGTGGTCCCGGCCTTCTCATCGGCAAGCAGCACACGGTTCGGAACACTTCCCGCGACCTTCTCGATCCCGGTAATCCGTGCGATCCTTCCTGAATGCCTTCCCCCGATGACCATCGCCATATTCCCTACTGCAAACGGGAAGTGGTCAATGATCGCAAACCGGTCATCCGGCTGCAGGGAAATTACAACTGAATCGCCGGGCTTGTACTGGTTGTCCGCGAGGATATTTGCTCCGAACCGGAGGTTCAGCTGGACCTTTCCACCCGGGACAATCGTCTTGTTTTTGACTTTGGCAAGACGGGTCTTTGCCGACTCGGCATCGATCTCGATTGTCTTGTGCCGCCCTTTCTTGTCACGCAGGATCCGGAAATGTTTCCCGATCTTTGGAAGGGAAATGATATCGAAGATTCCTATCCCCATCCGCGGATCACGGCAGGGTCTCCCATTGATGATAACATCGTTCTGGCCGAGGATCTGCTTGACCTCCTTCATGGTGCGGGCGAGTCCCATATGGTCACGAAGCCAGACAGCAACCGGCATGGCATTCGCATTGTGCGGTCCGGGTACGGTTTTTGCAACAAACTTATTGGTCTTCTTCGCAATATGCCATGAGTCCGGTGCACGCAGGCGCTTAAGATGGTCAGACATCAGCTGCCCTCCGTGAGTTTTTCAACCCTTTTCGGATCCTTCACATTGAGCTTGGTGATCTGAACATTTGACGGGCTGACGGGCCTGGGAACTTCGGTGCCGTCTGCCTTCGGTATCGAGACACCCTGGATGACGATAAGCGACCTGGCGGTATCGATTTCATCCACAAGACCTTCCGTTCCTGCAGAATCTCCCCGGAGAACCTTGACAGTGTCTCCCTTCACGACCCGCAATGTTCTTTTCTTGTACTGTGTCCTGAGTTCAGGGGAAAGCGGGGCGCTGAGAAATTTCGCGCGGAGGTGCGCCGGAGCATTATACCGCGCCTTGCGCTGTTTTCTTGGCTGTATACTCTCAATTCTTACCATTACCGCACACCTCACACAATCATCGTAGCCATTGAGCCGATCTTCGGAAAACGCTCTGCGACTTCCCTCGCCACCGGCCCTTTGATCTCTGTTCCGCGGGGCTCGTTCTTCTCATCGACGACTACCACGGCGTTATCATCGAAGGTGATGCGAAGTCCGCTCGGGCGTTTTATCTCTTTTCTCTGCCGGATGACTACGGCTCTGACCAGCTTTCGCCGCATGTCAGGGGTACCTTTCTTAACCGTAACCGTAGCGAGATCTCCAAGACCCATCTTGGGCTGTCTGCGGCGGACACCGTGATATCCGAAAACGGATACAATCTGAACCTCGCGGGCTCCGGTATTGTCAGCACAGATCATCCGGGTTCCCGTTGAAAGGGCACGCGGCGTCTTCGACTGCTTCGCCTTCATTGCTTCTGCACCTCCACCACCACAAAGGTCGTAGTCTTTGAGAGCGGTCTGCATTCTGCGATTTTTACATCATCACCGCTCTTTGCCTGGATACAGGGAGGATTATGGGCATGAATCCTCGAGCTTCTCTTCTCATACCGGTTATACTTCCGCACGAAATGGAGGTAGTTTCGCTCGACAACTACCGTTCCCATCATGCGATCGCTCACGACTTTACCGGTGATCACCTGGCCGCGCACCGGTAAACTGCCGTGAAACGGACAGTTTGCGTCGCTGCATACCTGTTCCGGTGGCAGGACGCCCAATCCAATATTTTTTGCCATTATTTACCTCGAATTTTCATATACTGTGAAATCCTTCTCTCGGGAGCTGACACAAGTGCAGATCCATTGATGATGACCCGTGTCCCGTCCGGCAAAATGATCCTGAAACGGGAGTACTGCTTTTGTATCCTCCGGTTTCCGCAAGGTGTGCGGATAAGGAGGGTATTTCTGGTCTCATCGATAATCAGGCCTGATATCCCGCAGTGAAGAGGATTTGATGCCTCCACTACCGAAACATCCAGTCCGATCAGTTCATGGCGCAGGATGTTCCGGGGAGAG
This sequence comes from Methanoregulaceae archaeon, assembly GCA_021371995.1. Classification (GTDB taxonomy): domain Archaea; phylum Halobacteriota; class Methanomicrobia; order Methanomicrobiales; family Methanospirillaceae; genus UBA9949. The sequence goes on along the minus strand of JAJFVA010000018.1, from coordinate 87,473 downwards.
ATCATGCTGTTCTCCTGTGGTTCTGTTCAGTCATCATACGGGCAATTGTCCGCCGGAGCTCCCGGATTCTCCCAGGGTTTTCTGTGGACCCTCCGGCACTGACCTTTCCGTTGTGCTGGATAAGCTCAATCCTGAGCTTGTCCATCTGTTCCTGCAGTTCAACATCAGAGAGCTGCCGGATATCATTTGCACGAAGGATTGCCATTTACCGTTCCTCCGGAATTTCCACATCATCAAACTCATCGAGATCCAGTGCGAGATCCTCTTCTTCGATCTCCTCCCCAACCGGGGTGATGGATATCTCCGGCTTTCGCGCGAGTTTCTGCTTCGGGATGATCATCTCGAAGTGATCAGGAAGCTTGGAGTCGGGCGGGATAATCCTGACCTGAACACCGATAACACCCAGTTTCTTGATTGCAACGGCAAACCCCTTCTCCACAATGGTGTTTACCGGCTCACCGCTGTGCTTGATGTAGCCTTCGGTAAATTTCTGGACCCTTGCACGGGCACCCGTCAGTTTACCGGCGATGATAACCTCGCAGCCAAGCGCTCCGGACTCCATAACCCTCCGGATGATGCTTGAGCCGGCCTTCCGGAAATACCATCCACGTTCCAGTGCATTTGCCAGGCGTTCGGCCATAATTTGGGCATTGAAACTTGGGTTTGCAACCTGCTGGACCTCGATCTGCGGAGATTCAACACCGAAATCATTTGCGAGATCCTGGGTGAGCTGCCGCACGACTTTTCCCCCCTTTCCAATGACAATCCCCGGCTTCTCCGCGTAAATGGTTACCTGTGTGCCAAGCGGCGTCCGCTGCAGGTCCATGCCTCCATACCCCGCCCTTTTAAGCTCCTTAACAAGGTGTTTCTCAACACGGGCCCGTCTCGCTCCCTCAGCCACGAATTTTCTCTCGACTGCCATTACTGCACTTCCTTTACCACTATCTCGATATTGACTGTTTCACGGCGTTTGGGTGAGGCCCGTCCCATTGCCCGCGGAAAGATGCCCTCAAAGCCCCTTCCCCTGTTTGCGGCTACATGAATAATCTCGAGGCGTTCCGTGTCAAGACCGAGATACTCGGCATTCTTGGTAACCGAGTGAATCAACCGGAGATACGCTTTCGATGCCTTTCTCGGATAACGCCCGGCATCCCACTTGGTAAGTCCCCGTTTGTGGGCCACCTTGTGGTTGAACCTGCGGAACGGTATTGCCTTTTTCTCGGCAATCACATCTTCAAGATAGGAGACCACCTCACCTGTCTTCTTGTTTCTGATGAATCTGGCGATCTCCATGGCATGCTTGGGCGATATTGGGAGTTCGTTTGCCTTTCCCCGTGCCACAGTATCCCCGGAAATATCAGTTGAATATCCTGTGCGTGCCATGGTTCTCACTTCAGCGGTACATACTTACTCGACCGGGTCGCACCGATACCAGCGCTCCCGTGCGTCACTTTCCTTCTCGTCAGCGCAAATTCACCAAGGTAATGGAAAACTGCTTCGGGCTGGATCTCCACTTTCATGAACTCCTTCCCGTTGTAGATCTCCACTTCTTTTCCAATCATGTCGGGCATGATCACCATATCACGGAGATGGGTCCTGATCCTTGCATCCCCGCTCTTGAATCGTGAGAGGAGATGCTCTTCCCCGCGGGTCAGACCCCTGCTCACTTTCCGGCGGACCCGTGCGGGCATTAACGGCAGGAGTTCGGCCATTCCCATCTGCCGGAGTTCCTCGAGCCGGAATCCATGATAGGTAAACTCTTCGCGCCGCCTTGGCAATCTCTTCTGTGTCTTCTTTGCCATGTCAAACCCTCACTTCTTGCCCCGACCAGTCTTCCGTGCGGCAACGTGACCGACGGTCCTTCCGGGGGATGTTCCTCTTGCAATGGTCTTAGGCCGGCCGGCATGCTGATGGCCACCTCCACCGAAGGGGTGGTCGATCACATTCATAGCTACACCCCTTACACGGGGCCAGTTCGATGCACTGTTCTTCATCTTGTAGAACTTGTTCCCGGCCTTTACGAACGGTTTCTCACCGCGTCCGCCTCCGGCCACAATGCCGACCGTTGCCCTGCAGCGTGCATTGAACCACTTGGTCACGCCGCTCGGCATCTGGACGCCAACCCGTTCTGCAGTCTTGTCAACGACAATGGCCTGGACGCCGCTTGCACGGACGAACTTGCCGCCGTCATTTGGCCTGGCCTCGATGTTGCAGACATAGGCTCCTGTCGGGATCGCAGAGAGCGGAAGAGTGTTACCATTCCGTACTTCTCCTTCCGGTCCCCAGGTGACCTCATCATCAACTCCGATTCCTTCGGTGACAAGCATATACATCCTTGATCCATCCTCGAGTTTCACCAGGGCGATTGGAGTGTGTCGTGCAGGGTCGTGCTCGATATCGACCACGGTTCCCCTCACGGTCGAATCGCCGCTCCCGGCATGGCGGAGTGCCGCCTTGTAACGGTGGGATGGTACCCGGTATGTCGGGCCTCCTTTTCCTCTGTTCTGTGTTGTAATACGGTGTCCCATTGCTCTCACCTACATTATGCCAAGCCGGCTGAGTATCTCCTCAGCTGCCTTCTCGTTGGTAAAGCTGATGATCGCTTTCTTCTCTCCGTGCATTGTCATGACCGTCGAGATTCCCCGGACTTCCTGTTCGAAGGTCTTCTCGATCTCTCTCTTGATCTGCTTCTTCGTGGCGTCCTTTTCCACGAGGAACTGGAGTTTGTTCTCCTTCTCAAGTGTCATCATAGCCTTTTCGGTCACATACGGATGCCTGAGTACCATCTTACTGCCCCCCGAGTTTTGAGATTGCACTCTCGGTAAAGACCGTGAGCCGGCCGGGCAGCGTTCCGGGTGCAAGGAGTTCTGTGTTCAGCTGTTCGAGCGTGACCACGTCAACACCGGCAAGGTTCCGGGCTGCCTTCAGCGGTTTTTCCGCGGTGACAATAAGGAGGCTCTTTCTCTGCTTGTAGCGCCGGCCCCTCATCTTTCCGCGGCCTGCCCGGACCTTCCGCGAGACCTTGGACCTCTCAATATCCTTGTAGAGCCCTGCTGCGGTAAGCGCCGAGATGACATCTGATGTCCTGTCAAGTTCTCCAAATGCATCCTCGAACACCACCGGGATCTGTCCGGTAAAGAGATGGCCCCTTGCCCGTACAAGGTCTTCTGAGACACTGGCAGCAAGCGCGGACCTGAATGCCTTTGCCTTCTCCTTTTTGTTTATCCTGCGAAGGAGGACTTTCTGCACAACCGGAGGATGTGCCTCCCTTCCGCCCTTTGCCTGGGGGACTTTTGCAGCCCGTGACCCGGTCTTGATACGGGGCACATGCGAGACACCCCGGCCGCTTCCCCAGCCGACTGCTGAAGACTCGATTCCGGCATACGGGTAGGTGCCGTGAGGCTGCCTTCTGGTGCTCTGGAGTGCAATGACCGCTTTCCTGATCAGATCAGGACGGTATTCTTCAGAGAACGCCGGGGGGAGATCGATGTCCCGTCCCATGGTGCCTTCAATTGTAATTACCTGTGCTTTCATCGCTGTCTCACCCCTGTTTGCTCTGGATACTAACAAACTCGATAGCCGGCTGGCGGGGAACATGCTCTCCCTGCCTCATCGCCGGGCGGATCCTGACCAGACGCTTTACCGGTCCCGGAACGGAGCCCTTGACAAGGACATACGGATTATTCAACATGCCATAATGGAGGAATCCTCCCGCGGGAGTTACCTCTGCTCCATCGTCACCAATCCTGAGAATCCGTTTGTTGAATTCGGTGCGCTGCTGGTATCCCATCTGGCCTGCCTGCGGGACCTGCCATCGAATATGGTGCGGGTTCCAGGGTCCAAGTGTGCCAACATGACGCTTCTTTCCGCCGCGGGAATGTTTCCGCTTCCTGAGTTTGATCCCCCACCGCTTTACCGGACCCTGTGTCCCTTTCCCGGTGGTTATTGCGGTGATGTCCGCATACGAGCCGGACTGGAGGACATTTTTAAGGGCTACTTCCTTACCAAGAAGGGAGAACGCAAACTCAAACCTGCTTTCAAGAGAACCTCCGGCAACCCTCATTTCCATGAGGTCGGGTACCTTCTTGGGGATTCCGGATACCAGTTCAGGGGTGGTATGCACGAGAGCAAAAATCTCTGCTACCGTTCCGGCTTTAATTCCGTCAAGGATGGCCTTCTGTGCAGCGGCTCCGTCGTACTTTTTGGGGAGAGTAATCCTTCGTCCAAGCATCTGGTCTGGAGTAGTGTCCCAAACCTCCGTCATAGGATGCTTTCCATACGTGTCCCGCGTGTAGGCACGAATCGCTGCGACCTTCATGGCAGGGATCTCGATGACCGTGACCGGTACCATAATATCTTTGCCTTCGGTGGGGCTGTTCTTGTGGTCATCGACCATGACGACATGCGTCATCCCCACCTTGTACCCGGCAAATCCCTGCAGCACCGGCGTTCCCTCATAATCCGGCCATGACTGGTATTTCGGGACCGGCCCTTTTGCCCTTTTTCTGGGGCTGTACGCGAGGGATCCTTTTCGCGGCGTGTTGATCTTCGGCATTTTTCATCAATCCTTTCTCTGATCTGACTATTCCGTGCAGAACCGCCTGCATAACGACCCCTATCCCGGACCCGTATGCATACGGTATGCATCTGCCCCGAGAGAGCGTGACGCTCCGGATAATCGAGCTGTCCGGAAAACGGGATCTTCCAAATCTCCCGTCTCCGGAGCGAACCTGTGACCTTGCGGGAGGGTAATTATGAAAAGGCGGTATATACTATCCAGCCGATTCCCCTCAGTTCCTACCGGTCGTCGCCAATAGATTCTGATTATCGCGCGAATGTACCAGTAACCTGGTACATGCGGGCTCGTGCAGCCACGTCCACCCCTGCGCTGATCAGTTCCACCGTGTCAGCCCGTTGTGAATTATCACAACTCCTTCTCGGCTGCGCAGTTCATACCAATGATTTACGAACTGCGCCCGCCACATATGAGATCCCGGTTCTCGCCGGAACCACCACATAGGCTTCCATAATTATTAGACAGAAATGAATATAAACCTTCCCGGGGGTTCTGCCTCAGCCGACAGCCTAATGGCGGAACATCCAGGCTGAATCGGGAGTAATAATCACCAGGTGATCATCCGAAGTAAAGATCCCCTTCGTCGTTTATATATACCTCGATTGCATCCCGGACATGCCTTGCCCTGAAACGCTCCGGGGTGGCTTCGCGCAGCTTGTTGATGAGGGAAATAGTATCATATTTTACTTTAATTCCGATATTTTCAGCCTCGCGGTAAATAAAGGGGGCAACATCAAGGAGATCCATCCCTGCTTCAATAGTACAGAGATGGGTTGCATCGAGAGTATACAGGAACTCCAGTGTCTCCTTGGCCCTCCTGATGTTCTCCATCGCTGACTTTTCAATAGTGCAGACATTCGCCTTTGATGTGTGAATAATATCAGCAATCTGCTGCTGGGTCATCCCCTGCTTACGAAACCGGAGCACCTCTTTCTGGCGATCGGTAAGCAGCCCGTCTTTCATGATAAACCAGTTGGAAGGGGTAACTTAAACACTTTTCGTTAACATTCTCCGATACATCGTACGCAACCAGGAAAGAATAAGCGGGGGCCTGCAGTCTGCGGATATTTCACAAGAAAACGGCATTACTGGCTGAATTTTGCAATTAGAATCAAATTTCAAAACGTTTATATCTGCCCGGACGAATAGTAACCTGTTATAAACTAAATGAGGTGTATACATGGTTGTTAAAGTTGGAGTTGCCAAACTCGGCAACATTGCCAGCGGCGTAATGGCCGAGCTCCTCCTCGACGAGAGAGCAGACCGCGAGGATATGCAGACATTCATGGCGACGAGCGGAACAAAGCTCCAGCCCGAGGATATCGACAGGGTTGTCAACAACATGGTCGCATGGAAACCTGATTTTGCGATTGTTGTCTCGCCAAACGGAGTTCTTCCCGGCCCGACTGGTGCCCGTGAGCGCCTCCTTGCCGCAGGAATCCCCACCCTGTTCATAACCGACGATGTGACCACCAAGAAAGAATGGGCAGAGATCAAGGACGGGAAGTTCGGGTACATCATCATGAAGGGCGACGCCATGATCGGCGCCCGCCGTGAATTCCTCGACCCCATCGAGATGGCAGACTACAACGGAAACCTTGTGAAGGTGCTCGCACTGACCGGTGCATTCCGCAAACTCCAGAATGCAATTGACCAGGTCATCGACCAGGTCAAGGCCGGAAAGAAGGGCGCAGACCTCGCCATGCCGAAACTTGTCGTATCTTCCGACAAAGCCGTCGAGGGAGAGTTCACCAACCCCTACGCTCTTGCAAAGGCCCGTGCAGCCTATGAAATCGCTTCCGCGGTTGCCATGGTAAACGTCAAGGGCTGCTTCATGACAAAGGAATGGGAGAAGTATATCCCCATCGTCACCAGTGCCCATGAGATGATGAGGGCTGCAGCAGTCCTCTGTGACGAAGCCCGCGAGATCGAGAAAGCCGGCGATGGCATCATCCGGAAGCCCCACAAGAAAGACGGGGTCATTGTCTCAAAGACAAAACTGATCAGCAAGCCAGAGTAACCCCAATCTTTTTTTAATTTTCTGCCCGACCTTAAGACGATACTGTAACAATTCTCTTCCGGAAGCATCGTCTCATTACGGAGTCGATGAGCAGATATTACCTGGTTATCTGGAGAGACCAATCCAATTAACACTCTTTCCGGTAATAATTACCGAGATCCTCAGGCAGGGTGAGAATAACCGGCTCAAGGTGGAGCCGTTCCATGAAGGCAGAATCGCTCATTGACAAACTGTTCGGATTAATCCGCGATATTATCGAGCAGAAGGCAGAAAAACCATTTTTTTCTTCTTTTTTATCAAAAAAGAGAGACATATTGAAAGCATGTGTCCCAAGGTTCCGGTACATCCTTATGATGTCAAGAAGCCCTTCTGCAAATGCTTCACTGCAGGAGGGGAATTCTTCCAGCGAAGCAACCGGAAGGATACAGCGTACCTCTCTCTCACCAAGGGGTACCGGATGTGCGTACCAGAATAATTCATCGCCAAAAAGGTAACGCTGGGAGCCTGACTCAGATGAACGGAGATCTTCCCAGTAGCTCCGCCCCTGCTTTTCGAGATACCGCAGCCCCCCGGCAATGTATCGCTCAGCGATAACCGGTGCTCTCCTGTCTGCAAGCCCCTGCAGGTGAGGATGAGCTATGCTCGCCCCGGCAGACGGAAGGTAGTTCCAGTTGATGCTCTTGTATCCCGGTGCTTTTACCAGGGATTCTACCTGCCCTGATAATGCATCCGCGATCTCTCTCCTGCTGAAGATATCGACCTGATGTCTCCTTGTGATGACCGTGACAGTATGCCACTCCCCGAACGGGAAGAGATTTGGGAATGTCACACTCTCGCCTCTGCAGATACGGTCCCCGTCAGGGAATACAGGGGTGACGGAAAAGATCTGTCCACTGCAGAAAGGGCAATTTCCGGGAGCGTTGGGAGGCTGATACGGCGCGTCGATGCCACGGTTGAGGCGTCCGGGGGAAATTTTACAACGGTGACCGGTAAGAAGTTCTTCCCGGACCTGGAGGAGATGGGTACCGGTCCGGATATCTGTCACGGTGAACATGGCCACTCAGCTTTTCATTCGAAGCCTTTCTATTAAAACTGTGTGAAAAAAGAAAAGGGTTTTTCGAGCCTGATCGTATCAGACGACATACTTGCCGAGCAGGCGGATGGATGTGGTCATGTCCGGTCCCAGCGGGGATCCGAAGATGATCTGGGTGACACCAGCCTTTGCAAGGTCTTCACACTTCTGCTTCACCGTGTCCGGGGTTCCGGCAATGGTAAATGCATCAATGGTCTTGTCGTCAACATTCTCACCGGCAGTCTTGAAGTCGAACTTGGCGAGTGCGCTCTTGATGGTTGCAACCTTTGCAGCATCGAGGCCATGGCGTGCGATAAGGTCAGGAGGGGATCCAGCGGCAATGAATGCGGCAACGATCTTTGCGGCGTTCCGGGCCTTCTTCTCGTTCGTGTCAATGGACATGGCGGTGTAGGCACCTACATCAAAGCCCTTTTTGCCGACCTTGTCACAGGCTGCCTTGATGATCGGAATCGCGATTGCGAAGTCTTTTGGATTGGATGCATTAATTAACGCTCCGTCACCAACTCTTCCGGCGAGATCAAGAACCTTGGGCCCCTGGGCACCAATGTAAATTGGTATACCTTTCTTGCCAGGAAGATTCACTCCCGTGAGCTTTGCACCATCGTAGTCAAAGAACTGCATCCCTGATTTCTTGACTTCTTCACCGGCACAGAGCTTGCGGATCTGTGTAACCGCCTCTTCGAGACGCGCTACCGGTTTCTCAGCCTGAATCGCAAGTTTTGGGAGCGTTGAAAGGTCCCCAGGGCCAATCCCCAGAACTGCACGACCGTCAGAGATCTCATTCAGCGTGCAGAAGAATGATGCCATCGCTGCTGGCGTGTCAGTAAATGAGTTCATGATTCCCGGGCCCATCTTCAGGGTGGTGGTCGCCTGAGCGATGGCAGCAAGGGTGGGGTAGCAGTGACGGTTGTTGTAGTGGTTGGTGATCCAAGCATAGTCGATATCCTTGGACTCTGCGAGTTTACAGAAATTGACCACCTGCTTGACATTCACATTGCCAGGCACAAATTCTATTCCATACGTTGTCAAGGTTAGTTCACCTCACTGTAACATATCGGGCACAAAATTAAATACCTTATCATTTTCAGTTATCAATTCCACAAACAATACGGAGAATGCAGAAATTCTCATAAAGAAAACAGTTTTCCATTTTTACTCCCGTCGGCAGACCGGGGCGCTCCTTGTTCTGCTGACCCCTGATCGGAGACATTAGCATTGTTGAGGAGTCAGATAGTCTTTTTTTAATACGGGATCCAATGGTAATTCATTGAATTCCTGAAAAAGGGATCATCCGGTAAGCAGGGCTGGAGTCTGACGATGAGGGTATTGATGGTCGGTATCGGAGGCGCAGGGTGCCGGATTGCCGACATGCTCTATAATTATGACCAGAAGTCCCGATCACTGCGCTGCACAGACGGGATTGCAGTAGACAGCGATGCTTCTTCCCTCAGTGCTTTAAGAGCCCTTCCAAAAGAACATGTCCTCCTTGCAAAGACTCTTGACCCGAACCTGGAAGGGGAGAGCCCGCCTGCATTGCCTCATGATGAGATCATCGCCCGGCTCCAGTCCCTTGACCCCGGAGATATTGATTCATTCATCATCTGTCTTGGTCTTGGTGGGACCATGGCAGGACTTGCGCCATCCCTCGTTAAAAATATCAGGAGGACGATGGTTGAACCGGTTTTCTGCCTCGTCACCCTTCCATGCGAACGGGAGGGTGAGGGAGTCTCCGTAAGGGCAGCGGACCAGATCGATGCACTTATCGAAGAAACGGATGGGATCATCCTGTTCGATAACGAGATCTGGTTCGACAAAGTACAGGAAAATCCGGAACTGCGGGTAGCCGGGGAAGGAGAGGGGGGAATCATCATCTCACGGAAACGGCAACCGGCACCACAACCTGACATTTCACCGGTCTATGATGGTATCAACCGTGTAATTGCAAAAAGGGTGAATCTCATTTTACGGGCAGGCGAGGCAAGCGAACGTCCCGGTGCTGAGGTGGGAGAGGTCGCCCTTGATGCCGGAGAGATTATTAATACACTTCGGGGCATGGGTCTTGCCGCAATAGGTTTTGCTCGGGAGCCCATCCCTTCACTCCACCCTGATCTAATCAGGAAGTTGCGGCCTGCAGGTCACTCTGTGCAGGAAAACCATGAAAAAGCGTCAAGGATCGTTTCCCTCGGGAAAAAAGCCGTGACAGAAGAGATGTCTGTTTCCTGTAAGCTTGCCGATGCACAAAAAGCGCTGGTTCTCATTGCCGGACCTGCCGGAGAACTGAACATGAGGGGGTACCTGGCCATCCGGCACTGGATCGACCTACAGATCGGAGGATTCGAGGTACGCTCCGGAGATTACCCGGTCAGTAGCAGCCGTTTCGTTGCAGTAGCAGTTATTCTCTCAGGTTTTACACATATTGCCCGGGTTGATGCAATCAGGGCCCTGCGGGACACAAAAGAGGGCAAATTTTAGCACAAGGGCTGATTGGGAAGAGCCCTCTTTGATCAGTTGCCCTGCATGATCCTTGAGAACGGGATATTCCCTGCCCCGATTTCAGTCCTGATGGGGATTTTTTTCTCAAAGACACTGGCCACAAAGTTCATCCCGGAATACGAGACGATAGAGAGCCGGTAGGGATCCGAAGGAAGATTGAATGGTGATGTCCCCATAGTAACAGGGAATACAAACCCGCTTTTTCGCATCTGTGCCACCGTTTCACGCACTTGACCTTCTGCCGCCGCCGGTACCTCACGTACGTTCGCAAGTGCAGTCCCGGTCCCGTTGCTGACCATTGATGAGACCGAGGTCAGCCCTGCCGAGATAAATAACTGCAGCGGGTCGATCGTGGTACCACGGTACCCTATCAGATCGACAAAGCGGATGGGTTCGCCATGCTCAACGGAGAGCCTGCCCCCATACGCCATATGAACAGGAATCCCGCGGTTCTGGAAAACGCCGTCCATTGTGATGCTGCAGACGGTTATGATTCCGATACCGCCATCGGGTACCCTTGGGTCTCTGTCGAGGACACGATACGATGAGAAGAAACCACACCTCGCGGTTACCACAGCGCTAAAAGCAGCAAGTACTTCATCGATCCGTTCTTCAGGAACAATTGAGAGGTTATAGGCAACATCACCGGTCTGTGTGATCGGATCAAACGTGCTCCTGAATGCCAGGCGCTCAAGTCTCGAGATGACAAATCCGATCCTTTCTCCTACAAGAGCACTCTCGGTCTCGGTCGTCCCGTATGGCGTAAGGATTCGCCCCAGGTTCCCCACTTTCTCGGTAAATCCCATCTCATCGAGATATCTGAGGTAATACTGGACTGCCCGATCACTCAATACGAACCCGCGCTCAGCCATAAGCTCGGAGAGCCGCTTTGCCCCCATCGGCTCCTGGTGCTCTTTTAATATTCTGAGAATCTCGATATATTTCCGTTCAGTCCGTATCATCGTTTCACCGTGCCCTTACAACCCCTTTACTGTCCTGATATCTTCCTTCATAGGTCAGATCCGCACCAAGCACCTGGTGGAGGATCAGCTGAACCACACGGTCATTCATCTTCAGGTGCACCGTCTCCTCGCCCATATTGACCAGCCCGAGAGTGAGTTGTCCACGGAATCCGGGGTCCACAAAACCGGCTGTGACCATTACCCCCCGGCGGCCGTAAGAAGAGCGTGTCCTGATCGTCCCAGCGATGTCAGACGGGAGCTCCACCCACTCCAGGGTATGAGCCAGTGTACAGGAGCCGGTTTTCAAAACCGTGTCCTCCGCAACCCTCAGGTCATAGGACGCGGGTTGCTGGCATTCGCTTCCATAGGGACGGATAACAAGCGCTCCATCCCTTCCCTGATCATTGAGCCTCCGGATAATTTCCCGTGAAGAGAGTATCATCTCGTACAGTACTATCCCGGAAAATGCTTAATATCTTATGATACCAATGAGAGGGACGGATCCATGGGGTAGAGGACATCCTCCTGGGCTTCGGACCCAGGGACGCGGGTTCAATTCCCGCTGGGTCCGCTCTAATAGGCAGAACGACTACGCACCTTTCGGGCCTCTTTTTTAATATTGTGCGGGGATTGCCCCCTTTTCATTTCCTCTCATAATATGACCTGACCTGAACTCCAATGACGGGATCCAGGATCCCCCTGCAACCAGTTCTCAAGAAAAAACAGGGAATTGTATCGGGAAGAGATCAGAGACCGCCACGTTTCCCATGCGAATTCCCGCTGGCACGTCGCCTGAAGAAAAGAACGGCTCCAATAGCTGCTGCAACTCCTATTCCCGCAACACCGACCAGCATCCAGTTGAAATTCCGTTCCATCGGTATTATGATGGACGGGGTCCTGTTTGATGGACTGATCTCCTGGTTGACAATCGATTGGTGATACCCTTCCTTCTCTGCCGTTATCGTATACGACAGGTTCACTCGCATAAGGAGGGGAAGTGTGCCCCTGTCATTGGTGAACCCCGCTTCCTCACCATTCAGGCTGATCTTCACAGAGGGAACTGGGCTGGACGAGCCTTCAATGGTCCTGATGGTGATGTTCTCCTTCTGATACAGGAGCTCAGTGATGATATCCTCTCCCTGTACTGCCACTGTCAGAGGCTGCCTGGCCGGAACATACCCGGGATGCTGCACCTCCAGGAGATACCGGCCTGCAGTGAGATTCATGAGGACAGCCCGCCCGTAACGGCTGGTCGTTCCTGCAGTGACATTATCGACAAGGACAAGGGCACCTTCCACGGGATTATTTTCTTCATTGTATGCCGAGACAAAGATCGTGAAAGGGGCTTTTGTGATGGGGATGGTGAGAAATGCTGTATCGCTCTCAACGATTTGCCGGCCGTTATAGTCCTGGTAACCGTCCATCACGACTCTGATCAGGTACACCTTCCCTCTCGGCATCGGAAGAGTCAGCACCCCTTTATTATCCGTGATTCCTTTCTCAATCCCTTCGACAAATAACCGGGCTCCTGACAGAGGGGCTCCCGAATCTCCGTCTTTTACTACGATAGAGAACCGGTCATCCCGGAAGAGCATAACCTGCACATCTTTCCCTGAAATCCCCACATCAACTGCCATACTGACGGGCTGATAATGCTCTGCATTAGTCACTATCCGGTAGGATTTCCTTGCCTGGACGATAAACCCGGCAGTCCCGTTCGAGTCCGATGCAACGGTACTTTCTGATCCGTCCCCTTCGAGAGTTACACTCACGCCGGGAACAGGATCCATAGTGTCGGCATCATACAGATGAACTGAAAGGGTAATCTTGGTCTTTTGTAAGTCCACGAGGATTTGGGTGGTGTTTGTACCTATATCCCCCTCCCACGCATCATACCCGAATTTCTCGACTGTAAGGGGTATCACTTCAGTGCCCGGAGAGAAGACCTCAACGGTACCTGTATCATCCGTCTTTCCGACCAGGGTGTTATTGGCATATACAAGAGCTCCCTCTACGGGGGTGATATTCTCCTCCTTTTCAAAGACCTGTACAAGAACGGCTGCCCCGCAGGCGCTCCCTGTTAAGATAAGCACAGAGAAGATGGCAATGAAGAGATAATCTCCGCATCTCGGCATAGTCTGATATCGGTGGTGATCTGGTATAAAATTGGTTGTCACTTGAGAGACGAAGATGTTAAAAAAGGACCGGATTTATGGTCAGATTTCGCACTTCACTCCCATTTTGACTCGTGCGGAACACGGTCAAGGAGCATCCCCTCTACCAGAACCGGCATCAGCCGGCGTCCTTCCTCGACTGCTTTCTGGAGCCGCCAGTTCCGCTCGGCGTAAATGGTGAATATGGGCTCCCCTTTCTCGACCCGGCTTCCCTTCTTGGCATGGAGCAGTATTCCTGCACCGTGTTCATGGGGTGCCCCGGCGGATCGTGCAAGGCTGATGAGCGACTGGTTGTTCATCTCGATCACGTAGCCATCGGATGGTGCATTGACCACAAACTCGTACTTTCCGGGGACTATATCATCAGACTTCACCTTTGGGTCTCCTCCCTGGATGGCAATGATCTCTTTGAATTTTTTCAGTGCATCCCCGCTTTTAATAATATCAAGAGCAAGCTTGCTCCCCATCCCGTGGGCAGCCTTGCCGGACATCTCAAGGGCAATTCCTGCAATGGCTATACTCTTCTGGAGGAGGGAGCCCGGCTCATCACCTCCTTCTAAAATACGAAGCGCTTCGCTCACCTCGAGGTTCGGGCCGATGCTTCTTCCGACTGGAGAATCCCCATATGTCAGGGCGCACTCGACACGCATGTTCAGCCTCTCACCAATGTCAATGAACTCCCGCGCCAGTTTCCGGCCTTCCTGTACATTCGTGACTTTTGCATGCTCGCCTACAGGAATATCGATGACAACGAGGTCAGCTCCAACGGCAAATTTCTTGGCCATCACGCTGGCAAGCATCTGACCACGGGCATCGATCCGGAATGGGTATTCCTGAATGATGATATGATCATCAGCAGGTGCGATATTGGTCGCTCCCCCCCATACAATTGCCCCTCCTACCTTCAGGGTCATCTTCTGGACTTCAGCTGCTGAGAACTCTACCGGTGCAAGAACCTCCATCAGGTCAGCTGTCCCTCCGGCTCCGGTGATTGCGCGCGAACTGGTCTTTGGGATCTTCAGGCCGCTTGCTGCAACGATGGGGACAACAAGAAGGGAGATTTTATTTCCGGGAACTCCCCCGATAGAATGTTTATCGACTATCGGATGGGTATGGAACGTGAGCCGTTCTCCCGTATCAACCATGGCACGGGTGAGATGTTCCACCTCGTCCATATCCATGGAGTTTATGTAACAGGCGGTAATGTAGGCGGTGAGTTCGGCAGGGGTAAGGTCTTCGTTCACGACGTCCTTGACAATCTCGTAGGTCTCCTCCTTCGTAAGACGTATCCCATCCATTTTTTTCCTGATATACTGGAGAGAGACCGGCCGTTCTGCAATCCTGACTTCCACCGATGCCCCTTCTTCAACACCCAGCTTCTCGTTGGTAACCCGGTAGACACCGACAACTCCTTCGGGTATTAAGGAAGTGGTGGTATCTACAAACGCTGCAAGGGAGATCCCGGTCTTCTGGTTGAGAATCTGGACCCGGTCACCCGCAAGGACACCGATGCTCCGGGCATCCCCTATATTAAGGAGTACCTCCCTTGTCCCGATATCGATCAATTTTACGTTCAGTTTCATGATACTGCAGTTCCTGTATTCCGGGCATCCCACTTAGTGCCAGAATTTGCCTGGTTATAGAGCGGACGCTATAATCATCTGGGGGATGCCTCTATATGCTCTTTTTTATCGCGGATTTGCCTTGACCCTGACCATGGATTTCCAGGAAAACAGGAAATACCAAGACCCGCTGTTTTTGCAGTGCCCGGATCCTGCTGATACTATCAATCCAAGAGCCACGGAAATCGGCAAGTACCAGAAGTAACGCTTTGAAAAAAAGGGATTTTTGTGTTTAGTGCTTGCGCACGATGAGGAATGCCACTGCTCCAAGCCCGATCAGCGCAACAAGTGCACCAAATCCGGGGGTGGTGGTCGGCACGGTGGTCGGCACTGTGGTCGGCACTGTGGTGTTAACAGCAGTTGTCGGTGGTACAGTGGTCGGCACTGTGGTCGGCACGAATTCAACTACGTTGAACAGCGTGGTGGCAGTCACATCGTTGGTGGTCTCGAGGCCGATGGCGGAAACCTGAACGATGTACTCATCGGCTTTGAAGGTAGTAGTGTCAACCGGGAAGGACCATGTGTTGAAGCCCTCGGTTCCCTTGACAACCTTCACGGTGCCTGAAGCGCCGCTGAATTCTCCGGTCTGCTCCTTCGGGGTTGGTCCGAACGAGGAGGAGTAGATCTCAACGAGCAGCTCGTCATCGACAGCCAGGTTGGTGGTTCCCTTGACCTCGAACTTGTCTCCGATCATCTTCTCTGTGACCGGGAGAATCTTGATCTCAGGTACCTCTACCAGGAACTGGAGCTTGGTGTAGGTGTCGTCTACGCTCGGGTTGTCGAGTGCAACGGTGAGTGCGTTAGCCGCATCAGATCCCTGCAGGCTGCCGGATCCATAGAGCTTGAAGATGTTCGAATTGGCCGTTGGATAGGGTCCGACAACATAGTCACCATTGACGTAGACATCGAACTTGTCGTTATACATCGGGTGCTGGACGACGACGAAGTACTGTCCGCTGGTCATGCCGGAAGTAAGGTCTCCACCGATTTCATACTCGAAGGTTCCATCGTCATTTACGCTTTCAGTGTTGGCTGTAGCGTAGTTCTTACCCATGACCCAGATGGCAACACCATCAGAGGGCTGCCCTTCTGCAACACCACGGACATATAACTTGTCTCCCTGTGCAACGGTGCTCTGGGATGCCTGTGCGGTTACGAACGGCTTCCTGATAATGACTGAAACGGTGCCATACTGGGTACCGGCCAGGTCATCCTTGGCGTTCGGGGTTGCGACTGCATACACAGTGTAGGTCCCTGCATCGATGTTGAGGTTGGCGGTCTGCCACTTGTACTCCCAGGTGTTGTCATCGTTCACATCAGTGGTGGTGAATGACGGGGGAATAACGAACGGATTAACCGCGGTCCTTGGGTCGGTCAGAAGTCCGCCGTTTGCGGGCAGGTTCGGACCGGTGATGAACATGTACACGCTGTCGGTCTCGGAGTTAGTACCGGAGAGTTTGATCTCCTGTCCAAGGAAGTAGCTCTGGTCACCTGCTGCGACAACCGTCACGGTTCCCTTCTCGACTTTCACATCGACCTCATCGGACTTGTACTGGCCACCGAAGTTGTTCTCAACACGGATGGTGTACTTCTTGTCGTCAGTGTCTGCGCCGGTCAGGAATCCGATGGTACGGGTCCCACTGGATGATGTCTTGATCTTTGCATAGTAGTAGACACCATTGCTCGGGGCAGTTGGTACGTCTTCCTTGATGGTCTGGCCTGCGCCACCCTCATAGACGTAGGCACCGATGGTATACGGTCCAGCTACAGGATCGTTTGCAACGTTGTCCTGGTTTGCCGCCATCAACGGGGGCTGGTCGCCGGCTAATCCGGACATCGTGCCGGTTCCCTTGACCCATACATAGTAGAACTCGTTTGCCCTGCCAGTGACAGTCACGGAGAACTGGTTGCCACGGACTACGGTATCCTTGGAAGCCTCGATCTTCACGGTGTCGCCTGTGATCGCAATGGTCTTGAGCGCGGTCACGGTCTTACCGGTGTAGTCGGTGCCGTCAGGAGCCTTGTAGTTGTCTTTGATCTTGTTGAGGTTGAGCTCTGCACTTACCGTGTAGGTACCTGCTTTATACAAGCGGGAGTTTGCAGCATCGGTAGCAGCGGTGTCCCACCCAACGGTGGTGCTGCCAGCGGGCTCGACCCAGTACCAGAGTGAGCTGTCAACAGCCTGGCCTGTCAGCGCATTTGTACCGCCGCTCGGGTTCTGCAATGCTGTGTAGGTGGCGCCATCAGAGGTCTTCACCTTGATGTTGACAAAACCCTCACCTGCATAGTTAGGCCTGTTCACAACGGAATAGGTGTTGGTCTCAACCCTGAAGTTCTCGACATTGCCTGCTGGAACCTGCTTGCCGGTGACATCCTTGTTGGCGTTCTGGTCCCACACCTTGATGTCGATGTTGGGGTCGACAACATTGATTGCCACACCCACGTTGGCTCCGTTCCAGTTGTACCAGTTGCCGGTCCTTCCGACAAAGTCAGCAGGGGCAACATAGAAGCTTGCGGGGTTACCCACAGCTACAATATAGTTCGGTGTGTCGGTGTTGGGGTTGGTCCCTGATGCAAACCATGCAATGTTTGCCGCAGTTACGGCGGCAGTTACATCAAGGTTTTCTTCACCGATGAACACATCTCCGCCCGCACCAATCTGGTTCACCGCTGCGGATGCCGGAAGAATCAGCATCACGAGTGCTACCAGAGCAATCAGTGCAAGGCTAAAGCGCTTAGTCATCTTTGTCCTCCTTATACTCATGTCCAATTTGAAACGTTCAATCCAATGCACAGGTCCCGAACGGTTGTCGGCAATTGCCGAATACCGGTTCATTGTGCTCCATACTCCGAATAACGGAATATGATTCAATATTTGTGGAACACTTAATATATCTTTTTTGGTCGGATACAGGGGAATAAGCGGGCCTTCTGGGGATAAAATCGGTGATTGGGAGAAAAAAACGCCTTATTTCCCGCTTCTCTGCATACTTTACTCCCTACGTACATAAACGTGGTTAATGCACAGCTTAAGATACTGCTCGCGCATTGCCGGAATTCTGGCAGGAATTATATTCATTGCTTTATTTAATTCAATTATTTTCTTTTTCCTTCAAATCCTTTCCTTTATTCATAGTGTTCATCATCTTCCATTTCATCCCCCGCCTGACAATTCTTTTTGTCCCATTTGTTTGCCCTTTTTCCGATCTTACTGGCAGATTACCTCGCTTGTATTCGTTTCTATTCCCCAATCCTGATGCACTGAACACAGTTCTAATTCCATATCTTTACATTCCTGTGTTCTGCATAGGTATCCATATGCGGATTATCAGGGCACCCTCCATCGGTACCGCCCACGAGCTGGCAGTAAAAATGGTGCTTGAGAAGGGGCGGGTGCTTGACACGGAGGATGATGAGGCTACTATTGAATTTGATGAGGTTGCCATGCGGGTCGAGCATCCTGATACCGAGCCCATGGTGAGCCCCCACTCGCGGTTCTCAAGAAAATTCATGGAAAAGTATGCCAAGGACCTCCTGAACGGGACTGCTGCCGTATTCGAGTACGATTACCATGACCGCCTCTATAACTGGGGAGCACCACTGATGGCAAACGGGAATGAACTTCATATCGACCAGGTGGCCTATATTGCCCGCAAACTTGCGACATCACCCGTCAGCAGGAGGGCCATCGCAGTGACCTGGAACCCGTATGTCGATGAGCAGCTCGATGACTGCCCCTGTCTCCAGCTGGTGCAATGCCTCGTCAGGGACGAGCGTCTCTCCATGAAGGTGGTGTTCAGGAGCAATGACATGCTTACTGCTGCAGGAGCGAACATGTATGCCCTTGTACATCTCCAGAAGTATATTGCAGACCATCTGGGACTCCCATGCGGCCCCTACACCCACATCTCCCTGATACCACATGTCTATTACAAGCGGGATGTGGATGACATCGAACCATTCTGCGGAAAGGGGAATTATATTAAACCCATTGAAGAGGTCTGCAGGGTGTGCGGAAAATGCAGCAAGTGAGCACGGACCAGGCTCCAATCAGTCAGATTAATTAGGAGAAAGCAGCAATAAAATAGGGTGTCATAGCCCGGTAGTGTAGCGGTCAATCATGCGGGACTCTGGATCCCGCGACAGCAGTTCGAATCTGCTCCGGGCTATTAATTTTCTATTCCTGCTGTGTTCCAAGACAGTTGCTCATTATTCATCCGATCCTGCTCTCTTTCAGCCCGCAAGTACGTTATGATACGATATCTGTAAGACGAGGTTGTGATGATTACCCCCTTATAATGGAAGGGAGAGGCTGTTTTTTCTAATTCCTCCCTTCTAATTTCCCTCTTATTTCCTTATCGTTTTCCGGTTTCATTCCGGAGTGCAGATCAGCGCTGCATGGTCAGGGTAATAGGGGGAGAGCCAGATGCACCCGTCCGTATGAATACCTCCGCTGCTCAGGCCTTCCTCGACAGTTGCTGCCACATCAGCAGGGGACCGGGTAACATCGACGCTCCGGGGCTTAAGCATAAACACCATGACACCGTCCGGTGCGAGAAAACCGGCATTTGTAAGCAGTATTTTCACCTGGTCGGGCTGGGCCACATCCTGGTAAATGATATCGACCTTCTCCACCAGCGGCAGATACTGTGAAGGTGTTCGTGCATCGGCCATGAGGGGAATAATATTTCTGCGCTTCTGGGCCACAACGAGGAGATCCTGCATCGGCCTTGGTGCCGGTTCAACTGCATAGACGACCTCCACATAATCGGCAACATGTGATACGGTAGTCCCGTTTGCTGCTCCCAGGTATAGAACCCTGTGGTGTTTTTCAAGTTCGACACCCCTTCCAAGGTAATAGAGGGCTGATAGCTTGCTCCTCTTTGGGCTCCAGTGACGGTATCCCCCGATCATCCTTTCTCCGTAGACACCTCCCGGGCCCTCTGAAACAAGCTGGCCCCCTATCCAGATCATGGACCTCTCCCGGCACTACGGATTGCTTCTTTTGCCTTTGTAATAAACATGGGGTCAAGTTCTCCCCGATAATAATCGATCCGTGCAGCAATCGCAAGTTTTGCGGCAAGAGTCCTCGCTACCTTTCCACGTTTCTCTTTCCTGGACCCGTGCACCCCGCTGTACTGGTAGACCAGCCCGTGTTTAGGCGGGGGTGATCCGGTGGCAAGGTGGCAGAACAGAGCATTTCTTGCACCAAGCACCTGGATGGCACTTCCCGGCATCATAGAGAGATTCCGGATACCCCCTGCTTCGGCAGCAAGGCGTGCAGCCACCAGCCCCCCAGAGAGCGCACTGCAGTTCGGGAGAACCCCGGCTGCCTTTGCAGAAACCCTTTTTGCAAGAAGCGAGCGGCGCTCTGCAAGCTGGTCTATCTCATCGAGGATTTCCCTCAGTGCATCGACCGATCCTTCCCTCATCAGATCACGCAGTTTTCTGCCCTGGGGAAGTGCTGACTTGCGGCTGAATTCAGGATTGAGCACGCGATACCATTCCACTGCCCTTTCCGAGAGGAGGTTAATGACAGAGTCGATCTGGTCAAGCATCTTCACCATCAGGATCAACTCCGGATGATCCGCCTTTAACTCCCTTTCAAGAAGGATTCCTGCCAGATGCATTGCTGTCGTATGCAGAATGTCAAGATATTCTGACCGGTCTTTTACAAATCCGCACTGCACCGCCCACTCCCATTCCGGCATGTCTGCAACCCCGCTCCCGGCGAGTTCCTGAACCCACTCCACCAGGATTCCCGGATCACGCGGCATGGAATGACATGTCCCACCTTCCCGGTCCAAAAACCAGTAGGACTTCATAAAGAGTAATGGACATAATCCATAATTAGTGTCATTGGCAGGGAAGGATTTTGCAAGAGAGAGCAGAAATACCGTACCGGGTATCCGGGCACCGTTCTAAGTTTGCAGTCAGAAGCCCGAAACCCCGAGCGAGAACATGATTACCGGAAGCGTGACAGCACCCATGCAGAACACCTGGGGGATATTCAAAAATTTCGGAACGAGGCCAAGCAGGGTGGCAATAAAAAGGATGAAGAGCCCGAATATTCCGCAGAACAGGAAACTGAGCAGAGTGATAAAAACAATAACACCAAGGGCGAGTCCGTTCCTGTTAACCCCGCTAAACCTCCATGCAACCGAAGCCAGCAGTATAGTGAGAAGATAGGCGCAAACCGCTGCACATGCGGCGGCAGCGAAAAGCACGATAAGAGGGGGAGGGTCGATTGCAGAAAGCGCAACCATAACCCCGTTTCGTGTCCGTGCGATGGCGTAGAATGCCGCGAGGCCCGCAACAGCATTCACCGTGTTCGCTGCACTCGTGGCAAACAGATACCCCCGTCGGTCTTTTTCATAATCAGCGACCGAAGCGACGACTGCGTTTGCCGTAGCATTCGAGAGGCCGGGCAGCCATCCCACTACTACCCCGGCAATAGTGCCTGAAATACTTCCTTTCATGATTGTGTGGCGGGAGAGATTAATACCGTCAAAGTGTTGTTCAGGAACCGGACCCTTCCCTGATACGAGAAGGAGGGATATACCGAACAAACCCGAGAGAAGTGGCATGAGAAGCCCTGCGAACCCGAAAGTACCTCCGCCAAGAAATGAGAAATGGAAGGTAAACAGGCCAAGCATCCCGGATGCAAGGAAAACAAGGCCCGCATAGAAGGGAGATTCGGAAAATAGGATTAGATATCCCGCTACCCCGGTAAGAATGATCGCAACTGCCCAGTCAAGGTGTCCCTGGATCGCCGGTGCGAGTGAGAACAGGACGAGCGCTACCGGGATGGCCGCGAGAAATCCTGCAGCACTTCCCAGCGCAGCAATCCGGACAGCTTCTTCTCCTTTGCCTTCGAGGCAGAGTGCATGGGCAGGGATTACAGAGAGGGCAGTGTCAGCATCCGGAATGCCAAGAAAAGTGCTCGGGATGATGTCAAGAAAGGTATGGGTGATCAGGGCAGCAACCATAGCTGCAGCAAGCATCTCCGGCCCGAAAACCGGTATGAGGACGATCTGAAGGGAGAGCAGCCCTCCGGCCATCGTGTTCACATGGACACCAGGGAGAAGGCCACTGACCGTACCAAGCAATACTCCGGCCGCAACCCCTGCCAGGAACCCGATCATTCCCGCCTAGGTTAGGGGGAATCAAGATAAATACATCGCAACACAGTTACTGATACAAACGGACAGGACTCTGATGAGGATAGCAGTAACGCGGCTGATAGGAAAGGAGAAGGATGATGCGGCACGTTGTGCGAAGTACGGTCATGAATGTTACCCGGTATCACCACTCAGGGCGGAGATCAGGGAGGAACGGGTCGCTTCGTTTGCAAAAGCGGTTGAGGCAAACGAATTTGACTGCCTCTTTTTTACAAGTGCTCTCCCTGCAAAGATTATTGCCCCCCGCATTTCGCGCTGGCCGAGGGTCATCGCAATCGGGCCGCGTACCGCAATGACACTCGGGCACTTCGGCATTGCTGCCGAGACCCTTCCAAGTTTCTATTCCCGTGACTTTGTTCCCTATCTCGGCTCATGGATTCAGGGAAAAAGAATCGGAATTCCCCGTGCCGATGTCCCAAATCCCCTCCTTATCGAGGGGATTTCGAATGCCGGAGGAATACCGGTTGAGGTCAGGATATATAACCTGATCCCGACGCGCGATGTCCTGGATTTGAGTGGTGCGGAAGCTATTCTTTTCACCAGTGCCATGTCTTTTTCAACTGCAGTCTACCGGAAAGATGCCCCCGTCCTGAAAATCGCCATTGGTGAATCAACCGGAGCAACGATGCGGAACAGCGGAGTGATACCTGATGTAACCGGCGACGGGTCCCTGGAAGGGACCCTTCAGGCACTGAATGCCTACCTTTCCGCCAGAAAACAGCTGGCAGGGGACTGACCGCCAATGCCCGGCAAGGATGGCGCTCCACGACTTCTTCCTGTCCGTGACGGCCTGCTTGTGATCGACAAGCCCCGCGGCCCCTCAAGCCACCAGGTAACCGCGTGGGCTGGTGAGATTCTCGGTGCCCGGGTTGGCCATGCCGGCACTCTTGACCCGGGGGTTTCAGGAGTGCTGACAGTGATGATCGGGAAGGCCGTACGGCTTGCACCGATTCTTCTTTCCGAAGAGAAGGAATACCTCTGTCTCATCCGTCTTCATGGTGATCCGGATAAGAGCAGGGTGGACGAGGCATTTGTAGAATTTACCGGGCGGATCTACCAGCGGCCTCCCCGTAAAAGCGCGGTAGCAAGGAACCTTCGAATCCGTATGATCCATGAGATTGATCTTCTCGATTCTGATGACCGGTTGCTGCTGATCAGGATCAGGTGCGATGCCGGGACATACATCCGCTCTCTCTGCCACCATATCGGGCTCGCCCTCGGCACCGGGGCACATATGGTGGAACTTAGGAGGACCCGTTCAGGGCAGTTTGATGAGAACCAGGCCTGCACGCTTCAGGACCTCGCGGATGCAGCATCTGAAGCCCGTCTTGGGAATTCGGATATACTCAAGTCACTCATCCAGTCTCCCGAAAAGGCCCTTGCATCCCTGCCAAAGGTTGCCATCAGGGATACTGCGGTTGATGCCATCTGCCACGGGGCAGTACTTGCCCGGCCGGGGATGAGCAGCTATGATGAATTTGGCAAAGGGGTGACGGTCGTACTCACCACTTCCCATGGGGAACTGGTGGCGCTGGGCCGGACACTCGTCTCTTCAAAAGAAGCCCTTAACCTCAAGAATGGTCTTATTGTCTCACCCTCAACGGTATTCATGGAACCTGGTACGTATGACAGGGGCTGGAAAAAAGCTGGTCGATAACCTGCTCTCCCGGCCTTCCATGAGATAGCATTAAAAAAAATACCTGACAATAGTAAGGGTGCATTTCTGTGCTGAGGTAGTCTAGACCGGTAAGGCGCAGGCCTGGAAAGCCTGTGGGGCGTCCAGCCCCTCGGGAGTTCAAATCTCCCCCTCAGCGTTAAAGGTGCAGTCACCATTGTTCCCGGGTTTACAAAATCTATTTCTTCCCGTTATTTGTTGTTTCTTGTCCGGGTGCGATGCGCTCTGAGGCAAACCGGTAGTAGTCTTCCACCAGCTCAAAACCAAGAAAATGCCGTTCCATCTCCCTGCTGACCACTGCAACTGTACCGGATCCAAGAAAGGGGTCAAGGACCATATCTCCGGGATTGCTCGAGTAACTGAGTATCTTTTTTACGAGTTCGCCCGGAAGCTTTGTTGGGGTCTTTTTCTTCCCCTTCCAGTACTCGCGGTTGATCACCCAGACATCCTCCGGATAGTGCTCTACTTTATTAAATGTGTAGTTGCGGGGATTTTTTACGGCAAATAGGATGTGATAATGGCTGGTGACGTATTTTTTCCGTGTAAATACCCCGAACTGATATTTCCAGATGATGTGGTTGATGGTATGAAACCCTGCGGAGTCAAGACCGAACAGCACATCTTTGAGCCGGTTCCATCCGGAAAAGACATAGAGGCTGCCTGAGCCGGAGAGGACCCGGTAGGCCTCTTTGAGCCAGCAGCAGGTGAAATTCTCGTAATCATCAGGGGAGATATCCGCATACCCCTCAAGGACATTCCCTCCTACCCGGTTGTAGTTCAGCCTCTGCGCCCGGAAGTCAATAGCAAACGGGGGATCGGTTACGACCAGATCGATGCTGCATGGGGGGATGAGGGGCATAAGCCGGAGTGCATCTCCATGATATACCCTGTCTTTCTCAAACGGACCAAGGCCGGGTTTCACCACCTCACGCTCCCGCCGCCTGTTCAGCAATTCTCTCCCGCTTTTCTCCCCATGGCAAACGCCCGGGTATTGATCTCGATCGTTTTTTGTGGAACGAGACGCTGTACCGCACACACCAGGGATTCTTCTGCCAGAGGGATATGGTGGGAGGCTGCACCAAGCATCACGACATTGGCTGCAAGAACACTCCCTGCCTCCCGGGCAACTCCTTCAGCATCGATAAGACAGAGATCGATCCAAGAAAGCTTCCCGATTATATCTTCTTCCGAAGGTATCGCCAGTCCCTGAACAAACACCGAGGTCGGTATTACCATCCCCCTTGAGACCACCATCCTCCCCTCCGGTTTCAGGAAGTGGGAGTACCGGAGCCCTTCAAGCATGTCAAATCCTATCAGCAGGTCAGCGGTACCAGGTGCAACCAGGGGGCCGAATTTCCCGTCGATCCTGACATGGCTTTCCACGGAGCCTCCACGCTGCGCCATGCCATGGGTCTCTGCTCCACGCACCGACCTGCCCTCGATCAGGCAGGCTTCGCCAAGGATATTTGAAGCAAGGATCGTTCCCTGCCCCCCTATACCGACGATCATAATGTCATACGAGCCCTTCATCTGACACCCTCCTTACCGATTGACCCGGACGGGCATAATTGTGCACAGACAGCGCAACCGCTGCACAGGTCATTGATCGATGCTTTCTCATCATGCTGCTCGATTGCAGGGCAACCGAATTTTATACAGATCCCGCACCCTGTACAGGTGTCCGGATCCACGCGGTACCGGCCCCTCTTAATACCAGCTCTCCGTGCGATGATGACGCACGGCTGTTTTGCAATCACCACATTTACCCCCGGCCGCGCTTTCGCATCCTTCAGGGCTGCTGTGAGGGTCACCATATCATACGGGTCGACAGTCTCCACAAATCCAACCCCGCATGCCCGGCACAATGCTTCGAGAGAGATTGGGGGGGAGGGCGACCCGCATACCGTGCATCCTGTATTCGGGTTTGGCTGGTGCCCTGTCATTGCTGTCGTCCGGTTGTCGAGAATCACGACAGTCATTCTTGCCCCGTTATATACTGCATTCATGAGCCCGGGGATACCGGTGTGAAGAAAAGTCGAATCGCCGATAGTGGCCACCACGTCCCTCTCTTCACCGGCGTGAAAGATGCCGCTCCCTACCGTGATGGAGGCGCCCATGCAGATAGTGGTATCGACTGCACCCAGCTGGAGGCCGAGTGTGTAGCACCCGATATCACTCGGGTAGATTCCATCCTTGAAAACCTTCTTTATCGCGTAAAACACAGGCCGGTGCATGCATCCGGCACAGAGAATAGGTGGCCGGGGGGGGAGGTCCGGAACCGGCTGCACCGAGGGGTATTGAATGCCAGTGGAAAACCCACAGGATGCCATGATCCGTGCAACGGAATCAGGGGAGAGTTCCCCCTCATACGGGGCATGGCCGGTTTTCTTACCATATACTGCAACAGTGCCTGCCACCTCCCGTACAGCCTCTTCGACCATCGGGAAAAGTTCTTCTACGACGAGAACCTTCTCATGCATCCGGACGAACCCTGCGAGCCATTCCTCATCAATCGGGTATGCCCCTATCTTCATGAACGAAACATCGTGTGGGATAATTTCCTCAACATAGGATGCAGCGATTCCGCTCGCAATGACTGCAGTCTTCCCTCTTACCTGGCACTGGTTATACACGAGTTCGGAAAGCCGCTTTTTCACCACCGGTTGTTTCTGGTTGAGTTTCCTGTGAAGGATCCTCGTATGCGCAGGAATTACTACGTACTGTCGCGGATCCTTGTGAAACTCCCCTTTTCCTGTAAAGGCCAGAACCGGGCCGAGGGTAACATTTCCCTTCGAATGGCAAATCCTTGTCGTGGGGCGGAACATGACCGGAAGTCCGAACTCTTCCGAAAGGGCAAAGGCATCCCTGACCATGTCGTGTGCTTCCTGCAGGGTCGAGGGATCGAGACAGGGGATCCTCGCAAATTTTGCAAACATTCGGCTGTCCTGCTCGTTCTGGGACGAGTGGGCGAAGGGATCATCAGCGCTCATGATGACAAGTCCTCCCGTAACCCCGGTATATGCGCTTGTCATCAGGGGGTCTGCGGCGACATTCAGGCCTACATGCTTCATCGTAACGAGCGCCCGCACTCCGCACCACGCCGCTGCGAGAGCATTTTCGAGGGCGACCTTCTCATTCACCGACCATTCCACATATGAGCTTCGATCGGGATGCGATGCGAGTATCTCGATCACTTCCGAAGAAGGAGTTCCGGGATACCCGCTGACAAACCCGACCGGAGATTCGAGGCATGCAAGGGCAATCGCCTCATTTCCGAGAAGATAGCGTTGGTCCATAGTCCACCAGGGAGTTCTCTCTTTGAAATACTCTGGTTCACACCCTTATATAGGAATTCGGCTTTTGTTTCAAAACTTATAAGAAGTCGTGTTGTTTAACTATTTAGGCAATTTATGGGCCCGTAGCATAGCCCGGTGGTGCGCCCGGCTGATAACCGGGAGGTCATGTGTTCGAATCACATCGGGCCCATTCCCATTTTCTTAATTACCCTCAAGAGACAACACTTTCATACATGGAACGCAACTATAAAATTCTCCTCGGTATTGCCCTTATCGTAAGTGTAATCCTCCTGATTATCAATATTTATATCGGGGGAATCGCATTCATCATATTTATAGCCCTCGTGATGTCCGGATGGATCATGGAGGATTCATGGATGCACCCGAATATCACCGCTTCATTGAGGAATGAAGCAAAAGCTGTCGAGTTCAAAAACACTGGAAATGCCGCAGCGTATGCCATCCACGTAGCAATAATCCCCTATGATATCGAGTTCGATATCCCTCTTCTCAAGGAGGATGAGAAATATCTGTACGCTTTCGGAAAAATGATAAGCGAGGCAAAAGTGATGATCTCTTTTGAGAACGAGGATAAGGGCCGCTTCTCGAAAACATATATGTTGTCCGCCACCGGTAAAAGCGATGATGAATTGTTAAAGCCGGTTTTTCCCCTTTTCAAATGGAAAAAAGAGGAGGATTAATCCTTTTTCTGAGTGACAGGGCCGGGGAACACGAATTCCAGCACCAGTTTCAACGAAGCGACCAGTTCTTCCTGTCCTTTGAGATAATCGTGAAGGGCATGATACAGCATGTACATCGGGTCGTACCCGTAACGCTCGAGCGCTTCATTCGGGGTTATCGGATTTGCATAGGAGTCTGCAATAAACCCATCGAAAGAAAACATCATCTCGTAGAGTTTCCCGTCTTCTGAAAGCACGCAGAACTGATCCTCCACCTTTTTAGACGCATCATCAGGACGATACTCTGCGGGATCTGTTTTTCCAAGGACGATCATCTTCTTTTTATGAAAAACGGTATCATAGAGTTCCCCCTTTGTGTCCTGCTTTCCTCGGAGAAGCATATTAATGCCGATTTTACTGACAAGTGGTGTTGAAAGGCGCACCATGCGTCCGAAGAGAGCCACCTCCTGTTTCTTTACCTGCTCTTTCAGGGACTCCCGCTCTTTCTCGTTCTCACCGATCCGCTTGATCAGTTTCTGAAATCCTGCTTCTATCTCATCCATCCAAGATTCCCCTTTCTGGTGAATGACTCAATAGGACCGCCTCACGTTTAATCTTTCCGTCGAAAATTACTTGTTTATACCCTATCCTGCGATATGATAACATCAGACGAGACAGGACAGGGGTTTAGATCACCGGTTCACCGGAAAAAAAATACATGCGGTCTGCGATGATACGGACCTGAATTTTCTTACCGACCGCCAGATCCTTATTCACTACAACACCGGTATAATTACTGCTCCTGCAGAGCACGCTTCCGGGCCTGATATGCTCAGTGACTGTAACTCCTATCGTTTTGCCGAGCATTGACTGGTTCTGAAGATGGTACAGCTTTTCAGCATGTCGCTGGAGCCGGCGCGACCGGACCTTCTTGGCATAATCAGTAAGGTCTCCCTTTCCTGAAGCCAGGGTATGCGGCCGGGGCGAATACCGGGTGATGTTCACCTTGGCAGGCATCACGGCAGACAGCAGATCGATGGAGGTCTGGACATCCCCCTCGTCTTCGCCCGGAAACCCTGCAATGATGTCCGTTGCAATTGAGATATCAGGGATCTTTGCCCGGAACTCTTTTGCAATCATCATGAAATCCTCACTGGTATAGCCCCGGTCCATCTTTGAGAGAATCCTGTCAGAACCTGACTGGACCGGCAAGTGGACAAAATTGAAAATACGCTCATCCCTCAGGGATTCAATGACAGGATCCAGAATAGGAAGGAGGGTCGCCGGGTTCATCATCCCGATACGAAGGAGAAACGAACCGGGAATTTCACGTGTTTTTGAAAGGAGGTCACCAAGGTTTTCATCCTTTTCGCCCTTCCAGGCACTGCAGTCCTGAGCGCACAACTGGATTTCAGTCGCCCCGTACGAATGGCATTCTTGAATCTCCTGCAGTATCTCCCCTTCCTTATGATTGACAAGGAATCCCCGTGCATTGCGGGTGATACAATACGTACAGGATCCAATGCACCCTTTGCCAATCTGGACAATACCAACTTCATGGCGGGTACGGCACGTTACATTTCTATGCTCTTCTCTGATGCTATCGGGGTGAATAAAGACAGGACTGCAGACCGTAAAAATATCCTCCTGCTGCACAAGCGGCATACATCCTGTCACGTACAATGCCATTGCACGGTATTTTTTCAGTATCCTGATCATTTTTCGTTCAGTCGGGCCGACAACCGTGCAGGTGTTCAGCACGAGAGCATCGGCTTCTTCTGGTGTCGGGACAATACGGCACCCCTGTGCTTTCAGAATATTTTCCAGTTTCCTGCTGTCACCATGATTATAGGTACATCCGAAGGTGAGAATACAGACATTCCTGCTGACGAGGTCCTTTAAGCCCCCCCATGAATTTATCTCATAGCAAGATCCGGCAGAAGGCTCCATGCTCCATTTGTAATCTTGTGCAAGCCATCATTAAGCCCGGCCAAAGGAAGTAACAGGGCATTGATGCAAGAACGAGAAAAAATTCTGCTTTAAACTCCCCGATGCCCTTTTATGGCAGGAAAATTCCGGTATACACCAGCCTGACGGCTCTCATGGCAAAATGCTTAACCGATGGTATTGTCAATGTTGTAGTGATGTTGAGCATCGGGCTCCTCGGCTGTGGGAATATCGGTCAAATCATTGCAGGTTACAAGGGAACATGGAAGATCGTGGCCCTCTATGATAAGGTCCATGAGCGGGCGCGAGAGCTCTCGCTCATTTCAGGTGGTATCCCTTATGAAAATTTTGATGAATTTGTCCGCGCTCCCTTTGACCTCGTCGTTGAAGCAGCTTCAGTAAAAGCAGTCCGGATGTATGCAGCAACCATCCTTATACACGACAAACACCTGGTGGTCATGAGTGTTGGTGCACTATCGGATCCTCTTTTCAGGGAAGAGATCATCACTGTTGCCCGGGGACAGAAAAAGAAGATCCATGTCCCGAGCGGGGCCATTGCAGGACTTGACAATATCAAGGTCGGCCAGATTGCGCCGATATCAAGGCTCCTTCTCCGGACGACAAAAAGCCCCTCGTCACTTGGCATTCCAGCATCTGAACGAATGCTGGTCTTTAAAGGAAAAGCCAACGAATGTATCAAGGAATTTCCCCGGAATGTGAATGTATCGGTAGCGCTCAGCCTTGCATCGGGGAGGGATGTGGATGTGGAGCTGTACGTGGACCCGGCAGTGGACAGGAACATTCACGAGATATTCGTCGAGGGTGTCTTTGGCGATATCTACATCCGTGTGAACAATCTTCCAAGTCCGGACAACCCCGCAACCAGTTATCTCGCCGCTCTATCGATTCTCTCGCTCCTTAATAATCTCGAGGAACCACTGGTGGTAGGAACATGAGTCTTCATATGAGGGACTGCTCACAGGGATATGGCAGATTCTCTGGATTACCTGCCTGTGACTCTCCGCTGCAGGGAAGATATACAGCAAAGAGGAGTCACGGAAAGGAGCCATCACGGTTACAGGGAACGATGGTATCAGTTCTCCCTCTGGGGAGGAGGGAAATGGATGTCTGATCCTGATTATCTTCTCTCTTTTATCAAGGAGGATGCCCCGTTCGGGGACGTGACGAGCGACGCGCTGCTAGAAGACATCCGGTGCCGTGCTTTCATAACTGCACGAGAGGGAGGGGTAATCGCAGGCTTGAACGAAGCTGCCGTACTTTTTATGCATTTTGGTGCCACAATTCTCGATAATTCCATCGATGGAAGCGAGGTTGTTTCCGGCACCATTGTCCTGTCCCTTGAAGGGCCCGCCAGGGGTATCCTTCTTGTAGAACGGACTGCTCTGAATATCATCGGGAGAATGAGTGGTATCGCGACCCGGACGAGGAAAATGTCCTCCCTGATCCGATCTTCAGGCTGCTCCTGCAGGATCTCGGCTACCCGGAAAACCGCCCCCGGATTGCGGTTGCTTGATAAAAAGGCAGTATTACTTGGAGGAGGAGACCCCCATAGGATGAGCCTGTCGGACGGCGTCCTGATCAAAGATAACCACCTTGCCCTTGTGCCGCTGGTGACTGCAATACAGAGAGCAAAGGAAACATCCTGTTACCGGAAAGTGGAGGTCGAGGTCTCTGCACCGGCTGATGCGGTGTCTGCAGCAAAAGCCGGTGCCGATATCCTGCTCCTTGATAACATGACCCCGGCACTTGTCATTGAGACGCTCCGGCTTTGCGAGGATGCAGGCGTACGGGATAGTCTTATCATCGAGGTTTCAGGGAATATTAATGAGACCAACCTGCTCTCATACGCCATTCCCGGGATTGACAGGATCAGCGCAGGTGTCCTGACCCATAGTGTCCGTAATTTCGATGTCGGTCTTGATATCATACGGGGATCATGAATTAACCAGATTTATTCCAGTTTTTTTCGTCCCTTCACACCAAAACAATTAATATATCTTATTACCAACCCCCGCTGACTGGAGATGCGGGATGGCAGAAGATGCGGGAAAAGCGCCGGAGTTTATCGATATAAAAGCCCGCAGACGGAATATTCAGGGATATATCGAACTATTAAAGAGCCCGTATCTTGATACCCGGTGGAAAGCAGCCGAGGCTCTCGGTATTATCGGTGACCAGACAGCAGTACACCCACTTATCGATGCACTTGATGATCCCTTTGTCGATGTTGCCTGGCTTGCTGCCAAATCCCTTGGTTCCATAGGGGATTCAAGATCTGTCGAACCTCTGCTGCGGGCACTGAATTCAGCAGAGCCCTGGCTCAGGACTGGCGCAGCAATAGGACTGGGAAAGCTGAAGGACCGGAGGGCTGTTGAACCGCTGATTGCACTTCTCGATGACAGTAAAAAGCAGGTGCGGAAAAACGCGGCATGGGCTCTTGGGTCCATTGGAGATGAACGGGCTCTCGCCCCACTAGAGAAAGCCAACAATGACCCTGATGAGAAGGTGAGGGCGGCAGCATCCCTCGCCATCGCGATAATAAAAAAGAAATCTGAAGTTATCGAAGAGGAAGAACCGCCTGTTACCACGGAATAGCACAGGAAAAGCCTGGTAAATGTTTTTGATGTGAATTCCAGGATAACAGCCCGTAAGGTTGATCATGGGGTCCTGATCCTGGTTTTCAGGGAGCATTCTTTATACTGATATCCCCGGGTGAATTTACTACTACCTCCTTTTCCCCCCGGTATGTCTGCACTATACCATACAGGGATACCAGGTCACCGGGGTGCAGGGTAATCGTTCCAGCAACATCCGCCGGAATGAACACGGCAGTACCATTCACTGAAGCAGCAACATGGCCTCCTGTCTTTGTGGTACGAATCTCCTGAACCTGTCCCTGAAGATGGACAAGGGTTCCTTCATCTGAAAGAGGGCTGTATTCAGCTGCAAGATCTGCTTTATCCGTACCCGTGAGAATAAATGAGGCGGCAAGGATTGTCACCGAAACGGCACAAAGCAGGACAATGGCGAAACGTTCCTGCCGGACAAGCATACAAGTTCCTTGTCCCGATGCGATTTATAATCGACAGTTTGATATGTTAACGGCGTTAACACTATCGTATGCAAGAAGTCAACCTTCCCCCATCATCAAGGGCTGTCCTGCATCTCCTTGATGAAGGCGGGGCGATGACCCACAAAGAAATAGTCAGGAAGAGCAACCTTGCACCGCGAACCGTGCGCTATGCCCTGAAGAAGCTGAAGGAGAACCAGTTGATTATCGAGAAGTTCAATTTCCGGGATGCACGGCAGATCATCTACCAGAACCGAGAGCCCCAGCAGGTGCCTGCATGAAGAATGCCGGCTGCGACATCATGGTCTGCGATATTATGGTACGCAAGTATCTTCCGGCAATGAGAGCTGAGATGGTGGCACGCCTTGTCCAGCGTGAGGGAGTGACGCAGAGTGATGCTGCAAAGATGCTTGGGGTGAGCCGTGCAGCAGTATCCCAGTATATGAGCAGGAAACGGGGAGATTCAGGGGTCGAGATCTCGCATGAACTCGATTCTCTCATCGACAGGTGGGCTTTATCTGTAACAAGCTCAGACAGTGGCATAACGCTCTGTGATATCTGCAAATGTGCCATGAAGAGATAGGAGCTACTGCTCCGGAATTCTTCTTGTAACTCATTTTTTTCGCTGAATTTTTAATATAATTTGGCGTATCCTAGAACCGGGTCTTCGTCCTCACATATGCAAGGATACCAAGAACGAAAAGAACCAGTATGGCAATCCTGATCTTAAACCAGTCAGGTCCGGCGGGTCTCCCGCTCATTTCAGAGGCTGCCCAATCCTTTTCAAAGACACGGGTAAAATATGCTCCAACACCCTGATGTTCGATGATTACCCCGGTCTCACGATTGAAACGCGGTGAATTGTCATTCCAGTTGATGCTGCTTACAAGCACCGCTTTTCCATCGGCGATTACCCCCTTGTTATGTATTTTTTCAAGATTCCCGGCCTCCAGATCAGCAAGGCGGGCTTCAAGAGGAAGTTTTTCTGTTGCTGCGAGTCGGTTTATATTCCTGACCATCTCGTCATTGTCCCCGGGCCCTTCCGTGTTATAGTAGTATGAATCAAGGAGAATCCTGACCCGCACCCCCCTCCGTGCCGCCCCGATAGCTTCTTCGAGAAACGGATTGAACGTTCCATCAGTCTGGTTCGTGATGTATGCCTGCTGGATATCAAGGGAGACCTCCGTACCTGTGATCATATCACTTATGAGGTAACTTGTGTCAGGAGAGATTACCGGGACCGCCTTTGCGTCTTCAAACCGGTAAGGTAAGAATTCAGTCCTGTACTCACGTGTATTGGGATATTCAGTGCTCCCATCACTGAACACTGCCGGGCTGCACCATCCGCCCGCGGAATCGTGGGTATACACGGAAGAGAAATAACGGGCAACACCCTCATCCTCTAAAACGACTCCCCATCCGCGATTCCCGGAGAGCCCTTCTTCCGGAAATCCATTCGATTTGAAATTTTCGCTTGTGACAAGCACGCGGCAGCGATCAATGATAAGGTATTTGGCATGGTCGAACCGGTATGGTGGATGTGCAGTATTACCCGTTGCCATCAGTGTCACCGGGATTTTTGCACTGCAGAGTTCTGCAACAGCCTCTTTCTCTTCGTCGCTGATGCCTCCAACAGGACCACCTTCCAGAAGAACTGCGACATCGACCCCGCGGCAGGAGGCTTCCACGAGGGAGCGGGCCATTGTGAGACTGGAGAATTCATACACATTTACCCGTATCTCTTCCTCTGCGGATCCCACAATATCTTTATATATAGCGAGAGAGCAATCGGGGGAGACAAACGCGACACCATCCACTGAAATGAACTCTTCCCTTTCGAAACGTGACTGGCCAAGCATCAGGATGCGCCGGTCCCAGATTTCATTCTCAAAGTAATGCACCTGGCCCTGACGTGCGTAAAAGTCCCTGGGCCAGACTAGTTCCTGGATCAGGGTTCCATGGTCATACACTTGTAACTGGTCACCGGCATTTGCCAGCTGGAACATACCGCTCTGGATTACATCCGGCACAGAAGCTGAATAGTCATACCATTCATATTCCGGATTGTACCCATGAGTCTGGGAAAAAGCCGGGCTGTTGCGGGCGATGGTTATCTGGCCATGGATCTCACTTCCCTGGGGAAACCGGAATCCTCCTTCCCCGTCTGATACCAGTACCCCGTCAAGACTCCCTGACCCGGAAAGAACGATATACTCATCCGGATCTCCGGCCAGGTACGGGTCGGGGCAGAATTCCACGATCTGCACAGCAGTTGCGGGTGTGAAAATAAGGAGCAGGAATAGAAAAAAACAGGGCCTGCGCATAGCACTTGAGTTCGAAGCCTTAAGTTATTAAACTGGTGAATTTCATCCTCTTCTTATGGAAGGCCCTATGGTGGTGAAGCTCGGTGGTAGCCTCATGGATCACCTCGAGCTAATCATCCAATCGCTGTATCGATCAGGGCGGCCCGTCCTCATCGTGCCCGGCGGAGGGAGATTTGCAGATCTGGTGCGGGAGACCGGTATTTCGGGTGATGCCGCCCACTGGATGGCGATTGCAGCAATGGAGCAGACGGGGTGGTATATCGTTTCAAAAGGGGTTCGCCCGATCACGTTTCTCCGGGTTCCTTCCCGGGTGGAAGTGCTCCTTCCTTATACCCTGCTCAGGAGTGCAGATCCACTCCCCCGTTCCTGGGATATTACTTCCGATACCATATCAGCGTGGATTGCATCCCGCCTTTCACTCCCGCTTATCCTCCTCAAATCTGTCGATGGAATCAGGTCCGGAGGAATTTTACAGGACCGGATAGCAGGAGATCTCCCGACAGAGGACGTAGACCCCTGTTTCATACGGTATGTGATTGCCTCAGGAGTAAAGACAATGGTAGTCAACGGGCGTGCTCCAGGGCGTCTGGATCTTCTTCTTGAAGGCGGCAAGGTACCCGGTACGACCATCGGATTTTAAATCCTTCAGGTAAGATAATATAAGGACCGATAATCTGGAGTGTAATAATAGATGATCAGGAAATGTACATCATGCAACGCCCCCCTCGCAGAAGAAGGTGCGGCTGAATTCGGATGCCCGAAATGCGGGTATGAGATACGGAGATGTGTACGGTGCAGGGAGCAGAGCATTCCTTACACCTGCCCGAAATGCGGATTCGGGGGGCCCTGAACGATGGGGAGCGTGGCCCTCATCCTCCGCGTCATGCCGGAGTCGCCGGAGGTTGACCTCACTATGCTCACGGATCAGATCAGAAAGAAAGTGCCGGGCCTTATGGATGTCAGGGAAGAGCCAATCGGGTTTGGGTTGAGAGCACTGAAAATTGCCGTGGTTGTCGGTGATGCTGCGGGAGAGAGCGATACTGTGGAAGCAGACATCAATGCGATTGACGGTGTGGAGAGGGCAGAGATCATCGAACTGACGCTCACCTGAACAGTCAGCCGGCCACGTTACTATCTCTTTATAAATCCTCTTTTTCAAGAAGTCTCATCAGTTCACTGGTTATTCCGCGAATCTTTTCGACAGACTGCTGGAATTGCTCAATTTCATCGGGATCGATCTTGATCGATATAGGATACGCGCCTCCGCGGTTAATCCGGGCAGGAACGCCAATACAGACATCTCCGATATCGTGCACTTCGCTCTTCACGTACGCAGAAACGGTCAGGATGCGGTTCTCATTTCCAAGCACAGTCTTCACGAGAGTCGCGATCGCTTCACCCGGTCCAAAGACTGTTGAGCCCTTGCTCCTTATGATATGTTCACCGCTCGTCTTCACGGTCTCGACCATTTCGGCAACCGGAAGACCTGAGAATGCGGGCAGGTTGCTGATCTGGATACCCCCGATGGTCGTCGCAG
This sequence comes from Methanoregulaceae archaeon, assembly GCA_021371995.1. GTDB lineage: Archaea > Halobacteriota > Methanomicrobia > Methanomicrobiales > Methanospirillaceae > UBA9949. Next base: position 50,802 of record JAJFVA010000018.1, on the reverse strand, counting down.
ACCAGAGCGGCACCATGCTGTCTCCGTGTTCACCGATAATACGGGTGTGCACCTCGCTCACATGGACTTTGAAAAACGAGGCTATGAGCGACTTGAGCCGCATGGAATCGAGATGTGTACCAAGTCCGAAAACGTGGGACGGTTCCAGTCCTGAATATCTGAGTGCCACCGAGGTCATAACATCGACCGGGTTTGTCACCATCAGGATCACCGCATCGGGAGCATGCTCGCCCACATCGCGCGAACTGGAAGCAACAATCCGGGCGTTGCCGAGGGCAAGGTCGAGCCGGTCCTGTCCTACCTGCCGGGCAGCTCCTGCAGCACCGATTACAATATCCGAACCGGCAACATCAGAAATGTCAGTCGTCCAGTTCAGTTCAGTGTAATTCCCGCATGCAGCATATGCATCCTTCATATCCTGAGCTATGCCACAGAGCAGGTTCTCCCGCCCCTTCCGGCCAACAAGGAGGATCTCGCTCACATAAGGTATCTCGGCTATGGTATGCGCGGCAAATGTTCCGACATTGCCGGTCGCCCCGATAATCGTGACTTTTGCCATGATAATACGACAGTGGGGACACGTTCTTGGTCGACCGCACGTGTCAGCGTTCACCGGAGACCCCCTCCTCCGCCCCGCAACCCCATGGGCGCCGAATGTCTACGGTAAGTCTGCTCCCTTCCGGGCCTGAACCGTTCTCCGCAGCAGCAGGTCGCCGCTCCCTCCGGAGCATTGATCCCTGTCCACCGACCTCATGGGACGAGGTTTCAACGTCAGGAGACTCCCGGCTCCCGAAGCCCGCCTCGGCCTTCCTCAAACTTCGCCCCCTGCATACCGACGGTTTCAGGTGACAGGTGACGCCGAACCACCCGGACTAGTCCCCATATAGTATCTGAAGCTCAGGGGATAAATGCCTCGCCGTTTACCTGTCCCATCCATTCCCTGATCACCATCCCTGATGCAACCCGGTCTGATTTGTCAAAGAGATCGATTACGGCGAGTACCGGGACTTTCGGGATGACCTGGTGAAGCTTACGGAAATCGCCCTGGTAAACACGTATCTCCTGCGCTCCATTTGTCTCAGCGACCAATACTGGTTCCACGCCGACCGGGTATTCTGCCATCTTCGCATATTCAGCGTGAATTTTCACTTCATCGATTCTGAAAAATTCGCGGTTCACTCCCGTATTGTACGCAGCCCAGAACGCAGCAGCATACCAGGTATCATTAAGGATCACATGAGGGACTCCCAGTCTTGCGCCCGTAATACCCAGCGTACCGGCGCCACAGCATGCATCAACAAACCATTCAGGCTTTACTCTGGCTATCCGGTCCTCAACCGAACTTATTTTGGGGTTGTAGCCGCGGGGAAATTCGATATGTATTGTTGATTGCTGCTGGTAGATTACCACGGGTCCCGTTTTCGTGGGGAAAACGTTCGCCCTTACGTCACAACCAGCCAGGAGTTCATAAGAACGGGGGGTGCTTTTCAGGGCAGGGTCAACTATCCCGGGGATAAAATCCCCGGACCTGACAACACCGCGGATTTCCGGGATCTCATCGACCATCTTCTGGGCCGCTGCTTTGTCCGGATACCGGGAGAGGAGGACAAGAGAATCCTTTGGAAGGAACGGTGGAGAGATAACAGGATAACCAGGATGCAGAAGGGGCGACCCGACCTCTCTGAGGGGTTCTTTACCGGTGAATATCCCTTCCCTCACCAGCAATGTATATGCGTGGGCAAAAACTTCATCGATAAAACGCTTCCCGCAGCGACAGGGCCCATGATACACATCATGGGGAGGGGGGACACTTTTATCAAGAATTTTCATTCGGCAATCCTTGCACCGTGTAAAAACAGCAGGGATCAGGCCGATGATCTCATGTGCTTCTTTCACACAATCATCGCCACAGACAGGGCATTTCATAGTAGACCCTCTGCATTCAGGACAGATATCTTTTAACCATATTCTGCGATACAAAGTGCTGCCCGGTATCAGTTAAAATCAGAGTCAGACAAATGATTCACTGGGCTTTTTCAAGAAGGTGTTTATCCGTAAACGGAGTGGTGAACGAATTATCCTGCCGGAGCAGGAAAATGTCAGAAAAATCCCTGGGAATGGGCCCGATGCGATTTGAACGCATGACCGCCCGGTTATGAGCCGGGCGCTCTTACCGGACTAAGCTACGGGCCCGGGTTGAAGCGCCGCCAACAGGACTCGAACCTGTGACATGCTGGTTAACAGCCAGCCACTCTACCAACTGAGTTATGGCGGCACAAATACTGTGCCTTAATACATTCTTTCTAAATACTTTTAAAAGTAGCGTTACCTCCCTGAAAAGGTCAGGAAGGCGGTTTTTTCATACCATCGAGGAGCGCTATCATTTCATCGATCTCTTTATCGAGGTGTTCGAGCAGGTCCGAAGCAAGCCTGGTAGCCACTGCACCGGAGGATGAGGCCCGTATATACCCCATCTGCTCCAGCACGCGGAGCGAATACCGGATCCGGTGGAAGGGAAGATCGAGCACTTCAGAGAGCTTCATGATGCCGATAGGCTCGTGTCCGACAACTGTCCGCAGAACTTCGATATGCCGCTGCATCAGCTCGATTTCACTTTTCACCTTCTCGATCATCACAACCTCATGACTGGTCAGAATCCGTGCTCTTCTCTAAAACTGCTACTCCTGGTTGTGTAACCACTCCCGGGTGCTCTGATACTGACGCCAGAAATAGACTGAAAAAAAAGCAGCGAAGGAAACGAGAAGGAGAAATGCTGGGAGCCGGTATTCTTCCGGTGCCCTGAGAAGGGCGATTACCGCAATAGCAACGAGGAGAATTATGACATTCAGCATCACCGTAAGACGGTAAAATTTCCATTTGAATCGCTCTTTCGTCGCCAGGTCCATTATTCATACATAGTTTTTATGATAAAACTACTTGTGGTCCGGCCTCCAAACTGATGGATATGGACGCGCTCGATCGGGTATTGAAAAAGAACGGCGCCTCAGCGTATATGATGGTCGGATCTTCCGATTATGCTGACATGCGGTATCTCACCCGTTTCATCACCACCGACCCTGTCGTATATATACGAAAAATCGGGGAGCGCGGATATATCATCGTCTCCCAGATGGAATATGGACGTGCACTACACGAAGCAGCCACTGGTGTCATGACAAGGGCAGACGCAGGGCTCCTCCGGATATATGAAGAAGAGAGGGACCGGTGGCGGGCTCTGGCAAGGATGGTTGCGGATCATGCAGGAGGAAAGATCCTTGTGCCCCCGGATCTTCCTTATGCCCTTGGATACCACCTTGATATGCTTACCGGGGTGATCACTGACACCGGGACCATCGCCTCGATGCGGGCGAAAAAGTCCCGGGCAGAGGTAGCCTCTATCGGGAGGGTCCAGCGCTCAGCAGGCAAGGCAATGGCGCATGCGATCGGATGTATCCGAAGGTCCAGACCAGGGAAAGGCGTGCTCTGGCTTGATGGAAAACCTCTTACATCGGAACGCATTCGTTCCGAAATGCACTTCATCCTGATGCAGCAGGGCTGCCTTGCAAAGGATACAATTGTCTCCTGTGGAAGAGATACCGCAGCGCCACATAATCGGGGAAGCGGGCCGCTTTACGAAGGGGAACCTGTTGTGATCGATATCTTTCCATGCGATGAACGCACAGGCTATTATTCTGATATGACAAGAAGTGTCGTGAAGGGGGAACCTGCACCTGAAATCAGAGAGATGTATGATGCGGTAAAAGCAGCACAGGACCTTGCAGCATCGATGATAAAACCAGGGATAAGCGGGCAGGAGGTATACCAAGCTGTCGTCGACCTTTTTTTCAGCCGGGGATACCGGACAGGGTCAGAGGGTTTCACCCACAATCTCGGGCATGGGGTAGGACTTGAAGTGCACGAACTGCCTTCTCTCGGACCCGGAGGGGGTCCGCTCAAACAGGGGAATGTGGTCACTAATGAACCCGGACTCTACTATGAGAAGACAGGGGGGGTAAGGCTTGAGAATATCGGGGTTGTTACCCGGACAGGATTCCGCTGCATTACCTCATTCCCAAGGGAGCTGGTCGTGGGAGTATGATGCCTGATGATGATGTTCTGGCATATTACTGCGATGCAGGGAAGATCGCATCTTCAGTGATGAAAAGGGGAACTTCCATGATCAGGGAAGGGAACCCTGTTATTAATGTCGTCGAATCCATTGAGCGAATGGTAGAGGAGAAAGGGGCAGGGCTTGCATTTCCCCTGAACCTATCGTTTAACGAGGATGCCGCGCATGATACCGCATCACCCGATGAGCAACGGATTTTTTCCGAGGGTGACGTAGTCAAGCTGGACCTGGGAGTGCACCTGGAAGGGTATATCGCGGATACCGCCGTGACCGTAGACCTCGGAAATCACGGGCTGCTCCTTGAAGCTTCAATGACCGCACTTGAAAAGGCAATTGAGATCGTGAGACCCGGTGTTACGTCCGGAGCCATCGGGGGAGCGATTCAGCGGGAGATAGAGGCACGAGGGTTCCGCCCTATTACAAACCTCACCGGTCACGGACTCGCCCGTTATTCCATCCATACCCCGCCAAGCATCCCGAACATATCGTTTCCGGGAGGGGCGAGGCTTGAGGAGGGGATGGTTTTTGCTATCGAGCCGTTTGCGAGTACAGGTTCCGGCAGGGTCAGCGAAAAGAACCGCGCAGAGATATTCCAGCAGACCGCTGTCAAGCCGGTGAGACTGCCTTCTGCACGTAAAGTGCTCGATTCAGTCAGGAACCGGCATGGAATGCCTTTTGCCCGCCGCTGGATCACAAACGGGAAGCAGGATATCGCGCTTGCAAGCCTGATCAACCAGGGGATTGTGCGTTCCTATCCCGTCCTCTCTGATGTTCCCGGCTCCAGGGTTTCGCAGCACGAGCACACAATCATTGTCACCAGTGATGGCTGTATCGTGACGACTGCTTGAGATATGCTTATGGAAGCCCGGTACAAATAACATAAGTTACAGAGATGTCCCCAGAGGATGAGACATTAAAGCTCCTTGAGGTGGCCCTCACCGCGGAGATCTTCAACCAGCACAATAACCTTGACATGGATGATCTTACTCCGGAATGCCGGGTTTTGTTTGGTGTTAACGGTGAAGGAGAGGTAAAGCGCCCCCTTTCTGTCAGCGAAGGCATGATCAAGCGGAGTCTCGGGATACCGGATGCCTGTTCAAAACTCTCAAAAACCCCGGTAATCACCTGTGATGATTTCGGCCAGCGTATCCATGTCACAAGCCTTGAAGCAGCAGCACGATGGTTTGTGAGGAAGGGAGGGATTGATCTGGCAGGCAGGAACCCGGCACTGGCATTCTATCTTGGAACCCTGGATACACCCGAACTGTCTTACAAAGAAGTCCGGGCAGCAAATCCGATGTATGAGGACACGCGGGCATTTCTTGATAAGAAGGTAGCCACGATCCTGTCAACGGATGAATCCCTCAGGTCGGGACTCGATCTTGTTATCGTCAGCGCCCCCGATGAGGTCGAACAGAAATTTGAGGATATTGTCTGCACTGAAGAGCAGCGGAGGATTATCAGCAAGATCAGGACCGCCCGGGAGCACCGAGAGACCCTTCAGAAACATGGTATACATGAAGTGGGAAAACTCCTGTTCGTAGGGCCTCCAGGCACGGGCAAGACCAGCCTTGCTCTCGGGCTTTCCCGTGAGATGCATCTTCCGCTTATCGAAGTGCGCCTGTCCATGGTCACCTCTCAGTATCTTGGCGAAACCTCAAAAAATATCGACAGGATCTTTGATTTTGCAAAGAAACTTGCCCCCTGCATTTTATTCATTGACGAATTCGATTTCGTGGCAAAGAGCAGGGTCACCGATGACCATGGTGCAATGAAGCGGGCGGTGAATTTACTCCTGAAAAACATTGACCGGATCAGTCTCATCAGAAACGGGGTCCTCCTGATCGGTGCAACAAACCATCCCCAGCTGCTCGATGAGGCTGCCTGGAGGAGGTTTGACGAGATTGTGGAGTTTGCGCTTCCCGACAGGGAGATGCGTATCCAGATCCTTAAAAACATCACTGCATCAATCGAATGCCACTGCGATTACGGAATGCTTGCTGATCATACAGAAGGATTCTCTGGTGCAGACCTTCGGATCATGGTCAAGGAAGCCCTCCTCTCCGCCCTGATTGATGGGAGATCCCAGATCACTGACAGTGACATCGAACTCGGGATCATCCTCGTCAGCAACAGGGGTGCAATCCGCCGCCAGAACTGGTTATAGGATGAAAGTCACAGTGCTGGGGACCGGAGATGCCATCGGAACACCAAAGGTCGGGTGTTCCTGTCCCCGGTGTTCTTATGCGCTCCGCCAGGGAATCCAGCGGTTGCGGACCTCCTTTTTAATCGAACATGAAGACAGGACTATCCTGATCGATACCTCTCCCGACCTCAGGCAGCAGCTGCTTGCACACGGATCCCCTCATATTGACGCAGTGATCTGGACACACGGCCATTATGATCATTTCATGGGGTTTGGAGAATTCTACCGTGTCCAGGTGATGCCTGTGGTCTATTCAGCCCCTCGGGTCCTGGAGTATTGCGGGGAGATCTTTCGTTTCCTCAGATTCCCCCGGCATGCTGCAGAACCGTTCTGCACTTTCGACCTCTTCGGACTCGGACTGACACTGGTCCCGGTCAACCATCCGCCCGCCGAAACCTATGGTCTTGTTCTTACGTATGGCAAGGTAAAAATCGCATTTACTTCTGATACCAATGCCAATATTCCTGCAGAAAGCCTCTCACTCTTCTCTGGTGCAGACCTCCTCTTTGTAGATGCGCTCGTCCCTCCATCGATCCATATCGATAAGCACATGAATTACCATGATGCCTGTACCCTTTCTGCCGCTTTGGAAGTGAAGGATTTCAGGTGTGTTCACATGAGCCATAACATTCCCTGGGATCTCCCCAATATTGGCAAAGATGGAGAGACGTTCTGCTTTTAAGAGAATTTCAGAGGGCAGAATTGTGAAATATTGAAGAGCTCCCGATTCCTGTATCTTCACTCGTGTATCCACGCATATCTATATACCAGTTCATCTCTCAATGATAGGTGGGATGAACATCAAAATTCTTGAGCTTGAGAAGAACAAGGCCCGCCTGATCATTTCCGGAGAGGGACATACGTTCATGAATGCCCTTACCGAGGAAATTCTGACGGATCCCGGGGTTGATGTCGCACGATATCTGATAAAATTCCAGTTCTCAGACCCCGAACTGCTGGTCACCACAAAAGGGAGGCGTGATCCCCTTGCTGCGATAAAGGATGCCTGTACACGCCTGTCCGGATACTGCACCGAGTTGCTGGAGAAAATGCCGGAAAAATAAAATCAATACCTCTAAAAAATTTCTTATATCTGTTCTGTAAAGACAATTGAGCCCGATATCCGGGTGATCCGTATTTTTACCTTCTGCCCCGGTTTTCCTCTCGGGATATACATGATGTACCGGCCCATCCTCACCACACCATCTCCACGTTTACTGACTGACTGGACCTCAACATCAAGTTCCTGTCCTTCCTGGAGATCGCTGCCGACCGGCTCTGAACGGGCTTTCCTTTTGCGCACCGGCCGGTGCCCGCCACAGGCATCGCAGCGGAGGAGAAGCACGCGGTCATCTTTTACAAGGCGGGTGTCAGGCTTCCCGCATTCTGAACAGATGACATAGTCATCGACGTAACCTTTGACAAGTCCGTTGATCAGGGACGATTCGAACTTCCCGTTGAAGATAGCCCGTGTCCCGTCAATCTTTCCTGCCGTGCCCAGCTCACCGAGCAGGTACTTCATGAGATGGTCCTGATCCCGTCGTACCACGTCGGCAATCTCTGCAAAATTCTCAAGAATCGTCGTTTTTCCTTCGATGTAGACTTTTGCCTCCGGTACGATGAACCGGTCAGTGGACTCACTCTGCTCGGTCACATTCGCATATGCTTTTTTGAGGAGTGCCTCGTACGGATCGACCATGCTCTATATATTCCCCCCTGCCCCCTAAATACCCCACCATCCATCCCTTCGCGATGGAAATTTAAGGGTTCAGAGAGAGAGCTTTCTTACCACTATGCTGTCGGCCGCGGATCTTACCACTATCAGGACTACACTCAATCGGGAACCAACTGATGTCGAACTTGCCTGCTTTGAAAATCTCTGGAGTGAACACTGCAGTTACCGCTCCACAAAGCGTCTCCTGAAAACGCTCCCTACTACCGGTGAAAACGTCATCCTCGGCCCTGGCGATGACGCTGCGATTGTCCGTTTCAGCGATCAGACAGCGCTTGCGGTATCGATGGAGAGCCATAATCACCCAAGTTATGTCGATCCGCATGATGGCGCAGCAACCGGAGTGGGAGGAATTGTGCGGGATGTTCTTTCCATGGGGGCACGACCGATTGCCCTGATGGATCCGCTTTACTTCGGTCCGCTTGACAGGGAAAAGAACCGGTATCTCCTTGAACATGTGGTGGACGGGATCGGGGGATACGGGAATTGCATCGGAGTCCCGGTCATCAGGGGAGATCTTGCCTTTGACTGGGGTTATAACGGGAACCCGCTGGTGAACGTAGTCTGCGTCGGCATCGTGCATCCTGGCAGGTACATCACTGCGCGGGTAAAACAGCCTGGAAACCATCTGGTCCTTATCGGGGCCTCGACCGGGCGCGATGGCCTTGGCGGGGCATCATTTGCCTCCCGGGACTTATCCGAGGATTCAGAGGCAGAGGACCGGCCGAGTGTCCAGATTGGGGATCCGTTCACTGAAAAGCTCCTTATTGAGGCAATTCTCGGGATGGCGGAAACAGGAAAAGTCTTCTCCTGCCGTGACCTCGGGGCCGCAGGGCTTGCCGGTGCCTCAAGCGAGATGTGCAGCACATTTGGCGGCCTTATCAATGCTGACCAGGTGCACCAGCGTGAACCCAACATGCGGCCGGTCGAGATCATGCTTGCTGAGTCCCAGGAGCGGATGCTTATCGAGGTAGCACCCCACGATGTCCCCCTGATGGGGCGCATCGCTGAAAAGTATGACCTGAAATGGAGCGATATAGGGGAGGTGATCGCTGAACCACGGTATATCGTGAAGTTCCATGGAAAGACGGTTGCTGATATTCCGATTGGGTTCCTGTGTGGTGATGCTCCGGAATGCCTTTGGGAGATTCGGCCTTATAATGCAGTGACACCATTTACACCTCCCGAGGGATCACTTGATGACCTCCTGATGAAGGTATTGTCGCACCATGAAGTAGCCCATAAGACCTGGGTGATCGAGCAGTATGACCATGATGTGCAGGTAAGGACGGTCTCTCTTCATCCTGATGCTGCTGTTTTACGGCTTGAGGGAGAGAGAGAGGGCCTTGCATTCTCGTGCGGATGTAACCCCAGGCAGATTTACTTATCACCCTATGATGGTGCGGCAAATGCGGTATATGAGAACGCGGCAAACCTTGCATGCATCGGAGCCGATCCTCTTTGCATTGTTAACTGCCTGAATTTTGCAAGCCCGGTTCATGCTGATATCTACTGGCAGCTATCCGAGAGCGTCCGGGGAATGGGAGATATGGCCCGGGCAATCGGGGTCCCGGTAGTAGGAGGCAATGTTTCACTCTATAACGAGAGCGATGAAATGCGAACCAGGATAAAGCCCACCCCTTCTATCGGGATGGTCGGCCGTGTCTCCGTTACACATCCGGTAAAACCGGAACCGGGGATGGGTCTTGCAATCTCCGGGGAGGCAGGTGACCACTTCGGCGGATCGGTTCTTGATGCTGTTGTCTCCTGTGGCGGATCTCCCCCCCCGAAAGCAGACCCTGCTACCCTCGAATCAATCCGGTCGCTCAATGCCTCAGACGGGAGTGTTGCGGTGACAGATATTTCCCAGGGAGGTCTTGCTGCTGCACTTGCAACATTTGTACCCGGAGCCAGGGTGGAACTCGGGGACCCTGTACTTCCCGCACTCTTTTCAGAGACCTGCGGCCGGTTCCTGATTGCTTACCATGATGAATCCTCACTCCGTGGACTAAGCTGCAGGACGATTGGAGAGGTGATTTCCGGAGGACTCGAAATCCAATATAACGGGGGACAGGTAAGGCTCTCAAAAGACCAGGTGGACCGTGCCCTTTCCTCGTTTACCCGCACTATGCTCGGCTGACTCTTTCTCTCCTTTGAATGATGGGAAGAGATCCTGATTTGCAGGAGAGCCCGGGCAGTCAGAACTGATCAGGCCGGAATGGGAGTTCTGTTTTCCCGAAATTCAGCAGGGACTAGTCCATTCAAATGAGCCTCCCCTTCACCGTTATACCAGATGAGATTTATTCCGCCAGACCTTTTACCAAAAAGCCATGTTTTTGAAAGGGGAGATGTTCTTTAACAACATTATTCCGGTCAGGGTTCATGAGTGTGTGAGATTGATCCTTTTTCTGGGATATTCCTTTACGGATTCGAATAGTTGGTCGTGTCAGTAATTTTTTAAAAAAATAGGTGGCGAAGGGGTCAGAAGATTATTTCTTCTGGAACTGGGGCATCAAAGAACGGACTTCCTTTCCAATCTCTTCCACCAGGTGCTCCTCGTCCTCCCTTGTCAGGGCATTGAACACCGGCCGGTTGACCATGTTCTCGAGCATCCACTCACGGGCAAACTCCCCGGTCTGGATCTCACGCAGGATCTCCTGCATTGCGAGGTAGACCTCCGGGCCGATAACCCGGGGTCCGCGTGTGAGATCCCCGTATTGGGCGGTGTTTGAGATCGAATTCCGCATTTTGGTAAAACCGCCCTCGTAGATGAGATCAACGATCAGCTTGGTCTCGTGAAGCACCTCAAGATACGCCATTTCGGGGGCGTATCCGGCCTCAACGAGGGTCTCGAACCCTGCCTTTATCAGTGAAGTCATCCCGCCGCAGAGGACTGCCTGTTCACCGAAGAGATCGGTCTCTGTCTCTTCGCGGAAGCTTGTCTCAAGTACTACAGCCCGCGTCGCTCCAATCCCTTTCGCATATCCGAGTGCAAGTGCATGGGCATTGCCGGAATGATTCTGGTGGATTGCGATCAGGGCTGGGACGCCCTTTCCTTCCTCGTACATCCTTCGCACCAGTGCTCCGGGACCCTTTGGTGCGACCATGATAACATCGACATCGGGAGGAGGCACGATCTGTCCGAAGTGAATATTGAAACCATGAGAGAACATCAGGCATTTACCGGTAGACATATGGGGCTTAATCTCGGTTTTGTACACTCCCCCCTGGGATTCATCAGGGAGCAGGATCTGGATGACCTGTGCCATCCTGACCGCTTCGGATACCGGGTATACCTTAAAACCGTCAGCTTTTGCAAGGTCCCAGCTCTTTCCCTGGCGGAGCCCGATGATCACATCAAGCCCGCTGTCTTTCAGATTGAGTGCCTGACCCCGTCCCTGTGACCCGTACCCGATCACCGCAATCCGCTTTCCATCGAAGGCCGAGAGATCGGCATCCGATTCATAGTATTTTTTTATCATGGAACATCCCACAGATATCGCTAACAGAGCACTTAAATATTATATAAAAAAATTACATCACACACCCGATCAGTGACAAATGAGTGGGAGCGATGCAGTATTCACAAACTGATGAGTCGAACGAATGAACGTGAGTTGCCAGACATTCAGTCAACGACCCCTGCGGTGCGTATCAATCTTACCCGCGTAGGCGTAAAAAATGTAAAGAAACTGGTGGAAGTATCCCGGCCTGAAAAGCGTCCGGTCATTTTTATCTCCAATTTTGATGTCTTTGTGGATCTCCCGGGAAGCCTCAAAGGGGCGAACCTTTCGAGAAATTTTGAAGTAATCGACGAGGTGCTCCAGCAGGCTATAGACGGGGACGTAAAAGAGATCGAAGATCTCTGCAGTGTGGTTGCACGCAAACTGCTTGATCGTCACGAATATGCGGACAATACCGAGGTACTGATGCGAAGCCAGTTCATGGTGAAGCGCGAAACCCCGGTCTCCCATACCAGCTGCCATGAAGTGGTGCAGGTGCATGCACGTGCAGTTGCACGGCGGACGTTCCGTGATCCTATCGTGAGGAAGAGCATCGGCGCTGAAGTGACCGGTATGACCGCGTGCCCCTGTGCACAGGATATCATGAAAGAGCGGGCACTCTACGTGATGAAAGACCTCCAGATCGAAGATGAAAAGATAGCTGCATTCCTCCGCGAGGTCCCCATGGCAACCCACAATCAGCGTGGCCGTGGCTTCCTCTGCATCGAGATTGATGATGATCAGCACGTAAAACTTGAAAAGATTATACGGATTCTCAAGGACTCCATGAGCACAAGTATTTACGAACTACTCAAGCGTGGTGATGAGAGTTATGTCGTCTTAAACGCCCACAAGAATCCGCGGTTTGTGGAAGACTGCGTGAGGGAGGTGGCAAAGAAAGTCCTTGCCGAGTTCAAAGATCTCCCCGGTGATTCTCTCATCACCATCAAACAGACCAATGAAGAGAGCATCCACCAGCATGATGCCTATGCAGAGCGCAGGGCAACCATGGCAGAGCTTTACGTCGAACTTAACGGTGAACCAAATAAACCCTAACAAAGAAGGGAAAGAGGGGCAGGGTCTCACTCCATTCTCCGTCAGTTTTTTTGTTTAATTACCGGATGCGGATTCGGAAAATATCCGTTTCTCTGATGATTACCAATTACGCAATATAATTACCATATATAATTTACTATTTCGGCATTTCAGGGCCATTTTGGGGCGTAATGATACACAGCTGATATATACAGGAGCGGATACAGTAAAGATGAACGTACTCTGTACGGTCATTCATCCGTTGAGATGAGTTGTGTGGATTAACACCAGTACCGCAAAATGAACAACTCAATAACATGAGGCGATACTATTGTCGAAAATTGTAGAGATATCCCCAACCACGAGGCATGAGGGACACTCAAAGCTCGTCCTCAAAGTGGACGATGCAGGCATCATTGAGCGTGGTGACTGGCTCTCCATCACCCCTGTACGGGGAGTTGAGAAGCTCGCCATCAACAAGACAATGGATCAGGTGCCAAAGATCGCATCACGCGTCTGTGGTATCTGTCCGATTGCCCACACGCTTGCCGGAATCGAGTCCATGGAAGGCTCTATACGATGCGAGATTCCGCAGGATGCCAAGCTCCTCCGTATCGTACTGCAGTGTGCCAACAGGCTCCACAGCCATGCACTGCACAACATCCTGATCCTGCCCGATTTCTATATCCCGGGTACAGACAAGAAGATCAACCCGTTCACTCCCGAAGAGCCTGTCAGGAGCGTCGCAAAGCGCATCCAGAGGCTCCGCGAGATCGGGCAGACCATCGGCGAAATCGCTGGTGGTGAGGCTATTCACCCGAGTAATCCCCGTGTCGGGGGGATGTATAAGGCCTGCACTCCGCGTGCCGTGACAAAGATGTATGACCTTGCAAAGGAAGGTCTCGTCCTTGCCCACGAGCAGATGGATTTCATGATTGCCGTGCTCAGGAACATGCAGAAGAGAGACTGGACAGAAGTCGGCGGAAAACAGATTCCGCTGCCAAAGACCCTCGGATACCACAACCAGGGCTACATGGCAGCAGACCCGATGTATGGCAGCTCAAACCTTGACGAGCACCCTGGCTGGGATCCCCGGCGTTGGACGGATACAAGGCCGTGGGACTGGTACATGGGTGAGGGAGAAGTCAGCCTTGCAGACCCAGGCTATCCGATAGGTGGAACTTCTCCTGTCGGCACGAAAGTCAACCCGCAGATGGAAGCCTGCACCGGTGTCCCGTTGTATGACGGCGCCCCGGTTGAGGTTGGACCACGGGCAAGACTGGTCAAGTTCAAAAACTATGACGAGAAGGGAACCTGGGGCCAGCATATTGCACGCCAGCTCGAGTACACCGACTGTCTCTATACCATCATCAATGCTCTCGATGAGTACAACCCCACAGGAAAGGTCCTTGCAGATCCTATCCCCCAGGGCGATGGTTCCATGGGCTGGGCAGCAAACGAGGCCCCCCGTGGATGTGATGTCCACCTTGCAAAGGTCAAGGACGGGCGTGTGCTCTACTACGAGATGCTCGTGCCGACCACCTGGAACTTCCCGACCTGCAGCCGTGCACTTACCGGTGCCCCCTGGCAGGTTGCCGAGATGGTGGTTCGCGGTTACGATCCGTGTGTCTCATGTGCTACCCACATGATCGTCATTGATGAAGACAAGAGGATAGTTGCCCAGAAACTCATCCAGTGAGTGTAACTCCATGCTGTTTCCGGAAATTGTGGTTGCAGGGTGTGGAAACCCCCTCTTTGCTGACGACGGGTTCGGTCCCGCCGTAGCAGAAGAGCTGGCTCGCCTCGAACTCCCCGATACAATAAAGGTAGTGGACGCCGGCCTCGGCGGACCGCACTTTATTTTTACCCTCATCGACCCTGATCACACAAAAAGGCTTATCATTATCGATACTGCCGATTTTGGTGCAAAACCGGGTGAGATCAGGGACTTTTCGGTCGAGGACCTGCCTGCAGGGAGCTACCGGGATATCCATTCATGGGATCTCACCGAACCGCTCCAGCGCCTGAAAGACGCTGTGGATATCACAGTTATCGGATGCCAGCCAGGAAGAGTTACTGCCCCCGAATTTGAACTGGGGCTCACTGATGAGGTTAAGGACGCAATCCCGAGAACGGTCCGACATGTATTGGAATTACTAGGGGTGGACTATGGGATGGCTATCAAGAATCTTCGGAACGAAGGACGACAGCGGGAAACCGGCAGAGAAACCTGCTTCGGTGAAGGCTGACGTGGAAAATAAGGCAGAAGTTTTACAAAAGGAGGATAAGCCTGTGGCAGACAAGATAAAAGTTGGCCATGTACACATGAGTGGATGTACAGGCTGCCTTGTATCCTTAGCAGACAATTACGGAGGATTGCTCACAATCCTTGACAAGTATGCTGACCTGGTCTATGGCCTGACCCTTGCAGACGTTCGCCACATCCCGAAGATGGATGTTGCGCTCGTCGAGGGTTCGGTCTGCATCCAGGACAAGACTTCAGTTGAAGAGATCAAAGAGGCACGCGAGAAGGCAGCAGTCGTTGTTGCTGTCGGCGGATGCGCATGCTATGGCAATATTACCAGGTTCGGCCGTGGCGGCCAACCCAACCAGCCGCAGCACGAGTCGTATCTCCCAATCGGCGACCTGATCAAGGTCGATGTTTACATCCCCGGATGTGCACCGACACCGCAACTGATCAGGAACGTCTGTGTGATGGCGTACCTGCTCCTGAAAGGGAACAAGGAGCAGCAGGCGCTCGCAACAAAGTACCTCACTCCCCTGATGCAGCTTGCAGAGCGCGGAACGGAAGCCTGCGGCTGCGACCTGATGTATGACATCATCAACCAGGGACTCTGCATGGGGTGCGGGAGCTGTGCTGCAGCCTGCCCGGTCAGGGCGATCACCCACGAATACGGGAAGCCCAACGTGAACCGGGAGATGTGCATCAAGTGTGGTGCCTGTTATGCCCAGTGCCCGCGGAGCTTCTTCAACTTCGACGTCATGAACGAGTTTGAAGGAATCATGGAACTCATTGACGGAGCGCTCAAGTGAGGTGAACAAGATGGGAACTGAACTCGGCAAATACAAACTCTGTGTATCGGCACGCAGCGCTGACAAGGAGATCCTGAAGAAAGCCCAGGACGGCGGTATCGTCACGACGCTCTTCAAGTATGCCCTTGAAGAAGGAATCATCGACGGTGCAATCGTCAGCGGGCCCAGCGATGAGCCCTGGAGGCCACGCCCCTTTGTCGCTACAACGGTAGAAGAGCTGATGACATCAAGGGGAACCCGGTACAACCTCAGCCCCAATGTCTCCTTCATCAAGGAGGCGACAAGGAGCTATGGCCTTGACAAGATTGGAATTGTAGGTACTCCCTGCCAGATGCAGGCGGTGCGAAAGGGCCAGCTGTACCCGGTAGGTCTCCGTGATGTCCCTGACAAGATCGCACTCGCGATCGGTATCTTCTGCATGGAGAACTTCCCTTACCAGAGTATCAAGCAGCTTGTGGAAGACCATGCGGCGATGAAGCTTGAGGCTGTCAAGAAGATGGAGATCGGAAAGGGGAAATTCTGGGTCTACGGAGAACGCGGACAGGTTGTCCAGCTGCCGCTCAAGGTCACCCACAAGTACGAACAGCCGGGCTGCCACGTCTGCCTCGATTACGTGGCCAATCTTGCTGATGTCTCCACGGGGTCCGTCGGAAGCCCGGACGGCTGGAGCACGGTATTCGTGCGGACCAAGAACGGCGATGATATCTGGTCGAAGGCGATCGCTGCCGGATGCTTTGAGACAAAACCCATCGAGCAGGTCAAACCCGGACTTGAGCTCGTCTCAAAACTGGCAAACGAGAAGATCACAAAGAACCAGAAGACCGTAGAAGAGCGGGCGAAGTTCGGCGTCAACAAGGCGCTCCGGAACCCCTATATCAGCCCGAAATAATACCTTTCAATTATTTTTTTTGAACACAACTGGAAATGCGAAATTTCCCCCTATTTAATTCTGGATAGTGCGGTTGCCTTCTGCGTACGGGTTATTCCTTTGTTTTGCCGGACCGGTGCGAAGAAGAGGGGGGAACAGAGGGTTGCAATATCTTTACGTATGCTGGCCTTTGAGGGCTCTTCAACGTGAAAAACAGCAGATGGAGATAAAAAAAGGTTATTTCCAGACATCGACCGGGCTGATCATCGCATCGATCAGCAGGTCAAACTCCATAGCCTTGAGCCAGCCTGCCTTCTCAAACATGTTCATGAAACAGATCCCTATGAGGAGGGCTTCAGGATGTTTTTCCACGGCTGATTTTACCTGTTCCAGGGTAACAGGAACATTCGGCATTGAAAGCCCGCCCATGACCACGACCGCTTTAGGCCTGCCGATTTTCACGGTACCTCCCGCCTGCATTCCGATATCTGGAGAAAGTTTCAGTTTTTGTGCTTTTGATTCGTCCACATAGGGAACAAACACCTGTTCAAGGTTCATCCCCCTAACCGCAAAGCCAAGGAGCTCGACAAACGGCGTGCAGGTGCCCGGGCACCCGTAATACACGACCTGGTCACCGGCAGAGAGCCCTTTCTTCTCGATAAATTCCTTAAATGGCCGCAGCATACCGGGAACGCCCTGAAAAACCTCTTTTTGTTTCATGATCATCACAGGTTCAATCTGTCCGGAGTGCCGGCAGTCGGCCGGAATACCGGGAATGTAAATAGGGAGATTCTCCAATATTAATGTAACATCTGTACGGGAGCGTGAATTCGCCATGAAAAAGATTCTTGTCTGCTATGCTACCCGGTATGGCTCTACCGGCGATATTGCCCGGATCATCGGAAAAGAACTGGAGGCGGCAGGCTACCAAGTGTCGGTCAGCCCCATTGCCGATGTACAAGACCCGGGGAACTATAATGCCATCGTCATCGGAAGTCCGCTTTACATGGGAAAATGGCTCGCGGAAGCACGGGATTTTGTGAGCAGGTTCCGCCACCCGCTAAAGGAGCGTCCTGTTGCTGTTTTTTCAGTCGGTTATTCCCTGAAGGACAGGACGACAGAGCACCTGAAAAGCGGTGAGGACGCCCTTGTCCCTGTCCGAATTTTCATTAATCCAGTTAGTACAGGGCTCTTTCCGGGAAAAGTTGACCCGGATCGGATGTCTGCCGCTGACAGGTCCATGATGAAGCTAAGCGGGGCTACACCCGGGGATTTCCGCGATGAGGACCTGGTTCGTTCCTGGGCAAGAGAACTCGGAGATCTGTTTCATCTGAAAGACAAATAAGAGCGAGGATTACACCATTTTTTATTTCCCGGGAAGTAATCAGGCACGATCGTTCCAAGGCAGATAATGCTCCCTGGCACAGGAATACAAAATTGAAGTAAACTCCTAAAATCAACTGGCATTTGTGATAACTTCCACGAACCGGCCTAATGCTTCCCGTGCACTCGCAGGATCTTTTGCAGAAATCTCATAGACGTGAATGCTTCCCGGGAGCTCCCTTTTCACCATTGCAGGACATGATTCGGTAACATCACATTTGTTCAGCAGGAGGCCAAGCGGGACATGACAATCCATGAGATCGTGGTAAATGCCTTTTGTAAATGCATCTACTGCGCAGGTACAGTCGACCAAAAGAAGGGCTGCATCCATCCCCTGCATGATAATCTTCCGTGCAAATCCGAACCGCTCCTGTCCAGGCGTTCCGTAGAGATGGACATGAAAATTATTGACCATTACTTTTCCATAATCCAGCGCAACTGTTGTAGTACCATCTGCGCATTCCGCATCAATATGGCGTGATGCAGGGTCAATCGCCTGGATAAAAGTGGACTTGCCGGAATGAAAAGACCCAAAGACTACAATCTTCAGCCGCGATGAATCCATTGCCTAGGTATGGCAGGGAATTTTTTTTAACTGTTTCGATCCCTGTTTCTGTAAAAAGGCGGTTTCCCTTGGAGTGGCAGATCACGAAGAATCCAGTTTCCATTCATCGGTTTTATTCTCCTCCGCGTCAACGCTTATGGCATGTCTGAGACAAATGCGCATCCTGCCGGGAAACAGGTAAAACTTGAGACTTCAATGGGTGAGATCATTCTTGAACTCTATGCGGATATGCCGGTGACCGCAGGAAATTTCGAAAAACTCGTTACATCGGGATTCTATAATGGCATCGTATTCCACCGTATTATTGACGGGTTCATGATTCAGGGCGGGTGCCCGAAAGGGAACGGCACTGGGGGACCGGGATATGTGATAAAGGATGAATTCACTCGTGCAAACCAGAACAACAGGGGGACGATCTCGATGGCCAATGCCGGTCCGAATACCGGTGGCAGCCAGTTCTTTATCAACCTGGCTGACAATAACTACCTCGATAAAAATCACCCCGTCTTTGGGAAGGTTGTCGGGGGAATGGATGTTGTCGACAAGATAGGTAAAGTAAAAACCGACAGGAGCGACAGGCCACTCTCGCCGGTGAAGATCGTCAGCGCATCAGTTATCTGAAATTATCCCTCCCTATCTTTTTTTTACTCCGTTGAATTACTTTACCGGAACATCTGATTATAAAACCAGGCTGATTTGTATTCCCGTGCAATGCATTAATTGATTTTGATGACCCGGAAGCGGGCCTTAAGAAAACGTGCGGTGTCACATCGGACCTGATCCTGAATTTCAGTTACGGAATGGATGGTCCCGTTCACCTGCTGCCAGGTCTTCAGTCCTGATGAGATCTTCAAGGGAACCCCGAATTTCACGGTTTTCACCCTTCATGGTCGGGATTGGATGTGGGTCTATGAAAAACAGTCAGTAATATATTCAGGCAATGATGCAAACGATGGTTTCGAAAAGAACCGGCGATGCGATAGGAGAGAGGGAAAAAAGAGGGGTTCAGGCAAGGTAATCTGAGGGAGTCGGGATCTGCTCCTTCAAACCCTTGCGCTTGCGGATAGCGGTCACCACTTCCTTTACCATGCCTGCGGGGACGATCTCAAAGCCGGCGAACTCGGTGCTCCACATGGCCCGCCCTTCAGTAGCAGACCGGATATCCCCAGCAAAGCCGAAGAGCTCAGCGACCGGTGCCTTTCCAATCACGGTGATCGTGTCGCCCTCACTCTGCATATCAAAGACCTGCCCTCTCCTCCCCTGTATCTGGGAGGTCGCACTTCCCATCTGATCGGTGGGAACGGTAATCTGGATTTTCTGTACGGGTTCAAGGAGCGAGTCTCCGGCAAGGAGGATTCCGGCCTTGATCGCGCTTCGTACTGCCGGGATGACCTGCGCCGGGCCCCTGTGAATTGCGTCCTCGTGGAGCTTGACATCAACAAGCCGCATCTTGAGATTCTGTACAGGTTCATCAGCAAGGGGACCACCGGCAAGCGCCTCGTGGATGCCTTCGATGATCAGTTCCATTGTCTCGTTGAGGTACTGGATACCCTTGGTCATATCGATAAGCATGTTGGTGCCCTTGATGTCCTTGACACTCTTTGCCTCGTCCTTGTCCATACCTGCCTTCATCAGCACATCACGCCGTTCCAGCGCCTGCTGGTTCATGGAGACCTCGTTGTTCTTTATCAGGGCAACTATCTCATCCGGCAGGGGTTCAATGTCGAAGTAGAACCTGTTATGCCGGTTCGGCGATTTTCCTTCGACCGCCTCCACCTTCTGGGTGGCAGTCTCACGGTAGACGACGATCGGCTCGGAAGTGAGGATCTCAACACCCTTGTCCCTCTTGATACGCCCGGTAATGATCTCAAGGTGAAGTTCCCCCATACCCGAGATAAGATGCTCACCGGTCTCCTCGTTAATGGTGATGACAAGGGTCGGGTCCTCTTTGGCCACCTGGCGGAGCACTTCAACGAGTTTTGGCAGGTCTTTCATGTTCTTTGCTTCGACGGCTACGGTCATGACCGGCTCACTGTAATGCTTGAGTGATTCAAAGGGGGTCATCTCCATAAGCGAAGTCACGGTTGAACCGACAATGGCATCTCTCAATCCGGTGACTGCTGCAATATTCCCGGCCACAATCTCATCGACCTCGACCCTTTTCGGTCCCATGAAGATCCCGACCTGCTGGAGCCGGTTCTCCTTCATTGCCGAACCCATGACATAAAGCCCGTCACCCCGTTTGAGGCGCCCGGAAAAGAGACGTCCTGTTGCGACTTCTCCTGCGTGGGGATCAAAGGAGATGTCAGTCACCATCAGGGCAACAGGACCGTTCGGGTCACAGTTGAGCATGGATTTTCCTTCCTTTGATTCCTTATCTCCATGCCAGATCGCTCCGATACGACGTTTCTGTGCATCAACGGGGTTTGGAAGGTGGCGGACCACCATATCGAGCAATACCTCGGAGAGGGGGCTGTTCTTGGCAAGGTATTTCATGTCCCCGGAACGGCACCGGTTGTAGACCTCCTTGAAGGAGACCCCGCTTTTCTGCATGTACGGGACTGATACTGCCCAGTTATAGAGAGCTGAACCAAATGCAACCGTTCCAAGTGACGCATCCAGTTTCCAGCCGTTTTTATAGGACTCTTCGTTCATGCCTTTGATCAGCTTGTTGACCTTATCGATCACTTTTCCAAGCCGGATCTGCATCTCCATCTCGTCAACCTTGAGTTCATTGATGAGACGATCGACTTTGTTGATGAAAAGGACCGGGCGCACCTGCTCCTTGAGCGCCTGCCTGAGCACCGTCTCGGTCTGGGGCATTGTGCCCTCGACAGCATCAACGAGGACAACGGCCCCGTCAACCGCACGCATTGCACGGGTGACGTCACCACCGAAGTCAACGTGACCGGGGGTGTCGATCATGTTGATGAGGTATTCCTGGCCGCCATATTCGTGCACCATCGAGACGTTGCTTGCATCGATGGTGATACCACGCGCCTGCTCTTCCTCATCGGAGTCCATGAAGAGCTGCTTTCCGGCGAGCTCCTCGCTGATGATCCCGGCACCGGCAAGCAGGTTGTCGGAAAGGGTCGTCTTCCCATGGTCAATATGCGCTACGATGCCGATATTCCGGATATGTGCCGGCTCGTTCATCAGCTCTTTTACCCTGTCAATGGATTTCCTGCCTCGGGCCATAACAACACCACAAAAAAGGAATGATTATCGAGCGGACTTTGCGATACGTTCGCGCTCTTCTTTTTTATTCACTGCAAATGCCTTCACATCGCCTTTTGACGCCGCAATCAGTTCATCGGCGAGACATACTGCCACGGGCTTCTTGTTCTTGTGGGCAGCTTTGTACACGGCCTCTGAAATGAAGTAGAGACCCGTGTTGACACGTCTGATCGGTGCGGTATCCACGGATTTCGGGACGTTGATTCCACCGTACTTGAGCCGGACTGTCTCTTCGCGGGGGCCGGTATTGGCAATCGCTTCAACGAGAACCTGGACGGGGTTCTTTTTTGTCTTCTGGTGGACGATCTCGAATGCATCACGGACGATCCGGGTCGCCAGCTGCTTGTTCCCGGTATTCATCTCCGACTTCATGAGACGGTTGATGAGCCGCTCAACGATGAGCATGTTGGCCTTGTTAAACTCCTGGCGCGTGAATTTCCCGGTTGTATGGGGAATGATCACAGGGTTTAAACCCACATACCGGACAAGCCCGGGATCGGCGATCTGGACTTCGGACAGGTCCCACCGGTTAAAGAGAAGTCTTTGAACTGCTTCTGTCTCTGCCATACCCTTCACCTGCGTGGTTTCTCCTTCCTGCCGATGACCATTTCATGGAGGCATACATTGTTAACCTTCGTCACGACATACCGGACGCCCGGGATATCCCCCATGGACCTGCCAAGCCTGCCACCAATGCCCTCAATCTCAACCTCGTCATGCTCGTCTATGAAGTTGATAGCCCCGTCGCCTACTGCAAAAGCGGTAACCTGGCGGCCGTTCTTGATCAACTGAACACGAACGCATTTCCTGATGGCAGAGTTTGGCTGTTTTGCCTCAACCCCGATTTTCTCAAGCACGATACCCCGTGCCTGTGGTGCACCCTCTAGGGGGTCGGATTTCAGATTGACACCAGAATGGCTCCGGACGTATTTGGGATCACTCCACCGGAACTTCTTAGCGTCGCGAGTCAGCTTTCTTGCTGCGAATTTACCCTGTCCCATGTATTACCCTCTTTGGTTTTGGTCTCGACGATGTAGAGACACCCCACTGTGATATATATAATCGCGCGGAACGGTTTTATACATTGTGGAGTCGCCAACCTGTGCCTGAATAGGTTATCCTGCATTGATAATAATATTATACATGCTTCAGGCGTACCAATACTAATGAATTCCCGAATTTACAAGTCGGTTCATTTTGACGCAAGCCACCGGCTCATGCATTACCACGGGAAATGTGCGCATCTCCATGGCCACAGGTGGCGGGTGGAGGTATGGATGGAAGGAAGGGTGGACGATGCTACCGGAATCCTGGTTGACTACAATACGATCAAATCCATTATTGAACGTTTCGATCACCAGACCATCCTGAACCGGGATGACCCGATGGTTCCCTGTATCGGACAGTTCCAGCCGGTTATCACGACCAGTGGCGATCCTACAAGCGAGCTTCTTGCCGGAATGATCGCAGACATGCTTGACGCAGAATGCAGGAATTCGGGCGTAGTCGCACGGGTGGCGAAGATCAGGGTCTGGGAATCCGATACCTGCTTTGCAGAGATCAGGCATGAAGGTCGTTGAGATATTCCGGAGTATCCAGGGGGAGGGACGCTCCCAGGGCTACCCTTCCACATTTCTCCGGTTAGCCGGATGTAATCTTGATTGCACATGGTGCGATACCCGGTATGCACGGGAAGGGGGCACCGACATGCCCTGTGACGAAATAACACGTATAATATCTGCCTGTCCGGGCAAACGCCTCTGTATTACCGGAGGAGAACCTCTCCTTCAGCATGTTCAACTCCTGCCCCTCCTTGCCGGACTTCGTGAACAGGGATACCAGCTGGAGATCGAAACAAATGGCACGATTGATTTCCGGCAGTTCCAGCCATTTGCCTCCATCTGCATGGATGTAAAATGCCCTTCTTCCGGTGAGAGAAGCGACCTCTCCCTCCTGTGCCATATCTCCGGGAATGACAGTATCAAGTTCGTTGTCGCTGATCGCGATGACTGCAGATATGCCGAAAAGGTGCTGGAGTCGCATCCTGTCAGGGGAGAGGTCTTTTTCTCCCCGGTATACGGATCGGAGTATGCGACGATTGCACATTTCCTTCTCGAACGGTGCCTTCCTGCACGGCTTCAGCTCCAGTTGCATAAACTTATCGGAGTGAGATAGTGAAGGCGGTTTGTTTACTTTCCGGAGGCATGGACTCGGCAACCCTGGCATACCTCGCACGGGACCAGGGATACCACATCTACTGTCTCCATTTCAACTATGGTCAGCGAACCGAACGAAAAGAGCAGGCATCCGCAAAAAAGATAGCAGGGTTGCTGGGGGCTCGGGAGCTCATAGAGATCGACCTCTCATACCTTACCCGCTTTGGCGGGAGCAGCCTTACCGATCACAACCTGTCCGTTGACAGGTATCAGGAGGACAGGGAGGGTATCCCGAATACGTACGTACCATTCCGGAACGCAAACCTCCTCTCCATTGCGACCAGTTACGCTGAAGCACGGGGAGCAGACGCCATCTTCATTGGTGTACAGTCACAGGATTACAGCGGGTATCCGGACTGCCGCCCGCAGTTCATCGATACCTTCCAGCGACTTGTCGATGTCGGAACCAGGGATGAGACCTGTATCCGGATTAATGCCCCCTTCCTGTCCATGACAAAGAAGGATATCCTCATCATAGGTGTACATCTGAAGGTTCCTTATGAGCACACCTGGTCCTGCTACCAGAACGAGGAGAAGGCATGTGGAGTCTGCGGAGCCTGTCATTTCCGGAAGGCGGCTTTTGAATCACTCGGGCTTTGCGACCCTGTCCCGTATGAGGAGGATTGACCATGGAGCTCTACAGGGGAACCCGGTTATCAGTTGAGAAGGTCAGCGTTCGTCTGCCCGATGGGCAGGAACGTGAACGGGTTGTCGTTCATCCAGGGGATGCAGTAGCGGTGCTACCCGTCAGGGCGGATATGAGTTGCTATCTGATCAGGCAGTACCGGTTCGCAATCAGGGAATATATCCTTGAAGCCCCGGCAGGAACACTCAATTCCGGCGAGAGGCCGGATGAGACGGCACAACGGGAGCTGATCGAGGAGACCGGCTTCCAGGCTTCGACCCTGATTCCGAGGGGGTTTCTTTACACCACACCAGGATTTACCGATGAACGTATCTTTCTCTTTGAAGCACATGGTCTCTCACCCTCCTGTCTCTACCAGAAAGATGAAGACGAGGATATTGAGGTCATCAGGGTGCCGTTTGCTGACCTCCCTGCCATGATTCAGGACGGCAGGATCTCGGATGCAAAGACCATCGCGCTGGTATATCGCTGCATCGGGCCGGGAACCAGATAATGTATCCATGGTTCTCCTGCACACAGGGTCACGGGCATTTACCCCCGGGCGCAATTTAATAGGTACCTGCACTGAATAATACTAAGTTTTTGAGCACCGGTGAAACCTGACATGGCTGAAGCAGCGGAGATGGACAATGCGCGGCGTCGTTATGAATTCAAGAAAACCCTTGAGAAGCTCCAGGCAAAACAGGGGAGCGGGACCGAACTTATCTCGCTGTATATCCCGCCCGACAAGCAGATTTACGATGTCACCGCACAACTCCGTGATGAATTCGGGCAGTGTGCCAACATAAAGAGCAAGCAGACCCGGACCAATGTACAGAGTGCCATCTCTTCCATCCTTTCCAGGCTCAAGTATTACAAGAACCCCCCGGCAAACGGAATGGCGGTCTTCTGCGGTACGATCCAGCTTGGAGGGGACCGGTATGACCTTGAATGTACGATCATCGACCCGCCTGAACCCCTTAATCTCTACATGTACCGGTGCAGTTCGAATTTCGAGCTCGAGCCTTTAAAGCAGATGCTTGAAGAGAAGGTGGTGTACGGGCTCCTTGTCCTGGACAGGCGCGAAGCCTACTGGGGCTTTTTACGGGGGAACCGTATCGAGCCAGTCGGGGGTGTAACCTCTACCGTACCGGGAAAGCAGCGGAAAGGCGGTCAGTCCAGCGCCAGGTTCCAGCGTCTCCGCGAGATTGCAATCGATGAATTCTATACAAAGATTGGCGAGAGGTCAAGTGCCATTTTTCTTACCGAAAAGGATTTTTTCGAGCGGTTCCGGGGGGTCCTGATCGGGGGGCCCAGCCCGACCAAGGAAGAGTTTGAAGCCGGAAAATATCTCCACCATGAGATCCAGAAACGGATCATCGGTCTTTTCGATGTTGCATACACCAACGAGGACGGTCTTTCCGAACTCGTCGATGCCGCAAAGGATGCCCTGAAAGGCCAGGAGGTCGTGAAAGAGAAAGAGGTGATGGAGCGTTTCTTAAAAGAGCTTGTGAAAGATGCCGGCCTTGCTTCGTATGGTGAGGAGAGCGTGAGAAAGAATCTCGAGCTCGGTTCCGTCGATGTCCTTCTCCTCTCCAGTCGTCTCCGGAAATCGAGGGTAAAAATCACCTGCCAGAGCTGCGGTCACTCAGAAGAACGGACGATCGCCCTTGAACCAGGGAAGACCGTTGGAGACATTCTTGTACACACCTGCCGGATATGCACAGCCC
The DNA here is from genome assembly GCA_021371995.1 of Methanoregulaceae archaeon. Taxonomy (GTDB): domain Archaea; phylum Halobacteriota; class Methanomicrobia; order Methanomicrobiales; family Methanospirillaceae; genus UBA9949. Next base: position 24,519 of record JAJFVA010000018.1, on the reverse strand, counting down.
CCCTCATCGTGGAATCAGAAGTGGATATCGTGGAGGAGCTTACGAATCTTGCAGACCAGACCAGTACACGAGTCGAGATCATCTCCGATGATTTTGAAGAGGGGGCGATCCTTTATAACGCGTTCGGGGGAATTGCAGCGATCCTCCGTTACAGGACGGGATCGTAAATGTATCTTGAGATCTTTGAGACGATTAAGCGGGCTCTTTTTGCAGCTACCGGGGTGCAGAACCCGCCCCTGACCGATGGCGGAACCCATGCCGATTTTGCCACCGCCATCGCATTTGAACGCGCAAAGGAGCTGCGCCGCGCTCCCATGCAGATTGCAGAGGAAATTGCCGCAGCGCTTGCAAAAGACCCATCCCTCAAGGGGATCAGGATCGAGACAAAAGGGCCGTATATCAACTTCCATACCGGTTCCGGTTTTCTCCGGTCATCACTTGAAGCAGCGCTGCAACCCGGGTATGGCACCCTTCCCCTGAAAACCGGCCGGGTCGTGCTTGAACACACCAGCGCGAACCCGAACGGTCCCCTCCATGTCGGCCATATCAGGAATACTGTCATCGGGGATACCCTTGTAAGGCTGTTTCGGAAAGCCGGGCACCAGGTGGAGGTCCAGTATTACGTGAACGATATGGGCCGCCAGATCGCCATTGTCGCCTGGGGATTTTCGCATCTTGACAGTTCCCGGAAGGAAGGGGAGAAGGGCGACCACCATGTCGCACGGGTATATATCGCGGCAAACCGGGAGCTGGAAAAAGATCCCGGCATCGTAGCCGGTGTCGATCTGCTGATGCAGCAGGTGGAAAAAGGTGATGCGGCCACGACTGCACTCTTCAGGAATGCTGTCAGTGAATGTCTCGAAGGGTTCAGGGTTACCCTCAGCCGTCTGTATGCCCGTCACGATCGCTTCGTATGGGAAAGCGACTTTATCCGGAACGGTGACACGGAGCGTCTCCTTGCCAGGATCCGGAGAATGGATGAATGCCATGAGGATGGGAAACTATGGCTTGATCTCTCGAAGGAAGGTTTCGAAAAGGAGTACGTTCTTCGCAGGAGCGATGGGACATCGGTCTATGCAGCCCGCGACCTTGCCTATCATATCTGGAAGGGAAGGAACTTTGACCGGATGATCGATGTCCTCGGCGCTGACCATAAACTGATAGGCTCCCAGCTCATCGCAACACTCAGGCTTATTGGAGAGAAAGTCCCCGAGATCGTGCACTTTGAGTTTGTTTCCCTGCCGGAAGGATCCATGAGCACCCGGGCAGGAAAGTTCGTGTCTGCCGACGAGCTCATTGACGAGGTGACCAGGGGAGCTTATGAAGAGGTCGATTCGCGGCGGGATGACCTTGATGAAGAGACAAAACTGGCAATTGCCCGTTCCGTCGCCATTGCTGCAATCCGTTATGATATCGTGAAGATCTCTCCTGAGAAGAGCACCGTTTTTGACTGGAAGGAGGCGCTCGATTTCGAGCGGCAGAGCGGCCCGTACATCCAGTATGCCCATGCCCGGGCCTGCAGTATCCTTGGAAAAGCGGGTCCGTTCGAACCGGCATATGAGTTTGCCATGGAGAGCGAGATCGCCCTTGCCAAGCATATCGCAAAATTCCCGTATGTTATCCAGAATGCTGTCCGCGACTTAAAACCACATCTTATCGCCACGTACGCCAGGGAACTTGCAGACCTGTTCAATGTCTTCTACCAGTTTGAACCGGTGCTGAAAAGCACGGGAATGACCCGGCAGAGCCGTCTCACTCTTGTGCAGGCAACGAAGAACACGCTTGCAGAGACGCTCGGGACTCTTGGTATCGATGCCCTTGTCACCATGTAAGGCACTCCGGGGCCAGGGATACCAGTTCTTCTCCCCCGATTCTTCGGCTGCGGTCAAGCCCTGCCTCTGGTGTAAAAAGGCCCTCAAGGGAGGGGAGCAATGCTACAAGCACCAGTTTTACGGGATAGAGAGCCACCGGTGCGTCCAGATGACCCCTACATTAAGGTGCAATCACCGGTGCCTCTTCTGCTGGCGATCGTTTGAGCATGAATATCCGGGGGAGAGAGAATGCACCCCTGAAGAAATCCTTGCTGGTTTACATGATCTCCAGAAAAGAGCTCTATCCGGATACAAGGTCTCCCCGTATGTGACCCGTGAGCGGTTTCTCGAAGCACTCATGCCCGCCCATGTGGCGATCTCACTGTCAGGGGAACCAACCCTGTATTCTCACCTTCCCGGACTGGTCGATCTCCTGAAGGCACGGGGTTTTACTACCTTTCTTGTAAGCAACGGAACAAATCCGGATATCCTCTCCCGTTGTGCACCATTCCAGACCTATGTCTCTCTGCCTGCACCTGACAAGGAGACCTATCTCAGGATATGCAGGCCTGTTGAGGATTACTGGGACCGGATTCGCGACAGCCTTTCCCTTCTCGGTACAAGGAGGTCAGCTGTCAGAGTGACGTTAGTCCGCGGTCTTAATGATCACGGCCCTGACCACTATGCTGCCCTGATCCAAGACTCCGGGGCTTCGTATATCGAGATAAAGGGATATATGTATCTTGGATACAGTAGAAAACGACTGAGCAGGGAGCATATGCCAGAGCATGCATACATACGGGAGTTTGCGGGACGGGTTTCAGAGCACTGTGACTACCGGATTACCAATGAGAACAAGGCGAGCAGGGTAGTCCTGCTGGAGAAGGTGGAATGAGATTCAATCCTGAAGAGTACCGGAAATCAGCCCGGGATAATTTTGAACGGGCCTGGTATAAAGGCCCTGAAGTGCTCACTCCTCCTGCAAATGAGCAGGAGTACCCGCGCCTGCAGTACCGGAAAGCCGCTGCCCATCCTGTCTTTGAGATGGTAAACCGGCTGAGGGAGACCTACCTCTCTCTTGGATTTGAAGAGATCTGCAACCCCATCATTGTTGAAGAGCAGGAGGTATACCGCCAGTTCGGCCCTGAAGCCAGTGCGGTACTCGACCGCGTATTTTACCTGGGAGGACTCGAGCGGCCGAACCAGGGTATTGGAAAGGCTGAAATCGAGGGGATTGCCTCGATAACAGGAAAGGCGGTGAGTGCCACTGAAGAGGAACGCCTGCGGGAGCTCCTCCAGTCATATAAAAAATCGGCGATCGATGGTGACGATCTCATTCATGCCACGTCCGAAGCGCTCGGAATCGATGACGGTGCTACCGTTGAGATCTACGAGAAGGTGTTCTCTGCATTCCGTTCGCTTGCGCCGCGATCTTCCAGGAACACACTCCGGAGCCACATGACGAGCGGGTGGTTCCTGACACTCTCCCAGATCTGGGAGAGGCGCCCCCTCCCCCTCCGGCTGTTCTCGGTAGACAGGTGTTTTCGCCGGGAGCAGGAAGAGGGGCCGACCCGGCTGATGAGCTATCATTCTGCTTCATGCGTGATTGCAGGTGAGGATGTGACAAACGAGGAGGGCAAAGCGGTGAGCAGGGCTCTCCTCTCGGCGTTTGGTTATACCGACTTCCGGTTCCGGCCTGATGAAAAACGATCAAAATATTATATGCCCGGCTCCCAGACCGAGGTGTATGCCCGCCACCCTGTTCATGACTGGGTGGAAGTTGCGACATTCGGCCTTTATTCCCCTTCGGCGCTTGGGGAGTACGGGATAGGTATCCCTGTGATGAATCTTGGTCTCGGTGTTGAGCGGCTCGCGATGATTGCCTACCATTCAGATGACATCAGGAAACTCACATTTCCCCAGTTCTTCCCGCCTGATCTGACCGATTTTGAAATTGCACAGGCAGTAACCCTGAAGGAAGAGCCGGCGGGTCCTGCCGGAAAGCATCTCGCACGGGCGATCGTATCTGCAGCGGAAGTTCATGGATCAGAACCTGGTCCCTGCTCGTTCCTTGCATCTGAAAGCGAGATTGAAGGCAGACGAGTCCGGGTCTATGTGGAAGAGCCCGAGAGCGGTACCAAACTGCTTGGCCCGGCCTGCCAGAACAGGATCTATGTCCACGCCGGGTCGGTACTCGGGGTTCCTGACACCGATAAATGGAAGGAGGTCCGGGAATCCGGGGTGGATTGTGGAATTTCCTACCTTTCAGCGGTTGCAGCCCTGGCCTCGGCACGGATTGAGCAGGCGACCCGATGCGGGCAACCCGCCATCGTCCAGGTGAAGATGGCAAAACTTCCGAGCGATATCAACGTCAGGATTGAAGAGCATGCAATGCGGTTCATCACGGACCACAAAAAGAAGGTGGACCTGCGGGGACCGGTCTTTCTTACTGTGCGCTCTGAACTGGACAGCTGATTCCGGTCGTCACTCCGGTTGATCCTTCACCAGCCGGACTAAATGATCCGGGTTTTTGGGACGAAGAAGGATTTCCCCGATTTTTTCACTGTATTTTGCCACAAATGCCCCGATGATCGAGGTACCGATCACCATGCAGGCGATTGTCCCGGAGACCGCATCCGAAGCATACAGGGCCGCGATGACGATAGAGAACTCACCTCTCCCGATCGTGTTTGCCCATATCTCGATTCCGGAACGGGAGCTCTTGTGGATGTATTTCCCTATAGCAATACCGGAAAGGTATTTGGAGAGAATCGCCACGAGGCTGACTGCAATGAGCACGGTAAATGAGATTCCTGCAGAAAAAAGGTTCACGGTAATCCCGAAGAAGACAAAGAAGACCACTAAAAAGACATCCTTGAAAGGCCGGGACTGGACTTCAAACGATACGGGATCGATTGTCCCAAGCAGCGTCCCGAATGCGATTACCATGAAAGACTCAGGAATGCCGATATAAACAGAGAGGGCAGAAATTCCGAGCACAGCCGAGAACGTGAGGAGGACCGGAAGTTCATCATCGCGTCTGAGCACCCAGATGATCTGCTCTTTTCCGAACCGGATCAGTGCATACAGGAAAAGGAGGATAGCAACGGTCTTTGCAAGCATAATCCCCGGACTATTGGTTTGCGGGGTGATGAGAGCGAGGATGAGGATGACCACGATATCCTCAAAGACCATCAGCCATACAATCGTTTCGGATTCCTTCATGAGGAGTTTCCGGTTCTCTACGAGAGAGGTTACTGCCATTGCCGTGCTGCTGATGAAGAAGGCTGCAGCAATGATGAGCGCATCAAAGAGGGGGAATCCGAGCGCATATGCAGCAAGAAACCCGATAAGGGCATTAATATTGAGATCGATCAGACCACTTGAAACGATGGCTGACTGGTTATGCCATATGCGGTCAGGTTTTATCTCAAGTCCCATGAAGAACAGGAGAAAGATGAGGCCCAGGTGGGTGAGGAATGCCGAGACCTGGTCAGCACCCACAAGATCGAGCCCGCTCTTGCCAAGAACCAGCCCGGCCAGGATATAGAAGGGGATGGTCGGCAGGGAGAAGCGTTTCGTGACCAGCGCCAGGAGCATGCAGACGAAGAGAGCGAGGACAATTCCCTGCATCACTTCACCATGATTTCACGCTCAAACTGTTTCAGCTGGTCCGTCTCACCAATCGCAACGACAGCATCACCCTCTTTGAATTCAAAATCCGCAGGGGGATTCACGATATTATTCTCTCCCCTTGAAACCGCGATAATGGTCACTCCTGTTTTTGCCCGGATCTGAAGGTCAGAGAGACTCTTTCCGGCCATATCCCTTCCGATAATATAAGTATGGAGGCTGAGCCTCAGATCGGAAAGTGCCGAAAAGGCAATCTCCACGCTCTCGCGATCAGCTTCCATGATGGCTCCGGTTAGGATTGCGCCAAGTCTTCTTGCTTCCTGAGGAGAGAGTTCGGCAACGCTTGGGGTCGGGCTCTCATGCTGAAGGGTGTACATCTGGATGTTTCCGTTTTTGAGGAAGAAAACCGCGATGGTATCCTTTTTTTCGGTTTCCAGTTCATATTTCGTCCCTATTCCAGGGAGGGTGACTGACCGGAGTGCCATATGAATGATTTGGAATATTTCTAAAAATAAATTGTTATCTCATTCACAGGACATTTTGAAATTTCTTTCCGGCATGATTCGAAACAACAGGCATTAAACCCGTAACTTTATCCGCGGAGCAGGTAACAGATTCCCGTATGGCAGTGAGAAAAGGCTCGTTCTGGCCGGGGGTATTGGTCGGATTTATCGTAATGGTGCTCCTTGGCAGCCTGCCTGTCCTCGGTCCGGTCATCGGAGGATTCATTTCAGGTCTTATCTCACGGGGGGGTGTCCGTGGCGGTGCCCTGGCCGGGTTTCTTGCCGGGATCTTCGGGGCGATTGTTGTCTCTGTGATACTTGTTCTTGGCGGGAGCCTGCTCTTTGGCATCCCGGGATTCTTCACTGCACTCGGGGTATCGTTCATCATTGTCATCGCTACCCTTTATTTCGGTCTGATTGGTGCGGTAGGAGGGGCTCTCGCAGGAGCACTTTTCAGGTAATACAGTGGAACGGAAGGGAGATCGCAGGTATAAGGAGAGAAACCCCGGAGAAAAGGGGGGAGTCCTGAGGTTTCTCTTCAAGGTCTGTCAGACTGCAGAGGGGAGGGGGTGGGCCCGTGCACGGTATGGGCCCGTATCCGCATGCCTCTCCAGATCAACCATCAGTGAGAGAGTTCAAATAGTCCGGCCGTGCACCGTGAAAGTGCCTTCAGGAGACAGGAGTTCCCGGCATTGACCGGGATGAGATGTCCATGCAGATCCAGATCATCGCAATAGGAAAGGTCAGGGAGGCTTATATCAGGGAGGGAATCGAGATCTATCGAACCCGCCTTTCCCCATGGCATAAAATCGCCATGACTGATCTCCCTGAAGAACGGATACCGGAGAAGTGCTCGGATACTGAAAAGCAGACGATAAAAGAGAGAGAAGGAAGACGCATGATGGCCGCTGCACCAAAACGATCGATTGGCGTGGCACTCGATCCGCTGGGAGATCTGCTTTCAAGCGATGAGCTTTCAGCCCGGATGTCCCAGTGGGAACTGGAAGGACAGGGGAACATCTCATTTCTCATCGGCGGATCCCTTGGCCTCGCCCCTGCTGTGACCAGACATGCCGACCTTGTGCTTTCGCTTTCCCGGATGACATTTCCCCACCAGCTGGTCCGGCTCATCCTGATCGAGCAGATCTATCGTGCTGACTGTATCAGCCGGAAAATCCCCTACCATAAATAGCTACGATTCAGGGGATAATCTCGCACCCGTTATAGCGGGTGTGTGAAAAATCATCCAGCCGTACCCTGCCTGATTCGATACACTCCCGGATACGGGGGAGTGCACCTGTCAGCCCTTCACGAAGGGCATATACCGCGCTGCAGATGAGTTCCTTTTGTTCCGGAGACCATGGTCTGGTCGCATCTGCATAGAGGCATCTTCCACCGCAGAACCCGAAGATTTCGCAGTCATTACAGGACCCGCCCAGTCCAATCTCCGGCAGAGAACGGGGATCTGCCGTTTTGATGTGACCTACATAATAGTCACTCATGCCGATCATGACAGGACAGGGGCCAATACTCCCATCAGTCATGATGGTGTAGTTAGCATAGCCGCAGCCGCAGCGGAGCCGGGAATTTCTCCCCTGCAGGAGATCCTCGGTTGTCTGGAGAAAAGGGTACCATCGGGCTACCCTTCCTTCCTCTTTCATGATCCTGACCCAATCCTCGATGAGTTGCCTGATCCCGGGATTGTACGAGTGATGCAGCCACCTTCGAAAATCCTCGTTTTGGGCATTCCCGGAAAAATCGGCATCAATCTGCCAGTGGACCGATGAAAACGGGCAGTCGTCATTAAAAGCAAGGTAGCGGACTGATGTCAGGATATCGGTCTTTTGAGTCACTGTCATCCGTGCTATCACTTCACCCGCATACCCTCTGTTCCGTAGTGCTTTGATTTGTGTAACTACCCGACGAAACGTCCCTTTTCCGCGATGATAATCGGTAAGATCCTCCGGGCCGTCCACCGATACAAGAATCGTTTCCATGCGATTGAGGTACTCCTGCCCTACTGCATCAAGCAGGAGACCATTGGTCTGGACCATAAACCGGGAAACCGGTGCATGATCCATGATCTCCCTCACGAGATCTGCCCTGATGAGGGGTTCACCCCCGTAAAACGTGATGCAGGGTGAGGGGTCATTCGACAGAAAGGAATAGAGGTCGGAAAGATCATACGCCAGTTCAAGGGGGATATTCATATCAAGAATGCAATTGTCATCGACCGGGAGAAACGCATCGGATACATTTCCCCGGCAGTACCGGCAGGAGAGATTGCACTCGTCGGTCAGGATAACATGAAAGAACATGGAAGAATCTGCTATCCGTTTACTTCTTTTGTTGTCTTATCCGGAGCAGGAATACTGCAGCCACGAGCGCTCCAAGCAGTACAGGGAATGAAACGGGGAGATTTGTCAGTCCGATATCAACTATGTTGCCCTCCGTTGCAGGTATAGTGGTTGTGGGAGAACCCCGGGCACGCAGTATCTCTTCCTCTGCATGAATTTTCCCCTGGAGAGCCCGGTCATATTTGGGATTGATGGCGAGCGCAGCGGAATATGCCTCCACTGCTTCTGGATACCGCCCCAGCCGGTAGAGTGCTTCGGCTTTGTTGGCCCATAATTTCGCATCGAAACGGGCATAATCAGGGTGTTTTCTTACTTCTTTCTCAGCCAGGCTGATGACTTCCTGATAGATGAGCATGGCCTCAGCTGGAGACCCTGATTCCTGAAGGCTGGTGCCCTTTCTGAGCAATGCATAGAGATCATTTGGATTCAAAAGAAGCGCCTGGTCATAGGCACTGATGGCATCATCGTACTCTCCCAGCTTTAAGAGTGAATCCCCCTTGTTGTTCCAGGCCTCCGGGTAGAATGGATCGATGGTAAGAGCCTTTTCAAATGCAGTCACTGCATCCTGATATCTCCCGGTGTTCATGTGCGCAATCCCGAGTTTGTTCCACGCGATACTGTTGTAGGGATCGCTCGCGACCGCAGCCTCATATGCTTCAAGGGCTTCAAGATATTGTTTCTTGAGGGTAAGGTCATCTCCTTTTTGGATATAGGACGCTGCAATTTCAGAGGGTGAATCTCCTGAAACTGTTGTCGGGATCAGGAAGACTGCCATGAGGCCTATTGCTAGTATGAAAAGGACTGAAACCACCCGGAAAGTCCTGGGACTGCGTTGCATATATGCTGGTATGATCTTTGTGTGAGGGGTTATTAGATTACCGAACGGGTAAGATCGTTTTTTATTCACGGGAATTTTTTAAAATCCGGTAATATTTTAAGGAATTTTCTTACCGTACCCATGGCGTTCCAGGGTTTTTGCACGGGCAATGGTTTTACGTGAATATCAGGGGAATGAAATTGCTGGATGAACGAGAACGAATCAGGAAATAACTGATTTTTTTTAAAAAAAAAGAGGCGGCTTCCCTTACCAGGATTCGGGAAATGCCATGTTCGTGTAAATGTCCTCGAGCCGGGCCTTGTGGCCCCGCTCCATTGCTGCAAGGTCGGTGAAGAGAAGTTTCTGTTCTGCATCAGTCTGTGCTTCAGCAAGCTGCGTATACATCTGCATCGCCTCAAGCTCCTTCTTGATAGCGAGAACAATTCCATCGAGGGGCTTCAAATCAGCCGATAGCGCAGGGGTTTTCACTGTATCGGCAATCTTGTAGTCCTTTGTAGCAGAAATCTTGAGCTGCTTTGGCTCCTTTGCGAGGAGTCCCTGCAGGAACTCGCGGTGCTTGGTTTCGTCGCCTGCGAGGTCTGCGAATATTTTCTTCAGATATGCATCCTTCACCTTATCGGAAACGGTCCGGTAGTAGGTGTAGGATTCCACTTCTCGTTCAATTGCTTTGGATATAATCGCTCTGTACTGTTCCGGAGTCATAATTCTTTCAGCTCCTCTGAATAGGTAATGAGAATTGTCCTATATATAAGGATTTATTCTGAACCCTGCAGGGTCCCTTCAAACGTTTGGAATAATCCGGAAAATTCAGTTTTAAAAAAAAAAAGGTGTTATTCCTTACATTACTGTGAAAATAGAATGCTGAAAAAATCTCTCTGTGTTATCCCACAAAGGGAATCATAGAGAGAATTCCTTGCATAAGTGCCGCGATCACTATCCCACCCAGTAATGCCAGGACGAGAATGAGAACGATAGGAACGATGACGACAAGCAGAGCTTTTCCCATGTCAATCTCCTGTGTTTCCCGGATACCGATGATGAGGAGGACAAGGTACCATATCGCCCCGATTATTGAGACATAGGGGATCCAGCCAAGCAGGAGAAACGGGGTGGTCGCATACATTGTAGTCTTGAGGGTCTGTTCCGGACCTTTCTCCCCACCGAACATGAGGACAAATACATGAAGTGCCAGCCCTTTTATGAAGATCCCGAAGAGGGCAATAAAGAAGAAGAGATATACCACGAATACTATCATTGCCGCGACAAATGGCCCGAGGTTCGAGAATGCCCCGGCAAGGGCTGCTCCCAGCATACCGGTCTGTGCCAGCTGGGCAATCATGTCATTGAAGGCATACATCCCGACCGCAACAGCAACGATGGCTGAGAGAATCGTGTAGACAACAAGGAGCACCACGAAATACCGGTATGCTGCTCCGACAGAATCGCTCCGGGTCTTCCGGAACGATTCCGCAGGGTTCATCAGGAATCCCTTGACTTTTTCAATAATTCCTTCGATCATACGGGATAAGAGTCATGCAACGTTCTATTTAGAGGTTTGTGAACGATGGGAAAAACCAACCCTTTGAATCAGCTGCAGGAGAGAACATAGGATCGAGGGCACTTTTCCACGAGCCGGAAAGGAATTCTGAAATCTGGAAATAATCTTTCGGAACAACCATGGGCTCGAGGAGATTCGAACTCCTGACCTCCGCCGTGTGAAGGCGACGTCATAACCAGCTAGACCACGGGCCCGCAGTGCATCGACCGGGAATTGAACCCGGGCTATAGGCTTGGAAGGCCTAAGTCATACCACTAGACCATCGATGCAATCGCGCCATTCTATTTTGAGATACTCCCACTTATTCCTTTTGTTACATTCCATCAGGGCTTTTTCCAGCGGTGATGGAACCAGAAACCGGAGGGGAAAAAGGTATGGATTAGACAAGACCTTTCAGTTCGAGCTCGACCTGCTCGAGAGCAGCAATTCTCTTCTCCAGTGGCGGATGGGTGGAGAAGAGTTCGAGCAGGGTGGATCCTGAAAGGGCAGGGATGATGAAGAAAGCATTTGCGGTCTCCACGGCCTGTTTCTGCTGGGGGGGTACTGTCTCCATCTTCCCGCTGATCTTCCCAAGGGCTGAGATGAGATCGCTCGGAGAGCCCGTGATATACGCACTTCCCCGGTCTGCAGCAAACTCACGGTACCGTGAGAGGGCCATGATAAGGAGCTGCGCAATGAAATATACCACAACGGCAACAATCCCCGCCAGGATCCAGGCATTCCCGGAATCCCTCCGCCCAAACATCGCAGCAAAGAGGAAATTGTTCATGATGAGCGCTGCGATCATGGCGACGAAGCTCGCGATGGTGAGTGTCAGCACATCCCTGTTCCTGACGTGTGAGATCTCGTGGGCAATGACCGCTTCCAGCTCTCGCGGGGTAAGGAGACGCATGATCGAGTCGGTAACCGCGACCACGGCGTGTTTCGGGCTCCTTCCGGTGGCGAAAGCATTAGGTACAGGGGTCTGCATGATGGCAACACGGGGTTTTGGGATTCCTGCCTCGGTTGCACACCTCTCGACCATACTGTGGAGTTCAGGATATTCGTCCGGCTCGATCACCCGGGCTCTCGTGCTCCAGAGTACGAGGCGGTCCGAGAAAAAATACTGGAGAAATGCCATCAGGAATACAATTACCACAAGGAACGGGAGACCGATTCCCAGCATCGAGAGAACTGCGATGAAGGCAAGGTAGACTAAGAACAGCAGGAACATGGTGAGCCAGATCCTGCCCGTGAGTCCCCAGTCACGCTTCCATGGTTTCATGATAAGAATGTACGGAATGCGTGGTTCATAAACATTCTCTACGGGGGGTGGAAATTCCTGACAGAATCCCAAAATAAGCCTGGATCAAGGGGCGTTTATTCCCAAAGCGCCACTGGTTCCATCGTGCTCCTGAATTGCTCTGTTATCGAGCTGTTGCAGGACGGGCACAATCATGGTTCCCGTGGGATTTCCAGCCGGAGCGATAATAGCATGTCTTATTTCATATACACCAGAAGCTATGAATTGGCTGAGGAACCAGGATGGAACTTGACGAGCGGATTATCAGCAGGGCGATTATTGAATCAGAGTTAAATACCCTGCTCAGCTGCACAGAATCGGATGTTGCGGTAGTCGGTGGCGGACCTTCAGGTCTTGCAGCTGCCACATTTCTTGGGGAGGCGGGCTTATCGGTGATCCTGATTGAGAAGAAATTGTCGGTCGGCGGGGGGATGTGGGGGGGAGGGATGATGTTTCCCCGGATCGTGGTCCAGGAAGAGGCGCGGCGGCTCCTTGATCATTTCGGGATACGGTATCGGACGTATACGGAAGGCTACTATGTTGCCGGTTCCGTGGAGGCGGTCTCAAAACTGACTTCGGCTGCCTGCGATACAGGGGTGGAGTTCCTCACCTCCATAACAGTCGAGGACGTCATGGTCCGGAGCGATTCGAGGCTCTCCGGCCTTGTCGTGAACTGGACGCCGGTCGCGATGGCGGGTCTCCACGTGGACCCGCTCACTCTTGGCTGCCGGTATGCGATCGATGCCACCGGTCACGATGCAGTCGTAGCCAGGCTCGTTGCAAAAAAATCAGAACAGGTCATCGTGAAGGGGGAGGGGTTCATGTGGGCTGAAAAAGCTGAATCGATGATCATTGAGCACACAAAAGAGATATTCCCCGGTCTTATCGTGACAGGAATGGCAGCAAATGCGGTCTGTGGTGAACACCGGATGGGCCCTGTCTTCGGGGGGATGCTTCTCTCCGGGGAACATGCCGCATCCCTTGTGACCCGGGAACTCTGTGGCCGGGTACAGTGAACATAACCTTTTTTCATTGCATCCGTGTACATCCTATCATATGGAGAAAGTCGATCCCGAAGCGCTTGCTGACGTCGCTTACGGTCTTTTCGAAGTGATGCTGAATGCCGGGCTTCGCGCTATGGGACCGTATCTTTTTGAGCTCGTGGAAGGAGACATTGATTTTGAGGCCCCGTTCCTCCAGATATTTGAAAAATTCTGTAGCGAATATCCCCAGCTCGGAGAAGCGCTGATCTTCCGTTTTGGCTCCGCTGGCGCAATATACCACGCCATCCTCGCAGGGGAAGGGGTGATCCCGAGCCGGACCACCAGGATGTACTGGATTGTCCAGGACGCACCTGATGTAAAGCCGGATGCAATAGAGGATGAGCTCGCAGGAAAATGGCTCATCTTCCTTCCTCCCGAACGGGTGGACGAAGCATGGACACTCATACGCAATGCCACCTGCAGAAAGGAACTCGGTATTTCAGCCAAGGTGAGCACGGCAAAACCAAATCCTGACTCACGGGACAGTATGAAAGTGATTTATGTCTATACCCCTGACTGGCAGGATGAGCAGGAGGTCATGCGGATCAGGGAACGCCTGCGTGAACTCGGGTTTACTGATCGTATCGGCTATAAACGAAATATCGAGACGTATAAGGGGGAGTACAGCCAGAAAGGAAAAAGAGTGACCTTCTATAGTGCCTGAAGGATCAGGCCTTCTTCTCTTTGTTCTTTGGGCGGAGGTTCTTGTATCCGCACTTGCGACAACTGGTTGCGCGTATCGCATTCCGGGCATTGCAGCGCATACATATCTTGACATTCAGGAGTCTTGCTTCGGCTTCAGGAAATCTTGCCATGGAGGGACACCACTTCTTGGATTATTATTAAACGTCATCATTCCTCTTAACCGTTTTGTCATGGACCGCCCCTTCCTCTGAAAGGATCCAGGCCTTTAAACGGGAGAGCGCCCGTGCACGATGGGATATCCGGTTTTTCGCAGCACGATCCAGTTCTGCAAGGGTGCGCCCTTCCACTTCGAAAATGGGATCGTACCCGAACCCGGCTGTTCCCCTGGGAGAGACGATGACTCCGTCAACCCTGCCCAGGAACACCCGGATTCCACCATCAGAAGCGAAGGCAATTGCTGTCTCGAAATACGCATGCCTGTTGACAGTTCCTTCGAGCAGCTTAAGGATCCCTTCGTTTCCTATGGTGGAGAGTGCATACGCGGCATACGGTCCGGGAAAACCATTGAGGGCCTCTATCGAAAAGGCGGTATCATCGACCATGAGCGGGCAGGCGAGGGTATGAAAAGCGTATTCAGCTTTCCGGTACGCAATTTCCCCCACATCGTGATGGCGATACTCGGGAATCTCCATGGTAAGATGCGTGATCTCAACAAGATCTCCGAAAAAATCGGCGATTTCTGCGGCCTTGTGAGGGTTTGAGGTCACGACCACAATCTTCACAGGTATCTGCCCCTCTTCTCAATCTCCCTTTCCCGAAGAAGGACAGCGCAGGCACCATCAAAGGCCTGTTGATATCCCCTGGAAAATGCCTCTTTCAGCTCAGGAAAATGGTCTGTCGTGCTCTCGAGTGTCTGGAAGAGGACATGCAGATCAACTCCTCGGGCTTCGATTTCGGATGACACTCCGGAAAGGCCGAAATCAATGAGCACGCATCTCCCGTCCCTCATCACCATGTTGCTCGTTGTGAGGTCACCATGAACGATTCCTGCACGATGAAGGCTGCCAACGGTCCTGCCTGCCTCCTCCAGATGTTCGTTTTGGAGTGTATCCTTCATGAGGCTGCCATAGACCCGCTCCATCCGGATGGTATCCCCGGTAATTTCATGAATTACCGGTGTCGGGACTCCGGATCTCCGGGCTGCTGCAATAAGCCTCGCTTCAGCCCGTGTACGCTCGGTAATCAGCCGGGAATCGAGTTCCGGTCTCCTGTACGCTTTCCGGACTCTTCGTTTCTCAACGAATGTATCCCAGAGCGCCACCTCCGCTTCCGCACCGGTAGCATGGGTCATCTGGTCAAGGGATCCTGTCCTGATACGCTCCCCGGGATCATCATGCCGCCAGGTTATCTCAACCTGATCGGAACGATACGAAGGATTCACATATGACTCTCCGGGCGGAACAGAATATCCGTTTTCCAGCATTATCTTCCCGGTATACGCGATCATCGCGCCATTATCCCCAAGGTACCGGTGTTCCGGGACATACAGAATCGCCCCTCGGTCACGACACATTTGTGAGAGCATCTCCTGCAGACGGCTGTTTGCCCCCACTCCCCCGACAAGCAGCACTTCTTCCTTCCCCGTATGGGCGAGGGCACGCTCGGTTACCTCGGTGCACATGGCAAAAGCAGTCTCCTGAAGGCTGTAACAGACGTCCACGATTGGCGCCCTGCTCTCCCGTGCAGCACTTACAAGTCCGGAAAACGCAAGGTCCATCCCTTTGACCGTGTAGGGCAGATCCACATACTCCCCGGTCTTTGCCAGTTCCTCGATTGCCGGACCACCGGGATGAGGAAGACCTTTGCTCCGGGCAAATTTATCGATCGCATTGCCGATCCCAATATCGAGAGTCTCCCCGAATATCCGGTAGCGCCGGTTCAGGTACCCGATCACCTGGGTATTGGCGCCACTTGCATAGAGCACAACCGGATCGCTGCACCCGGTTGAAAAACGACCGATCTCGATATGGGCAACGCAATGGTTCACCCCCACAATGGGGACACCAAGACCAATGGCCAGGGACCGGGCAGCTGTCGCCACGGTCCGGAGACAGGGGCCAAGACCCGGGCCTTGTGAATAGGCAACTCCCGTGATCGTGCCCGGGTCTGTCAGCACCTTCGAGATTACTGTCTTCATCTCCGATGCATGATGCTGGGCTGCTTCCCTCGGGTGAATCCCTCCCGTCGGGGGACGGTACGGCTTTTGATAGAGGGAGATGAGATCGTTATCAAAAACAGCAGCGCTGAGGTTCCAGGCTGTTCCCTCTATCCCGAGAATCCGCCCAAAAACAGGCATCAGCGATTATTTCTTGAACTCAGTGTATCCACACTTTCCGCACGCCATACGATCCTTGTGATCAGCCATGACCACTCCTGGTCCGCATCTCGGGCAGAACTTCTTTGCAAACGTCGCTTTACCCCCCTCGATCGTGTAGCAGGAAGCACGGCGGGTTGACGGGGCTTTTACCTTTTTTGCCGCCATCAGGCCTCTTCCTCCTTCGGTTTTGGCATGCCACGGCTGGAGAGGTATGCCCTCTCCGTCTTTGCTTTCTGTTCTTCTGAATCGTACACCCTGGCCATTCCGGAGAGTTCGGTTTTCCCGTAACTTGTCTTCATGGAGTCAAGCACCAGCAGCTTCTCGTTCACATTCAACCCTGCTGCCAGTTTGCCGATAACCTGCATTCTTGACGGCGTGGGACCATCAAACCGGAGCCTGAAGTCCACCTCCCTCCTTGCCAGGAGTTCGTTCCTCGTATCCCTGGTAACCTCGAAATCCATCGGTATCCTCTTATAATTCGTGGTCAGATTATTTATACTCATGCCACCCGGCGATTCTACACGGGCAGCGTATGTTCATCGTGCTCAACAAAACAGGAGAGAAGGGTCTTTGCTTTATCCTTGGCCGCTTCAGTCACTTCGCAGACAACAACCCCTTCTCCCGGCTGTCCGTAGAGCACCATGGCACCTTCGGGAGCCGAGATGATGAGGGGGATGACTGCGAGATCTTCTTCGCCCTCAACAAGGACCAGCATTCCGGGATCAGCTACCGCGGCATCAAGGGCCTTTCTCAGCTCAGGTGTGAGTGTGCCGGGCGGGTTCCTGGCGGTAAGCCGTTTTCTGTAGACAGCCGGCGACCGGCTGCAGGGAGACCGCATGGTGTGCCCATCAATGATCGCAACAGAGGGGATTATTCCCTTCTGGATCAGGTGATAGGTTACCACATCGCCGACGGTGTATACCACTCTTCCCCGGATCAATGGGAGGACGCTTTCGATATCAGGGCAAAGGGTTCCAAACGGCGCCCTGAATAAATGGCGCCGGCCCTCGGGCAGCAGGAGCATTCAGCGGACCTTCAGAGCGTATCTTCCCGGAAGAGAGATATTCATCTTTTTTGCCACTTCAGAATGGCGGGGATCGATGATAACAAGGTACCCGGTCCAGTCGGTCGAGAGATTCGAACTGCCACAGACCGCACAGCTCTCCCCCTCGACTACCCGGTGACATTCCCTGCAGATCTGTACCAGTTTTTTTCTAGCGGCCGCCACGCTCACCACCCTTCTCTTTCTCCTTCTCCTTCTCTTTTGCCAGATCCTCTTCGAGCCACTTGGCCGTGCCCAGACCTGATTGCCTCATGGTGAGACCAATCTTGCTGTCACGGGGCTCCCGCTCATTCAGGGAGAGGGTCACCACCCTTACGCGGATGGTCTCACCCACTGCGATATACCGTTTGGACTCCTGGCAGATCAGCCGGGCGTTCTTCTCATCATAATTGATGTATTCATCCGAGATCTGGCTCACATGGAGCATGGCATCTATCGGGCCCAGACTCACAAATGCACCAAAACTGGTCGTTTCAACCACCATGCCTTCGATCACTTCCTGAAGGCTGAGCCGCAGGACCAGTGACTCGAAATTGACATCATAGTAGACCGCTCCATCGCCGGGAACAATCTCTCCTTCTCCGACGTCAAGCACTTTTGTTACGGCAATAAAAATGCCAATCTCCTTGTCGATGCTCCCTTCAAGCTGCTCCTGCAGCACATCGAGGATCACCTTCCTGAGCTCCTCACCGAGACGGTGGGGGGGGACCCGCACCTTGTCTGCCAGTTTTATCCGGTAATACATGACCCACCTATTCCCTGAATACTTCCAGCCTCTGTTTTCCTGCGAGCGAGATTACCGGCACACCATGCGAAAGCAGGGCGGTCCGGAGATCCCGGTCGTTTGTGAATACCATGCATCCATGCGTGCTCGCATAATATAGGATCTTCTCATCCACGGACCCTTCAAGGGATCCGGTTTCAACAACTGAACACCTCTCTGCAAGGATGAGCGCAGACCGCGCAGATGACCCGTCCTTTCCATGGCCCGCGGCAAGGCCGCGCAGTTCGTCACGCACACAGTCGAGTAATACTGGTTCATATCCACCGATACATTGTGTCAGTTCTGTAAAGATGTCAAGCCTGAACTGCAGCTGCGCCATCAGCGCATTTGCATCAAGCAGGACTCTTACTCTGTCAGGACGCCCATCCCGATAAGACGCCATCGGGCTCCCAGCTGGCGGCTGATTGCAATCCGTGCACCCGGCTCGGCACACACCGGCCGTTTCAGGGTAACTTCTGCCAGGTCTTTCTTTGCACTGGTGACCACCCCGACGGTGACTGCCGTGCCGACAGAGAGCATCAGAGGTTCATGATGTTTGAGGGGTTCAATCGAGAGCTCGCTCATGGCTCCCACCACACGCTCCATGAGCGTGACCTGGAACCGGAGGCGATCCCAGACGGGGGGCAACGCCCCCGCATGGCCGGCCACCTGGCCGGCTAGCGCATCACTCTTGGTCAGGGCAGGATCGAGTTTTGTCCCTATCCCGAGCAGTCCCCCGGGTCCGGCTTCAATGATTTTTTTGGACCCGGCATTGATGGTGGTGATCTTTGTTGTGATCGGCTCCCACCGGATCTTGTTCTCCGCCTGGACCTGCCTGCCCGGGCGGATCTCGATATCATCCCCTTCCTTAAAGATACCACGAATGAGCGATCCCCCGATCACCCCACCCTTTACTTCACGCCAGTTCGAACCGGGCTTGTTGATATCAAAGGAGCGGGCAACCAGCATGACAGGGTTTGCATCCGGATCCCTCTCTATTTCCGGAATGACCGTATCAAGCGCCTCGATCACTGCTCCGATGTTGATCGATTTCTGTGCTGATATCGGAATGATCGGTGCACTTTCTGCAACCGTGCCCTTCACGAATGCCTTGATCTGCTCATAATGCCTGAGAGCGTCTTTCTGGGAGACTACATCGATCTTGTTCTGCACGATCACGATTCTCTTAATCCCGACGAGTTCGAGAGCCATCAGATGCTCTTTTGTCTGGGGCTGCGGACAGGGTTCATTCGCCGCAATCACGAGCATGGCACCGTCCATGAGGGCTGATCCGGAAAGCATGGTTGCCATCAGGGTTTCGTGCCCGGGGGCGTCAACGAATGAGACGGACCGGAACGGCACTGCCTTTGTCCCGCAGACCGGGCAGTCCGGACTTGTGGTAAGAGCATCCGGACCGGTACATTGTTCACACCGGTAAAATGTCGCATCAGCGTACCCCAGGCGAATGGAGATGCCGCGTTTTATCTCCTCACTGTGGCGATCCGTCCACGCCTTTGTAAGCCCGTAGACGAGCGTGGTCTTCCCATGATCCACATGACCGACGACTCCGATATTAACGCCTGGAATTGTTACATCACGCGAAATGCGATCAAACCTCCTTATTCAATATTGAATGAACCTACTTATACAAACCGGTCATGCGCCGCTTCGCCGGTTCGGATATGAAATGCACGGTTCAGATCATAAACTGGGAATAACGGCAACTGAGTAATATTCTGAAAAAGTTGTACTTCATCCTGTGACTATACGGAAAGGTTAAGAGGTGGGTCGGTGCAGATATCCTTAACTGAGGTTACACCAGATGACGGTTGACACAGAGCTCTCGAGAATCGGGATATCACTGCCAAAAAATCTGCTGGATAAGTTTGATGAGATCATAAACTACCGCGGCTATTCCTCCCGTTCAGAGGGGATACGGGATGCAATACGGAGTTACATCACCTATTACAAATGGATGTCTGATGTGAAAGGGGAACGCCAGGGAGTGATCACCATGATCTATGACCACGATCAGCGGGGGCTGCTTGCCACCCTGACCGATATCCAGCATGAGTTTATGGGAATAATCCAGGCTACGCTTCATTCACATGTAACGCATGAGCGTTGTCTCGAGATCATCCTCATCCGCGGAGACGGGGCAGACTTAAAGACACTTGCAGAGCGGCTCATGTCCCAGAAAGGGGTGGAATCAGTCAAGCTGACAACCATCCCGATCAATGACTAACCACCGCCCTCGCAGCTCTGGTCAGAGTGGGAGATCGCTTCCTGGAACCCTGTCCCGGAGATAAATTCCAGTTCTTTTTTTACCCTCTCGATGTCTTCTGTCTTTTTCTGCTCCTCTTTTCCTTTCTGCAATGAGACAGGCACCAGCTGGTCTGCACGGTAGAGAAGACCGGTGGTGTCAATCTCAGCGAAGAGATTTCCCCCCTGTCGCTCAATCTTTGCCACCCTGCCTGCCGTTCCGGTCCGTGGATAGCGGACCTGCATCCCGATCACAAGTTCCTCGGAGTTCATAGCTAACAAAGAGATACAGGGATACCATAAAGATATTTTCTGTGCTATGATGACTGATGAGCCATACCCTGCAGCGCGTAAAAAAACACTTCCTGGAAGGCACGCACCGGGTGCGATCTCCTCCCGAGACACTTGAAGCGGTCGAGCCGCTCATGACGGTTATCGGGGTTGAGGAGGTGATCGATATCACCCATGCAGACCGCCTCGGTATCCCTTGTTTTTCTGCATACCGTCCCCGCGCCGTGCGGGGAGCGGCCCGCTACCACGCAGGCAAAGGCAAGGACCCGGTCCAGGCAAAGGTTTCGGCCATGATGGAGGCGGTGGAGCGGTACAGTGCAGAATACCGGATGGATCCTATGGAATTCGCCGCGTATGAAGATCTTCCCGTTCACCGGACCTTGAACCCCGCAGATATTATCCTTCCCCGTCCGCTTACCCAGGGGGAGAGAATCCACTGGAGCAGAGCCCATGACCTGCTTTCCGGTGAGGAGGTCCTTGTCCCGAGCAATGCAGTCTTTCACCCGTACGACACCATGGGGATGACGTCTGCACTGTTCCAGAGCGATACCAATGGCCTCGCAAGCGGGAATGTGAGGGAGGAGGCAATCCTCCATGCACTTCTCGAGGTGATGGAACGCGACGATATGAGCATGGCTGAACGGAACCGGTGTATGGGCCGGCGACTGGTAATTGACCGTGCGTGCCCGGCTAAAGAAGTGCAGGACCGGATGGAGTCTCATGGGATTGAGATCCATCTCTGGCTCCTTCCGGGAAGAACACGGGTTCCCACCGTTGCAGCGGCTGCAGATGATACGGTCAGCAAAGATCCCGAACTCCTGGTGATGGGCTCGGGAACCCATCCCGATCCGGCGATTGCTGCACTCCGGGCACTCACCGAGGTCGCCCAGAGCCGTGCATCACATCTCTTCGGCGGACGCGAAAATCCCGGCCGTAAAAGCCTGGTAGAGCGGGCAGGCTATGAACGGATGAAACGGATAAACAGGGAGTGGTTTTCCCGGGCAGAAGAAGTACCGGTCTCTTCAGTTGAGGACCTGAGTACCCCATACATTGACGATGATATCCGCATGGTTCTTTCTGAAATCAAACCTCATGCTGAACGGGTCTGCGTCTGTGATCTTACAAGGACCACAATTCCGGTTGTCAGGGTAATTATCCCCGGGCTCGAGGTTTCGCATGTGAACCGCGACCGTGTCCGGAAACGAACAAAATAGGGGGGGAGTTTCATCCCCGGATAAGAGCCATAGTATCTGCAAAGCCATGGCTCAACAACGAATTTTTTTCACCAGTCACAATTTTTTTTAAGGTATAGTGGCATTGTTACCACCAATCCCGCTCACAAATTATGACAGGGAAGTAAGGAAAATACAGTCACTAAAATCCGGGAGGAAAAAGTGCGGGTTGCCGGTCTCACTTCTTATATGCGATTGACCCAGCCGCCCCCGAAGGGCGCCCCGGCGGCGATTCAAAAACTAGTTACATTGACCTTGAAAACGAAATTATCATCTGATATTCACAAAACAACATGGAAACCCGCCTCAATATAACGCGATTATTTTTATCGTTCGACAAAAAGGTCGGTAGTTAGATTGTCACTATCCCCTTTTTAAAAAGAGATCTGAACTGAATCGCAATCCGCCATTGTACCAGGGTATCAGCGGGCTTATAGGGACATACCGGTCTTATATCATCACTTTTTTCAGATGGGTTACGGTCTTTATCGTACTCTCGCGGGGATCACCAAACGGCATCCTGACAGGCTTTCCATGCAGGGCATAAAATACTGCAGCAACCGCATCCCCAAGTGATGGTCCGTATCCCCCCTCGAGGACAAGCGCGAGGGGATTGTCATGGGCTTCCATGAGTATCCGGGTCAGGATGGCGAAGTCACGCGGGAGGAGGCGCATCCCCTCCATGGGGTCATCGGACAAAGGGTCCTGGCCGGCAGAGACGATGAGGAGGTCAGGTGAAAAGTGGGAGATGGCCTCTGCGAACACCTCCCCGAATACATAGGCATAGTCATCGATGGTGCTGCCGGGTAAAACCGGGGCGTTCAGGGAAAAGCCCCTCCCCCTGCCTTCCCCGATCTCATCGATCCATCCGGTGCCGGGAAAGGCGTTACTCTGGTGGATTGAACAGAACAGAACCCGGTCACTCCGGTAGAAGATCTTCTGGGTGCCATTTCCGTGGTGCAGGTCCCAGTCGACGATTGCAACACGGTCGACCTTCTCGAGCGCCCATGCAGCCGCAACCGCGGCATTGTTGAAGAGGCAGAACCCCATGGCACGGTCGGGTTCAGCATGGTGCCCGGGAGGGCGGATGAGGGCGAAGCAGTGCTCACCGTCAAGAGCACGTCCGGCAGCTCTGATTGAGGAGCCTGTGGCAAGGAGTGCTGTGGTGAATGACTCCCCCGTCACATACGTGTCCATGTCGATGTAATGGAGGCCCCCATACGAGCTGAACTCCTCGATCATCCGGATATGCCGGGGATTGTGGACCCGCTCGAGATCCTCGACAAGTGCAGGTTCGGGGCCATGCCGGATAACATAGTCCGGCAGGTGTGCCATGGCATTTTCGATGCGTGCCCGGTTCTCACGGGAGATCTCCATGTCGTGGGCAGCAAATTCCTCCCCGCAGATAGCTGAGCACTGGTGCGTCATCTCTCAACTGATCTGAAGGCCTCTCATGACCGCATCCTCGGAAACCGAGAACTCCTCACCCGTGCCCGCGATGCGATACTTGCCGGTCGCCCGCACTTCGTAGGGATTCCCTTCGGTTGAATACGGCACAATAAACTCTCCGTTCACGCTCGCCTGGCGGTAAACAAATGATCTCCCCGTATTAGACACGAGCGGAAGCTCGATGGTTCCTTCTCCCCTGATCCGGGCACCGGGTACGTACTCAAAGACCTTCACGTACCTGACATCCGGTGAGGCCTCTGCGAAGACATCGGTCGGTGATTCGTGCACGAGCCGATAATGGCGGAGGGCAGGAACGTCTATGCTCGGCTGGATGATGAGCGAACTGACTGCCGCCGCTCCGGTTCCCGGCTCTGCCTGCTGGTTATACTGGTCTGCCGCAGCCTTTGCCTGGGCAGCGTCCATCGCAGTTGCAGTCGTGATCACAGGGTAAGGCCCGACACCGGAATTTGTCGTGTATTCGATATAGTAGACCTGTCCTGCAGGGGTATATGAGCCGTCGAAATTGTGAAGGCGGGCAATCGTTGTCATGAAATACTTGTCAGTGTAAACGGTGACCGGACTATAGGAAGAGGCTCCCTGAGAATTCTCGGGAACAAGGAAGATGTTCTCGTAGGGACCCTGTTTTTCCGTGGAATTGTACCAGGTCGCCATCGCCCAGAACTTGCCGGCCGTCATTTCGATATCGGTGATGACGTACCGTGTCCCCTGGTTCTCAGCGATCTGGTTGGTGGTCTCTTCGGACTGGGAGATAAAAAATGCCGCAGAGCCGTTGGGACCAGCCACTCCCGCCTGGAACGGGTTGGAGTTCGGTATCCGTTTGGCGATATACGTGATCATGTGCCCGTAGTCCCACCATGACATGACTCCGTACGCGGTTTCCGGATAAGAGAATGTGTCCCTGTCGTACAGGGTTTCATACTCCATGCCGGTTTCCGGGGTATGGGCATTCATCCACTCAAGCGACTCCCGCCAGTCCTGGTTCATCCTGATTGCTCCGGATGATGCTACGGCATACTGGAGCTGCACCGATGTGACGGCAAAGATGAGGGCGCAGGCACAGACGAGCCCGGCAACAAGGATGTTGACATAATTGATTTTTGTTTTCGAAACGGCTTTCTGCTGGACCTTCTCTGCTTTCTTCCTCTTCGCTGATCCCTTCTGTTCTTTAGGTTCTTCTAGTGGTTCTTTCACCGCTGCTTTCTTTCCCATTGCCCTGATATCCGGCCATGCCCGCTCAAGGGCATATCCGACACAGATCCCACCGAGAAGGGCAATGTTCACCGCAAGGTAGTATTCATACCGGACCTGCCGGAAGGCTGCGACGATGATAAAGAAAGCCCAGACAAGGACAAAAATATGTTCGGGGCGGTACTCCTTCCACGCTTTATAGA
>JAJFVA010000005.1 GCA_021371995.1 Methanoregulaceae archaeon | reverse complement strand
TTTCGTTTATTCTTCCCCATACCTGTACAGGAGCTGTGATATGGAGTATCGTTTCGCCCGGCGGATGGGGTGCCTTCCTCCGTCTTTTCTCAGGGAGCTTTTTCGTGTCTCCTCACAACCAGGGGTCATCTCGTTTGCCGGAGGGCTTCCCGGATCTGAACACATTGACGTGGAGGGTCTTGCCCGGGCTTCACGCCTGGTGATGGAGGAAGACGGGAGGTCGGCCCTCCAGTATAGCACGACGGACGGGTACCTCCCGCTCCGGGAGTATATCGCTGACCGTTACAGGCGCCGTCTCGGTATACCGGCACGGGCTGAAGAGATACAGATCGTGAACGGCTCCCAGCAGTGCCTTGACCTCATTGCAAAGATTCTTGTCGACCCGGGTGACCCTGTCGGGATGGAACGGCCAGGGTACCTTGGTGCGATCGAAGCTTTCTCCCTGTACGAGCCTGTCATCCACACGGTGCCGCTGACCGATTCCGGCCCGGACCTTGCTAGCTTTTCAGACCTTCTTGCCAGGCAGCCTCTCCGGTTCTTCTACGGGATTCCCAACTCCCAGAACCCTTCCGGCAGGACCTATGCCGGAGAGTACCGGAAGGCGATCGCGGAACTGCTCGAAGGGACAGGGACCATCTTTTACGAGGATGATGCATTCGGGGAGCTCTTCTTTGACGGGAAGCCGAGGCTCCCGGTCAAACGCCTCCTGCCGGAGCAGGGTATCATGTCGGGCTCCTTTTCCAAAATCGTTGCCCCGGGGATGCGAATCGGATGGATGTACGCTCCGGAGCCCATGCTTGCCCGGTTCAATGCGGCCAAGCAGGCCTCCGACCTCCATTCCAACTTCTTCTGCCAGGTTGTTCTTCACCGCTACCTTGCGACCCACGATCTTGATGCCCATGTTCGGGGCGTCTCCAGGATTTACGGTGAACACTGCCGGCTGATGTGCGACCTCCTCGATGACCTGATGCCCCCCTCCCTGACCCATACCCGTCCGGAAGGAGGCATGTTCCTCCTTTGCACGCTCCCGGGGGGGATCTCCTCGATGAAGGTCTTTTCGGAGGGTGTGAAGGAAGGGGTGGCGGTACTCCCGGGCGCCCCGTTCTATGTCGATGGCGGCGGGGATGATACGATCCGACTGAATTTCTCGAATGCGAATATAGAAGCCATAAAAGAAGGGGTCGCCAGGCTCGCACGGGTTATCTCCCGGTTGTCCTGACAGGACTTGCCCATGCTTTTCCCCTTTCAGTAATTGACTGAATGAAGATAGTCCCTTATGATAGCACGCTCCTTTAACGGGCAGTGAACAGGAAAATAACACCACAGCATTCTGAATCTCTCCCGGGCTTTCAAGTGCTCCAGTAAGGCTTTATGTATGCCAGGAATACCCCCTCCATTCATTTTCATCATCGGGAGGGTACCTCTCTCAACTGTGTGCCTATTTATAGGGGGACGCTTATTCCTTTTTATTACAGTGATATCATGACGATCCGTTCTCAATTCAGCGCCGGCCTCTTCCTATTGATCCTGGCCTGCGGGCTCGTATGCAGTGTAGCCATTGCCGACGAGATTGGCGGGGATACCGGGTATTTCGAGATCACGTCCGACCCCTCAGGGGGAGCCGTGTACTTTGACGGCTCGTACAAGGGTACTACTCCGGTCACGTTCTCTGTCCTCGTTACGGGCAGCCCTTCGCACACGATCCGGGTGACCAAGTCCGGGTATTATGACTGGCAGCAGAGCTACCAGGGAAATCCCTCTGAAGGAGAGACGATATCGGTGAATGCCGACCTCGTCTTCATCCCGGTCACCCAGCCGACCACCCTGGTCGGGGCAGGAAAGGGTTACTACTCAATCTCCTCGGTTCCATCGGGGGGGAGTGTGTACTTTGACGGTTCGTACAAAGGTATCACCCCGGTGACCGTCCAGGTTGCAAGCGAGGGGACACCAGGGCATACCGTCAGTATCTCCCTTTCCGGCTACGAGACCTGGAGCACGAGCCTCTCAGGGAATCCATCGGATGGTCAGACCATCCCGGTGAATGCCTACCTGACCCCTGTCCAGAACTACGGGAGCATCTCGGTCACATCGAGCCCGAGTGGGGCGACCGCGGTCCTTGACAGCGGATCATCACAGGTCACTCCCTGCACCTTCACAGGGGTGAATGCCGGAACCCATACCGTCTACGTAAGCAAGAGCGGGTACACGAGTGTTTCAAGGACGGTGACGGTGAGCGCTGGCAGTACCACCCAGGTCTCTGTGACCCTGAACCAGGTCGCCCCTGAATCAGGGACCATCTATGTCGTTTCTACTCCGCAGGGTGCCAGTGCCTACGTTGATGGTGTCTACTACGGGATCACACCAGCACTTGCGACCGGCCTTTCGCCGGGAAACCACCAGGTGCGGATCTCGCTCTCAGGGTTCCAGGACTGGGTCGGGACCGTTTATGTCGCGAGCGGTGCGACCACAACCGTGACCCAGACCCTCCATGTCGGCACTCCGACTCCGACCCAGGCACCGGGGACCGGTTCTGTCGCGGTTTCCTCAAATCCAGCTGGTGCACAGGTCTTCATGGACAATGTCTATGAGGGGATCACCCCGCTCACCATCTCCTCTGTCCAGCCCGGGACCCACTCGTTCCTGATTAAGCTGACGGGATATGCTGACTGGGAGGTCTCAGAGCCGGTGCAAAGCGGGCAGACGACCCAGATCGCTGCCACCCTCTCGCCGGTCTCAACCCCGACAGAGGGGCCGATGCCGGCAACCCTTGTCCTGGTGGCGGTGGGTCTCCTCGGCTTTGTGATGATATTGAGGAAAAAATAATCCTTTTTTACATTCCTCTTGTTTTCCGGTGGGGCATTCAATCTGGCATGGGCCTTGAAGAGTTCTAAACCGATGACAACTATGACCAGCCCGGCTTTACCATGTCGAGTTGGTTTTCCAGCCCGTGGTTTCAATTAATACAGGTATCGGGAGAAGGACGGTGAATACCCCGCTTATCAGGACTCTTCGATCTTACATAACCCAAACAAAAAACTGATACCCCCGGGCGGATTCGAACCGCCGTCGCCGGATCCAAAGTCCTGCATGATTGACCGCTACACTACGGGGGTTTTGGAAGCGCCCCTGGCCTCCTCATTAGAGATATGCAATAAAAAAGTATAAGGATACCCTTGGGGGAGTACCGTTTCAGAATTCAATCGATGTCACTCTCTGCAGAGAGGTAATATGCCGCTCCGAGGGACCTTCAACCTCCCTGAACGCTTTGGGGTCATAATTATAATAAACCGGAGAATGAATTTCCTGGTCTCTCTTGGTGTGGAGATCCTGTTACAATAAAGACCGGGAAGTTATCCTTTCCGCACGATCTTCATAATCTCGTCGGAAAGTTCCTGGATCTCGGCAGCCCGCTCATCCTGGTATTCCCGGAGGGCCCTGATATTTGACTCGATCAGGGCCAGTTTATCCTCGATGAGCTTGATATCGTCCTTCTCCAGGGGCATTTATCTGTTCTCACAATTTCGGGAAGTCTGATGGCGCAATTGGCTCAAGATTATAGTAGTACCAGGACGGCTGGTACTGTTTTGAGACAAAGGTCATCGAGTACCCGTACCCGGATGCCCCCTGGAAATACTGGGGGAGTTCCCACTTCAGGTACCCGGCATCCCGGTCGAACTGCTTCTTCTGGGAATTCCAGCGGGAACCATACGTGATGTACATGTCGTAGGATCCGGGAGGCACAAGACCGTCGAAGTAATGAGCGAACCCTTTTTTAATGTAAACGGCAGAGGTTGCCCCGTCAGTCCCCCTCGGAGCCAGCGCCACCACCACGTCATAGGCTCCCTGCCGGTTATCGATCTCAAGGAACCTCCACCCCGACACCCAGTATCCTTTAATCAGCGATCCACTGGGGATATCGGGATACACAACCTTTTCGGAGGTTTCGAGGTAACTTGCCACCACCGGGACGAGATCGGGATCGATCGCGATCGCTTTTTCGTAAGCGGCGAGGGCATCAGCATGCAGACCGAGCATTGCAAGGGCCTGTCCCCTGGCAAAATAAGCCCGGGCATAGGACGGGTTGAGTGCGATCGCATGGTCATACGCATGGATCGCCATATCGAACCGTTTCTGGTTCGTGAAGTTATTCCCCTCGTTATACCATTCAGTCGCGGTGACCGGTGCTGCCGCTGCCGGTACCGCCATCACCATGAACAGGAGAAGGAGCGCCAACACTCCTGCCCCTGCCAGTGCATCCCCCCTTCTATGCCACATTGCCATCGCAGATGTACGATAGGCAGGGGGGGTTATATAGCTTTTTTGATTGACCTGACCGGGCAGATACAAAAAGAAAAGAGATTATTGCCGGGATTTCCGGGCCTGGAACCATTGTATCGTCTCCGCGAGGCCTTCTGCAAACTCCTTCCGGGCACGGAACCCAAACTCCCGCTCTGCCCGGGCAACATCCAGGCATCTCCTGGGCTGCCCGTCCGGTTTTGTGGCATCCCAGATGATTTTCCCTGAAAAACCCGTCAGTTCTGCGATAAGCTTCACGAGATCGCTGATCCGTATCTCCATCCCTGCACCGATGTTGACCGGTTCTGACCCGTCATACTGCTCGGTTGCCATCGCAATCCCCCGTGCCGCATCCTTCACATAGATAAACTCACGGGAGGCTGCCCCTGTTCCCCAGACCTCCACCGAATTGCGGCCTTCATCCACCGCTTCGACAAATTTGCGGATTAATGCAGGGATCACGTGAGAGGATTCCGGATCGAAGTTATCGCCGGGACCATACAGGTTGACAGGAAGAAGATAGATACTGGAAAACCCGTACTGCCGGCGGTATGCTTGGGACTGAACGAGAAGCATCTTCTTGGCAAGGCCGTACGGGGCATTGGTCTCTTCCGGGTACCCGTTCCAGAGATCATCTTCAGAAAAGGGGACCGGGGTGAACTTCGGGTAGGCACAGACCGTTCCGACGATGACGCATTTTTCTACCCCTTCCAGCCTCGCTGCCTCGATCAGCTGGATGCCCATGATGGCGTTATCGTAAAACAGGGTGGCAGGGTTGTTCCGGTTAAATCCGATCCCTCCAACCTTTGCTGCCAGGTGAATGACAAGATCCTGGTCCCTGACAGCTTCAACGCAGCCCTCCCATTTCCGGAGATCAAGGTCGCGGCTCCTCGGGACGCGGAGCTGCGAGAGGGTGACACCGCGCATTGCAAGTTCCGTAACCAGGTGGGAGCCGAGGAACCCTGCACCACCGGTGATAAGGATCTTCTTCCCGGCCCAGAAGCTCATGTCAGTCCCCTTTCCACCATTTTCCCGGGCAGTTTTTTGCGAGGATCTCATCGCCTTCACCGGGAGCCGCGATCCCGGCAGCGCGGAGGTCAGAATCGACCATGATCTTCACGAGTCCGGAGAACTTCACCTTTGGCCTCCACTCCAGCACCTGTGCTGATCTGCTTGGATCTGCAATCAGGACCTCAACCTCTGTCGGGCGGAAGTACCGGGAGTCGATCCGGACATGTTCTTCAACGGAAAGCCCGGCATACTCAAACGAGGCTTCGAGAAACTCCCTGACCGAATGAGTCTCTCCGGTGCCGATCACATAATCGCCGGGGCTTTCCTGCTGGAGGATCCTCCACATGCATTCCACATACTCGGGGGCAAAGCCCCAGTCCCTCCGTGCATCGAGATTCCCGAGGTAGAGGTACTGCTCCCTGCCCGAAAGGATCCGGGCAATTGCCCTCGTGATCTTCCGGGTGACGAAGGTCTCGCCCCGGCGGGGCGATTCGTGGTTGAAGAGAATACCGTTTGCGGCAAAGAGTTTATATCCTTCGCGGTAATTCCGGGTCATCCAGTAGGCATAGAGCTTGGCACAGGCGTAGGGGCTCCGGGGCAAAAAGACCGTCTCCTCGCTCTGGGGCGGGGCAGCCGAGCCGAACATCTCGGAAGAGGATGCCTGGTAGAACCGGATCCCGGAATCGCAACGGCGTATTGCCTCAAGGAGCCGGGTGGTCCCAAGACCTGTCACATTCCCGGTATACTCCGGGGTGTCGAAGCTGACCCTGACATGGCTCTGGGCGCCGAGATGGTATACCTCATCAGGGTGGATGTTGTAGATGATGTGCGAGATCATCTCGTTATCCGAGAGATCCCCGTAGTGGAGGAAGAGCTGAGCCCCCCGTTCATGGGGGTCGATGTAAATGTGATCGATCCTGCTCGTGTTGAAGGTCGATGAACGCCTGATGAGACCATGGACCTCGTACCCCATGGAGAGTAAGAGTTCTGCAAGGTAGGAACCATCCTGACCCGTAATCCCGGTGATAAACGCTTTTTTTGTCATGGTATCCCCATTCCGGTGATGCGTACCCCTGTATCCTCCGTCTTGATATCTGCGCTTTTCTTATTATTCATTTCCCGTGATCCAACCTGTCATTTTTCATCCCGTTGATAGTCGTCCTGGTACCGGATGATATCGTCCTCCCCGATATACTCACCGATCTGCACTTCGATGATCTCGAGTGCGACAAGCCCGGGGTTCTCCAGGCGGTGAACTGTCCCTATCGGGACAAACGTGCTCTCTCCTTTCCGAAGCAGGTGTTCCTGCCCGTCAATATGCACTTTTGCGGTCCCATGAACGACAACCCAGTGTTCGCTCCGGTGATGGTGCATCTGGAGGGAGAGCCGTCTCCCGGGTGGGACCGTGATCCGCTTGATCCGGTAGGAGTCGCCGTCCTCCAGCCGGGTGTAGGACCCCCACGGGCGGTACTCGGTCAGGTGGCTGTCCGCACGGGGGTCGCCCTTTTGTTTCAGGATGGCGACCGCCTGTTTTGCTTCCTCAGTCCTCTCCCTCGGGGCGATGAAGGTTATGTCCCCGGAATCGATGATCGCGGTATCATGCATCCCGATCGTGATCACCATTCGGTCCGCTACCACGAGGTTCCCTGTGGAGTCAAGGCCGATGTACTCCCCCCTGACCGCGTTGTTGTCATCGTTTTTCGGGAGAACCGAATAGAAGGCATCAAATGAACCGAGGTCATTCCACGCGGTCCCGAGAGGCACCACGGCTGCCCGGCCGGTCTTTTCCATCAAGCCGTAATCGATCGATACCGGGGAAACCGTCCGGTAGGCCTCTTCAACAGATTGCAGGAACGCCCGGACGACTTCAGGTGCATGTAACCCACACTCGTCAAAGAATAGCCGGGTTGAAAACAGGAACATCCCGCTGTTCCAGAGGTAGCCATTCTGCAGGTACTGTTCGGCCGTTTTCCGGTCGGGCTTCTCGGTGAAGGAGGCAACGGAGAAAGCTCCCCCGAACTCCTTTCCCGGACGGATATACCCGTATCCCGTATGGGGCTCTGTCCCCTTCACCCCAAAGAGGACCAGCCACTCGCCGGCGATCTCTTCTGCCTTCCGGAACGCTTCCGCATAGACCGGTCCGGCATGTACCATGTGGTCCGAGGGGAGCACTGCCACGTTTGCCGGGCCGGAAGTACGCTCGATCTCCCTGAGCCCGTAATAAATGGCAGGGAGGGTGTTCTTTCCCTCCGGCTCAGAGAGGATGCGGCATCCGCACACGATCGTCCCGGCCTGGTCCCGTGCAATGAACTCCTGGTCGGGGTTGGTGACCACGACAATCTCTTCCGGCGAGGAGAACATGAGAGCCCTCCTGAGGGTATGCTGGTACAGGGAGTGGCCGTCAAAAATCGGGAGAAACTGCTTGGGGAAGTGCCCCCGGCTCAGGGGGAAAAGCCTTGTTCCGCTACCTCCGGCGAGGATCAGGGTCTTCATTCCACAACCTCCCCCCTCATTCAGGATAGTATAGCATCTCCCACCATATATCGGTTTTTTATACCATGGGGGGATATTTCCACGCTGATCGCTCATAAGGAATCCGGGGCATTCACCCTTACACCAGGGATTTTCGGACCAAATGTTTCACCTTCATAGCAACCAGTGAATCTCTCTGGTCATCGTGAGGATCCTGATAAGGTCACCTGTTTATGAACGGGGTGGTTCCGAAACGAGAGGAGACTTGCCCTCCGTTCGAAAAGATTGGAGATCAATGATGTTTCCCGACATGGATATCCCGGGATATATCCTGTCATTGATAATCCGGACCATTTCATTCCGATAGAAAACAATGAGAATTTCCGGGACTATTGACCTGCCTGGTTGCCTGCGAATCAGACCAGAAAGAGGTTGCCTACAACCAGCACGAGCATCATCACTCCCATCCCCACCGCAGCCGTGGAGCAGATGATATCGCCGCCGTGCCAGGGAGTGCCTGCCCGCTCCCTCCGGTTGAACCAGATCGTTGCCGCGATAATCCCTGCAATCGCCAGGAGCTTTGTAACCCCTACCACCGCAATAAATTCCAACGGGTACGCCACGAACCGGGCAAACAGGGCGTTTGCCTCGATAAAAGCCGGGAAGAAGAGGACACCGTATGACGAGATCACAAGGTCGGCAGACATCAGGAGGACAAAGGCGGCAAGCGCATATTTCTGGAGCCGGGAAAGCATCTTCCTTTTTAATGGGCTATGAACTTTTAATGGGTTTCCGGATGCGGCAACCGGGTATCTTCATCTGAAAAAATCCATTTGAGAGGTGCTAAATAAACAGTCTATATCGGCTACCATTTCTAATATAATATGCAGAAAAGTCAAAGGAAATCTCTCTACAATTACAAAATAGTTATCTTCGCCCTCGAAATTCGCGATTTTTTCTAATCCATTATAGACCCCTTCTTCACAGTTGGCATCGGCTTTAAAGACCCGTATCTTCCTTCCATATCTTTTCTGGACACAATCCGTCAGCTTTTGCCACAATCCATAATATGCCCAAATCCTAAAACCCTATCATGGTCTCCATCGGCTCAATACGCGAGGCAGCAGCTCTTCTTCAGGGAAGGATTATCCGCACACCCCTCGTGTACTCCCCTACATTTTCAGAGTTGACCGGGGCTGAGGTATATCTCAAGCTGGAGACGATGCAAAAGGCAGGCTCCTTCAAGGTCCGGGGCGCTGCAAACCGGATATTATCACAACTGGATTCAATCGGCGCAGGAGGGGTGATCGCAGCCTCGGCCGGCAACCATGCCCAGGGAGTGGCCGTTGCGGCAGGGATCGCAGGAATCCCTGCAACGATTGTTATGCCCGAATGGGTATCTCCGGGAAAACAGGAGGCTGCGGCAGGGTACGGGGCACGGGTTATCCTGAAAGGATCCAGCCTTGAAGAGAGTATCACCCATGCCATGAGCCTGGCAGAATCAGGGGCGATGACGTTCATCCACCCGTTCGATGACGAGTCTGTCATTGCAGGGCAGGGGACGATCGGACTCGAAATACTTGAGGACCTCCCGGATACAGAGACAATTGTTATCCCTGTCGGAGGCGGCGGTCTGATCGCCGGGATTGCAACCGCGGTGAAGGCAGATCATCCTGCTGTGCGGGTGATTGGGGTGCAGGCTTCTGCATGCCCTTCAGCAGTCGCTGCAAGGAGAGAAGGAAAACCCCTGATAGTAGAGTCTTTCCCGACAATTGCCGATGGCATCCGGGTCACCCGGACCGGGGATCATACATGGCCGGCGATCAGGGATCTCGTGGACGGGATTGTGCTCGTCAACGATGAACAGATTGTTGCTGCCATTTCCGCACTTCTTGAAAGAAAGAAAGTACTGGCCGAGGGTGCAGGTGCAGCTCCCCTTGCCGCCCTCCTCTCAACGAACATCCCCCTTCGTCCAGGCGAGAAGGTCGTCGCGGTCATATCAGGAGGAAACCTTGATGCCTTCCTGCTTGAGCGGGTCATACGAAAAGGGCTTTTTGATGCAGGAAAGATCCTTAGGTGTACGATTGAGATCGAGGAAGGAGCCCGGGCATTGCCTGCACTTCTCTCCCTTATCGCCCGTGAAGGCGCCACGATTTCCCGCGTGGAGCAGGAGCGGGGCTCCCCCGATCTCCCGCTTCACTTGAACCGGGTGACCCTTGAGATGGAGCTCAGAGGGCCCGAACACAAGAACCGGGTGCTCCGGATGCTCCGGGAGAACGACTACCAGGTAAAAAAATTTTCCCAGAAAGGGGGGAAATAATGAATGATAAAAATTGTCTTGATTCATCATATATATTAAAACGGGATTCCGGGATGCAGATAAACCGGTCATGTGAAGGGCATTATTGGATAGATTTTTTCCGAGAATGGAATGGAAACAAACCAGGGAGAATTGCAATGAACTATTCACAGATAACAATCGGGCTCCTGCTGGTTGCCGGGATCCTTGCCGCCCCGGCAGCAGCCCTCACGGCCACCAGCCTTGCCATGAACATCAAAGAGAACGGGGATGCAGAGATATCGGTGGATTATTCCCTTTCGTGGGTCGAACGGGTCGTTGTCTTCATGAAGATCGCTCACCCTGAACAGCAGCTTGAACAAGCACTTGAAAGCTACACTGGAAAAGAAGTACAGGTACTATCGGTGAACCCGGGCAGAACTGATCTGTTCGTGCAGGATTTTGCCGGTATGACTGATGATGGCACAGGAATTACCTACAGTACGCCATCGATGGACTTCTCCCAGGCAGAGCAGATGATACAAGGATACTGGTTTTCACGGTTTGTAAGGGTGGATGCATCCCCGGAGATCGCGGTCATAACGTTCCATGACGGGTACGAGGAGACATTCCTCAACGTGGCATATATTCCCGGCGTTACCCATCAGGCCGGGAACTGAATTTTTTTTCACAGCCACGTGAATTTTCGGATTTGAAGGCGCTGACCCTTTCCCG
Source organism: Methanoregulaceae archaeon (assembly GCA_021371995.1). Classification (GTDB taxonomy): domain Archaea; phylum Halobacteriota; class Methanomicrobia; order Methanomicrobiales; family Methanospirillaceae; genus UBA9949. The sequence continues at coordinate 87,017 of JAJFVA010000005.1, read as the reverse complement.
CGACAGGATTTCAGTCATTTGAAGCAGGGGTCTGCCTGCAAATCGTTTACCAATAAGCAGTGGAGAATTTGAAATAAGCCCGGCACTCTTCCTTGCTTCACAGTATGAACGAGAACCAGGCTACCTGAAATAAAGCGTTTGTGCCCTATTTTAGATAATAACCGAATAATTTCCTCTATTCCTTTCATCATTGCTATTGTTGCCTGATGAGAGAGGAAAGGAGAGTCTGTAGTAATATTCGCTCATAAAATCGTTAATTTTGAGGATGGAATGATATTTACCCGATTTCAACCTCCATTTTTTATTCACCGTACACTATCTCAGAAAAACTATACGAAAGCAATGAAACCCGATCCGGATATGCGAAATGCTGCATTGAGGAAAAAAAGAACCTCCTTTATATATAGCATTATGCAGTTTATATTCCAGAGGTAAACGACGGAATGAGAACTGCATCCGAAATATTTTTGGGCAAATTTTTCACATTGCTGACAGATTTGGAGAGATTACATAAGTCAGTGAAAAGGAAGATTCTGACCATTGAATCCGCTTCATGGGTGACATCGTTCCCTCTTTCGAATACAATACCGTGACAGGAAACCAGCCCGAAGTTTGGCCCCGATGATACGCAAACACAATGCTCACCACGAGGGGGATGAGTGTACCTGGATGAGGGTTGAAGATAAGGGTATCCCGATCTCCCGGGACCTGGAATATATCGTGTCCGGACCTGTTTGGCCCGCGGGGGATAACAGGGGATATCTTTGCCGTCTCTCCAGGGGGGAAAACGAAAATGGTGCAACCGTATTCTACTTCTCTTCCTTGGGAACGGGGACTGGAGGAGGGTGATTGTTCTCAGATAGGGGGAAGAATTCCTGGTAGACCCTCTTTCGCTCGTCAAGGTCTGTGTGGAGATAGATCTCAGTGGTCTTGATTGAAGTATGACCAAGGTTCTCCTGGACGACCCTGAGATTCTTTGACCGGCGGTAGAGCTCGCTTGCATAGCTGTGCCGGATCTTGTGGGGGGTGATCCCCGAAGGAGCATATTTCTTGAAAATATGCTGGACTGAGCGGGGAGAGATATGGTGCCCCATCTGGCCCATAAAGAGTGGTCCAACGATCCGATTACCGATGAAAAGGGATATATCCTCAAGGGTCTCGTGATCGACAAATACGATCCGGATCTTGCCGCCTTTCCCCCGGACCTTGATCGTCTCGTCCTCGAAATCGATATCCTCGATATTGATCCCGCAGAGTTCGGAAACCCGGACCCCCGTGGCATAGATCGTCCGGACGATCAGACGGTCCCTGTCGTCCCCGATTGAGGCGATAAGGCGAAGGACCTGGCTGTGCTTGAGGTACCGGAGTTCCTGGTCCTTGATCTTTGGGCGTTCGATCCCGGTCATCGGGCTTGCCGTGATCACCCCCTGTGAGTAGAGGAAACGGTAAAACGAGTTCAGAGTGGAGATGATCCGGTGGGTTGTTTTTGCCTTGTACGGCTTCATCGAATTGATAAAAGAGAAATAGTCGGTGATGAAGACCGGCCTGACCTCCACGCTGGTATCGAGCCTGGCCTTGGAGAAGTCCCCCCAGTATACCATAAGCTTCTGGGGATCTGAATTCCGCCTCAGCCAGACATAGTAGGCAAAATGGCGGACCACCTGCTCATAGCTCTGGATGGTCCGGGGGGAATAATTGCGCATACGGAGGTAATGACGGTAGCTTACCAGCCACTCCGAAAAATAACCCCCATCCATGCTCTATTCTTTATAACGCCTGATAATTAAAGTTTTGCGCAGAACACCTCTTCTGCGCAACCCTGTGGATTTCCGGGAACATGGCAGAGAAAAGGGTTCAAACCAGAACGAGAGGCTGCCAGGGGATGCTCCTCCATTGACAAGCAGGGGGATATCGGGGTATATCTGCACCTTCCTGACCGGCCAGAAGTCCCTGGGTTGGATCGCCGGCTTTTTCATACTTGCCACTGATGCCGCAGTAGCTACGTCGAAAATCTTGCAGAGCCCTGTAGAATCGTTCTGCTGGCAGATCTCAAACTCCCAAGGGGGGTAGAAGGTGTAAAGTGAAAAAAAGGCCTGTTTTCGGGGTGCCTGAATTTCAGGAAAAACAGGAAGAGTTGCAGGAGAGATCCCGGCTGGATGTCCGGTTACTGGCTACATGCGAGGAGTTCGCTCAAAGTCACCTTTACCCACCTGCTCCCTCTCGCACTTTCAGCGAATAAATATGAGGGAGGGGGATTTTAAAAGTGAAGACACGAGATAGAGTGGGATCGCGGGGCCGTTTCCTTTTTTCCTGAAATTTTGTCCATGACCGGTATAGTTCTAGGAACAGTTTTTCCTGTCGCAGAGTGTTTCCTCATAGTCCGGGTATGTTTTCCTGTTAATCCGGGCGTTTTTTCCCTATTCATCGCTGCTATGTTTCCTTTTTAATTCTGGGTGTCTATCCTTATTTTCCAAACCTGGATAGTTCATGAGTATCTGAAAAGGGTATAGTGGCATTTCAACCACCATTTTTTCATACATCTAAAGAGTTACATTTCTTAACAGACGCTCATGGGGGTTCTCGCCTTTGTCTTACCCCCGCCGCTGTGGCGTCCCCCCCGGATGCGATAGGGCGGTATCAAGCACAAAAATTTCTTCATAGTTCGTGCTGGATGGATTTTCACTTTTCCAGCATAGATTTCAAAACTTCAATGACGGAGTATTTTCCGACGTGATTTATTAGAGAGGCTGGTGGCGAAAATAGTATTATACCCTCTGAAAATATAACCCGGGAAAGAATAATTATGAACCTGCTATCGGGTTAGGAAATTCCATTGTGATAGTGGACCGCATAGTTGATTCAGGGTAAGTGACAATCTGGCCACCAACGTTTGTGAACGGGATGAATTGTCCCGGTGTATTGCGACGGTTTTCCCTGCATTTTTTAAAAATTTCAGATAACAACTTCGTTCATCAATCGCACGACCCGGGGGGAGTCGCTTGGCCCATGATTAAGCAGGAAAACCCGGGGCTGGGCTAAATTCCCTGTCTGATAAAATGGAAACAAGCTTTCAACTCCATGAGGTCAAGTACCGGGAATCCGGTGTAATTTTGTGCAGTTGTTTCATAAAGAGAGGACAGCCTCCCTTCGTTCCTTTCCCGGGGATAGAGGACCGGACGTTGCCGGTATCCCTGAAAGGACCAGGATTCCTCATCGATAGTGGTTACCTATAGAGGGAACCGGTATGGGGATAAAAAAAGTGATCGGGAAGTTCCCCTCCGGGATATAACGGAACACATTTGCCTTTCTCAATGAGATCCCGAATACTATCCCGGTAAGGACAACGGTTTTTTTATGAGAAAACTTTATTTTTTTACTTTAGACCGAACCAGGACACAGCAGAGGACCCCGCCATTCCTTACCTTAATTTCAAAGGAGTGTCAGGCCTCATGCCATCGATGTACGGGTTTTAAGTGGATAATTCAAAACAGTCAGACATGAATAGGGGAAAAACCGGATGCCCGTTCCATGATTGTTCACCACAGACAGGTTCATCGCTCTGCTCGTAAAAGAACTGATAAAAGCCATTATTTTGTAAAATATTCACAAATTTTTGTTATTGATACACCATGTACAGGTTGCGCGTTCCCTGCGATAAACCGCATGATGCTATATAATAAAGATGCTAACTGGCATGACAATCCCGCATCCTATAATAAATCCCCTGCACCAACTCTATGATCAGATGGTGCAGCAGTTCGGGCAGGATGACGTCAATAAGTATAAAAAATTCAAGAAGGTGGATGGTGCCACGTACCGGAAGGTGAACCAGTTTCTGCGGAAGCGGACCTACATTACCGCACGCGAGTGGGCAATCGCCCGCCTCTGTACTGATTTCAGGACCAGGAACGGGGCAGAGATGACCTTCATAGGCCAGAACCTTCCGGATCTCGTACCTTTCATGCAGGAGAGCTATACTCCCCAGGCAGTCAACCAGGCACGAAACTCGTTCAAAAAGAAGGTGACGAAATCCGGCGCCACCTTCTTCTACGGCGCCATGTGCGGGTTCTTCACCTCTGAAGAGCTCGATGACCTCCTCTTTGAGGCAAGCGAAGTGGCCCGGTTCCTCCTTGAAGTGGAACGATCCTCGCTTGACATCGATGAGGAGATCGACATCGAGGACCGGATCTCAAGCGTGATGAGGAGCGTCGGGGAGGCTGCGGCTGCCCTCATCCGTACCCGGGCAGAGGGAGAGGATCCAAAGGAGAGCGATACCGGATGAAAGTGATCCACATCACCGGCTTCTCAAATACGGGAAAGACCACGTTCATCACGGAACTGCTCCCTGAACTGGAGAGACTCGGCCCTGTCGGTGTGATTAAACATATCGGGCACCATGGATACGCCCTGCCTGAAGGGAAAGACACCACCCGGTTCTTTGCGGCAGGTGCAGATGCATCGGCGGGAATCGATGCCGGTAAGTCCGTCCTGCTCCTGCAGGAGAACGATCTTGAACGGATCCTCATACTTTTCTGCGATGCCGGGATTCAGTATGCCGTTGTTGAAGGGTTCAAGGAAAAACCGTACCCGAAGATCGTGATCGGTACTGTCCCCGGAGCTGAACACGTCATCCTGGTGGATCCTTCTGTGAAAGACGTGCTGGCACACCTCAATGAGTTCTCTGATCTTATCACTCCCGAGGGGCTTTTAAAGGAGATCCAGCGTGACTGCACCCATGGAATGACAACCCTCGTTTCGACCATTACAATAAACGGGAACAGTCCAAAGGAAAAAATCACAGATCTCAGGGCAGAACTGGACGAAAAGATCAGGGATTTGGGAGAAGTCTTTGCCAGGATCGAATATTCAGGGAATACAAAAGCCGGAATTCCGCTGAAACTGATTATCGGTATCTGTGCTCCAGACCCACTGCTGGCGATCGGGGCTTCACTGGTTGCAACCGAGCTTCTTCTCCCTTTCATTACCGGAGGCGAGGAGTGATCCGATGAGGGGAAAGAGGCTGTTTGGTACAAACGGTGTCAGGGGTGTTGCAGGAGTTGACATGACCCCTTCGCTTGCCCTCTCCATCGGTCTCGCACTTGGATCGATGCGGAAAGGCAGCATCGCGATCGGCCGGGATACCAGAACTTCCGGACCGGCGCTCGGTTGCGCACTGAAGGCAGGGCTCCTTGCGACGGGATGCGATGTTACCGACTGCGGAATACTCCCCACGCCGGCATTGCAGTACCTTGTACGGCAGCACTTCGATGCCGGGGCAGTGATCACCGCGTCCCATAACCCGCCGGAATATAACGGGGTGAAGGTGATAGAGCCAGATGGCACCGAGATGGGTGACGAGGAGACAATCCGGCTCGAATTGAGGATCCTTGACGAGAAAGTCCCTCTTGTACCCTGGAATGCCGCCGGCAGGGAATATCAGGCCTGTCACCTTGTGCACGAGTATATCGACGCCGTTGTGCAGAAGTTCCTTCCCGGGATCGGGGAGGGTATTACCGTTGCAGTCGATCCCGGGTGCGGGGCGGCCTGTGCAACAACCCCTGAAATTCTCACCCGGCTCGGCTGCCGGGTATTTACGATCAACAGCCAGATGGACGGCAATTTCCCTGGAAGACCCCCGGAACCGTCAACGGAGGGGCTCCTTCCTCTCGGTGATCTTGTCCGTGCAACGGGTGCCTCGCTTGGTATTGCGCATGACGGGGACGCTGACCGGGCGGTGTTTCTTGACGAGCAAGGACGGTTTATTGAAGAGAACAAGGAGTTTGCCCTGATTGCCAGCCAGGTATGCGGTATACAGAAAGGGACGATCGTGATGCCGGTCTCCACCTCCCGGGTTGTCGAGACGATCGCCCGTAACTGCGGATGTGATGTGAAATATACCCCTGTAGGGAGCATTTACGTGGCCCGGGCCATGCGTGCTCTTGAGGCTGAAGGAACCCTTGTTGCATTTGGGGGAGAGGGGAACGGCGGGCTCATCTACCCGGACCACCAGTACTGCCGTGACGGGGGAATGACAGCTGCCATGATGATTGCCATCCTTGCAAAAGAACGCTGCCCGATCTCGGAACTGGTAGCAGCGATGCCTGAATTCCACCTGATCAAAGAGAAGATCAGGGGAAAAGACCCTGCTGCCATGATTGAGAGGCTCAATTCAGAGTTCTCCAGGGAATCCATTGACCGGACTGATGGTATCCGGATCAACCGGGCTGACTCCTGGGCACTGGTTCGCCCTTCAGGAACGGAGCCCCTGGTCCGGGTGATTGTGGAATCCCCACAAAAAGAAACTGCAGATCTATTCTTTGATGAGATCATGCAGAAACTGGGAAAATAACTCTGTTCCGGGACGCTGAGTTTGGGGCAGGCAAAAAAATTTTGCCGGAATAACGCCCTATAAATTGTCCTATTCTTAATTCAGGCAAATTTTATCGAGAATACGGATGAGTGACAAGAGGTTTTTCTTCATGTTGATAAACCATATGCTGCTATATATTAAACCGGTTGTTTCTGGTCCCGTGAGAGAAAGACTAATACCTTTTTCGGGCAACAGACTCACCGGGAGAGGTGGTGTGGAGGAGCACGAACGCGGGCGGGGGATTGCTCCGCCCCGGGAAGACACAGCAGCACCCGGACGCCAGATAAAGACGATCGAGATCCGGATATCCGGGAAAGTCCAGCGGGTCGGGATGAGAAACTGTATCAGGACACTTGCAGGGAGGCTCAACATCAGGGGTGAAGTAATGAACCTGCCTGACGGAACGGTACTTGCCCTTGCGACCGGTGACCCCATCCTCCTTGAAAAATTTGTCTCGATGATCTACAGCTGCCCGCGGGCAGTCATCAGAGACCTCGTAATTAATGATCACAGCCTCCTCTTATTCCAGGACTTCCTTGTAAAGAGGATTGAATACAGTGATTTTAACTCGTAAAAATAGGAAAAAGAATCGTTTCAGACCTTGATGATGTAAAAATCAGTCCCCTTCATTAGAGACTCCCCCATAACCAGCACCTGTTCATCAAGCACTTCCTGGCGGATGGATCCGTGGAACATCCGGGTGATCCGTGAAAGGAAGTCATCAGAGAGGATGCAGCGTCCCGGGCTGCACTCGTACTCATCCGGGTTCACTCCTCCGCGGACCATTTCAAGGAGGGGACGATCGATCATGATCGTCTTGAAAGGCTCTATCAGGTCATAGATGAGCCCCCTGCTCCCGGTATGAAGAAACCCGGTATCCGGTTCGAGCCTTGCACCAATGGCAGAAACGCAGGCATTTCCAAAGAGCATCCCGTACCCGACAGAGAGGCAGCAGTTGATCACATCGGTGTATGGCCTTGATGTCCTCCTCCTGAATTCAAGATCCGGATGGATTGTCCGTGCAACAATCTCGTAATACATATCAGTGACAAGCCGATGGACACGCCGGATCTCATCAACCCGGACCAGATACTCCAGTTCCGAGAGGTGCTGCCGGATGATGTCCATCTCGCCCCCATAGAGGATACACTCCTCCCGCCCTTCCTGGAGAGATTCGATCTGCTGTATCCTGTTAATGAGTGCCGCCCTGGCGAATTTCAGGGCGTAGGAATGCGAGGGGGCTGCATCCTGGGCTTTCCGTATGCTGTCATCAGAATGATCACCATATGGCCTGAGTATCCCGAGTGGTTCACCGTCCGCCTCGAAGAACGACACGGACTTGCCGGACCGGAGCATGACGTTAATCACCGAGGTATGAAGAAAATGCCCTCCCATTACCAGGAGGTGATCGATCTGGTCGAGCGGAACCTGCTCAAGCTGCCCGTTCTTTGTGATTACGAGGGACGCTTTTGTCGCTTTCAGGTGGGCACCAAACCCTGTCACTATATGCCATGGATACCGCACGGAGAACCCCCTTCTAAAACCAGCCCGGACTCTGCATGCCCGCAGGAGAAACTATGACAGCCCCACTACATCAATTCATCGTTTTACCCGATATTTTCCTGATTTCAAGTGAGAGCATGAATCCGGAATGATCGTATTTTATTAACAGGTGGCCGGTCTGATAGCTGAACTTTCAGCAGCCGGTTTCTGCGGCTTTTCCCTGATTCCAGTGATTATCCTGTGAGATAGACCCTGCCATGCCATGCCCTGACATAGTTTTTTGACCGAATGGAACCGATATATGCGTGTCCGTATCCCAGCCTGACCAGGGCCGGGTACAAATACCCCTGAGATCACCGGCCACAGGCAGCGGTGCCGGTGCAACGAATGAGAGGAGGCTGTAATGTTCTGGAATGAAAAAATTGAGACCCTTAAGAAGAGAGACATCGAGGCGCTGCAGTTAAAGCGCCTGAAACGGACCGTCGCACAGGTCCAAAACGTCGAGTTTTACCGGAAAAAATTACAGGAAGCAGGGATCAGGCCAGGAGAGATAAAAACCATCGATGATATCCGTCGCGTTCCCTTCACAAAAAAACAGGACCTGCGGGATGGCTACCCCTTCGGGTTCTTTGCAGTGCCCCTCTCAAAAGTGGTCCGGATCCATACCACCTCAGGAACTACCGGAAAACCGACCGTTGTGGGGTACACAAAAAATGACCTTGAGACCTGGGCCGAGCTGATCGCCCGGAACCTCACCATGGTCGGACTGAAAGCAGGGGACGTCTTCCAGAACATGGTCAATTATGGAATGTTTACAGGGGGACTTGGCTTCCATTACGGTGCTGAGAAGATAGGCCTCACGGTAATCCCCAGTGCAACCGGCAACACAAAACGGCAGATCGAGATGATCCAGGATTTCGGTGTGACTGCGATCCACTGCACACCGAGTTACGCGATGCACCTTGCCGAGGTGGCCGAAGAGATGCATGCAGGGCTCCCGACACTGAAAACCGGGCTTTTCGGGGCAGAACCCTGGTCGGACTCCATGAGGAAAGAGCTTGAGAGGAGACTTGGGGTAACCGCTTACGACTCCTATGGTCTCTCTGAACTCTTCGGCCCGGGGGTTGCATTTGAATGCAGGGAGAGAAACGGACTGCATATCTGGCATGATTGCTACCTCGTAGAGATCATCGATCCTGTTACCGGAGAGGTGGTGGCTGACGGGGAGCGGGGGGAGCTTGTTGTCACACCGCTTGCAAAGGAGGCCATGCCGCTTCTCCGGTACCGTACAGGGGATATCACGATGAAACTCGAGGATGACTGCCTGTGCGGAAGAGCCCGGAAAATCGCACGTATCACCGGTAGAAGCGATGATATGCTGGTGATCAGGGGTATCAATGTGTTCCCTTCGCAGATCGAACATGTCCTTTTGAAAATTCCAGAAGTCGGGAATCAGTTTATGGTCTATGTCGACCGAATCAATCACCTTGATGAGATGACCATCGAAGTCGAGATCAACCGTTCCTACTTCTCCGGGGAGCTCCAGGACCTCGCCCGGATACAGAAAAAGGTAGTAAAAGAACTCCGCGATGCGCTCGAACTCCGGACAACCGTCCGGCTTGTCGAACCGGGCACACTCCCGCGCTTTGAAGGGAAGGCAAAGCGGGTGGTGGACAGGAGGGGAGAAGCATGATGTTCTGGGATCCGCGGATGGAAGAGATGCCGCGTGAAGAACTCCAGAGGCTCCAGTACCGGCTTTTAAAGACGCTGGTATACCGGCTTTACAGCTTCTCGCCGTTCTATCATGACAGGATGAAAGAGTCCGGTGTACACCCTGATGATATCAGGACCCTCTCCGATATCAGGAAACTCCCCTTCATGTACAAGCGGGATCTCCGTGATAATTACCCGGACAAGATTTTTGTCGCAGGGCAGGATGACCTGGTGCGCTACCATGTCTCTTCAGGAACCACGGGAAAACCGACCGTGGTCGGGTACACCAGGAATGACCTCGACAACTGGACTGCCTCCCTCGCCCGGGGCCTTGTCTCCTGCGGACTCGGCAGGGGGGACGTGCTCCAGGTCAGCTACGGGTATGGCCTTTTCACCGGGGGCCTCGGCCTTCATTACGGAGCAGAACGCGTCGGAGCTACGGTGCTTCCGACAAGCGTAGGAAATACCGAACGCCAGATCGAACTGATGCAGGACCTCCATACAACAGCCATCGCCTGCACCCCCTCCTACCTCATTCACATGGGCGAAGTGGCAGAAAAGATGGGGCTGAGCATCAAAGAAGATACCGATCTGCGGATGGGTATCCTCGGAGCTGAACCCTGGTCTGACACCATGAAAACGAGGATCGAGGAATGGCTTGGGATTAAGGCATTTGATATTTACGGAACGAGCGAGCTTTCCGGACCAATGTTCTGTGAATGTTCCGAGCAGAAAGGCTTCCATGTCTGGGGAGACCTTGCCTGCATCGAGATACTTGATCCGGGGACAGGTGAGTCTCTTGGCCCGGGGGAGAAGGGCGAACTCGTCGTCACTATGCTCCAGAAAGAGGCTCTCCCAATGATCCGGTACAGGATTGGGGATATCACTTCGTTTGAAGACGGTGTCTGTGCATGCGGGAGAACGCATCCGAGGGTGATGCGGATCTCCGGACGTGTGGATGACATGCTCATCATCCGGGGTATCAACGTATTCCCGTCACAGATAGAGTATGCCCTGATGACCGTTCCCGAAGTGGGGCAGCACTTTCAGATCGTGGTGGATCGGAAAGGTGCTCTTGATGACATGCTGGTGCGTGTCGAGGTGAGCAGGGAGTCGTTCTCCGATAAGATCACGGATCTCATGGCAATCAGGAAGAATGTGGAGCACAAGCTCAGGAACACTCTCAACGTGGCGGTGAACGTAGAACTCGTTGAGCCCGGATCACTCCCGCGGTTCGAGGGAAAGGCAAAACGGGTTATCGACAGGAGGAAGCTATGATAGAAACAGGCAGGTTTCTGATAAAACAGATCTCGGTTTTTTCCGAGAACAGGCCGGGACGGCTCGCAGCGATTGCAAAAGCCCTTGAAGAGGAGAATATCAATATCCTTGCATTCTCTATTGCAGAGGCCGATGGATTTGGCGTCGTCAGGACACTTGTAGACAAACCGAAAAAGGCATACGAGAAACTCACAGGCCTCGGGTTCAACGTGGCATTTACCGATGTGATAGCGGTACAAATGCGGGATGCGCCCGGCGGGCTTTACGAGATTGCAAAGATGCTTGGCGACGGCCAGATCAACATCGAATACTCCTATGCATACTCCGGGAAAGAAGGTGCAGTCCTGATCCTCAGGGTCGATAACGCAGACCAGGCAGTCAGGCTTATCTCCTCCAGAGGGGCAACACTTCTCGAGAGCAGGGTCTTCCAATAACCTCTACTTTTTCTCCCATTTCACCAGGTCGGATATCCTCGAGAGTGTGCTTCCCCTCCTGATCTCCTCCCGCACCCTCTCTTCGGTCTTCTTCACTTCCCTTGCACGCCGGGCTATCTCGTACGCACGCTCCTTTGGAATGACCACAACGCCGCTCTCGTCCGCGACAATCCAGTCCCCTGGACGCACCGCCTGTCCACCGCACATGATCTCGCAGTTGATCTCCCCTAAACCTTTCGGTTCGCCGGCATTCGGCACAACAGCCCTGGCAAAAACCGGTAGCGGCAGTTTCCTGATATCATCGATATCCCGGACAGCGCCATCGATGACCACCCCTTCAATGCGCCGGCTTTGTGCGCTGAGTGTTGCAAGTTCCCCCCAGGTCGCGATCCCGACGCTTCCCTCATTGTTGATAACAAGGACATCCCCCTCGCCGGCATGGTCGATCGCCTCAACCGGTTTCGCCCAGTCCCCTGCAAAGGACTGAACTGTAACAGCTTTTCCGACTACCTTACTCCCACCGGCAAGATGCATGATACCGGACATAGCGCCTTTCCGGTGCATGGCATCCGAGACATTTGGCGATGATACCCCGGAAAAGAGGTCTCTCACCGCACTTGACAATGAGAGGGGAGCCGGGATCTCAGAGCTTGGAGCATCAAGTGCCTCCCGCACTTTTCTGGCCGATTCCCTCACATCAGCAGAACGGGTGATCGCCCCCCCGACAATAACGATATCAGCACCCCTTGCCGATGCCTGGGGGGCAGTGACAGCATCAAGACCTCCCGCAACGGCAATGTCAATCTCCATCGCCCCGCGGATCTTCTCAAGAAGATCGAGAGAACTCTTCCCAATCATCTGCTGGTCGATTCCGACATGGGCATTGATGATCTGCACCCCGAGTGCCTCCAATTCCCTGGAACGCCGGACCGGGTCATCAACATTGATCAGGTCCGCCATAAGCCGCACCCCATAGACCGATGCTGTCTCTACCGCCTCAGTGATCACCACATCATCTGCATCCCCGAGAATACAGACAATGGATGCACCGGCTTTTGCTGCCATCTCCACTTCGAGAGAACCGGTGTCAGCCACTTTCATATCGGCGACAATATCATGCCCGGGGAATTCTGCCCTCAGTCTGCGCACCGATTCCATCCCTTCGCTCTTGATGAGCGGGGTCCCAGCCTCGATCCAGTCAGCACCGCCCCCCACCGCTTCGCGGGCGATTTGCAGGGCACGGGGGAGGTCGAGGAGGTCCAGCGCCACCTGAAGTACAGGCCTTTTCATGATCACTGATGTGAGGGGAACGACCACATAATGGTTTCCCGGATGGCCGCCTATAACTCCCCGTATGCCGCGCTCCATGTCTGTATCCGGAAAAAAGACCCATTGGATGATTTTTCCCTCTGGATCTGCAGGAATCTTTTAAGGGAATATCGTCAAACCACTCACTAGAAATGGATATCGTATCGGTTATCCTCATTATCGCAGGGCTCTGTCTTTTTGAGACCATCAGCAGCATTGACAATGCCATCATCAATGCAGAGGTGCTCTCGACCATGGCAGCCTGGGCCAGGCGATGGTTTCTTGTCTGGGGGCTGCTTTTTGCGGTTTTTATCATCCGTGGAGTCCTGCCCTGGCTGATCATCTGGATGACCAATACGTCCCTTGGCCCGGTCGGGGCACTTACCGCGACATTTTCAAACGATCCCGCGGTCATTGCAGCCATCGAAGAGTCCGCCCCCATCCTCCTGATGGGTGGCGGTACCTTCCTCGTATTCCTGTTCCTCCACTGGATATTCCTTGAAGAGAAAAATTACGGGCTTCGCGGTGAGTGTTTCATCGCATCGCAGGGAGTCTGGTTCTTTGCCGTTGTCTCGATTCTTCTTGCGCTGCTGGTCTGGTTTGGCCTCTCAAGAAACCCCCTCCTGGCGTTTGCAGCAGTGATGGGATCTACCGCGTTCTTCATCGTGCACGGATTCAGGCAGAACGCCGAGGAACAGGAACGGAAGATGCTGGGAGGCACCATGTCGGACTGGAGCAAGATCTTCTACCTCGAGGTTATCGATGCCACCTTCTCTATCGACGGGGTTCTTGGAGCATTTGCATTCACGCTCTCAGTGCCGCTCATCATCATCGGGAATGGTATAGGGGCATTCGTTGTGCGGGAGATCACGATCAGCAATGTCGACCGGATCAAACGATACCTCTTCCTGAAAAACGGGGCAATGTACTCTATTCTCGTCCTCGGCTGTATTATGATACTGGACGGTTTCGGATTCCATATCCCGCCATGGCTCTCCCCGATCGTGACGTTCGGTATCGTTGGATTCTTTTACGCAAAATCGATACGCAACATGCCGCCTGCAGACGCTGCTTGAACTATTTTTTAGATCAAACGACAGAAAAAAGGTTTAACCGATGGTTATCTCCTTCTTTCCAGACCAGAGCCCGTGAAGGTTGCAGTACTCCAGGGCATGGATCACCCCGCTCTTCTGAAGCTTCACCTTCAGCGTTATTTCCGGCTCTGTTGTCGGTGCGTTGAAGGAAACCTTGGCAAGCGCCATCGGGTTGAATGCCCGGCCTTCTTCGTAATAAAATACCGCGAGCCACCGGATTGAATGCTCCACCGTGTTCGGGTGGGGTCCGACTGATACTTTGATCATGATCGCTTCATCAGGCTTTGCCTTTGCCGGAGCCTCGATCCGGGGGGTGTGCCCCTCTCTCTTTCCAAGTGCTTCTCCTGCCGCCATATCATACGTGTTGATGGTAGCGCCGAGATCTTTTTTCTCCATTTTTCCTTTCACCTCAAAGACTGTTAAAAGCGGGAATAAAATAAAAAGATTATGTTTCCAGCCATCCGGGAACACCAGTGATCCTGTCTGGGTTTAGTCTTCCTTATATGTGTCAAAAAATACGATCTCATCCATATCCTTCTTCTTCTGGATCGCAATGTCTGCGGGATACCCTGCCGGAAGGAGGGAGACAAGAGTATAACGGTCGGGGACCCCGAGCAGTTTTCTCACCTGCTCTGCATACTCCTTCTTGTCACCGGCAACCCAGCATGACCCTACCCCGTATGACTGGAGGGAGATGATAAGATTCTCTGTCGCTGCAGAACAGTCCTCGAGATAGTACTTTGCCTTACGCTCTCCGAATATGGCAAAGCAGACCGGTGCATCGGCAATAAATTTTCCGTGATCCGTCAGGCCGGCGACCTTCTGAAGCAGCCCTTTTTCACGGATAACCCCGATGAGCCAGGGCTGGAGGTTCATCGCTGTCGGGGCGAGGTGGGCACATTCGAGGACGTCCCTGATGACATTGTCCTCTACCGGAGTGGGCTTGTAACTCCGGACACTGTGACGGCATTTGATGATGGTGGTTCCTACATTCATGAGTATCCCCTTGCAGCCAGAGGAAAAAATGGTTTTGGCATGTGACGAACCCAAAGAGGGTATGCCGGAACAGACCCACCGACCCTCTTATAAGAACAGGTATCATGGAAATCCCGTTACCTGCACCAGGCATGCCCTGACATCACCATATGGCCATGTTCTCATAAGTCTCCCCCCTATTGGAAAAGAGAAGAACGCCAGTGGAATGATGGCAATCATAACCCTCTGCATCACCGGGTTAAAAACAGATATCTGAAAAATCTTAAAAAAATGAGAGCCGCCTTATTTCCGGCGGATGAATGATATCAGTATACCTGCTGCCAGTGCAGAAAGGGAGAGCGCTGCACCGAATCCAGAAACCGTCGTGGTGGGGATCATCGTCATGGTTTCAGTAACAGGTGGTGTGACAGGAGATTCGGTCACAATGGTTGTGGGAACGGGTGTCTGAACCGTGGTTGGTGGCAGGGTAGTGGAGACCGTTGCCGTGCTGGTGGTTGGCTCGGGAGTGATAAGCGGGTTTGTGCTCTGGAGAAGGAATTCCACCGGAGCTGTCACCGTCTTTCCTTCGCGCTTGTAATTGAGATTCATATCATTGCCCGTGCTCTCGACCCAGACATTGTAGCTGCCACTCTCGTAGTCGCCGGTGAACCAGACCGGCCCTGACTGGAACGGTGAGCCGGACAGCATGATATCCTCGAGCTGATACCCGTCCACCGAGGAATATTCGACCCCGCCAGGTCCCCGTATTCGTATCGTGATCGGGGCTCCCGGGGAACTTGGCCGTTTTGCGATCTCATACACGTTGGTATCTACCCGGAACCCGACTGCATCCCCCTTCGGGATCCAGGTGACCTCTTCCGTGATCTGGAAATCGCGGGTTTCGTCAATGACCCGGATCTCTATCTGGGGGTCCTGAACATAAAAGGCAAGAGAGTTGCCCGGGAGGAGGAACCAGGGCCCGGTCTTATCGCTGAACAGGACGGGAGAGATGTAGAAATCGGAGGGGTCATCCACCGTCAGGGTGGCGGCCGGGACGCTCGTCGGGCTTCCGCCCGGCCCGTACCAGACGACCTGTGAGCCGGAGGTGGCACCGGTTGCGGTGATATCAAGACCCTGCTCACCGAGAAATACCGTCCCTGCCTTCGGGACCGTGTTTTCCGCTGCCATAACCGTTGCCGGGACAGACAGGACACCGATGAGGAGGATCACTGCACAGAATATTGACAATTTCATGAAAACCACTCCAGAGGGAGATAGCATAGGACAATAAAAATAGTTTCTGCTTCCTGGAAAAAAGGAATCAGAAGATGCCCTGGATGGCAACCCACATATTCGAGAGCCCCTGGGTGATAAGAATCCCTGGATCGATCCCAAGTATCGGGAAGATGAAGATAAAGTAGAAGATCGTCCCAAGCGTGCTCCCCACGTTTGCCATTGCTGCGACAACAACAACCCGGAAAAGCGGGATCTCCATCATCTCTGAAAGCGTCTCTGCACGGGAGATGCGCGCGAAATCACCGGGACCGGGCTTCCGGATCTTCGCCTCAACGATTGCAGCAAACCATCCGGCTGCGATGAGCGGATTTAATGCAGTAAACCAGGAGACCGCAAAACCGGTCAGTGCCGAGAGGGGGTGTCCCCGTGCAATGAGGGTGAACGCCGCGGTGAGCAGTCCGTGGATAAGCACCCAGTACAACAGGGCAGTGATCAGCACCTCAATTCCTACGCCCGAAAATACGATAGCCGCGAGGAGGAAGATGAAGAGGAAGGTCACAATCGCCCCGAAAATCAGCCCCCATGGACGCGATTTAACTTCGGTGGTAAGGCTCTCAATGGGCGGCAGGCTCATAGGATTGGCAAGGTACCGGTTGACACCCTCCATATGTCCTGCCCCGATAACCACAAGAATTCGCTCATGAGAGAGGGAGAGCTTTTTTATCTGGTGGGCGAGATAGGCATCCCGCTCATCGATCAGTGCCCGTGCACCGTTTGGTGAGAACCTCCGGAACTCTTCCATGGCAAGCGCGATCACATCCTGCTTTTTCAATTCCTCGACATCAAACTCTTGTTCATCGATGCTGACCACGGATACAGCAAGAGCATAAAACATCCGGATCTTCTCGAAGAACGAGAGCGACTGCCAGAACCTCCGGAGGGTTATCCGGATATCGCGATCGATCAGGCCCACCCTGATCCCCCTTGCTTCGGCCTCCTCCACCGCTGCCTTCATCTCGGCACCGGGTTCCACACCGACATCGAGGCCGATCCTCCTCTGCAGATAGGCAAGGATCCACTGGACAAGGAGCTGAGTGAATGTCTTTGCCTCAAGCACCGATTCCACTGAGGCTTCCTGCGCCTGTTTCTTCAGGCCGGTATACCGTGCGGCGTCCAGTTCCACAGCAACTACATCAGGAGAGAATTCCGCTATGGCTTCCCTCACTTCCCGGACACTCTCTTTTGATACATGGGCGGTACCCACAATACGAATCTCACCCATCAGAGCACCCGGATTCCTGTTCCGTCAACCAGCACGTTTTTTCCGGCAGGAATGGTATGTGAAGAGAGGATGGTTCTTACCCGTTCCTCTTCCTCCTGCTCAGCAGCGCTCCGTGCAATAAGGAGCCCCGCGATCTCATCAGCTTTGCGTTGCGATATCTTCCTTCCAATCCCCCTGCAGGGTGAGAGAGAGAGCATTTCCCCTGAAAGCATGAACGGGTATGTCCGGCAGATCCACGGCCTTGATGCATATACCGTGCAGTCCGTACCATCAAGAAAGATGCATCCCTCCGCAGTCCGTTTCAGGCACCATTCAAATGTAATGCTTCCCCCTCCGCAAGTAGAGACCTTCTCCGGATAAGGGTTGATAAAATCCCCTGTCGTTTGCCCGGTTGCTTCGGCCAAGTCTTCAATTTCCTTGGAAAATATCATAACAAGGTTGGCATCCTCTTCAGTGCCCCTGCAGCAGTCACCGCACCGGATGCAGGAAAATCCAATCTCCCTTATCATTTGTGCCAGTTCTTTCCGTTCCATATATTTCGTTCCAGAATTTACTGTTCCCTTGTTATCCGGTCAAAATTCTCGTATACATACCTTCCATTTTCAGTATGGCTCACTTCGGGATGCCACTGGAGCCCGTAGATATGGAGATCCGGAATCGCGATAGCCTCATTTGCACAGACCTGGGATCCCGCAAGCCTGACGGCCTGAACGGGAAGCCCCGTCACCTCGTCTGCATGGGAAGCCCATACCATTATGCGGGAGGGATAGCCGGTCAGGATCTCATCGTGCTCCACGATCTCCACCTCGACCGGGCCGTATCCTCCCAGTCTGCCCTTGGAAACCGTCCCACCGAACCCCCTGGCAATGACATGGAGCCCAAGGCAGATCCCGAGTACCGGGAGACCGAGGTGCAGATACTCCCCGGAATTCCCTGAACGGGAAATATCAGGTCCGCCACCGAGCACCAGGCCGCGGCACCCTTCTGCAGCCTCACCGGGAGGCAGGCTGTTTGGAACCATCTTCGCATCGATTGAGAGATCCCGGAGCATCCTGAGGATCAGGTGATTGAACTGCCCGAAATTATTGACAACATATATCGGGAGCATCCCTAAGTAGTTGTAGCTCCGGGTTGATAATCCCTTTTTACCGGTAGGTAACGTCTTCATTCCCATACTGCCGGTTCCAGGCATGCGTACGATGAATATCAGTGTCCCGGCCTGATGCGCTTTGTGGACAATTTCAGGCATACGCATGGACGGTATGGAGGATCTTTTTCCTTATCTCTTCCGGGGAATACCCCATCAGCCATGCAAGGAGCATAGCGCCTCCGGCACCCATCCCTTCCTTGACCTCTCCTATACAGTACCGTGCAAGACCCGAATGCCCCAGCTCACCGAAGTCGGGGTCGACATAGGATACCGCAACTCCGATCATTTCAGCCAATTCGGCGAAATTGGCCGATGGGTCATCCCGCACGTAACAGGTGGTTGCGACCCCTGGTACCGGCAGATCCATGCCTCTGAGGATCGCTGCAACGGAGAGCATCTGTGTCCCTCCTGCGAGGATGAGGGTCCCTGAATAAGTGGTCGCGATTCCGGCTGCGATTGCGATCATCGGATCGCCACAGCACCGGACAATATCGATTGGGGCCCTGATATTTCCCTCGCGTATCCTCCTCTCAGTGATCCGCCAGACCTCCTCTTTCATCTGCACAGGATTCTTGATGTAACTGCTGCTCACAAAAGCGTCATATCCAAGCCCCCGGAGGACACAGAGCGACGTAGTGGTGCCACCCGGAACACACTCCCCAAGAACGAGCAGGTCTGAAATGCTGCTGAGGAACTGCCCGATTGACTTCCCTTTTTTAAATAATTCATCGGCTGCAGGGACCGCGTCACCGAACCTGGGATCATCTCCCGGTGATCCGTAAGCATCGAGACAGGGAACCGTTGGCGTGTGCACCAGCCCCCCATTGATAAAAAGGGGGGAGAGCCCGGTAAGTTCCATAATCGCCCTCGTGATCGATGCAGGGGTGGGGCAGCCTGTCGGAGTATTCGGCCGCACCGGCATGCTGGTGATCGTTCCATATGAGATCAGCTCCGCGTCAAGAACGGGGGTAAGAAGGGTTTTTTCCGGGGTCGGGCCGGCACCCGAGATACCGGGCACCACAGAGAGCATGGTATTGGCAAGTATGCTGCAGAACAAGGGATTCTCTGTTCTTATTTCCGTGCTGCCTGTAACAAATGCCATGCGGGATCTTCTTAAAACCTCACACCTTCCCGGACATCAAGCTATCCTTACGGCAACCCTAATAAGGGGATCCGGGAAACATAGCAGGTATGTTCGGGATTGAGGAGCGGCTGCGGGAAAAAGGAGTCTCTGTCGATTCCATGGTAGCCTCGGCAATGCTGCTCTACGTACCGCACGGGCTTGGTGCAGAGGATGCAGCGCACAAGATACGGGAGAAGATCCTTAAATACCTGGAGGACCCGAATGTCGCTTCACTGCTGCTCGGAGCGATCCTTCTTGAGGATGAACTCTTTTTCCGGCAGAAAGACTCGGGTATCCAGGATGACCCGGTATTCCTTCTCTCCGATGAGATCATCGGTATGGCAATCGCCGAGTGTATCGGGGGGACCTACGCCCGTTTTGAATTCACACGATACGACCAGAAAAAACCCGGGATCCTCGCGACACTCGGGCCGTTCCTTGACGATGCGGTCGCCGGGCTGATTGCCGGCTGTACTTCCCGTCTCTACAGTGAATGCTGCTGAATTCGCTGCGAGCCCTGCTCCAGTTCACTACTATCCTCCCTCTTGGGGATACCGCTGATTTCCTGCTCTTTGCGAGACGTTCCTACCTGTACCCTCTTGCGGGATACGTTACGGGGGGGCTCGCGGGGCTCGCAGCATTCTGGATCAGCGATCCTGCGATCCGGGCAGCAGTGGCAGTTGCCGCCCTCCTGATTATCACCGGGGCCAATCATTTTGATGGTCTCCTCGATTTCGGGGATGGCCTCATGGCACATGGTGGGCGGGAGAAGCGACTCAGAGCGCTTACCGACCGGCAGATCGGGACAGGAGGATTTGCTGCAGGGGCCTCAATCCTATTTCTCACGTATGCAGCACTCTCTTCTTCCCTGCACCTCCTCCCGGCCCTCATCGTTGCGGAAGTCTTTGCAAAATTCTCCATGTCATTTCTCACCGCATACGGAACCCCGTTCCGGGAAGGGCTCCATGCATCCCTGCATCGTGAGGCAAAACCATGGTTCCCGGTTGTCGCAGCACTATTCTGTGTACCGCTCGTGTTCCTCCCTCTCCCCGTTCTCCCTCTCTTTGGAGCGGCCCTTACTGCACTCCTTGTACCCGCCATACTTCTCGTTGCCTCATATCGCCTATTTGGAGGAGTAAACGGCGATGTTGTCGGGACCTCGGGAGAGATCACACGGGCTGTTGTCCTCTGTGCCCTGGTACTCATTCCGGTGAGCACACTTTTTTAGCGATTGTGTTGCGTACTAGCTCCTGATGCTGAAGGATATGGGAATTCACATGAAGGGGGGTGTCATCACCGAGCTCGACAGCGAATACTGCACGATCCGTGCGCGAATCCCGGCGGGGGTTATTTCGTGCGGCCAGCTGAAAGGGATCGCTGAGGTTGCTGAACGGTACGGAGCCGATTCGCTCCACCTGACCACCCGCCAGACGATCGAGATACCGCATATGAACCCTGCGGACCTTGATGCCATTGCAAAGGACCTTGCCGCGAACAATACCCCTGTCGGGTCCGAACGTGACGAGGTGGTAAACGTGATCGCATGCCCCGGAACTGAACGGTGTATCTTTGCCAACATCGACTCTATTTCACTGGCACGGTCCATTGATGCAAAACTTTTCGGAAAGGAGATGCCGGTAAAGATCAGGATCTCAATATCTGCCTGCCCGAATGCATGCACCAGTCCTCTTCTGAATGAGATAGGGATTGTGGGACAGAACCGCCCTGTCCGGGTCCCGGGATTGTGTACCGGCTGCGGTACCTGTGTTGAATACTGCAAGGAAGAGGCAATTACGATAAAACGCGGGATATCAGTCCTTGACACTTCCCGGTGTGTCCAGTGCGGCACCTGTGTCCGTTCCTGCCCGTACAATCTCCTCCAATCATCAGGAGAGCACTACCTCATCACGGTGGGAGGACGGAGGGGACGGCATCCGAAGACCGGCAGGGAACTCATCACGGTAAAAAGCCAGGCATCTGTTCTCCTGGTGGTAGAGAAGGTGGTGGCCTGGGTGTACCGGAGGGCATGGAGCGGCCGGCTTCTTTCAGACCAGATGGACGAGATCCAGTTCGAAAAATTCAGGGATGAGATAAAGGCACTCATCCCCGAGGATGAGCGTATCGGGGATACTTCCGGAGAGATCAGCGCCGGTAGCGGGATTTGAAGCCCGTATTCCCGTCATCATCGCATTCAATGGCACTACCATCCTTCACAAGGGTATTGAACTGCATGGCTGCAGATATCAGGGCATCATCGCTTGATCCTCCTGATGAGAAAGACCGCATTACGGTCTCCTGTGGAGCCGGGTATAGTTTCTGGCCGATCCGCACCCCTTTGCAGTGCACACAGAACGCGCAATTCCGGTGAACGGAGACGGGACCGTCAGCACACCCGACAGTTGCCCGGTATTTTTTCTCGTCCCAGGTAATTTCCAGAGTCTTCATGGATGGGCAGGGATTATCTTGTCCATCAGATAATATAATGTCGGTTTTTCACTTTTTTCCTGCAAAAATCGCCGGATTTCGCTCATCGAAATGATTAATAAGGATACGTTTCTAATGAATACTACTCGCATAAACAGGCTGTACTTCTGCAGTCTCGTATTTATCGGAGGAACATTATGGCTGTTGAAAAGCCCCATCTTAATCTGGCGGTCATCGGACACATCGACCACGGGAAGTCAACCATGGTTGGCAGGCTCATGTTCGAGACCGGAGCCGTACCCCCCCACATCATCGAGGGGTACCGCAAAGAGGCTGAGAGCAAGGGTAAGGCGACCTTTGAATTCGCCTGGGTTATGGACAACCTCAAGGAAGAGCGTGAAAGAGGTATCACTATCGATATCGCTCACAAGAGGTTCGACACCCCGAAGTTCTACTTCACGGTCGTGGACTGCCCGGGACACAGGGACTTTGTCAAGAACATGATCACCGGTGCATCCCAGGCAGATGCGGCCATCCTTGTCGTCGCAGCCCCTGACGGGGTCATGGAGCAGACCAAGGAGCATGTCTTCCTCTCAAGGACGCTTGGCATCACCCAGCTCATCATTGCCATCAACAAGATGGATGCAGCCAAGTACGACCAGAAACGCTTCGATGAAGTGAAAAAGGATCTCTCCGCACTCCTTCAGATGGTAGGATACAAGCCTGCCGAGACGCTGTTTATTCCCACCAGTGCACTTCAGGGGGTCAACATCGCCAAGAAGAGCCCTGAGACTGCCTGGTATACCGGCCCGACACTTCTTGAAGCTCTTGACACCCTCAAGGAACCCGAGAAACCTACCGACAAGCCACTCCGCCTCCCGATTCAGGATGTCTACAGCATCAGCGGTATCGGCACCGTCCCTGTAGGACGGGTCGAGACCGGCATCATGAAGAAAGGGATGAAGGTCTCCTTCATGCCGGCAAACAAGGAGGGTGAGATCAAGTCCATCGAGATGCACCACGAGGAGATCCCACAGGCATTACCGGGCGACAATGTTGGTTTCAACGTCCGTGGCCTCGCAAAGGGCGATATCCGCCGAGGTGACGTCTGCGGACCGGTGGATGCACCCCCGACCGTTGCTGATGAGTTTACTGCCCAGATTGTCGTTCTCCAGCACCCCAGTGCTATTACGATCGGCTACACTCCCGTGTTCCACTGCCATACCACGCAGACCGCATGCACCTTTGTCGAGCTCAAGAAGAAACTCGACCCCAGGACCGGACAGACCAAGGAGGAGAACCCCACCTTCATCAAGGCCGGCGATGCAGCAATTGTGCAGGTCAAACCCACAAAGCCCATGGTCATCGAGAATGTCAAGGAACTCCCCCAGCTGGGCAGGTTTGCAATCCGTGATATGGGCAGCACAATCGCCGCCGGTATGTGTATTGCAATTCAGCCCAAGCAGATGAGATAACTCCGATATCTCACAATATTTATCTGGTGAATACCATGCAGAAGGCCAGGATACGCCTCACAGGAACCGATTTCAAAAAGGTTGAGATGGTCTGCGACCGGATACGGGAGATCGCAGAGAGGACCGGTGTGAATCTCGCCGGGCCCATCCCTCTCCCCACCAAACGCCTGGTGGTGCCCATACGGAAAAGCCCCGACGGGGAAGGGACCGCCACCTGGGACCGGTGGCAGATGCGGGTGCACAAACGGCTCATAGATATTGATGCCGATGAACGTGCACTCCGCCAGCTGATGCGTACCCAGGTTCCGAAAGATATCGGCATCGAGATCGTACTCGAGAGCTGAGGAAGCGGATTGACCGCCGGAGTTCGTTCCCGGATCCGGGACTGGTGCTCCTTTCGGAACCTCTTTTTACTTATTTTTATACTGGGAATTTTTTTACGGTTCTTTGCACTTGACCTCAAACTTTTCCACCACGATGAAGCAATCCATGCCTGGTTCTCCTACCGACTGATGACCGAGGGGGTTTATGCCTATGAACCGATGTATCACGGCCCGTTCCTTTATTATGTCACGGCAGGGATGTTCACCCTCTTTGGTGATACCGATTTCGTCGCACGGATCCTCCCTGCCCTTTTTGGCGTGGCAATTATCCCCCTCATCTACTGGATATACACACTTGGATACCTTGACAAGCGCCAGACCCTGGTCGCTGCCCTTTTTATTGCCATCTCTCCTCAGATGGTCTATTTTTCAAGATTCTTACGCCACGATATCTTCCAGCTCTTCTTCACCGTCCTGATCCTAGCCGCACTCCTTGCATATACGGAGCACGGCAGGCTCCGGTATGCGCTCCTTGCCGGTCTCGCCATTGGGTGCGGGATGACTCTCAAGGAGGATATGCCCATATTCCTTGTTGTCCTTGCCACATTTGCGATCTATCTCCTGCTGACAAAGAAGGTCAAACTCCCTGAGACGTGGCTTCGTGACACGATTGCCATTGTCGTCGTTGCCCTTTCAGTCATGGTCATCTTCTATTCCTCATTCGGAGCGCATTTCGAGATTATTGAGACAGGGTGGATCAGGGCGTACGAGCACTGGGCTTCGATGCATGGCATGTGCCGGATTTGCGGCCCATGGTTCTTCTATATCCTGCTCTTTCTCCTCTATGAAGTTCCGATCTTCCTTCTCGCTGTATACGGGACTGCCCAGTTCGCCATCCGCCATAACCCTCTCCCTGGCCTGGCATCGTCCCTGAACAGCAGATTCAGAAAGAAAAAAAGGCAGGCAGAGGGGGAGGAATGTCCGGACCTCTCACTGCGGCCGCCCCCCCTGGGTCAGGCAGTCCCATGGGATAAAAAAGAGATTTTCTTCCTCTTTTGTATCTACTGGATGCTGGTATCACTTGCAGCCTATGCATATATCGGCGAGAAGGTCCCATGGCTGATCATCCACCAGCTCTTCCCTCTGATCCTTGTCTCAGTTTACCTGATGACACCGAAAAAGACTCTCGTCGCCCTTGCAGGATGCCTTTTTCTCATCATCATGACATGGCATGTTGCGCTTGTCCCTGCCGATATCAATGAACCAATTGTCCAGGTACAGAATTCAGAAGATATGCGGATAGTGATGCAGCTCATCGACGCTTCCGATACTGTGGTGATTGCATCAGAGAATTACTGGCCGCTCCCCTGGTATTACCGGGGAGAGGTCTGGAATAAAAAAATGAAGTTCTATGGAAAGCTTGTTGATAATTGGACTGTGTATAGCAGCAATCCCGATATGGTGATCACCCACGATATGAGCAGTTATCCCTCTCTCGACGGGTATGATAAGGCGACCTACAAGCTCTCGTACTGGTTCTCCATTTACGACAACGAGCACCGGATCCCTGAGTACTATTTCAAGCGGGACGGAAAACTCGGGAGTATGAATATCGATGTCTTTACAAAACCCGGGCTGTACGAGAAGGCAAACCTGACATTCCCCATGGTGCAGAAATCCCCGGAAGGACCAGTGGAAGAGCCAGGGTATGAAAAAAGGCAGCGCTGGGACCAGAAACTCGTGAATATAACCGTCCGGATGTTTGGCCCGGACAACTCTGCACGAAGCACGGTGTAGGGAAGAGATCTCCTTTATTTTTTCTGGTAAAAAAGTAACCTCAGTGATCAGTGAAAGACCCTGATCCGTCCAGCTTCTCATGCATTCACAGGGACGGTATCGGGCCTGAATCCGGTTCCATTCCCATTGTTCCACCATTAACGAAGTCCAATGATGTTTTGAAGCATCTCAGCCACTTTTCAAGGAGATATCCCCGGTTCCATCCCATTGTTCCGGAAATCAGGGATTATAATTATACCCGGACCGGATTCATGAACCAGAAATAAAACCTAGGGTCAGGTTTCGGTTTTAGGATGACCCCCTTTGTTATATGTTGAAAAATGGTCCTGATCCAATCCTGGAATCAATAGTAAAAGTGTTGATACAATTCATATGATAAGAAGAAAAAAATCTGATGCATGATAATCAGGTTACCGTCTGAGTGAAGCTCCGGAAACGGGGGGAAGGGAACGGCACAATTTCCGGCCAGGTCCTATGACGGAAATTTTGTCTTGATAGGGGTGAAGATCTGGCGGTAAAAATGTCTCATTACCCGGCATTCATCACGAATCTTGGGGTTGGAGATTTTAAGAAGGAGAAGAAATAAGGAGAGGAAAATTAACCGAGCTCATCCCATTTTCGTCTTCTTCTGAAAAGGATTATTCCCACGATTGCAACGACCGCAATCACGATGATGATCACAATAGTCACGATAGTTCCTGATATCGCGCCAGAAAGGCCGCTCACGATTCCCGAGAGCGGATTGGAATCCACTTTCTGCTTGAGAGCCATGGCATCGTTCAGTACTTCGTCGCCTTTTGTTGCCGCTTCCGAGGCTTTGTCTGCTGCTTCTGCGTACTTACCTTCAGTGAAAAGGTCGCGGGCGTCAGAGAGCTTGTCTGCAGCAATCTCCCACCGTGTGATGATAGGCATGAGCCGGGCGTCAGAACCCATGCTCTTGTTGACCTTGAAATAGCTGATGAGCTGCTCGGTCTGGCCTATTGATCCCTCTGCGGTCGAGATCGCATGCTCTGCTCCCATCACAAGGACCATATCTTCAATTTCATCGAGCAGTTTCTGGGCAGAAGAGAGATCGCTCTGCTTTCGGGTGGTATCCGTGGCTGTCTCCGCACTCTGGAGATACGCATTGGCCTGCCCGTATTTTGCTTCGGCCGTGGTCAGATCGATGCCGCTTCCGGCAAGCTGGTCAAGCTCATTGCGAAGACTGCTCATCCGGGCAGACTCTGACTGGATCGTCTCCCCGATTTTTGCCGGGTTCAGCACCATCTTCTTCTTAACGACTTCAGTACCGACAAGAGTGTTACCACTACCGAGTTCCCGTACTCGCAGGATAACCTTTTCTGTTGAATCCGTGACAACAGGAGCAGTCCCAGCCACCTTCACTTTCAATGAGATCGTTCGATCAGAGGGGTACGAGAGTTCCCACCCGCTGATGCGAATATTTGGACCTGCTTCGGTATTCGCCGGGTTCTCAATCCCGTCGAGGATGACATTGTATGACCATGTTGCATCCGCAAGCTCGGTCTCCATCTGCAGCGAATTCGTGGTTTCGAAGGTGTATCCCCCGGAGCTGCCGAAATTAACCGTAAATGAAGCGGATGACTGCGTCTGGCCCGATACCAGGTCCCCGCTTGGAGACATCGCAATATTTCCTACCGAGATTGATGCCGAAGCAACACCTACAATACTGATGAGTATAATCAGAATACCGATTACCTGCAATGGCCTGCTCATTTTTCCTCACTCAAACAATGGTTCAATATCCTCGTCAATGGTCAGGGGTTTTCGCTCCTCTGCCCGCGCTACATCCTCTTTTGTCTCCCGGGCAATATCCGTCAGCTCACGGATACGGGGGGCAGTTCCGATAGTAGACAGGAGGACCACCGCGGCAACATAATTGCTGTTCACCGGATAATCTCCACCCCTTACCTCTACTCCTGCAATGTTCTCTTCCACCCAGCTCTTTGCCTTTTCTATCCCCTTCCGGTCGAGTTCGTCCGGAGGGCCTGCCACAAGAACGAGTGCACGCTCGGCCGTTGAGAAATCGCAGGGGAGGGTCAGGCGGCCGAGCATCGCCCTCCTTACAAGGGAGATGATCTTTGCAGTCCTGTCTTCTCCGAGGAGAACCTCTTCGGTTGCCTCGCGTTTCTTCAGGGTGCTTTTTATTCCGCCGATAATCCCGGATACCGGGGATTTCGACCGGCCAGCCGTAGTCACCGCGGCGATGGCATACCCTACCGTGCTGATTCCACCGCCCCGGAGCGTGTTGATGATTTCGCTTGAATCAACCACCATCTCTCCTACCCCGGCTTTTCCCATCTCGCCCGCCCTGAACAGCACCCCAAACCTCCTTACTACCTCATCGTTAAGGCGTGAGAATGCACTCTTGATGCTCTCCCCCTCGTTTTTCCAGGCACTGTTGTCGAAGACAAAAGTGTTATCGGCCTCTTTGATAAGCGTGGTCAAACTCCGTGCAGCATTAAAGGAATAGAGTTTCCCTTCTTCCGGGGCAGGCAGGATCCCAAGGACATAAACGGGTTCATGGTAAATTTTCTTGAGCTGGCGGACAAGAACCGGGGTTCCCCCTGAACCGGTTCCACCTCCAAGCCCTGCAACGATCATGAAGGCATCCACATCATGGGTTCCCCTCCGGTCAATGGCGCTTATGATACTGTCTGCTTCATCCATCGTGATTCGGGCACCTGCAGCATTGTCGGTGCCGACACCATGACCCTTCACTACCGTCTGTCCAATAAGAATCCGGTCTTTTAATTCGATATGTTTCAGTCCCATCAGGTCGGTTCTGGCAGTATTGACGGCTATCGCCCGGAAACTGTTGCGGCCAAGCTTCTTGTCCTGTTCAATGAACATATCGACAATTTTCCCTCCCGCCTGTCCAAAACCAACGAAAAATATTCTCATGGACCCAAAACACCAGCCAGCCGTTCTTTTTCAAGATAATGTGAAGTTTTCAATTTATAAGGTTATTTTCAGAAGGTCAAAAACTTTCTTATAACGTACTTACCACAAAGGCCTTATAATCGGCGTACAGGTATGCGGAGCCTTTTTTATCCCGCTTTTCAAACCTATAGTGCAGAATCCGACCATGAAGGTTTGCATCATCGGGGGCGGGCTTGCCGGGCTTTGTGCAGCGTTACGGCTCAAAGACCGGCACGAGGTTGATATTTTTGAAAAGAGAGGCCACCTTGGGGGATGCCTCTCCTCTCACCGGATTGATGACTATTGGATCGAACAGTTCTACCATCATTGTTTTTCAGGTGACCGGCACCTGCTCTCCCTTTTTTCCCGGCTGAACATCAGTGACCGGCTGGAATGGCGAAAAGGAACGTCAGGTTATTTTGCACAGGATACCATCTACCCGCTGAATACCCCCCTTGAGATACTCAGGTACCCGCTCCTCTCAACCATTGACAAACTGCGGCTTGCCCTCCTCATGATGCGATCGAAACGGACAGATCCTGCAGGGCTTGACGATATCACGGCAAAGGATTACATCCTTTCAGAAGTCGGGCAGCGGACCTATGAGTCTTTTTTCGAGCCGCTCCTTAAGAGCAAGTTCGGAGAGA
Organism: Methanoregulaceae archaeon; assembly: GCA_021371995.1. Classification (GTDB taxonomy): domain Archaea; phylum Halobacteriota; class Methanomicrobia; order Methanomicrobiales; family Methanospirillaceae; genus UBA9949. The sequence continues at coordinate 57,945 of JAJFVA010000005.1, read as the reverse complement.
TGAGCGGCAGGGTATCGGCAGCATGGCTGATCGGGAGGATCGCTATCCGGTCCGACAGGGGGCTTTCCGGAGAGCGTCTCGGGTACCTGAGGGGTGGGTTCCAGGTATTTCTTGACGCTCTCAGCGCCGAAGTCGGGCGCGACTGCACGATACGGCTTCAAGATCCTGTCACCCTCGTGTCCCGGAATTCAGAGGGGTGGCGGGTGAACGGCCAGCGCTACGATGCTGTTCTCTCCACCATCCCTCCGCAAGCCCTCACTCCGCTGGGAGGACCAGCCCTTCCTCCTGTACCTTACCAGGGTGCTGCCTGCCTTACCCTGGGGATGGAGGATGATTACACCAATGGCATCTACTGGCTGAACATAAAAGAACCAGGCTCGTTTGGGGCCGTGATCACTCACACCAATTTTGTCCCTTTTGAAAGGTACGGGGAACGTATTGTATACCTGGCTTCTTATTTCTCCGGGACCCTTCCAGGACAGGCAGGGACCCTGATGCGGGATGAATTCTGTAAAAGGTTTTCTCTACCCTCGTCCGAGGTGCACTGGGAACGCCTTGCTGTAGAACCCATGGCAGGGCCTGTTTTTACTACCGGTTACCGGAAGCTTATCCCACACTACCAGGAGAAAGGCCTCTTTTTTGCGGGAATGTTCTCGCCCTCCAACTACCCGGAAAGGAGCATGGAAGGGTCTGTCTCCGCAGGATACCATGCCGCCAAAGCACTTTCAGAGGGGAACCCGTGACAGGTGTCGAGATAAGTGCCGTAATACCCGCATACAATGACCGGGTAGCACTTGCGAAGGCTATACCCTTATCAATTTCCACACTTGAGGCAGTCGCTCGTGACTTTGAGCTGATCGTTGCAGAGGATGGAAGCACCGACGGGAGTGCTGAACTTGTCCGATCGTGGACGGAAAAAGATCCCCGTGTCCATCTTCTCCACAGCGATGAACGGCTTGGCAGGGGTAAAGCATTGAACAGGGCCTTTTCTGCCGCAGAAGGAAGAATCGTCTGTTACTATGACGTTGATCTTGCAACTGACATGAAGCACCTGAAGACATTGGTCGGAGCGATCCGGGACGGGTATGACATTGCTACGGGTTCACGGCTCCTTCCGGAAAGCAGGATCCAGAGAAGCGGAGGGCGTGAGATAGCGAGCAGGGGATATAACCTTCTTGTCCGTACCGTGCTCGGAAGCAGGCTTCATGACCACCAGTGCGGGTTCAAGGCGTTTTCCCGGGACCGGGTGCTTGCGGTTATCCCTTCAGTGAGGGATACCCACTGGTTCTGGGATACCGAAGTACTGGTCAGGGCCGGAAGGAATGGATATCGGATCTGTGAGTTCCCGGTTATCTGGCAGCAGGGGGAGAAGACGACCGTGCGAAGACATGACGTTTGGGATATGGGGACGGCAGTCCTCCGGCTCTGGTGGCAGCTCCATGTTTCGAAAGATTAGTACCATCCTGATATCGACCCTGATTGCCGTAGGTATTGTTCTGTTCATGCTCTTCCGGGTGAAGGATGATCTCATCGTAGCTCTTGAACATATCGTCTGGGGATACCTCGTTCTTGCCGTAGCAGTCTGCCTTCTCGCATGGTTCCTCCGTGGTCTCCGGTATAAGATCATTCTCTCCGGGATAGGGATTCGCTGCAGTTTTCTTTTTTCCACCGGGTGCATCTTCATATCGCAGACCGCCAACCTGATCGTTCCCGCAAGGCTCGGTGACCTTGTGCGGGTTTTTATCCTGAAGCACAAGTACGGGGCAGGAGTCTCCGAGGGAATCTCATCGATCGTTGTGGAACGGGTGTTTGATATCGTCATGGTAGCCCTTCTTGGTGCTGTCTCCCTCCTTTTCGTGTTTAATGTTCCTGATGAGTTTTTCTGGCTCATCATCCTGACACTCATTCTCGGTGCCGGATTTTTTATCTTCCTCTCCGTAAGCGACCGGTTCGTTTCAAAAAACCGTTACATCGGTATCTTGCTTGCGATGCTCGACCAGATCAGGCAGGTCTCGCTCTCGGCAAAGTCAATTTTTGCCCTCTCTACCTCATCTATCATAATCTGGCTCCTTGACGTGTTTGTATGCCTGTTGGTGGCGATGATGTTCGGAGTGAGCATCCCCTTTGCAGTAGTCACGCTCGCCATCGTGGTCGGAAACCTAGTTAAGGCTATTCCCCTCACTCCAGGGGGAGTAGGCACCTACGAACTCGCAGTCGTCGCGATATTAACCGCTGCAGGCATTGAACCCGCCGTCGCCACCCTCATTGCTGTGATCGATCACCTCATCAAGAACCTGGTCACCCTCGCCGGAGGGGTCATCGCCATCTACTTCTTCGGTGATCTGGGCCTTGACGCAATAAAATCGGCCTTCAGAAAGGAGCTCAAAGAGGATGACCAGCCCGGGGTATGAACTCCAGTTCCTGATGGTGGCAGGCTGGTTGATCCTGCTTGTCCTGCTCCAGCTGGCTGTGTGGCCTGTCCTCAGGCCGGTGCTGAAAGAATTCGCTTTTCCTTCTGCATTTCCTGCCTCACTGCTCCTTTTTACGGTCATATCCTGGTACTGCGGGCTTCTGCATATTCCCATCTGGATCGCTTTTGTCCCGTTTGCATTCCTGCTCTTCTGGTTCGCTTACAAGGGATGCTACCGTCGTGATGCTTTCAGGGGACAGGGCAAGTGGACCCTTGTTTTTTTCATCTTCTTCCTCTTCATGCTTGAACTCCGGTTCATCAACCCGAGCATCTCTTTTGCAGAGAAGTTCATGGATCACGCGTTTCTTGCTTCGGTGATGAGGGCCCCGGTTGTCCCTCCCATCGACCCATGGTTCCTTGGTGGAACCCTGGACATTTATTATTATCTCGGGTACTGGATGTTTGGTGCACTTGGAATCGTTGCAGGTGTCCCTTCAAATGTTGTCTTTAACCTGGCACTGCCAACCGTGCTTGCCAACGCAGCCGTAGGCATGTATGCACTTGGACACCTTCTCTCAAACCGCCTGCACTGGCTGCCCCTGCTTACATTCCTGGTAGTCAATCCTTCCTTCCTTTGGCAGGTCATCCTGGGAAAATCCGCCGGTGCTGTCCTCTGGGACAGTACCCGCACAATCCCGGATACCATCAATGAATACCCGGCGTTCTCGTTTGTATGGGGAGATGTCCATGCCCACGTTGTCTCGATCTTCAACCAGGTGTTCCTTCTCTTCCTTCTCGTCTACGCCATGAAATACTGGAAGATGCTGGCTCCAAAAAACCGCCTGATCCTGGCTTCCCTCTGTGCACTCTCGCTTGGATCCATGCCACTCATCAACACCTGGGACGTACTCCTCTATGCTCCGGTCACCATGCTGTTCGGTCTCCTGATATGGCTGGAGAGTCGGGATACTAAAGATAAGGGAACACCCGGTGTGCCGGTTACTGCTGAAACGGGTCCGGAAACCGATCCGGCGGCAGGGTTCATTTGCAGGCCCTATAGTTTCCTTCTTATCGTACCGGTCCTTTCTCTCCTTGTCTATCTTCCTTATTACCTCATGCTGAATACCGGAGGCATTCAGGGGATCGGTATTGTGCACACCCCAAGCCCCGTCCCTGCATTCCTCCTTGTCCACGGTCTTTTCCTCCTGATATTCCTCGCCTACCTGAGGAAGGAGATCATCAGGATGCCGCTTGTTCTCCTCACCCCGGTTCCCTTTATCCTGGCCGGATACGCTGCTGCAGGAACCGCCGCACTGCCACTTGCATATTTCCTGCTCAAAAAGAAGAAGAATCCAGCAGAACTCCTCGCAGTCTGCGGGCTTTTAGTGATCATCTTCTGTGAATTTTTCTATCTGAAAGACAACATGGGAGAGGTATATTACCGGATGAATACCGTTTTTAAATTTTATCTTCCCGCGTGGATCCTGATGGCGTCCTCCGGTTTTTCAATGCTTGCCATGATGCTTGAACAACCCGTTTCAGGTCTGCGGATCAGCCAGAGCATGAAAAGAGGTGCACTCCTCGTCGTGGTGGCAGTTCTTCTTATCGCACCCCTGGCAATGCCCCTGGAATACAGTTACCGCGGCGCAACACTCGATGGGCTTTCCTGGCTTGATGCCGCTCATCCCGGAGATGCTCAGGCCGTATCATTTCTCCAATCGCTGGAGGGTTCTTACGGTCTCGTTGAAGCAGAAGGCGGGGACTACACGTACTATTCCCGGATATCATCGTCTACCGGGATCCCGGCCATCATCGGTATGCCGTTTCATGAGTACATGTGGCGGGCTGACGGTTGGTATGGTGAACGGGTGAACGATATCAGGCTCATCTACGAGGAGCCGGAACAGACCGTGTCCCTGATGAGGCAGTACAATGCAACGCTCCTCTACGTGGGGGACACGGAACGGGAGCGATATACTGTAAAGGCCGGGGAAGCCGGGCTTCCCCTCCTCTATAACCAGTCTGGGGTACAGATCTACACTATCTCCGTCTGAAAGAAGCATGTGTCCGGGTCCTTTCACAAACATTTATTGCCATTCCTGTTGATTTCATATAGCTACATCGTCGTCACTGACTGATGAGTGATGAGGGAGACTACGCTACTCCTGAATGAGGTGAGTTATGGCAAAGACGTACGTAAAATTCCAGGTTTCTGAAGAGATTCAGAACAAAGCACTCGAAGCCCTTGAGATCGCACGGGACACCGGGAAGATCAAGAAAGGAGCAAACGAGGCCACAAAAGCGATCGAGAGGAGTCTCGCAACGCTGGTCCTTATCGGTGCAGATGTTGAGCCGGAAGAGATCGTGATGCACCTTGGCCCGCTCTGTGAAGAGAAGAAGATCCCCTTTGTGTATATCAACAAGCAAAATGATATCGGGGCCGCAAGCGGCCTTGAGGTCGGCTCCACTGCTGCAGCGATCGTCAAGCCGGGGAAGGCAAAAGATCTCATCGACGAGGTCTCCAAACAGATCAGCGACCTGAGAGCGTGAGCAGACCATGGCAGATGAAGGAACGCCCGCAGAGGTCATCGAAGTGATTGGATCCACCGGGATGCACGGCGAAGCCATGCAGGTGAAATGCCGTATACTCGATGGCCCTAACAAGGGCCGAATCATTACCCGCAACACGGTAGGACCCATCCGTGAGGGTGATGTGCTGATGCTCCTTGAGACCGAACGCGAGGCTAAGAAACTCTCCCGGCGGTGAAAGTGAAATGGTAGAACAGAAAAACTGCAGTTTCTGCGGTGAAGCAATCGAGCCGGGAACCGGAAAGATGTTTGTCAGAAAAGACAGCACCATCTTTTACTTCTGCAGCTCGAAGTGCCAGAACAACTTCCGCCTCGGCAGAACCCCCCGCAGGGTTTCCTGGACAAAGGCCGGGCGGAAAGCGCTTGGAAAGGAGTAATGCGGCATGGACCGGACCTTTGTAATGGTCAAGCCTGATGGTGTCGCCCGCGGGCTCATCGGCGAAGTGGTCGGCCGCCTTGAATCAAAAGGGCTCAAGCTCGTTTGCGCCCGGCTTGAGAAACTCCCGGAGAAGCGGGTAATGGATCAGTACAGGGAACACATTGAAAAACCGTTTTTCCCGTCGCTACGACACTATATCACGAGCGGCCCGGTCTTTCTCATGGTATGGGAAGGAAGATCGGCAGTCCCGGTCGTACGATCGCTTGTTGGTGCAACGAACCCGGCTGAAGCAGCCCCTGGCACAATCCGCGGTGACTATGCACTGGATATTGGCAGGAACGTGATCCACGCCTCCGATTCCCCTGAAAGCGCAAACCGGGAGATCTCCATCCATTTCACCCCCGATGACATCTGCTCGTACAAGCGGGTAGATGAGCCGGTTCTCTACGAGTGAACCGGAAAACAAAACCTGTTTTCACAATACGGATATGGCTGAACGTGTCTGTCCCTTCAAATGACTGAGGCAAACGCTCTTACCTTCAGAGGGCACATCTCCCCATATGGCAGGAGACATGGTTACATTCGCTCTCCTTTCACTCTCCTCTATTCTTATCATTGTCAATCCCCTTGGAGCCACTCTTACCTTTGTCTCCCTTACCACCTCGCTCGATCCTGCAGCAAGGAGTAAAGTGGCTGAGGAGTCCTGCCGGTATGCCCTCATCATCCTTTTTGCCTTTGCCCTGGCAGGGGGTATCATCCTCCAGCTCTTCGGTATCACTATTGAGGCGTTCCGGATCGGTGGCGGCATCCTCCTTTTCATCATAGGAATGGAGATGGTCTATGCCCGTACTTCACGGACAAAGCTTACTGCTACCGAGAAATATGAGAGCATGGATGCCGAGGATATCTCGGTAACACCCCTTGCAATTCCCATGATCGCAGGCCCTGGTGCGATCACCACGACGATTGTGCTGATGAATGAAGCAACAGGGTCCGCCTCAAGGATTGCTTTCATCCTCGTCTCAATCGTGATCGCCATTCTTGTCACCTACTTCATGATGGCAAGGTCAGATCTCATCGTCAGTCGTATCGGGCAGAAAGAGTTCCGGGCCATCAACCGGCTGATGGGGATGCTTCTGATTGCAATTGCAGTCCAGTTCGTGATTGCCGGCCTTACCGCCGCGTTCCCGGTGCTTTCCGGGACCTGAAAGTCCGGGAAACACTGACATACAAGATGCGAGTACATCCTTATGATAATGAAAATCGCCGGAGCTCAGCTCGGGAGCATGTGGGAGAACCCTCTCCAGAGCCTCAAAAAGGCAGAGCCTTATATCCGGAAGGCAGCGGATCAGGGAGCCTCGCTGATCTGTTTTCCCGAACAGTATCCAACCGGTTGGGACCCCGGGTCTGTCCAGCATGTCCAGGACCGGGAGGGTCTGATTGTATCCCGGTTCAGTGACCTTGCGAGGGAATACGGGATCGCTATCCTTGGCTCATTCCGGGAGCGCTTTCAGCCAAAGCCACGGAATACCTGCATCGTTTTTAACCGTGACGGGGAGGAGGTTGCCTCCTACTCAAAGTGCCACCTGTTCACCCCTGCTGATGAGGATAGTGTGTACAGCCCCGGAGATAAACCGGGAATCTTCAGGCTCGACGGTGTCCCCTTTGGTATCGCCATCTGTTATGACCTCCGTTTCTCCGGGATTTTCAATGTTTACGCAGAAGCGGGGGTTTGCTGCATGCTGGTCCCTGCAGCATGGCCGGCTTTAAGGATCGGTCACTGGGAGCTCTTCATAAGGACAAGGGCCCTTGAACACCAGTTCTACGTGATCGGGGTGAACACCACAGGGGTGAATCCCGTGGATGCATATTGTGGCACATCGCTTGCTGCCGATCCTTCAGGGGCCGTGATTGCCCGCGCAGGGCTGGAAGAGGATCTGATCATTACCGGGATAGATCCGGACACCGTTTACCGTACGCGGGAAGCGTTTCCTGTCAGCCGGGACAGAAAACCGGACCTGTATAACCGGATGCGGGCCGGGAGAGAGGGGTCCTGACCGCTCTTTGTACCGGATGTGTATATGAGCGATGACCGCCCAGATCTAGAGCATGTATCGCCTCACCTGCGTGCAATGCGGCCAGTCATATCCTCCTGATGAGATCCTCTATACCTGCCGCTCCTGCGGGCACCTGCTTTTCGTGGAGTACGATCTTGACTCCATTAAAATCCGGCGTGAGGACTGGGATCACCGTCCGATTTCGGTATGGCGTTACCGTGAGCTCCTCCCGGTCACCATTCCCCCGGTCACTCTTCAGGAAGGGGGAACCCCGCTCTACAAGCTGGACCGGATTGGAAAGGAGATCGGTCTTCCGCACCTTTATGCAAAGCATGAGGGGATGAATCCCACCGGTTCGTTCAAAGACAGGGGGATGACGGTAGGGGTGAGCATGGCGCTCCAGCTCAAAAAATCAACCGTGGCATGTGCGAGCACCGGGAATACCTCGGCAAGCCTTGCGGCTTACGCGGCAAAGGCCGGAATACCTGCCATCGTCCTCCTTCCTGCGGGGAAGGTGGCGCTCGGGAAAGTGGCGCAGGCACTGATGCACGGGGCAAACGTCATCTCGATCCGGGGCAATTTTGACAAAGCCCTCGAGATGGTGCAGGAACTCTGCATCAGCCATGGGCTCTACCTCTTAAATTCGATCAACCCCTTCAGGCTCGAGGGGCAGAAAACGATCGGGTTTGAAGTCATCGACCAGCTCGGAAGCGTCCCGGACCGGATTGTGCTCCCGGTGGGAAATGCCGGGAATATCTCCGCTGTGCATAAAGGGCTTGGTGAACTTAGTACCCTCGGGTTGATCGATCGACTTCCCATGATGACCGGGATCCAGGCAAAGGGCTCAAGCCCTGTTGTCCGGGCAATACGCGAGAGGCTCCCTGAAGTGGTCCCCGAGAAACAGCCCGAGACGGTGGCTACCGCGATACGTATCGGGGCACCGGTAAACGCGGAGAAGGCACTTGCCGCGATCCGGCAGACCGGCGGGACTGCAGAATGGGTCACCGATGACGAGATCCTCGCGATGCAGAAGGCTCTCGCACAAAAGGAAGGGATCGGCGTTGAACCTGCATCTGCTGCATCCGTTGCAGGGGTGCGCAAACTTGCTGAGGCAGGCGTGATCGATCCCGGTGAGCGCGTTGTGTGCGTGGTGACCGGGCACCTGTTGAAAGACCCGGAGACGGTAATAAAGCAATGCAAACCACCCACCGAGATCGATGCAGACCTGCAGTCATTGCTCTCTGCATTGCACTGCTCCTGATACCCGGGACGGCCCAGGCGCTCACGGCCGAGTACCGCATACTCCCAAACGGAACCGCATACCAGGGGGCGGTGGAGATCAGGAATGCCGACCGCTATTCGTTTGCCGAAACGGGATTTCTCGGGGAACGTGTTCCAGTCCAGGTGAGCGGCGTCTCCCTTTCCGGGGACTGCCCGCCCCCTTCCTGCAATTACAGCTTTACCGACCGGTTCACCATCACTTTTCCGAGAGGAAATTACACGGTATACTTTACCGGGCCGGTCCGGGAAAACCATGTTCTGGCCTCCTTTCCTGAACCTTACCACGTCAAGATAACGCTCCCATCCGAGTTTGATGTCAGGAATTATTTCATCGGTTCGATGAGTCCCGGGGCAGTGGTGACAGAAGGAAAGGACGGTTCCGTAACCGTGACCTGGAACTCGACAAAGAATGCCGAACTCAGGTTTTACACCGAAGAGAGGGTAACCCTGCTCACCTGGTTTGGCCAGTTCTGGATCATCATTGCGATCGTTCTCCTCCTTCCCTTCCTGTTCACCTGGAAAAGACAGGGGGGATGAGAAGGTGATGAAAGATGGCAGGATCGCGTCATTCTTTCTTTTTTTCACTCTCTGCCCTTGCGACTATCAATGCAGCCGGGTGTCTTTCAATGACAGGGGATCCTCCGGCCCGATCGCAGGATGTTTTATGGCCGCTGTCTCCAGGTACCGGCAATGGGAGATCTGCAATTGCCATCGCAGTGAACCCGGATGATATCTCCACCCCGTATCCTGAAGCAAGAGAGTGGTTCATCAGGGGACTCTAATCTCGCTGCCAGGGAATGGAGGATACGACGCGGCAATCGGATGTTACAATACATCTCTTGCGATTGACCCGGCTTTGACGACCCCCTGGCTGGCGAAAGGGGTGGCTCTTCATAACCTTGGCAGGTATGAAGAAGCGATCGATTGTTACAACCGTGCCCTCGTGCTCGATCCAGAAAATGCCCTGCCTTGGTCCCTGAAGGGAACTGCGTTCAGTGATTTGGGGAGACCCATAGAGGCTTCCGAGTGTTACATGAGAGCGGGAGAGATTGAAACGCGGATATGTCCAGGGATAAAGGCAGGATTGCCCTGTCTTGCCCCATAGCCTGGGATGAATTAATAGCCCTGAAGAGGAGATGAGAGGGTAAAAGACGAGCATATGGATAAACACCACAACGGCCGGGGGACTGATGCCTCACTCCATGAAAGGAAACCAGGTAACAGCGGCAGGACGCCGGGGGACTACACTGCATCGTTGCGTGCCGGTGTCCTGGTAACCCTCATTTTTTTTGCCGTTGAGGTAGCGGGGGGGTATTACTCAGGATCCCTCTCCCTTATTTCCGATGCAGGGCATATGTTCATCGATGCCTCCGCCCTGCTTCTCTCCCTTGCAGCAATCCGGGCCGCCCGTTCCCTCCCGACAAAGGAGCGCACCTATGGTCTTCACCGGGCAGAGATCGTTGTTGCGTTTTGCAACGGCCTCTTCCTGATTATAATGAGTATATGGATCCTGTATGAAGCGTTCACTCGTCTTTCGAACCCCCGTCCGGTAGACAGCACTGTGATGCTCCTGGTTGCCCTTGCAGGTCTTGCGGCGAATGCCTATATCGCATACCGGCTCCATGGAAGCCGGGATCTGAATATCCGGAGTGCCTTCCTCCACGTGGTTGGCGATGCCCTCACCTCTCTTGCCGTAATCGGTGCCGCAGTCTGGATCGCGGTAACAGGACAGGTGGCTGCCGATCCGATCCTCTCCGGGTTGATTGCAATCGTAATCCTCGTTTCCGCGGCAAAGGTCATCCGGGAAGCGGTCGCGATTCTCCTCCAGTTTACCCCAAGGGACCTGGATTATGACAGCGTGATCAGGGAAATGGAGTCGGTGCCGGGGGTTGAAGGGGTCCACGACGTCCACATCTGGAGTCTCAGCTCGAGTATTTTTGTGCTGGATGCACACGTTTACAGTTGCGAACGTGACGTCAACCGCATTGGTGAGATAAAAAGAGAGATCAAGGAGCGGCTGAAGAGTTTCCGGATCCTCCACTCTACACTCGAATTCGAATGTGAGGAATGCACGGAGGCAGGTTCATCTGCCTGTATTCTCACACCCGGTGCAGGGAAAACAACGCCTCATCCTGACGACCCTCGATAGGATACCAACAGCTGCAGAAATGGGAATCTGATGATTGAAAAGGAAGGAAAAATGGGGAGATTCTGATCCCGGCCAAAAAAAGATTATTTTTTCAGCTTGATATCGATCCCGAACTTTTCGGCGTTCCTGTCGGCAAGCGCCTGGATCTTTGCGATCTCGGCATCGTTCCTCTTTGGCTTGAAGAGGTGACGGAACCGTTTCTGCTCGACCAGGTAGTCTTCGACCGGCTTTCGCACCACCTTCTTTACTTTCGTGACCACTCCGTCCTCCATCTCGTAATTGACCCAGAGCCCGGTCTCGATGGCAAGCTTACCGATCGCGACCGTCTTCTCGCCTTCAAATCCCCAGCCGGTGCAGCAGGGCGCATGGACCTGGATATAACAGGGGCCCGGGGTATTGATGGCTTTCTCAACCTTCTTTTTGAGATCCGGGGGGTAGGCAATGGAAGCCGTCGCCACGTACGGGGCCCCGTGCGCTGCAAGGATCATGGGGAGATCCTTTTTCGGGCGGCTGTTTCCAAACGAGCAGCTCCCTGCCGGGCTCGTGGTGGTACTGGCATCATAGGGTGTTGCACCAGAACGCTGGATGCCGGTGTTCATGTAGGCCTCGTTATCGTAGCAGATGTAGGTGAAGTCATGCCCCCGTTCGAATGCCCCGGAGAGACAGAGCATCCCGATATCAAAAGTTGCACCGTCCCCGCCAAGGGCTATGACCTTCTCCTTTCTTCCCTGCTTCTTCAATGAGGCGACAACTCCAGATGCCACCGCAGAATTGTTCTCGAAGAGCGAGTGGATCCATGGAACATTCCATGCTGTTTCAGGATATGGCGTGGAGAAGACCTCCATGCATCCTGTCGAGGAGACCACAATTGTATCCTTCCCTGCCGCGTCAAGGATGAACCTGGCAGCCATGGCTGCTGCACACCCCCCGCATGCCCGGTGACCCGGGTCAAAAAGCACACATGCTGCTTCGTCGTTCATTTCAGCACCTCATCGCGGAGCCCGTAGAAGAGGTCGCCTTTGCCTTCTTCCGCAAGGGAGACCACCCGGGCAATATCCTTCTTCCTCACATCCCTTCCTCCAAGTGCAATAATGTAATCATAGACAGGGGTCTGGCTCCCATACAGGGCATCCCTGATCTCAAGCGCCACCGCACCCTTCGATCCCAGAGAGATATTCTTGTCAAGGACAGCAACCCGGCTCACCCCAGAGAGGGCCTTTTTTACTTCTTCTGCAGGAAATGGCCTGAATGAGCGGATCTTGAGGAGTCCGACTTTCTTCCCTGCATCCCGCATCTCATCGATAGCATCCTTCACGGTACCGCAGATCGATCCCATTGCGACAAGCGCACAATCGGCATCATCCATCCGGTAACCTTCAACAAGCCCGCTGTAGTCCCTGCCGAACAGTTCCCCAAATTCCCTGCCTGCTTTCGGGATAACAGACAGGGCTTTTTTCGCTGCCTGGTCGATCTCGTAACGGAACTCCATGTAATAATCGGGGGCCGCAAACAGGCCAAAACTGATCGGATCGGCAGCATCCAGCCGCTGGAATGGCTTGAACGGGGGGAGATAACTGTCTGCCTGCTCCTTTGTGAGCGTATCCACCGGCTCGTAGGTGTGGGAGAGGATGAACCCGTCAAAGCAGACAAACGAGGGGAGAAGGATACTATGATCTTCCGAGACCCTATACGCAAGATAATGCAGATCTGTCGCTTCCTGGTTATCTTCGGCATACAGCTGCAGCCAGCCAGAGTCCCGGAGCGAGATCGAATCCTGCTGGTCATTCCATATCGAGAGAGGTGCTCCAAGAGCCCTGTTCACGATCGACATGACCACCGGGAGCCGCATCCCTGCACAATTGAAACAGACCTCGAACATCAGGGCAAGTCCCTGCGAGGTTGTTGCCGAATAGACCCGGGACCCCGCGGCACTCGCACCAAGGCAGGCTGAGAGGGCGGAGAACTCGCTCTCCACCGTGATGTACTCGGCATCGATCTCACAGTTGGCAACCATCTCGGCAAGAGCCTCAACGATATGGGTCTGGGGTGTGATGGGGTAGGCTGCAATGACCTGGGGCCGGCATTTGCCGACCGCATCAGCCACCGCATGCGACCCTTCGGTTATTTCGAGCATCTCACTTCTCCTCCTTTTTCATCTCGATCGCTTCTGACGGGCACTCTTCCGCACAGAGACCGCAGCCTTTGCAATAATCATAGTCGGGAACAGGGAGTCCTTCCTCATTCTCCCCGATGCATCCTTCAGGACAGATGATCCTGCACATCCCGCAGCTGGTGCACTTCTCATGGACGAATTCCGGCCGGAACACCCGCCATGACCCCGTCTTGTTGTTGCGCGACTTTCCCGGACGGGCCGAACATCCTGTACCGATTGCCATGGTCAGGCCGCCCCCTTCACCGAATCATAGGCCGCCCTTGCTGCCGCAATATTTTTCGTGGCGAGATCCCCCTTGAAGCGCCTCTTCACCGCATCTTCGAGAGCCGCAAAATCGATTTCCCCGCTTGCTGCTGCAAATGCCCCCATCAGTGCTGTATTGGTGATGGGGAGACCGATCTTCTGCAGTGCAATAGAGGTTGCATCGATGGCGATGACCTTTACCCCTTCCGGGACAGGGTAACTGATCGCCTTTTCGGTATTGATAATGGCGATACCTCCCTCCTTCATACCCTGGAAGACATTTACATCCCTTATCAGAGTACTGTCCTGCACGATGATATAGTCCGGTTCATAGATCTGGCTCCGGAGCCGGATCTTTTTGTTGTCAAACCTGACGAATGCCTGGACTGGAGCCCCCCTCCGTTCGACACCGAAGGCGGGAAATGCCTGTGCATGCATCCCGCCCTCAAAGGCGGCCACAGCGATCAGCTCTGCAGCAGTGACCGAGCCCTGCCCGCCTCTGCCATGAATGCGTAGCTCTCTCAAGAATATCCCATATAATCTTACATGATTAATAATATAAATTTACATATCGACGCTGATTCCAAGAATTTCCCTTTTTCCCGAGAAGACATCCTTTGCGATCAGGGCAAGCCCGGACGAGGCGCACCATTCATCGTAGACCGCCACCTCCCTGCCCAGGAGAGCCGATACATCACCGGAGATTGTGGGCCCGAGAGTCCCGGCAAGGGCTACCCGGGCATCCGGATTGAGAAGGAGCAGGGCGGCACATTCCATCGCTGAGAAAAGTGCGAGGGCCGGAAGACGCTCTTTCTCCGGGAGTGTATGGTTCACGCCGGCCTGGAGAAACGCTTCGTTTGCCGTGCTCAGTCCCGCATCCACTCTCCGGATCGCATCCACGTCGAGCGCTCCATGCTCAAGTCCCGGGGCAAATATACATGCATCAAACCCCCCGAATATCAGGCCATCCTTGACAAGGAGGGTGACCGTATTTGAAGAGACATCGGAAACCACGAAATCCCTGCCGAGGTCTTCCGATACACGGTACGCGATCCCGATCTTCTCAGGGCTCGCCTGATGGGAATATGCCCTGAACCGCACGTCTGTTGGGGATTCCCTGTGGAGTCCTGGGATGAGGACAGCAGGAAGGCCGCTCTCCCGTATCTGGTCAAATACACGGGTACCCCCTCCGATATGCTTCCCTGCACCTTCCCTGCTCCGGATACCCCGACCCTCCACGCTCCCGATCGGAGTAACCATGCTGATCCCGTCACCCATGGAATAGGTGAGCGCGATCCCACCGATCTCTTCAGGAGGGCAGAGCCTTCCGAGATCCTGCCACTGGAAGTCCCGCGCCTCCTCGCGCGTAATTCTGAGATAATTTTCTCCGGAAGAGAATCGTATGGCGCTCGTGCCATGGTCGATCCCGATGTACATAGCAGTAATCCTATAGCGCAAGAGAGATATTAGGTTATAATGGTGTGCGTGGTGACTGGCGGGGCCGGATTCATTGGTTCCCACCTTGTAGACGCGCTGGTAGCACAGGGCGACCCGGTTATCGTGATAGATTCCCTCTCCGCAGGATCGCGGGACCACCTGGCCGGGCATCTTGAAGCAGGGGACGTCAACCTCCTCCCGTATGACCTGCTCGGTGACGGATGGCAGCAGGCACTGGAAGGAGCGGAACGGGTCTGTCATCTGGCTGCGGATCCCGATGTGCGGATGAGTTCTGTCTCTCCTGAATCCCAGATTAGAAACAATATTATTGCTACTTTCAGGGTGCTTGAAGCGATGAGGAACGGGTCTGCGAGAGAGATCCTCTTCACCTCAACCTCAACCGTGTACGGCGATGCCATGATTCTCCCCACACCGGAAGATTATACCCCGCTTGAGCCCATTTCCGTATACGGCGCGAGTAAACTTGCCTGTGAAGCGCTGATCGCTTCCTACTGCCATACTTATGGGATGAAGGCGTGGGTGTACAGGTTTGCCAATATCATCGGATCACGGAGTGGTCATGGGGTAATACCTGATTTTATCGGAAAGCTCCGGAAAAACCCCCGCGAACTTGAGATCCTCGGGGATGGGGCCCAAAGCAAATCCTATCTGCTCGTGGATGAATGTGTTGATGCGATGCTCTTTGCTGCTGAACATGCAAAGGATAGTTATAATGTTTTCAATATCGGTTCGGAAGACTGGGTGAATGTAACAACGATTGCACAAATCGTTTGCGGGGAACTGGGTCTCCGCAGTGTTACTTACCGCTACACAGGAGGTTCCAGGGGATGGATCGGGGATGTTCCAAAGATGCAGCTTGCTATTGATCGGATCAAGGCGCTCGGCTGGTCCCCGAAACGCGGGTCGCGCGAGAGCGTGCAGGAAGCAGTCCGTGCCATGATAAGGTGATTGATGGATCCTTACTCGGCCCTCCTTGTGGTTTTTTTCGGGGCATTTCCTTCCTTTGAGGCCCGTTACGCCGTACCGTTCGCTATAGTGCTCGGTTTTCCCCCGGGCTGGGCTTTTTTCTTTGGTATCATTGGAAACCTTCTCCCGATCATTCCCCTTCTTCTGCTGCTTGGGCCGTTATCCAACTGGCTGCGGAGTAAGTCAGCCATTATGGAGAGATTTTTTTCCTGGGTCTTTGAAAGAACAAGGAAAAACGAAGCATCGATAGCCCGGTGGGGAGTATATGCACTCTTCCTCTTTGTAGCGATACCGCTCCCGGGAACGGGAGTATGGACGGGTGCCGCCATGGCATTTGTATTCAATATTGAATGGAAAACGGCATTCGTTGCCATCTCAGCCGGCGCGGTGGTCGCTGCGCTGATAACCACCCTCCCTACTCTCGGAATTTTGAACCTGTTTGAGGCGCTACCATGAAATATATCGTAATTCTCGGCGATGGAATGGCGGATGAACCACTGGCAGAGCTAGGGGGAAAAACCCCTCTTGAATACGCCCGGACTCCCAACATGGACAGGATAGCCCGCGAGGGAATGATGGGGATGATCCGGACAATACCGGAGGGGTATGAGGCAGGAAGCGATATAGCCAATCTCGGGATTCTCGGTTACGACCCCCGTTCATGCTACACAGGGAGGGGGGCCCTGGAAGCCGCGAGCATGGAGATTGACCTTGCCGCGGATGATGTGGCTTACCGGTGCAATCTTGTGACGGTCATGGAAGGTGTGATGACTGACTTTTCTGCAGGACATATCTCGAGCGGGGAAGGAAAAGCCCTCTTTGCCACCCTTGCAGAACAGACCCCGTCCGTTTCGCTCTATCCCGGGATCAGCTACAGGAACCTCCTTGTAGTGAGGGGAGGTGGGGGCGCGGTAACATACCCGCCGCATGATTTCGTAGGGGAGAAGATTGATCCGTATCTCCCGGCAGGGAAGGATGCAGGGATTCTCCTGAACTGTATGGAGAAAAGCAGGGAGATCTTTTCGGACCATCCGGTGAACCTGGCACGAGCCTCAAAGGCAAAGCCCCCTGCGACTCAGATATGGCCATGGAGCGGGGGAAAGAGACCATCCCTCACCCCGTTCCGGAACCTTTTCGGAAAGGATGGCGGGGTCATTTCCGCAGTAGACCTCCTCCAGGGGATTGCGAGGCTTGCAAAGATGGAGGTAATCCGGGTGCCGGGAGCAACAGGGTACCTTGACACCGACTACCAGGCGAAGGCAGCATATGCACTGGATGCTGCAAAACACCTCGATTTTGTATATGTACACATCGAGGCACCAGATGAAGCAGGTCACCTCGGGAATGCTCCCGAAAAGGTGAGGGCAATCGAGAGGGTGGATGAACTGGTTGGGACAATCATGAAGGAGTTTTCAGGCATCGTCGCTGTTCTTCCCGACCATCCCACCCCGGTTCGGATCAGGACGCATACTCCGGAACCTGTCCCGTTTGCCATATGGGGGAAAGGCTCTGATGATACCCGTGTTTTTTCAGAAAAAGAGGGTTGCCGCGGGGGATATGGTACGATCGATGCCCCCCGGTTCCTTCCCCTTCTCTTCTTATAACCTTCCCTGCCCCCTGTATCATAAACCATATCAGAGCGGGTGGAGAATATGATCTCATGGGCAACCATAAGACCCTCACCATTGGTGTTACCGTGAATCTGGAGCACTACGAGAACCTGCGCCTCGAGGTGAGCGGTGAAGTGAATTCCACAAAAGACGGTGAAAATCTCTCCCGCTTCCTCGACACTATCCTTGGGAGCTTCGGAAGGAATGATCCGGCAACAGCAGAACGGGTCAACAGCTACCGCAGGCGCGTGTTTCCTGGATCTGCCGGCATGGTTACCGGATTGAGCGGGTCCGGGGAAATTCCGCCTCCTCCTGATGATAGCGCCATCGGACGCAAACCGGAGGTTGTTCCTGTTGCTCCTGAAATTTCGGAGATATCTGGTGAAGCCCCGCCTACGGCGCCAGGAGCAATACCAGTCATAACCTGTGCCTCTTGCGGCGCACCTGTAAGCCCTGCAGAGCAGAAGATGAGTCAGCTCTTCACCAGCAGGACTCTGTGCAGGGCTTGTATGAAGAACCTTTAAAAGGACAAGAAAGCGAGGTATGCCCGGATGAAAAAGAACCTCCTGATGTGGGATGAGACACTCTTTCGAGACCCCGAGGTCTTTGAGATCGATTATGTCCCCGAGCAGTTTAACCACAGGGAGAGCCAGATGCGTGAACTGGCATTCCAGATCCAACCCGGGCTCCGGGGCGGCCGTCCCCTTAATACCATATGCCGGGGCCTGCCGGGCACGGGAAAGACAACGAGCGTCAGGAAACTTTTTTCCGAGATTGAGGAGACCACCAAGAAACTCGTCCCGATCTATATCAATTGCCAGATCGACAACACCAAGTTTGCTATCTTCTCCCAGATTTACAGAAGACTCTCCGGTCACCTCCCCCCTGCATCCGGTACCTCCTTCAAACAGGTCTTCGACGCGATTGCCCGGCTCCTGTTAAAGGAGGAGATCATTCTCCTTGTGGCGCTTGACGACGCCAACTATCTCCTGTACGAAAATGAGATGAACCGGGTCCTGTACTCGCTCCTCCGGTCCCATGAGGCATATCCCGGGACCCGCATCGGGGTAATTGTGATCATCAGCGATATGGATGTTGACCTTTCACAGGCGGTGGATGCACGGGTCTCTTCTGTATTTCGTCCCTCGGAGATCTATTTTCCTCCTTACAGTGGTGAGGAAGTGCGGGAGATTGTGAGGGAACGGGTGATGCAGGGGCTCTATCCCGGATGCCTCCCGGAGGAGATGTTTGCCCTTGTCGTTGAACAGACGCAGAAATCAGGGGATCTTCGTGTCGGAATCGATCTTCTCAAACGGGCAGCCCTGAATGCCGAAAGGCGGGCCAGCCGCGCTATTGAAAGAGAGGACATCTGCCGGGCATATGATATCTCAAAGTATCTCCACCTCTCCTTCTCAGTCAAGTCCCTCAAGGATGAAGAAAAGACAGTTTTAAAGGCTCTTGCGGATCACAGCACGAAAGATGCCGAGATGAATGCAGGGGAGGTATACAAGGCGGTCAGGGAATCCATGCAGATAGGGTATACCCGCTATTATGAGATCATCAAGAAATTTGATGCAATGCGGCTCATCAACCTCCAATACCGCGACGGGAAAGGGAGGACCCGGGTGATCAGCCTCCGCTATGATCCAGCAAAAATAATCGAATATATCGGATAAGGGGATTTATAAAACGAATCATTTGAAAAATCTTATCTCTTTGGCAACCATGTCTTATGGTAAAGGGGGTATTCCACGTGCTCAGTGTGAATGAATTAGCTCTCGAAATTTTTGAAAACCTGGCAGAATATGCCGAAGAATTCAATGCTGCGTACCATGAACTGGATAACGGCGCACGGATCGTTGACTGCGGAGTAAGCACGCGAGGAGGATATGCTGCCGGGAGGGCTTTCACCGAGATCTGTATGGGTGGACTCGGGGAGGTAAACTTCAGGATGGGTTCTATCAAGGAGTTCCCTGTCCCGTTTATCGATGTCTTTACAGACTATCCGGCGATATCCTGCCTTGGTGCCCAGAAAGCAGGCTGGACAGTCAAACAGAATAATTATTTTGCAATGGGGAGCGGGCCGGCCCGGGCGCTCTCTCTCAAGCCCAAACACACCTATGAGGTGATCGATTACGAGGATGATTTTGACTCGGCAATCATCGCGCTAGAGAGTGACCATCTCCCGAACGGAGGGGTGATGGAAAAGATCGCAGAGGAATGCCAGGTCGATGTTGCAAACCTGTGTGCCGTGGTTGCCCCCACTGCATCCATTGTTGGTTCCATCCAGGTGGCAGGCAGGTGCGTCGAGACTGCGGTCTATAAACTGAATGAGCTCGGTTTTGACACAAAAAAGATTGTTGCAGGGTTTGGCACTGCCCCTGTCCCACCGGTTAAGAAAGATGCAACCCGGGCAATGGGAACCACCAATGATGCAACGATCTATCATGGCCGGATTATGCTCACCATGAAGGCCCCGGAAATCAGGGAATATCTGGAGAAGATTCCGAGCAACAAGTCAAAAGGGTATGGAAAACCGTTCTATGAGATCTTCAAGGAGGCACAGTTCGACTTCTACAAGATAGATACCTCGCTCTTTTCCCCAGCAGAAGTGGTAATAAACGAACTCACCGAGGGCGTGGTGTATCACTGCGGCACGGTGAATCCTGATGTCACGCTGAAATCCTTCGGACTCATGTGAATTATCCCTATTTTTCTTTTCATGCTGCAGAGTTTTCCCGTATCTGAGCAGTCAGCCTGGGATGCGGGATACCAATCAAGCGGGAGGAAGTATGGAGGTGCCCCCCCTGATCTGCCGGTACTTTTTCCAGGAGCCAGGGTTCTTGAAGCCGGCTGCGGGGACGGCAAATCGCTTCTGGCTATGGCAGGCAGGGGATGGGATATTGTCGCCATGGATTTTTCACGTGAAGCAATCCGGATCAGCTCGGGTCATCACGCCCTGCACGATGTAATGTTCATAAAGGCGGATGCCGGCACAATGCCCTTGATAAGCGAGACCTTTGATGCAGTGTTCCTTTCTCATCTTCTCGGTCATATTCCATTGAAGGGACGAACTCGTGTTGCAGCAGAATCAGAACGGGTCCTCATTCCCGGCGGTGTTCTATTCCTCAGGGTTTTTTCTGTCCGGGACTTCAGGGAAGGCAGGGGTTCACTTGTCGAACCACATACCTACCGGAGAGGTGACGGCATCCTTACCCATTATTTTTCAGCAGATGAGGTGGAATCTCTTTTTCCAGGACTCGTCCTCACGGCACTCAAAATCGTTGAGTGGCCCATGAAAGTGAGAGGGGAGCTGTTGATCCGTTCAGAAATTGCAGCAGAGTTCAGGAACTGATGGTCATTGATCCCAACCCGGATAGCGGTGAAACAGGGATTTCTCCGGTTTTCAGGAATGCCAGGTTGTTTGGGACAACCCAGTTAAGAATTTCCAGGGCGCAGGAGATCCGGAGTTCCTGCCCCATTCTCGATTAAAAAAATTCCTTCTTCCGTTATTGCTGCACTTTTAATTTCGGGAAGGGAGATCTCACCGTGAATAAGAAGAGAACCCGGCAGTCAACAATTTTAATATGCTTACCGTCGAATTAGTATAGTCTTGCAGGGCTCGTGGTCTAGCTGGTTATGACGTCGCCCTTACACGGCGGAGGTCAGGAGTTCGAATCTCCTCGAGCCCATCTTTCTTTTTTGTCTTGTATACTTGGACCCGGGATCTGATGGATTCGAAATCATGAGAGGGGTGCGGCACCCCCTTAATTTACACATGAAAATTGATACGGTTTTATGCGTTCATAGTCAATTCCGGCAAAAGTACTGGTCAGCAGTGTTGATTGGAGCACAGGAATAGAGTTTTCAATAGGACTTATAATATTGGCTATTTTTATCAACCAAGCAAGAATTTTTGTTAAAATTTTTTAAGTTGAATGAGGGGCTGTTTCACGCAAAGAAGTGTGATCTGGCTGACGCCATCAAAAATATCGTTAAAAATTGAGAATTTAACCAACTGATTTATATAGAAGAAGATAAAATCCATTTTTTGGTGCACCGATTCCGCGGGCGAAGCCTGCCCGGAAAAGCACTAAACAATCAAGGTGGCATCTATATTGGCAGTACTCCAGGCATTAGCAATGACGGGGCGGTTGTTCGGTACACCAATTTGAGATACAACATTCTGATAAAAAAGGTATCGGATCGAATCGGGCAGGTAAACCCACCCGCGATCCCTTTTTCCCGATTTTAAAATTCTTAAAAATTAAATCCCGGCAAAATTATTTGAATTATTCCAATCAGGACACCTTCATGAGAAGAGAATATTTCCGGGCATTTCCTTAGCGGTCATACCATGCAAAAAATGTATTGACCAATCTTTTTTCCCGGATTTCGACCGCTTACGGTATCGGGCGCATCTTCTTGCACCGCGCTCTCTTTTATGACGTTTTTTCAACAATATCGACGAGGGTAATTTCAAATATCAGATCCTTTCCGGCAAGGGGATGGTTCATATCAACCGTGGTTGTTTCAAGAGTGGTATTCATGAACCGTAAATACCCGGTTTGCCCTCCTTCTCCCTGCCACAGGACCACGGGACCAATGCTTGGGTAGTTGATAACCTGGAGGTTTCCTTTCTCCTGAAGTTCTTTATTCATAGCACGTGCTTCTTCAATATCAAGCACATACATAAGGCTCGCATTGTGGGGGCCATACCCTTTCTCGGGACCGACCGTCACGGTTTTTGTCATACCCGGGGTCATCCCGATGACTGCCTCGTCGAACCCGGCTATCACATCCCCGCTGCCAACAGTAAATTCCAAAGGGGACCCGTTCACATTGCTCTGGAACTCTGTTCCATCAGGGAATGATACCGTGTAAAACACCCGAACCGTATCATTTGTTTTTACTCCAGCCTGCTGCGGCGTAGTACAGCCTGCCGCAAACAGGAGTGCGCAACAGAGGAAAAGGATTGCGGACAGCAATACGTAATGTATCCTTTTTTCTGCTGAAGATTTTTCAAGGTTCATAGTACATAATCGATTGTAAACCAGTATAAGTCATGCTGTGGGAGCCCGGAAACCAAGGTCCCATATCCATAAAATTCTTCGCTATTTAAGCCCGGAAATGTCCCCATAGAATCATTTTTATTGGGATGAGCACGAACTACACTGGTACCAGTGGGATCATGACAGACGACGGATACAGGGAGGCTGAGATTGCAGGTCGGAAGGTCAAATGGGATCCGGAACAGCTGCGGAGAATCAAGGAACACCCTTGTTTTTCGGAGCAGGCATGCCATGCATTCGGCAGGTGTCATTTACCGGTTGCCCCGAAATGCAATATCCAGTGCAATTACTGCATACGGGATTTCGATTGCGTAAACGAAAGCCGTCCGGGGGTTACTACGAAGGTACTGAACGCGGACGAGGCAATTGATATGGTCCGGAAGGTGATGGAGAAGTTCAATTATATCAAGGTTATCGGCATTGCAGGGCCGGGAGAGCCGCTCGCCAATGAAAATACCTTCGAAACACTGAGAAGGCTTCATGAGGAGTTCCCGAACGTGATCAAGTGCCTCAGCACCAATGGCCTCCTCCTTCCCGACAAAATTGATCTCCTCAAAAAATACGATGTGGGAAATCTCACTGTAACGCTGAATGCAATTGACCCAGAAATCGGGGCAAAGATCTACCAGTTCATCGACTATAAGGGGAAGCGGTATACCGGCCTCGAAGGTGCAAAGATTCTCCTTGAAAATCAGCTGAAGGGAATCGAGATGGCGGTGGAGCGGCACATGATTGTCAAGATCAATACCGTCTATATCCCTGGTATCAACGAGGAGCATATTCCTGAGATCGCAAAAAAAGTAGGGGAGATGGGGGTTTATAATTTCAATGTCATCCCCCTGATTGCCCAGTACAAGTTTGCCGATATAACGCCGCCCACTCCTGAAATGAAGAGAAAAATGCAGGATGAGTGTGCAAAATACGTGAAGCAGATGAGACATTGCCAGCGTTGCCGGTCCGATGCAATAGGACGTCTCGGGCATGATGTGCAGTCCTGCCTATATAAGGAATAGAATCTTTTTTCCAGGCCCCCCTTTCCATATTTTTTTACCCCATTCGAAGGCTTTTTTATTCAAAAAAATCTGAATCCCGGCATCAGGAACAGATAAGAGTAAAAGCATATCCAGGAACTAAAGTAAAAAAACGGTGACCCCAATTATCCTATATGAGTATGAACAAGGATGTCATCGAGGTTACTCTCCATGAAGAACTGCATACCTGCATGGTTTGCGGATATGACCGGGGATTTCATGCCTCGTTTGTCCGCCTCCATGCCGGCCATCCCCACGTCCGGTGTATTCTTGTATGCCCGGAATGTGGTGCACGTCATGATGTTGGATGGATTACCGAACTGAAATAAAAAGAGAGGACGGGGATCAGGAGAGCGGAGCGTAATCCGCAAGGAGTGCATCAAGACGCCCGAACACGGCAAGAAGGGCGTCCGGAACTCCCCCTGTCTCTGTACTGACTGTCTTTTCCCTGTAGGTAATCGAGTACTGGAAATAATCAGCACCTGGAGATGGTGCCGGATAGGAGGGGGCAAGCGAAGGAAAATCTGCATTTTCAAGAAGTCGCTGAAGCTCAGACAGCTGATTGGCGGATATGGTAAACTCCCCTGTTTTGTTCCCCCGTGAATAAACTGCCTGTCCATTATCGAATATCACCAGCCTGTCATCAAACGCTGCGATCCCCCCGGTGCGTCCGTACTGGACCAACACTGTTGGTGCCGTATGAGAATTTACCGGTCCCGGAATATCGGTCGCGCAGCCTGCAAGGAAAATACTGGCCGCCAGAACCGCAAAGACAAACAGCACAAGCCCGGCCCGGGAGTATGATTGAATTGTTCTTCCCATGTATGTGCTCACCATTCCCTTCCAGCGATTATATGACTCTCATTTTGCATCTGAGGGCATATATGACTATTCCAGGAAGGAAGCATGAAAAAGAGGAGGGATGGTGCCTCGGCTCAGATATGAAGGACATCCCCCTCATCGCCTTTCGCACCTTTCCGGGCCGGTGCAATTGACTCGATAGAAGTGATGAGGACCTCCACCTTTTCGTTATTGAATATGTCCCTGAATGCTCTGAGATCAGACGGGCCCATGATCATCACTCCTTTCTTCTTCATCGGGGTCCCCTTATCGGTCAGGGGATTTATCTCGATTGCGAGGGATGCAGGTCTCGATTTTGTCTGGGGGAGTTTCAGGATTGTTACACCCCGGATCGAGGTCATCTTACGTTCCCAGTCCTCGCCATTCTCAAGAAAAACACGTAATGTGTCGATCAGTTCCATACCAGAACTTCTGTCCCATTGAGTTAAAAGGATACGTGTGCAGGGTGAAAGAGACCTGATTAAAAAAATCCGGATTCTGATCGTTCCGGAAGTTCCCGGTAACTGATAATCCTCCGTTTGTTCCGATACTTCTTACCTTCTAAAAGTGCATATTCTTAGTATCATGCCACGGATTACTCTTCCGGAAAGCAGCGTTTTCTCGCTTGACCTGACACTCGGGTGCGGCCAGGTCTTCCGCTGGGAGAAGACAGGTGCATGGTGGACCGGAGTGGTGGAAAAAGAAGTCATCAGAATTCGCCAGAAGGGACGCTCCCTCATCTTTGAAGGAACTTCCAGGGAGCGGATACACGATTATTTCGGGCTTGATACAGACCTCGGTTTCATTCTCGATTCCATAGACCGGGATCCGGTCATCCATGGAGTTATTACAGAATGCAACGGGCTCCGGCTGGTGAACCAGCCTCCATGGGAATGCCTTGCATCCTATATCTGTGCAACCTATGCAAATATTCCCGGCATCAGGAAAAAGATCTCCCTTCTTTCAGAAACGTTTGGAGAACCGATTCCCGCTGGTCCGGGACCTGTTTTTTACTCATTCCCCTCCGCTGATGATCTGGCAGAATCTGCCCCCTGTGATCTCTCCCGGTGCAGCCTCGGATACCGTGCACCATATCTTTGTTCAACGGCCCGGGAGATCGCCTCAGATCCCGGGTGGGAAGAACGAATCAATGCACTTGATTACGATGTGGCACGCCGGGATCTGATGCAGTTTAAGGGTGTGGGACCAAAAGTTGCTGACTGCGTCCTCCTTTTTGCATTCAGGAAATACGAGGCGTTTCCCGTGGATGTCTGGATCGCCCGGATCATGCAGCGCCATTACGGAGCCGCGGAAAATAGGGGTTATGAGCAGATAAGCAGGAGCGGGAGGGAATATTTCGGGCCTTATGCCGGTTATGCACAGGAATACCTGTATGGTGACCGGGAGAGGCTCCTCTCATAAAACATCCCGCTGGATCAGGTCCCTTCACTCCAGCTCCCCATGTAGTGCTCCTGCTCAGGGGTGAGTGAATCGATAGTGAGGCCGAGTGCAAGGAGCTTCGTCCGGGCAACCTCTTCATCAATTGCCTCCGGAACATTATAGACCCCGGGGCTAAGCCCGCGCCCATGACCTGCAATATAGAGGGCAGAAAGAGCCTGGAGTGCGAAACTCAGGTCCATCACTTCCACGGGATGGCCCATTCCCTTCGGGATGGCAAGATTGACAAGCCTTCCCTCAGCAAGCACATGTACCGCATTTTTCCCGATCTGGTAGCTGTCGATCCCATCCCTCCGCTCGATCCGGTCAGCATGCTCTTCCAGCCATTCCACATCAATTTCGACATTGAAATGCCCTGCATTGGCAAGGATGACTCCATCCCGCATTTCGGAAAATTGATGACTGGTGATAACAGAAGTGTTCCCCGTGGTGGTGATGAATATCTCGCCTATTCGTGCCGCATCGTCCATGGGCATGACCAGAAAACCATCCATATGGGCTTCAAGTGCCCGCCGCGGATCGATTTCGGTCACAACAACGCGGGCCCCGAGCCCATGAAGCTTCCGTGCAAGTCCCCGGCCGCAGAATCCGTACCCGGCAACCACAACACACTTTCCGGCCATCAGGACATTTGTGGTCACCATGATTGCAGTGAGTGCACTCTCGCCGGTACCATGGACATTGTCAAAGAACCGTTTCATAGGGGTGTCATTGACTGCAATAACAGGGAATCTGAGCTTATTCTCGCTTGCCATGGCACGCAGCCTGTGGACTCCTGTTGTGGTCTCTTCGCAGCCTCCGATAACCGTAGGTATGAGGTCGGTCCTCTTCGTGTGTATCCGGTGAATAAGGTCCATACCGTCATCAACGGTAATGACCGGTTTCGCATCAAGCACCCGGTCAATAGCGGCATAGTACTCCTCAAGAGAAGCGCCCCGTTTTGCATAGCATTTTACCCCTTCCATGGTGTTCATGGCAGCAGAGACATCGTCCTGCGTCGAGAGCGGGTTACACCCGGTAATGAAGACCTGTGCACCACCTGACACAAGGGTGGCGACCAGGTTTGCAGTTTTAGCCTCCACGTGAAGGGCCATCCCAATCCGTATTCCTTCAAGGGGTCGTTCCTTCAAAAATCGTTTCCTGATTACACCCAGTACCGGCATGTACTGGCGTGCCCATTCAATCTTCTGTATTCCTGTATTCATTATTCACCAACTGCCAGAGACAGCAGGTCCCGGCTTTTGCAGTCTCCCTTCCGTGTATCCTGTCCTATACGTTCCCCTGCACATCAGATAAACTGTTACGGATCCATTCCAAAGGATGATGTGGGTGGCGATAAAGACGATGGGGTATGGCACTGACAAGGCGGATAATCCCCTGTCTTGATCTCAAGGATGGTCGTGTCGTAAAGGGAACCCACTTTATTTCACTCCGGGATGCAGGGGACCCGGTCGAGCTTGCACAGCGGTATAATGAACAGGGAGCAGACGAGGTCGTGTTCCTTGACATCACTGCCTCAAAGGAGCAGCGGGGTACTGTGCTCGAGGTGATTGGCCGTGCTGCCGACCAGCTCTTTCTCCCACTCACTGTCGGGGGAGGGATACGGTCCGTTGAGGATATCCAGCAGATTCTCAGGGCCGGGGCGGACAAGGTGAGCATCAATACAAGCGCGGTCCTCGACCCCCCACTGATCAATAAAGGAGCGACTCGGTTTGGGACTCAATGCATTGTACTTGCTGAGGACGTACGTAGAAATTACTCGGAAAATCCTGAAGCAACACCGATTACACTCCCGGACGGGTCAGTCTGCTGGTATGAAGTTGTGATCTATGGCGGGAGCAAGCCCACCGGGATCGATGCCGTAGGATGGGCACGTGATGCAGAACAGCGGGGCGCAGGAGAGATCCTCCTCACCAGCATGGAAACGGACGGAACAAAACATGGTTTTGACATCCCGATTACAAGAGCGATCTCGGAAGCGGTAGGGGTCCCGGTCATCGCCAGCGGGGGAGTGGGCACGCTTGAACATTTCTATGAGGGATTTGTGGAAGGAAAAGCAGATGCCTGCCTTGCGGCAAGCGTTTTCCACTATGGCGAATATACTGTGCGCCAAGTCAAGGAGTACCTGGCGTCCCGGGGTATCCCGGTACGGCTCTGAGATCAAACTCGAACGCGGCAACGGGGTGCTCGAGCTCAAACGCATTCAGCACGGCGGGATGGATCTCGCCAAATACCCCGATTTTTTTACCGGCAGCGATGATGTCGGCCCGGCGCCCTTCAATGAACGCCGGGTCGGCTGACTCCTTTGCAGAATAATCCACAGATATCTCATTGAACACCGCATCGGCTACCGCATATGCTTCCGAGAAATCCGCCTCCGGGTGAGTGCTGACCCCTGCTGCCTGCTGGTAGGTGAGGCAGGAGTCAACGACGTCCCCCACTGTAAAAAGGCGTTGCGGGAGCTCGCGGTGCCGGTTCAGGTTCAGGAATTCGAGAAGCAACGGGAGGAGGTCGGTCCTGACTACCGTATTCTCGATGCTGATTGGGTGCATGACACGAAGGACGCCAGGGTGTTCCAGCCGCTGCATATTCCTATACAGGATCTCCTCGCTTGTCAGCGTGAACGGCATCACCTCGAGGTAACCGAGGCCGCAGAAGATCTCACGGACCAGGGCGGCATTGACCTGAACCGGATGGGGTTTTCCGACGGTATAGGTTTTTGGCGGCAGATCCTGGAGCTTGTCGTACCCAAACGCAATCGCCACGTCCTCGAAAAGGTCCCAGTCATGCATGATATCAGCCCGGTAACAGGGCACCTGCACCATTATCCTGTCAGCTCCCTCTGTTTCCGCACCAAAACGCATCTTTCGGAGGAGCTCAGCCATCGTTGCAGCTGTCAGCACGACACCAAGGAGCCGGGAGCACTCTGAAACGCTTACCGTCCGGACCGAGGGAGCAAGAGTGGGTGTCTCCACCCCGCCGATCCCGATACTCTCTATCGTCGCTCCTGCCTCTGCCATGGCAGTGCAGATGATATTGACGGCGACACCGACCGCCCTCCGATCGGTGCCGGTGGTATCGAGCAGGATATTCTTCGTATCGATGGTCACCCTCGTCCGCTCGCCATTGATGATAGGGGGGAAGGAGAGGACATGGTCGTCCCTGTCCACAATTAACGGGAAGAGCGGGAAGTCCTGTACGATTTTTGCGTAATCGCGGCCCTTCGGGTGCTTCTCAAGAATCTCGTCCATCGTCATCTCTTCCGTATAATCAAGAGGGACAAACTTCCTGGTCCGTGGAGAGGCGATGTAGTGGAACGGGGGTCTGACTGCATCAAGGTCATGGATGCCGATCGCCACCTTGCTCCTGCCCCTGCCGACCGCCCAGTGGAGCGACTCCTGCAGGGACATGATACTCTGAATGGATTCATCATCGAAAGAGACCCCGCGGATGACCGCTGCACCAAGCACAGGGCGGATGTCTGCAAGGGCAGGATCCACGGTGAATTGTATCCCCGAGGGTTTGACCTTGTAGGAAGGCAGCCCGGTCTCGATTCCAAGGTATCCCCGCATGGCGCGGGCGACCCCTTCCGGCGAGAAGAGGTCGGGGCGGTCCGGGAAGAACTCCACATCAGCATGGTCTTCCCCGACCCGTTCAACGTCAGAGCCGATGAAGGCGATCTTGTCGAGAATCGTCTTTTTATCGGTACGGGTGAGCCGTTCGAGATACCTGAAGGGGAGGGTGATGACCGCCATTTCAGATACCTCCCCTGGTATGGCGCAGTGCAGGTGTTTTACGGAGGAACTCTACATCGCTCCGGTGGAGATAGCGGAGATCTTTTAAACCCAGACGGAGCATCGCGATCCGGCTCACACCGAGGCCCCATGCAAGAACAGGGTAATTGATGCCGAGCGGTGCAGTGACCTCCTCACGGAATATGCCGGCACCACCCATCTCGATCCAGCCAATGCCCTCGATATACACCTCGGCGTCAAGGCTCGGCTCAGTGTAGGGATAGTACGACGGCTTGAACCGCACCCCCTCAAACCCCATGCGGTGGTAGAATTCGCGGAGAATCCCGAGGAGGTTCCCGAAGGTGACTCCTTCGTCCATGACCACTCCTTCGAGCTGCTCGAATTCTGCAAGGTGCGTCGGATCAATCGTCTCGCGCCGGTAGACCCTCCCTATGCAGAAGGCCTTTACAGGAGGATTCGGGTTCATTGCGAGGTGCTGTATCGATACACTCGTGGTATGGGTCCGCAGCACGCACTGCTCCGCCTTTTCTTCTTTCCAGACCCCGCCCCATCCGGTTGAGGATGTGTCACCCCCGCATTCGTGCATCGCCTTCACCTTTTCATATCCATCCGGGAGCGGGAGGGTCTCGCGGAGATAGAAGGTGTCCTGCATCTCGCGGGCAGGGTGGTCCTGCGGCTGGAAGAGAGCATCGAAGTTCCAGTAGGACTGCTGGACGATACCGCCATAGAGTTCCTCGAAACCCATTTCGAGGAGGATCTCCCGCATCTCGCCGATGATCCGTTGGTAGGGATGGATCTTGCCGGGAAATGTCTTTTTCGGGAGCTTAGTCACGTCATATCGCCGAAGGTTCAGCTTTTTCCACTCACCCGATATGATCTGGTCGCGGGTGAGAGTCCCGGTGTCCGCACGGAGATCGAAACCTTTCCTTGCGAGGGCAAGCCCCTCAGGAGTTATAGCGATCAGGTATCGTACGGTCTCCGATTCCTGCAGGATCCCACGCCTGATAAGCTCTTTTGTTCTCGGGTCATCGGGAGAAGGGGTTTTCAGGGCATTTTCATCGGCATCTGTGGAAGATCCCGGTGTTTTTGCCACAGAGCTGCCCTCGACTTTCACAAGTCCTTTCTTCCGAAGCTGGCCAAAACCGATCCTGAATGCCTCGTGTTTTTGGAGATCGGCGACAACTGCCCCGGGTTGGATGAACCGGAGGAGCTGCGTCTCGGGAAGGCCTTTTTCGAGATACGCCTTCCCCTCATCCGTGTAAATGAACTCTCGTGCAACAACCCGATCAGCCGTGGCGAGCCCCTTTTCCTGTGCAAGCTGAGCCCATTGCACCACCGCCTCGGGAGTTGCACCCAGTAGTCCTGCGAGGCGGGGAGCCTCCGCACTCATTTCTTTCTCAAGTGTTGCAAGCAACCGCTTCTCGTTTTGTGTCAGTTCCGCCATGTCACATCCTGATCCTGTCCGCACATGCGTCCATCTTCTCCCGGAAGTGTTTCAGGAATGCCACCACCCGCTCAGCGGTCTCCTTCTTGCACTGCCCGCAGGTGACTTCGCCGGCCATGCACTTCCGCCTGATCTCCGCAAGCTCCGAATCGTCAGTCACCATGTGGAAGAGGTTGAGAAGGTAGAGTGAGCATTTGTCAGGTTCACCGCCAAGGCGCTTCTGCTCTTCAAGGGTCATCCTCCCACCGGTGATTCCATTCATCACCTTCTTTCTCACTACCGTTTCGGGCTCGTAGAAAGAGATGATACTTTCGGGGTTGCTCGAGGACATCTTCCCACCGGTGAGGCCCGGCATGAAGATGTGGTACGTGGACGAAGGGGTATAAAAGGCAAACCCGCCGTGTGCCCGCTCAATCTCACGTACCATGGTGGCAACATCAGCACACTCTGCTCCCCTGATATCGACATGGCCTTCATACTTTTTCGCATGCGGGAATGCTTTCTTGACCGCATCGAGCGCAG
Source organism: Methanoregulaceae archaeon (assembly GCA_021371995.1). Lineage (GTDB taxonomy): Archaea > Halobacteriota > Methanomicrobia > Methanomicrobiales > Methanospirillaceae > UBA9949. The sequence goes on along the minus strand of JAJFVA010000005.1, from coordinate 26,508 downwards.
CTTCCGGTGCATTCTTGGAGCGGACGCTGATGTACCCGTCCCGCTCCTCCACCGTGAACATCCGCATCTTGTGGGCAATTCCCCTTGTCAGGCGGATATGAGGGTCCTGATCAATCCCGACCGGGACCACCGTCGGGGCTGGCTCCCGGTCAACCTGCGGGAAAAGGATGTCAGCGACCTGCGTGATGACACTTTCCGCATGGGCGAGGTCGGTATCGGCACCAAACCCGTATATCGCTGTGAGCTCTGAGAAATTCACCTTGGTCGCTGCCTCGAAGGCAAGATCCTTGAGCCGGTTGTTCCTGCTCTGGAAGTAGGTCTCCCCTTCAAAACCGAGGGCATACAGACAAGCGAGGTATTCCCTCCCAAACTCGTCACACTTCTCCCATGAGATATCCCTCACCGCATGGGCCTCTCGGTCAGCGATGGTAACATACCCGGTGCCGCCCTGCTCCACATGCCAGACCACCTCCTTCATGACCATCAGGTGTCCGAGATGAGGGTGGCCGGAAGGCATGAACCCGGTGAGAATATGGAAAGGCTTTTTTTCACTGATGCACCCTGCAATCTGTCGGTAATCGCGGTGCCCTATTACGATACCCCTCCGCATGAAATAGGGGACTTCCGGGAGCAGATTCAGGACATTTTCGATCGGCTCGATGCCAAAGTCGGTGAAGAGCTTCTCCACATCAACCGAAGGCTGGCTTGACCAGGGATTTATCTCTTCCATGCACCACGCTCACAGTTTGATACGGGCAAATTCGACGTATTGGATTCCCGTAGTACCTTGTGCCGCAAACAACATCTTCTTTTTCACACTATGGGCGAGGCGGACAGACCGGGAGATACTGCTCATTGGGGTTTTGCCCTCTGCTGCAATGGCATGGACGAGCATCTCGGAGTGGGGCTTTAAACCTGAATATACCCTGAAGTGATGCCCGAATTTATAGCCTGTCCGGGGAATATACCCCTGCTGCCTGAGATTGGCATATACTGGTGCTTTCTGTGCAAGCTCCTTGTCCTGATCGGCAACCATCGCATAAAACCGGTCGGACGACACTTCTCCTTCTTCATTCCGGAGCGAGAGCGCCCCGGCCCTCGCCAAGTATATGATCTCAAGAGAGGATAGGATCAGCCGCTCATCATCAAGAGTCATCCCGAACGATACAAGAGATTCCCGTTCCTCCAGGGAGGGGTGAATGATCGCAGAATTGCCAACAAGAACTCCGATAAGTGGGGGCAGGGTCATCTTTTGCGATGCAGACGCAAGGCCCTGGACCTTAATTTCATAGTAGGTGAGCTCGCTTTCGTCATCAACGATGGCAAGGACATGCTGTTTTCGCATATGGGACGATGACGTCGTTTCCCGGATCATCTTGGGAAAATCCACGACATCCCGCTCGGAGAGAACACGTACCATGTACTGGGACTGCCCGCTCCCCGGTTTCTGCCCTCTCCTGAAGACACGGAAATCATGGGGGCCGGTCTGTACAGCATAACCCCTTTCGCGGAGATCGCGGTACACAAGGAATGTTCGTAAAAATTCAGGGGTTTTTGCAAAATGTGCTGAGAGCTGGTCGAAGTCGTATCCCGGGATCTCAATACGTTTCCTGTAGAGGAGGTAACAAGCCTCTTCGGGCGCCAGCCGGAGTCCTCCCTCTTCCGGTCTTCCGTATCCGCTCTGGTCGTAGAGGGAACGCCCTTCACTCCCGAGCCTTACAAAGGCGCCGTCAAGCCTTGCTTTCATTGGTAATCTTATTCGTTCCCCGGTTTTATAATAGGCTGCGGCCGGCCGGCTGCCAACTCTGCCACAGGATGGCCGCAGGAGTACATGAATTCCATGCAGGCCCTCCCGGAAACCCTTTGATCATTCATAGGGAACACGAATACCATTGCCCTTTTGGTTGTAAATACCATTATTTAACGGAATATTAGTGGATATCACGCAAAATAACGGGATGCGAGCGGGCAGGCCCCTCAACCTTTCTGAAATTCATAAGTATTACTTTTGTAATACTTTTGTCCCATATACTGGACAAATGTGGAAGGACTTATGACAGGGAACTAGAAACCTTCTCAGGACAACCGGGAGATGCTTCCCGGGCGGGGGAAGGATGCAGATCAATTGTGCAGAAGTGCAGCATTATTCGACCGTCAACGGTCCCGGCCTGCGCTCGGTCATCTGGACGCAGGGCTGCCCGATCCGGTGCAGCGGCTGTTTTAATAAGGAACTCTGGAGTTTTCACCCGGGAATAACGATTGAATCCGGGGATCTTGCCGATGAGATTCTCGGGACGGATGGGGTCGAGGGGATTACCTTTTCCGGTGGCGAGCCCTTCTGTCAGTCAGGTGCCCTCGCAGAGTGCGCACAAATTCTTAGAGAGCACGATCTGAACGTTGTGACATTCTCCGGATATTCCTATGATGCAATCCGGAGAAAAGGACGGAGATCCTGGGATGCCCTGCTTGAAGTAACCGATCTGCTCGTTGCAGGACCATATATTCAAGAACTGCATTGCACGGACCCGCTACGGTCATCAGAAAACCAGGAACTGGTGCACCTTTCCGGACTGCTCAGGGGGAGAGAGCGTGAATGCTGGTATGGTGGCAGAGCAGTGGAATATACTGTTCATCCTGATGGAGAGATAACCGTCACCGGTTTTCCTGACAGAGGGCTGCTGCCGGATTCATACCACATGGAGGGTGAATTGTGTCACATTTCACGCGGATAAAGACCACGCTGAAAGACAAGAGCATGCTGACCGATGCCCTGCATACACTCGGATATGAGGTGACCCAGGGAGGTTCGATCCGGGGACGACAGGGAGTGAGGGCGGTTGACCTCCTGATCCGGACAAAGGACGGCAACGGGATTGGTTTTGTCCGGGATGCACAGGGATGCTACAATCTTGTTGCGGACTGGTGGGGGATAGGGAGGGGAGACCATAAGATTCTCTCAGAACTTGATGGAACCCTTTCACGGATCCAAAGAGAGTATGCAGAACGGACGATTCTCGAAAAGACGAAAAATGATGGTTTTTCAGTGGTGGAGAGGAGAGAGGAGCCCGACGGTTCCATACGGATCGTGGTAAGGAGGTGGACATAGACTATGCCTGAAGGGAATGAAGACACAAAGGACCAGATCGATCTCGCTTTCCGGTCACGCGTGACGCTGATTATACTCGTTTCCCCCGAAGAGGAACGGGCATTTCGGATCATAAAGGAGGTCTGCGACCGCTGGAATCCCCCCCGGCAGTGCGTGGCATGGGATATCGTGGAAGGGTGGCAGGAGCTTTCCGGAAAGCAGTTTTCCGCCCCGACCCGCGACCCTCTCACAGCGCTTGATGAGATTGGAAAGACCGATGAGAATGCTGTTATCATCCTGAAAGACTTTCACGAGTACTGGGCCAACCCTGCCGTAAAACGGAAACTCCGGAACTATGCTCAGAAGCTCAGGTATTCCCGTCGGTCAATTGTGGTGATAACCTCCTCGCTGAAAGTCCCGGACGAGATCCGGGATGACTGTGTTATCCTTCACCTTCCACCGCCCCATGCGCGGGAACTTGAGTTTGAGCTTGACCTTCTCATCCGGAGCAGCGGGGTTTTGTGTACCCTGACACCGCTTGGAAGGGAAAAACTCATCCAGGGGGCACTCGGCATGTCGCTCAACCAGGCCCGGCGATCATTTTCCAAGGCAATCGTGATGCACGGAAGGATTGATGACAGGGATATCGAGGAGGTCGTGGCTGAAAAGAAGAGCATCCTCTCCCAGAACGAGGCCCTTGAGTTCTATAGCGGGACCGAGACTCCTGAGAATGTTGGAGGTCTTGCAGCCCTCAAGGAATGGCTTCGCCTGCGTGAGCGGGCATTTACCCGGGAGGCCCGCGATTACGGACTACCGTCACCCAAAGGGATCGCTTTGATCGGTATTCCGGGGACCGGAAAGAGCCTCACTGCCAAAATGATCGCAGGACTCTGGCGCCTGCCCCTTCTCAGGCTGGATGTCGGGGCCCTCTTTGGCAGTTTTGTCGGGGAGTCAGAGGAGAGAACGAGGCGTGCGCTCCGGCTCGCAGAGACAATCTCTCCCTGTATCCTCTGGATCGATGAGATGGAGAAAGCTTTTTCCTTCGGTAATGGCGATGCCGGGACCGGCCAGCGGGTCTTTGCCAGCATCCTGACCTGGATGCAGGACAAGACCGCCCCATGCTTCGTGGTGGCAACCGCAAACGACATCTCTTCCCTGCCCCCAGAGCTTCTCCGTAAGGGCCGTTTTGATGAGATCTTCTTTCTTGATCTACCCGGATATGCGGAACGAAAGGAGATTTTTTCCGTCCATGTGAGGAAGCGGAAATGCATCCCCGAAGGATTTGACCTTGGCAGACTGGCGATTGCATCTGACGGGTATGTGGGGGCCGAGATCGAGCAGACCGTGATTGATGCGATGTACCAGGCATTCAACCAGGACATGCGGACGATAACGACCGAAGACATCCTCCAGGCACTGAGCGCACAGGTACCCCTGTCGGTCTCGCAGAGGGAGACGGTTGATCACCTCAGAATGTGGCTCCGAGAGGGGAGGGCAGTATCTGCTTCATTTCCTGACAGGGGGGCTGATATGACCGGATCCGGAATCAGGCTCGACCCGAGGATTGAGGGGACTTGAGCTGCCCATGGCACACAGCTGCATGACTGCGATACAGCGGGTCGGGTCAAGAACCCCGCTTATCGGCAGACTGATATGGAGAGCAGGTGCCCTGCAGCTGAAAGGTTCCGCAAATGCCGGCGATATGGCTGCGATCCGGGCACTCGCAGGCGCATTAGAATCACCAGATCCTGATGTCGCTGCGGCCGCGGGAAGAGCACTTTCCGGTCTATCCGGAACAGGAGCAGCAGCATGCTGTGCATACGTTCTCGCGCGGGAGAGCCCGCCCCTTGAACGACTCTGCATTAAAGAGGGGTATTTCCCATCGGACGAAACTGAAAAGGCTCTGCTATTCCTTCTCACAGGCAATTTCGAGGCTTATCTCGGTATGGACGCTGATGAGTCACGGCCTCTCCTTACCAGGGGGTACCTGACTTCCCCATGGTCCCGGCGGGTGCGGATCATCAGGACACTGACGCACCTGGGGAGACCAGAGCTGCTTCTTGGGGTGCTCTCACATGGTGAAGGGGTAGCGGTCCTCCCGGCAGATTTTTTCCATCTGCTTGCACGACGTCTTGCAGCCCGGGGTGAATGGACTACTCTTGCCGGTATTCTCTTCAGGGCTCCTCTCCCGGCAGCCCATACTGCCGCCTGCCTGCTGAAGGATTCGGGAATCGTCCCCGTGCACTGGGACGGGGATTACTGGAAAAAACTGTATGCAGCGACGCCAGATACCTTCGAATCTCCCGGACCTGGGGGCAACCCCTCTGCTATCCATGCAGGATGCACGGTCCGGGCTGGAACGATGGCGCTTGACCGACAGGGGAGATACTGTGCTGCAGGTTTTACTGATGGCACCGTAGAGATCTGGAGGGTCCCGGGCGGAGGACTTCTCCACCGGATATCGATGGGGGTGGAACCTGTCTCCTGCCTTACCTTTCACCGGTCAGAGCCACTGCTTGCATGTGGCGGAGGCACAGGTGCGGTGCTGGTCATGGATATCCAATCGGGAGAGGTAAGAAGGGACAGGGTTTTTGAAGGAACCCGGGTGACTTCAATCCAGTTTTCCCCTGATAGCCCGTTACTCTATGCAGGGGGGGCTGATGGATCCGTTATGGCCCTTGACTGGCTTTCAGGCCATAGATGCCTGATTCCTCACCTTCCTCCTTTGGAAGTGACGGTCCTTGCCGCGGGTAGTGACGGGATCCTCGGTTCGGGGTTTCAGAACGGAGAAGTAAAATGCCATGATTCAGGTGGTCGTGAAATACCCTTGGATGATCCTGTTCTCAAAAAGCCTGTCATGCTCATCTCTGTCAACACTCAAAAAAATTTTATGATAGCAGCAGCATCAAGGGGTCCGTTCCGGCTATGGGATACAGGAACCGGCAGGCTTGCCGGGATAATTGCAGGAGAACCTTTGCAGGTAAGAACCACCTGCGCTGTATCCCCTGGGTTGGAATGGCTTGTATCTGGAGACACGGAAGGAAAAGTGCGGCTCTTTTCACTTCCGGACGGGCGCGAGCATGCCATCTTCCGGGCCCACAGCGATGGGGTGAGCGCACTTTGTTTTTCTTCTGACGGGACAACACTCATTGCAGGGTCACGATCGGGAATAATCCATATCCTGCCGGTTTCAGGTAGGGGAACGCCGGTGTTTACAAAGGGGAATACAGGGCCCGTGCGGGGTATTTCTTCCTCTGGAGGTATCTTTTCCGTGATAGGTTGGAATGGGATTATCGAAGTCCGGGACACTGTTGACGGGAGCCTCATCCAGAATATCGGATGCAGAAGCGGAAACAGTCCGCTGATGTCCTATGCACCTGCTACCGGCATGGTCGTGGTTACCGGAGACCATGGGAATATTCATCTCTGGAATGACCGTAACTGGAGTTATAAGGGAACCATTGACAGTTACCTTCCGAGGATCACTGCCCTTGCCCTTCTACCTGACGGGAGATGCGGGGTTGTTGCCGGAGCCTGCGGATCGGTCGAATTAATAGGCTTTCCAGGAGGGGAAATACAAAAACGCCTCTCCGGCCATACCGGGGCAATCCATGCACTTGCCTGCAATACAGAGGGGAATCTCTGTGCAGCAGGAGGGTGGGATTCCTCCGTTCATATCTATACTCTGCCGGAAGGCAAACAAAGGCACGTGTTTTCCGGCCACAACAGCCCGATAACCTCTCTTGTATTTGTCCCGCAGTATGAGATGCTCGTCAGCACTTCGCAGGACAGGACTGCCAGGCTCTGGGATGTGCGCACCTGGAATCCATGTGAAACCCTTACTGGGCATACCCATGTTGTATCCGCTTCGGCTGTGAGTCCCGACGGGCGTTTCCTTGCCACCGGAAGCTGGGACACCACCGTCCGTCTCTGGAGCCTTCCGGACGGTGGTCTTATCAGCATACTGAAAGGACATGCGGATCGAATCACAAGTCTGATCTTTGTCGACAACCGGATTCTTGCGAGCGGAGATAACGCAGGGGTGATAGGGATTTGGATGCTCCCGGGGGGCAACCTCATCCGGTTCTTAAGGAGCGATGCAGGGGGCGTGACCGGCCTTATTCCGGGAACTGATGACACTGATCTGATATCCTCCCACGAAAGGGGGTCATGCCTCAGCTGGGTTCTGCCGTTTACAAAGACCGCAGAAACCTCAACCCCGTATGATCTCATACGGGTCATGGAATTCCGCCATAGGGCAGAAAGGTCCGGGGATGTGACTGCCAGAGAGTGGAAGTTCATCGAATCAGTTCTCACCGGTTCTCTCCGTTCTACAATTGCTCTTTGCGAAACACCCCCCTTTTTGGGGGGATATGAGATTGAGATCGTGGAGGAGTAAGATGTACAGCGTTTCATCTGCAGGGAATACCGTTGCTATAGATTTTGGGAACAGTACGACCAAAATAGCGATCCGCCTTGGGCAGAGCACCCCATCTGTTGTCCCGGTCCGGGGATTGTCCCGTGAAATCACCTGCAGCATCGATCCGCCAGTGAGTGTTCCCGTTATCCCATCTCTTCTCAGGTACTCCTGGGACGGCTTGATCTGGGCGGGAGCCGAAGCCCTTGATCACAGGGATTCCGGCAGCGATGACATGATTCGATGGATGGTTCATTACATCTCTGTCAGGAGCCCGGCGAAGGTGCGCATCAGAAATACTCTCGTCAGTTACCAGGAAGCCGGGGAGGCATTTCTGTCACAGCTCCTCACAAGGGTATGTGAGCAGTACCGCATCACCCGTCCCAGGCTGGTGATTGCCGTTCCTGTTGATTCCTTTGATTACTTTGACGAATGGGTCTCAGGCTTTGCCACGCGCAACGGGTACTCCCAAATCCATCTGATCGATGAACCCACTGCTGCTGCCCTGTCTTGCTGCCCCGATATCAGGCCTGGGGAGCCCTTTTTATTCTTTGACCTCGGAGGAGATTCCCTTGATGTCTCTGTCGCTGCCCTGATGAATGACGGGTCAGGGCCCAAGTGCAGACTCCTTGGTCATGCTGTCGAACAATTGGGAGGTGCACAGGTAGACCAGTGGCTCTGCAGTGAAGTGATAAAAAGGGCTGGTTTCCGGAAAAATACCAACGATCTTTTCAGGATCCTGCTTCCGGAATGTGAAAGGGCAAAAGAGATCCTCTCGGCTACACATGAGGCAGCAGTGAAAATACCTGGAAAGGATCCTGTTCTGGTGACAAGAGATGAGTTTGAGACGCTCCTTTCGGAGAATGGATTCTATTCCCGCATCACAGCGGTTATCGAGAGGGCTCTTGCAAGTGCATTCGCACGCGGTTATTCCGAATCCACTATCTCTGCAGTTATTTCTGCAGGAGGGGGCAGTGCCATTCCTTCGGTGAGGGCTCTCCTCTGTAAGAGGTTTGGGATGGGAAGGATATCCACGCACACCCCGATTGATGCCGTGGTGATGGGGGCGGCGTCAGCTTATAGGATATACCCGGGTGATAACCGGATACGAAATGAGTATGCTTTGAGGGTATGGGATGCCAGATCCGCTGCATACACCCTGAGGACAATCATCAGGCGGGGTTCCTTGTATCCGAGCGAAGGCCCGGTTGCCCGATTCAGAATCCAGGGTACGTATGATGGCCAGACACAGTTGGGAATTCCCGTCTATGAGGTGCCTTCCGGAAGATGTACCCGGGATGCCGGGAGGCATCGCGAACTCGTAATCCAGTCTTCAGGGGTTATCAGGTGCAACGACACTTCGGGAGCAGCAGAGGAAGAGCGGGAAGCTGTCTGGTTGAACGAAAAGAACCCTACGTTCATTCCGGCAGATCCCCCTGCCCTGCAGGGAGAACCCCGGTTTGAAGTATGGTTCATGATTGATCCGACCCGCCAGCTTCTCGCATCGGCAAGGGATATGAGAACAGGAAGAATGGCTGTTGAGAATATCGTGGTAACAAGGCTTTCATGAAATGGAATACACCAGCCTGACCCGCAGAGGATGAGAAAACATGGATATACAGGAGCTTGAAATTCAGGTTGACAGGGACGGGAACGTGACCGTCCATGTGAAAGGAGTGAAGGGAGATGAGTGCGTCGCACTCACAAAGTCGATAGAGGATGCACTGGGCAGGGTGGCCGATCGCTCTCTCACCCATGAGCACTATGAAAATCTGCTGAAAGAATGTACCCGGTTTAAAGTCCGGGAATCCTGATTCAACCTATTTCTGACGGCATTTTTAAAGCGTGAGGATATCGGTTTTTCCCTGTTTAAACCATATGATGCTATACCTTAAGGCTACAAGGAGAGGTGAGGTCGAGGTCGGGATGATAAGTCCTGTTTTCTCACTGCGAAAACAACGATGCGATACCGGGATTTTGTTTATCATACCCGCGAGGCACGACAGAGGCTTATCCAGAGATCCCTGAACCTGTCCGGAATTAAAAAAGAGAATCCCAAACACCCTATCTTCAATCTTCCAGGAACTTCCAGTAATATGCGGGATTGTCAGCTCCCGGCACTTTTGAACCTGTTTCTTAATTTGAGCGGAAATCCCGTTTTGTCTGACCGGAAGGATGAGATTCAAAAGCCCCGTTGTTCAACTCAACCGGCAAGCTCACGGACTTTCCGGATATTTCCTGCATCATCCCTTCGTTCATCGACGGGGGTCTCACAGATGAGGGGGAGATTCCGGAAAACCTCGTGGGAGAGGATCTGTAAAAATCCCTCCTCCCCGATGTAACCAAGACCGATATGCTCGTGGCGGTCGAGCCCGGAGCCAAGATCACCTTTTGAATCATTCAGGTGGACCAGTCGTATCTCCCTGAGGCCAAGGGTTTCATCAAACCGGTTCAGGGTATCCTCCAGGCCACCGAGAGAACGAAGGTCATACCCTGCCCCGAAGGCATGGCAGGTATCAAAGCAGAACCCGACCCGGGAAGGTTTCTCGATCCCTTCTATGACAACCCCAAGATCTTCAAACCTGCTCCCGATCCCGTTTTTCTCACCAGCTGTATTTTCGAGGAGAAGGAGGACGGGGTTGTCTACTTCATCAAGTGCATTGTTAATCATACCGGTAACACGACGTCTCCCGGCCTCTTTCCCCTCTTCGCCGTAATGTCCGAGATGGGTTACAAGATATGGGATACCGAGCATACCGCATCTCGAGAGCTCTGCGGCCAGCGTGATTCTGGATTTTTCAGCAAACTCCGGGTTCATGGTAGCGAGGTTGGGCAGATATGGCATATGGTCAACAGCAGGAAAAAGCCTGCTGCCATCGAGTTCCTGACGGAACAGGGTTATTTCGGCAGGATCGAGATCCCTGAATGCCCATCCTCTCGGATTTCTCGAAAATATCTGGAATGTATCACACCCTGCAGCAGCTGCACGTCCCACGGCTTTTGAGATAGCTCCGGCAATTGAAACATGTACACCCACTCTTACCATCGTGCCCAGATCTCCTTCATCAAGGTAGATTAGAACCTTCAGATACTTCGTTTTTGGGTCAATACCCAGTAGCGGTCAACCATCGCACCCGTGGATAACCGAATTGAACCTGACCTATCGTAGTAATATAAATACAGAGGTCAAGAGAAGCCTTCCCTGGTAAGAGGGGAGCAAAACCCTGATTACCCGGAGGCGAATCCACCGTGTACCGGTACTGCCTCACCGGGACGACCGTGTGGAGGAAACGCCTTCGCAGGCACTGAAGTGCTGACAAAAAGAGAAGTCATCAGTCGCGTTCGTTCGATGCCAGAACACAGCAATGGGAAGAACATGGCCTTACTGCACATATTTTATACCATACCATACTTTTTAGCGTCGTGGTACCAGTGCTCTAAGATCAGAGAGCACTGACCTGGCGAATTCACTTGTTCCGGCTGTTCCACCAAGGTCACGGGTCATAATCCCACGGTCGATCGTACTCCTGATTGCCTGCTCCACGAGCCCGCAGGACGCGTGTTCCCCGATATGATGGAGAAGCATCGCCGCACTTCTCAGGGCGGCTATCGGGTTTGCGATATTCCGGCCGGCAATATCCGGTGCGCTCCCATGAACAGGTTCGAAAAGCGAATGGTCCGTGCCGATATTCCCGCTTGGGAGGAGCCCCAGCCCCCCCACGAGATACGCAGTCACATCTGACAGGATATCCCCAAACATGTTGGTTGTGACAATCACATCATAGTCACCTGGGTGCTGGAGTACATCAAGACAGAGTGCATCGATAAAGCGGTCCCTTACCACGATCCCGGCTTTTCGTGCCTCCGCAAGGCAGATGTCCCTGAAGAACACATCCGATTTGAGCACGTTCGCTTTGTGACCAATCGTAATGTCGCGGCGTCTCTTTGCAAGGCTGCAGGCATAGCGTGCTATCCTTTCGCTTCCTTTCCGGGTGATGCAACGGAGGGTGCATGCAGAGTCCTGCTCGATCTTCTCAACCCCGGAGTAGAGCCCTTCGGTATTTTCCCGGACCACTATGATATCGAATCCTGCACCCCATACCGGCCTGACATTGGCATATAAATCGAGATCTTTCCTGATCCGGACGATCACGCTCCGGTAATCAGGTGCAGGCGGGGTGGTGACGGCCCCAAACAGTATTGCATCAGCAGAGGCCAGCAGCGCAATGTCATCATCAGTAATTGCCTCCCCGGTCCGCTGCCACCTCCCGTACCCGGCCTCGACTCCAAAAAAATCGATATCCGGCCGTATAATACCAATTGCATCACGTGCAGGAGGGGTAACCTCCTGGCCGATTCCATCCCCCTCGATGACGGCAACCTTCATTTCCTCCCCCTCCACCCGGCAAGCAGATCCTTTACTGCCGTGAATATCTCATATGGCGATGCACCCCAGTGGACCACCGCGCCGAACTTTCCGCCGTATATCCCGATTCCTTCCCTTTCTTTCCGGCAGCAACGGGTTATGAAGGGTTCTTCTGCGACCATCGAGAGAGGGCAGATATCCGTGACATCAAACCCACCACCATAACATTCCCGGAGAAACTGCGTCGCTGTGAGGCATCCTGCCACCCTCTCACCGCCAATGAGGAGGTCGGCATCAAGGGTCCGCACAAAACCCGATGCCCTGCAGGGATATATATCAGCATTCACCTGTGAGATGTCACGAAGGGTATGCTCAAAGGAAATATCGAGCTCAGAGAACATACCGGCTTCCTCAAGCTCCCTGATGCAGGCGGAGAGGCTGGGGCGTGGCGGAATGACATCATATACCGCGACTTTCTGGAAGAGAGAAGGATCGGGATCGCAGACAAAAGTGGTATGCTCATCAATTCCCGTGAAGATCGTGCACTGTTTTCCTGATTCTGATGCGAGCCTTACAAGCAGGGCACGGTCATGCAGTTGAACCTTCTCCGGGTACCACCAGGTCTCCCCTGCCCCAGCAAGAACCCGGATCCCTGTAACCTCCCTCATCAGGCCTTTACCTCCCGGGTCTGGCGTTACTTCAAGGACTTCGAATCCGGGAGGGGAGTCATGGATGAGGTAGCGAGAGAGAAAATACACCTGATCCCCGCAAGGCCGGGTCGAGGCAATCCCTATCTCCTTGCACTGGCGGGGAAATATCATCCCTTCTGCCTCCAGTGTCCAACAAGACCACCGGCAGCGAGTATCTCAAGCATCCGGGGGGAGAGAGGACGGATTTCCCGCACTATACCTTGCGCAGAGACTTTCCCTGAAGAAAAATCGATCACCACCACATCCCCGTCACTGCAGGGCAGGTCCGCTTCGGCAAGGGGCAGACCGATATTGATCGCATTCCTGAAAAAAATCCGTGCAAAGGACGGGGCGATAATCCCGCGGACTCCAGCCTCCTTCAGTGCGACCGGCGCCTGCTCGCGGGAAGAGCCGCACCCGAAATTTTTTCCGGCGACAATTACTGCACCTTTGAGCCTCGCGGCAAGATCGGGGTCAAGATCCTCAAAGACGTGGCATGTCCAGACCGAACGATCTTTTGTGCGGAGATACCTCCCGGCGATTATCATATCGGTATCGATGTCAGCCTGCAGGCAGACCGCGTGCCCCTCGATTTTCATACCCTGCTGCCTCCAGGAACTGCTATTTCTCCCCGAAGCGCTGATGCTGCAGCGGTGGCGACAGAGGAAAGATAGATCTCTCCGCCCACCCCCATCCTGTTTCTGAAATTCCTGTTCGATGTAGAGAGGCAGACTTCCCCCTCACCAATCACCCCCATATGAGCCCCAAGACACGGTCCGCAGCCGGGAGGCAGGATCGTGCACCCTGCTTCGAGGAGATCGGAAAGGACACCGGTCCGGGCAGCCATAAGGAGGATTTTTTGTGAAGCCGGCCCGATTATCGTTCTGACCTTAACCTTTTTTCCGCGGACGATCTTTGCAAACCGGGAAAGGTCCTCGTATCTCCCGTTTGTACAGGTACCGACAAAGACCTGATCGAGTGGGATCCCTGCGAGATCATCCACAGGACGGATGGTATCAACACGAGGCGGCACCGCAATGACCGGCCCGATATCTGCAAGATCGAAGCAATATTCACGACTGTAGGTGAGGTCCGGGGGATCCTGCATCACGATTTCACGATTGTACAACCTGAGATACTTCCTGGTCACACGGTCAGCATAGCATATGCCCGTTTTTGCACCGGTCTCTACCGAAAGGTTACACAGAGTAAGGCGGGAGTCCATGGAGAGGGACGAGACTCCATCTCCAACAAATTCAAGGGCACAGTAAGTACCGCCATCCATGCCAAGCCGAGCAACATACGTGAGGGCAAGGTCTTTTGCTTCGGCATCACCGCGGAGGTTCCCTGAAAGAACCATGCCTACTGTCTCAGGCACCCGGAACCACGTCGATCCCGAAGCGAGGATCGCGGCCATATCGGTTGCCCCCACACCTGTGGCAAATGCACCAAATGCACCGAGAGTACAGGTATGCGAATCGGCACCGGCAATGATCTCCCCGGGCAGGGCAATCCCCTCTCCCATCAGCTGGTGACAGATCCCGCCACCGGAATCAGAGAACTGGAGCCCCGAATTTACAGCAAATTTCCGTAGATCATGCTGGAGGTCAGCTGTCATCGAGTTGTTGGCCGGGATGATATGATCGAAGAGGACATAGAACCGGGAAGGATTGGCAATCTCGCCGGTGCCAAGCGCCCGCCATGTTTCCAGGGTCAGGACTCCGGTACCGTCGTGAACATATGCCCGGTCGACCGGCCGGTCCACATATTCGCCTGCAACTCCGGAGAGAATCCGTTCGGAGAGGGAGGTCATCGTTTACTGCTCCTTCCTGACATGCCGGATCAGGGCGGTGAGGGTCTCAGGGGTAATCCCGCACTTGCTCTCCCCGAGCTCTTTCACCTCGTCAAGCACCTTGCAGATCTGCTGTTCATTCAGGGAGTAGCCGAGCGTTGCCACTATGTGTTCAAGCGCCTTTTTCCCGGTGTGCTTCCCGAGAATAAAACGCCTTTGCCCCCCGACCATTTCAGGCAGAAAATACTCGTAGGTCTTGGGATCTTCAAGTATCGCAGCGATATGGATGCCGCTCTCATGGGAGAATGCGTGCTCCCCCACCACCGCTTTTGTCTTCTGGAGGGTAATGCCTGAATATTCCTGGACCATCATTGAAATCCCACTGAGATGGGAGAGATCATACCTCTCGATTCCCCCGTTCATGCGAAGCGCCACAAGCACCTCTTCGAGCGCTGCATTCCCGGCCCGCTCGCCAATCCCGTTGACTGTTGTATGGAGCTGGAACGCACCCGCCTCCGCAGCAGTGATCGTGTTAGCCGTGGCGCAGCCCATGTCATTGTGGCAGTGGGCGCAGAATGGCTTACGTACCGCGGATACAAGCCGGCTCATGATCCGAAACATCTGCATGGGCACAAGGCAGCCGACGGTATCGGCAAAGCTGAGGAGGTTTGCACCCCGTTCAGCACCTCCCTGATATACCTGGATGAGGAATTCCATATCGGTACGTGAGGCATCTTCAGCTGCAAAACGAACGTCAATTCCATGGTCCTTTGCAAGGTCAACCATGAGGAGAGCTTCATCAAGCACCTGCTCCTTCGGTTTGCGGTACTTGTGTTTTATATGGAGATCCGAGGTCGCGATGAAAATGCTCACCATATCCACGCCGCAGTCAAGCGCTGCCTCGACATCACTTTTACGGGCCCGTGCGAGGCAGCAGATCCGGGCATCAAGCCCTATCCCCGCAATAGTTTTCACACAATGTTTCTCGTAGGGCGATACGATGGGGAACCCTGCCTCTATCACATCGACTCCTATCTCATCGAGTTTTGAAGCGATTTCCTGTTTTTCTTCGCAGGAGAACGAAACACCTGGTGTCTGCTCCCCATCCCTCAAGGTTACGTCACAGATCTCAACATTCCACGGTTTCATGATGTCTCCCTTCCGGGCAGGTCCCTTGTACTACGACAGTTACAGGCTTTTCCGGCACGGTAAGCAGTTCTTCAAGCAGTCCTGTATCCGATGCCCTGACAATCTGGGGATTTGCCCAACGGATATAATTGCAGGGGGAAGGGGCCTGCTGTCCCCCGGTCATACCCATGCACTGGTTCTCAAGCACGATGCACAGGAGGGGGAGGCCCTTTTCATATACATCGATCAGGCTCTGGATGCCCGAATGCAGGAGTGCATAATCGCCGATCAGGGCTATTCTCGTGCTTCGGGCAGCAACCCCGATGGCACTACCAAGGCCATAGCTTGCAAGGGCAATGCGGTAGGGTGGATTCATGGCAAGGATTGAGCATCCTGCATCCGGGATCACCTGCATCCCCCTCTTTTTAAGGATATCAAATAATGGGATGAAGGGGCAGTTCCGGCAGAAAGTCCGGTAAAAACCCCTGCTCTCTGAAGTCTGGGGAACAGGAGTCCCGGCAGGTGGTATGATCCTCCGGTGTTCAGAGACAAAAGGTCTCCCGATCTCATGGATGAGTTCAAAGGAGGCGGAATCAGCAGGAGGAGGGTACACAGTAACGATACGCGAGTCCCCGGCAGCCGCACCCACCCCCGCAACTCCACCCTCCATGCGGTTCAGTCCGCTATTCCTGGACCATTCAAACATCCCGCGGAGACGTGAGTCGGCGAGATCCACCCTCCCCCTCATCGTGAGACCGGGATCTGCAAGCCGTCCGGCACCTTTTTTCCGGGGAACCGTTTCTGCCACTGCATCACCGTAAATCAGAGGGGGGGTTATACGAAGGAGTGCAATGCGGGAAAATTCCTCCGATGCAGAGAACGCCGCTTCCACACTCCGGGCACAGACCTCAGGGCCCGGTTCAAGCACAGGGACCTGCGCCAGCTCGCCATAGTATCTGGAGTCCAACGCACTTGTCGATGCTTCTGCCCCGGGATCATCACCGGCGACAATCACAACTCCCTCAATCAGGCCCTGAGTGGTTGCCTGGACCAGGGGGTCAGCACAGGCATTGAGCCCCACATTCTTCATGATCACAGCAGCTCTTTTACCTGATATCGAATCACCGAGAGCATACTCGAGGGCGACCTTTTCTGCACCCACCATCTCGGCACGGGTATCTCTGGCTAGCTCGGTGACCGGGTATCCGGGGACAGCATAGCAGTGATCTGCACTGGTGTAAAGTGCCCTTGCGAGCACTTCATATCCTTTCATAGGTATGCATCCCTCAAGGGAACCAGATCACATCCCGTACATTCCACGCACATGGTACGAGCACGGGAGGGGTTGAGTCCCCTCGCAGAGAGTGCGTCAGTGTGAAATGCGAAGAGGCGGAGGAGGCGCTCTGCCGGAGGGCGGGTGTATCCGGCCAGTGCACCGGCCGGGTTGAGCGGCCGGAGTACCGGGATGACCCCGATAGCACAGAGAGCGCTGATGCAGGATTCTGCCTCCTCATCGCTCTCCCCAAGGCCAATGATCAGGTTGGAAAAGACATGATCCCTCCCAAACAGTTCAACCGATCTTTCGAGAGCATTCCAGACTGCATCGTAAGATAAACCGGGGCACATTGTTGAAAATAAATCCCTGGTCGCAGCCTCGACATTAAACTTAACTTCTGCAACACCTATGGCATGCAGCCGTTCGGCTGTGTGTTCCGTTGGAAAGATCGATACACCTAGGGGAAGATCGAACCGCTGCAACCGTTTTACCACTGAGAGAACATATTCCTCTTCCTCCTCAATGCTTTCAAGTACCCCACTTGTCAGCGCGATCGAATCGATTCGGCCTTTCACGGCTTCAACCATCGATTCGATCTCTTCTGGTGTCTTCCTGCCGGCTGTAATTGCGGGTACTTCGCAGTACCTGCAGCGGAATATGCATCCGCTGGTCACCGTGATGTATGCCTGCCTTGGGCAGTGTAGGGCAACCGGTTCAAGCGTGCCCCTGATTTCATCACCACCGTCCTTCAGGATTGCACGTCCAGCCCCGCAGTGAATGATCTCAAGGGGACTTTTCGGGTCAATCGCAAGCCTCACCCTCCCCATTCCGCATGAGAAGAACACTGAACCTCCCGTTCCTGCACCCGGCCCAGCAGTCGATGATGAGCGGTAAGGGCCTGCAGGTTCTCCCGAGAGGCGGGTTGTTCCCAGTGCAAGCAGGTGTGCCTTCAGTCCGGGCCAGTCCATAGCGAGAGTGCCTCCTCAAAACGGGTGTAGAAAGGGATTGCGGCCACTGCTCCGATAATCCCCCTTCCTTCCAGGATAAGTTCAAGGTGTCCTTCCTCTGCGACCGGCAGGAGATCACGCCGCACCTCCCCTTTTTTCACCATCCAAGCAAAAGGAATGAGCGGGGAGGGATCGAATCCCGTGAACACCGCCATACCTGTCTCTTCCGAGAGAGTATATTTCTCGAGCAGAACGCGGAACCTGTCGATAAGCTGCCGGGGACTTGACGATGCAAATTCACAGACGATGCTGACACAGTTTTTCGTCCGATAGGGAACCGGAAAGAGCTGTACAATTGTGTGGGACAGGTAGCGGGACGCTTCATCCTCAACTGCCCTGGCGATGTTGTGGGCGAGGGTCCAGGTGGCCCCTTTTTCAGGGGTATCAGTATCGTCCACTCCGATGAGGATGCGTTGCTTTCTCGGGAGCCAGATCGTGGACCCGGCCCGCTTTCCGCCACCCGAAGGATCGTTAAGGCATCGTATGACTCCGCCGGCAAACGACCGGCAATCCGATGCCCCCACTCCACCTCCCCCGATTCCGATATAAGAAACTGCTATCTCGTTATCCTTAACCTCTGCGCTGCAAATCCCGGCAGGAAACTTGGATCCCTGGAGAGCCAAATCAGCTGTTCCCGGTTTGAGGAGATACCGCATAGAGGACCCCACATTACGGGCAGATTGAACAACAGGGCTCTGTACATAGTGATGCTGCGACCACATCGCACCACCAATACAGTCAAAGAATTCGATGAGCTCTATCTTAGTATCTTTTTCATCGGCAACCGCAACGATTTCCGGATACCTGATTACATACGGATACCCTGGTATCTCCTGCATTTCCTTCAAGGCATTGAATGATGCCTCATCACCAGGTGCCCGGATACTGGGATATTCCGTTTTTCTCGTTTCCCTGCCTGCCATTGACCAAAAAACGCTCCCTGGAGCGCCAGCACTGCACTCCCTGTTTTTGTTGCCGAAAATATCGTTAACAAAATAATCGGCAACAAAATATATAATTCAATCGTTCTGCACCGAGGGGAGAGAGAAAAATTAGAGAAGTTTGTACAATTCAAATTTGAAGGGACCGAGAGATCCACCGAAGTTTCCGGCCGTGATATACCTCACTCCCGGTACCATGCATGCCGCACAGATTCCCTTCGCCATTGCCTTTCCGACACATTTCTCATCAATGCCGTCTATCACGATCTCGTACACTCCTGTGATCCCTGCAGGTACTTTGCTGTCCGGTACCTTTTCACGGAGTGTCGGGCAATACTTCTCGTTCGTGCTTGCCGGCATGAACTTGTATTTATTCGAACCGACCTTGGAACCGCTTGCCACCACGCCACCCGGGAAGCTCGTGATAACCCCGCAGACCGAGCTAATAGCCTCCACGGCAGTCTGAGCTCCCATCAGAGCGGCCATCTGGTTCTCGCCCATGACAAAGAAATTGCCCCCGGCAACCCCTTTCACGATACCGAACTCTTCTTCACCAATATATTCCCCTTCCATGATCGGAATAACCCAGCACTTCCTGCCGCCGACTTCCTTCTGGTACTCATATCCGTCTCCGAAGAAGTGGAGTTTGACTGCGATCTTCTCTGCAGCATCTGGAAGGCCATCAAAAACCGCCGTGGTTGGTGAGGTTAGGACGCATTCGGCGAGCCGCTCGACCACCTGCTCTTTTAATTTCTTCTTTGCAGCACAGATCAGGATTGCCACTCCCGGCCTCCCGTCTGGAGTCTCATCCGCTCGAAGCTCACTCTCGATCCCGGCTTCACAGGGACACCCGATAGCCGATGTGGCAAACCCTGTTGCTTCCGTAGCTGCTTTCAGTGCCCATTCCCTGTTCACCGCGGTGATAATGATCCGGGAGATCCATGTCGGGAAGGCCTCCGCGTAGGTATTGTCGATTGGTACTCCGTTTATCTGCATGAAATTTCCTCTTTTATACAAAGATAGTAGGATAAAGCTAGAATAAATTTTCTAAATGCCACCGTTGAAGAAAAACCAGGGTCTGCCGCGTGAGGTATATCAAGGAAATAATTCTCCTGTCATTCATTATTTATTTCGTATCGGCTGAGAAACCAAACCTGTTAGTATATATAGATTAGTATATGGTGCATGTACTTAACGAAGCGCAGCCGAATTCGGGCTTTTTTTATATTTATAGCATTAACATTTTAAATATATTAACTAATATTGGTTGATTGCTGGCTGAATAAACGAACTGATACCATGGGAAATTTAGACAGGTTTATGTGTATAACTTAACCATTCTTTTTTAGTCGATTTTTGAATCGATCTAAAGCTGGTGCGTGATAAAAGCATGGCATTTGCATTGCACGTTAACATGGAGCGTTGTACCGGCTGCAATAATTGTGTGGTCGCATGCCCTGTTGATGCGCTTGAACTCTTCACCATAGATCCTGCGACGAACGAAAAGATCTACAAGGTGAAGCACGGGAAAGCGATGGTAATCGACTTCAAGTCCGAGCTCTGTGCCGGATGCGGAGTCTGTGTAGAGGCATGTCCACATGATGTAATCCGGCTGGCAGGACGCGGGTCTGTACCGTCGGAGGCCAAAGTTGGTTAACGTTCTAAAACATGGACAAACTTGAGGTTATTGAATGACACTGTTTCCAAAATTCTCAAAGAAGCGGGATGGCGTCAATGTCATCCAGGAGCAGAAGCTTCTCCAGCAGGTATCAAACCTGATCCTCAATTCAGAGGTCTGCACCGGGTGTGGTATCTGTGTCGAGGCCTGCCCTGAAGAAGCGATCGCACTCGGACTTGTCGGTGCCACGAGAAGAGGGGCGGTCGCATATGCAGCGCCCGTGGATATCGATGAAGTAAAGTGTTCCTACTGCGGAGTCTGCGTCGTCATGTGTCCGTTTAATGCACTGACACTGAAGATTGACGGCGAGGAACGCCTCCCGATTGTTGAAAAGGAGGGATTCCCCCAGTATGACATGGTGGCAGACATCGACGATGAAAAGTGCGTCAGGTGCACCATCTGCGAAGAGGTCTGCCCGAGAGATGCCATCGACCGGGATGTCCCTGAATTTGAAGGGACCCGGCCGGACGCAAAAGAGCGCCAGCTGGCAATAAAGAGCAAGACAACCTTCAAGGTGGACGATGAGAAGTGCACCCTCTGTGGTATCTGTGGTGCACTCTGCCCGGCAATCACCGTGAAGCACAAACCATTCACCGCAGAAAGCGGAAAGGTCGAGGGCGAAGTTGTCTGGGACGAGACGAAGTGTGATGCATGCAAGGTCTGTGTGGAAGCATGCCCCGAGGAATGCATCACTGTCGAGCGTGAGGTAGAGAGCGACAAAATCGAGGGACAGGTAGACATCGACCAGAAGATGTGCTGCACGTGTACCTGGTGTTCACGAAGCTGCCCAACCGAGGCAATTACCGTAGAGAAAATTTTTGAAGGCGATATCGAGTTCCATGCTGAAAAATGCCCGGGCGGCTGCTCGACCTGCGTCGAGATATGCCCTGCAAACGCGATTTATCTGCCTTCCTCTGTGCCTGCAGGCCAGATGAAGGGGAAGATGGAACCGACTATTGCAGTGAA
Source organism: Methanoregulaceae archaeon (assembly GCA_021371995.1). Taxonomy (GTDB): domain Archaea; phylum Halobacteriota; class Methanomicrobia; order Methanomicrobiales; family Methanospirillaceae; genus UBA9949. The sequence continues at coordinate 5,163 of JAJFVA010000005.1, read as the reverse complement.
TAAGGACTTCTGTATCCTCTGTGGCGCATGCGTCAATGCCTGCCCCGGGGAGGATATCATCCGGCTTCACAGGACGGGTATCCGTGTCAAGGGCACGGAGACAGATCTGTTCAACAAGATCAAGGAAAAGCTGTGCACCCCGAGAACATCCAAGGTGAAAGAGGACACTCCCGGCAGCGTACAGCTGAAAATGATGGAGAAGGCGTGAGGGATCCAATTATGGTTCGAACAAAAGGATATCCAGAAGCACTCGAAAAGAAACTCGCCGATACCCGTCTTTACGAGGATGAGAAAAATCCGGATTTCACAAAGGCGGTTGAGAAAATCTCGATGACCATCCCCCACATGTGCTTCCAGTGCGGGACCTGCACGGCATCATGCCCTTCTGCACCCCGGAGCTCTTACCGGATACGAAAATTTGTGAGGAGGGCACTTCTGGGTCTTGAGAATGAAGCCCTGACCGACCCGGACCTCTGGCTCTGCACGACATGTTACAGCTGCACTGACCGGTGTCCGCGAGACATCGCTCCGACGGATGTTATCATGGCCATGAGGAACCTTGCCTTCAAGAGGGATATCGTCCCGGTTAACTTCTTAAAGACTGTGCAGGCGATTTACACAACCGGGCATGGCGTCCCGAATAATGATGTAAACCGTGCGGCCCGGAAGAAACTCGGTCTTCCTGCAGATCCACCCACAACCCACGGATTCCCGAAGTACGTGAAAGGGATCCAGCACATACTCGATTACTATGAACTCAAGAAGAACGCGGACAGGATTGTCAAAGAGAGGGAGGGGTGAGGCCTGATGCGTGAATATGCATTTTTCCTTGGGTGTATTGCCCCCAACCGTTATCCCGGCGCGGAGAGCGCTTCGTATAAAACATCGGAGAAACTCGGTATCAAGCTCCTCGATCTCGAGGGAGCAAGCTGCTGCCCGGCACCCGGTGCATTCGGGTCCATAGACCTCGACATATGGTATGCAATGGCCGCCCGGAACCTTGTCCTCGCAGAAGAGATGAAGAAGGACATTGCCCTCATCTGCAACGGCTGCTACAAGTCCATCTGGGAGGTTAACCACAAGCTAAAACGACACCCGGAACTCAAGGAGCGGGTGAATGAGGTGCTAAAAGGCATTGACATGGAATTCAAAGGCACTATCGATGTCTGGCACCTTGCCGAACTCTTTTATGACCCCGAGATTGTTGGAGTGCAGAAGATCAGGGACAGTGTCAAAGTTCCTCTTGAAGGGACAAGAATCGCCGTTCACTATGGATGTCACCTGATGAAGCCCAAGAAGGAGCGGCACTTCGGTACAACCGAGCACCCGACCTGGCTGGAAGAGATGGTTGGAGCACTCGGAGCCGAACCGGTTGAGTACCGGAACAAGATGCTCTGCTGCGGTGCAGGTGGCGGAGTGAGAGGATATGACCTTGTCCACTCCATCGATATCACCAACGAAAAGATGATCAACCTCATGGAGGTAAAAGTTGACGCCCTTACCGAGGTCTGCCCGTTCTGCCAGCTCCAGTTTGACAGAGGCCAGATCGAGATCGAGGAGAAGTTCGGTGTGAAATACGGCCTGCCGGTGCTCCACTATTGTGAGCTGCTCGGACTGGCACAGGGAATGAGCCCGCAGGAACTCGCGCTTGATCTCCATGCCATCAGCTGCGAGCCGTTCCTGAAGAAGGTGCTGTGAGGAGGGAATAAGAGATGGCAGAAAAGAAGACAAAAAAGGAATCCACTTCGAAGAAGGATACCAAGAAACAGGCAGCACCCGCAGCAAAGGCAGCAGAGGCATCAAAGGCCCCCACAGTTTCATCAAAAGAAGCCAGGGTGGGAGTATATATCTGCCACTGCGGTACCAATATTGCGGGATCGGTCGATATCCCGGCCGTGCAGGAATACGCAAAGACACTTCCGAACGTCGCATGGGTGGATAACTACCAGTACATGTGCTCTACTCCCGGCCAGAAGAAGATCGAGGAGAATATCAAGGAGCACAACCTGACCGGGATAGTTGTCGCCGCTTGTTCCCCTCGTCTCCACGAGCCGACCTTCAGAACTGCTACAAAAGAGGGCGGACTGAACCCGTTCCGGTTTGAAATGGCAAACATCAGGGAGCAGGGCTCCTGGGTGCACATGCATGACCGCGAGGGTGCTACTGATAAGGCTAAGGATGCCATCCGGATTGCGGTTGCAAAAGCTGCGCTCCTCCAGGACCTTGTCCCGAAGGCAGTTCCCGTTGAGAAGGCTGCACTCGTAGTCGGGGCTGGGGTCGCAGGAATGCAGGCTGCACTTGATCTCGCCAATGCCGGGATCAAGACATACCTCGTGGAAAAGAACCCGACCATCGGAGGTCGCATGTCCCAGCTCGACAAGACCTTCCCGACCCTCGACTGTTCGCAATGTATCCTCACTCCTAAGATGGTGGATGTGGGGAGAGCTGAGAACATCGAGCTCATGACATACGCAGAGATCGCTGAGGTGGAAGGGTATATCGGCAACTTTGATGTCACCATCCGGAGGAAACCCCGCGGAGTTCTCACTCCTGTTGAAGCCGAGGCAAAAGGTATTGTCGGTGGTGGATGCAATGGCTGCGGAGACTGTGAAGCTGTCTGCCCGGTTATCAAGCCAAACCCGTTCGAGATGGACATGAAGCCGCGGAAGGCAATCTATATCTATCACCCGCAGGTTGTGCCCCTCATCTACACGGTTGATTTCGATTCATGTATCAAGTGCGGGCTGTGCGTCACGGCATGCGGAGAAAAGAAGGCTATTGACCTCGAAGCAAAGGACGAGTTTGTGAAGGTCAAGGTCGGCACCGCGATTCTTGCGCTCGGATATGATATGTTCCCGATTGAGAAGAAGGACGAATGGGGCTACCAGAAATACGATAACGTGGTCAACAGCCTTGAGTTCGAGCGGCTGATCTGCGCTTCCGGCCCGACCGGTGGCCACCTGGTCAGACCAAGTGACGGAGTAACCCCAAAGAAGGTTGCCTTCCTGCTCTGCGCCGGCTCACGTGACAATACCGGTATCGGGAAACCGTACTGTTCAAGGTTCTGTTGTATGTACTCGCTCAAGCACGCTCACCAGATCATTGAAAAAATCCCGGGATGCCAGCCTTACCTCTTCTACATGGACATCAGGTCCTTTGGGAAGATGTATGAGGAGTTCTACTACCGTATTCAGGACGAAGGCGCCAAGTTCATGCGGGGACGGGTCGCAAACATTCTCGAGGATCCCGTCACAAAGAACCTCACAGTAGTTGCTGAAGATACCCTGCTCAACCGCCCGATTAACCTTGAAGTCGATATGGTTGTGCTCGCTGCCGCTGTGCAACCCTCATCCGACACCGACAGAACAAGAAAACTCTTCGGGGTCTCCTGCTCGCAGGACGGCTGGCTGCTTGAGGCACATCCGAAGCTGAACCCGTGCGGAACGACAACCGCAGGAGTTTTCCTTGCAGGAGTCTGCCAGGGACCCAAGGATATCCCTGATACTGTGGCATCTGCTGAAGGTGCTGCATCTGCAGCAAGTATCCCCATTCACAAGGGAGAGGTGGAGCTTGAGCCCTACTTTGCCCAGTGTATCGAGGAGAAATGTGCAGGGTGCGGAATGTGTGTGAACCTCTGCCCGTACCAGGCACTTGCACTCGTCGAGAAGGAGGGGCGCAAGGTCATGCAGGTCACCGAGGCCAAGTGCAAGGGATGCGGGACCTGTGGAGGATTCTGTCCTGGAGGTGCTATCTGGATGCAGCACTTTGCAACACCGCAGATCGTTGCTCAGATTGATGCGTTCCTCCTTGGAGGTGCAAAGTAAATGGCAGATGAATGGAAGCCCCAGATACTTGGGATCATCTGTAACTGGTGCTCCTATGCCGGTGCTGACCTCGCAGGCAGCGCCCGCACCCAGTATCCTCCTGACATCAGGATCGTCCGTGTAATGTGCACAGGCCGTGTGGACCCGCTCTTTATCCTGAAGGCCTTCACTGACGGGGCAGACGGGGTCCTTGTATCCGGGTGCCACTTCGGGGACTGCCACTACCTTGAAGGGAACTTCAAGGGGGCAAAGCGGATGTTCATGGTAAAAAGTCTGCTGAAAAACATCGGTCTTGAGGACAAGAGACTCCGTATGACCTTTGTATCGGCATCCGAGGGAGCCAAGTGGGCAAAGGTTGTCGAAGACGTCGTGAATACCATACACGAACTTGGCCCGAACCCACTCAAAGAGCTCGCACCGTAAGGGAGGCCGGAACATTGACCAAAGTTGCATTGAATCTGATCAGCGGGCGTACCATCCAGCAGGGTGTGGCCATGGAGGGCGGAAAAGAGAAAGACGCCTATACCAAGGCCTGCGGCATCATCGAGATGGACCTCTCTGATCTCAAGAAACTCGGGGCCTGGCGGAACACCAACGTCCGCGTGACCAGCAGACACGGGAGTGTCGTGGTTAAGGCGGTGGAGGCTACCCAAGGCCCCCACCCGGGTCTCGGTTACATCCCGATGGGCCCATGGGCAAACTCTGTCACGGATCCGAATACCTACTCCACTGGTATGCCGACATTCAAGGGTGTCCCGGTCGAGGTTGAGGTTGCCATGAACGAGAAGGTGCTCAGCTCTGTCGAACTCGTACAGAAAAAATGCAGGGGTGAGATCTGATGACGAAAACGGTAACCGATGTGATCTGTCCCTTCTGCGGGACCCTGTGCGATGATCTTGAGGTTGAGGTCTCTGATGACGGCAAGACGATCGTTGACGTATATAACGCCTGTGCGATCGGTGCAGAGAAGTTCATGCACGCCCAGGCCAAAGACCGGGTAAAACGGCCGAGGATGCAGCAGCCGGACGGCAGCTACAAGGAAGTCACGTATGACGAGGCCGTGGAATACACCGCCCGGATGTTTGCGAACGCGAAGAAACCGCTGATGTACGGCTGGAGTTCGACGAGTTGCGAAGCACAGAGTATCGGGCACGAGATTGCCGAGAAGGCGGGCGCGATCGTAGATAATACTGCGACGGTCTGCCACGGCACGACATTAATTGCCGTGCAGGACGTTGGGATCCCGAGTTGCACGCTTGGCGAAGTGAAGAACCGTGCGGACCGTATCCTGTTCTGGGGGTGCAACCCGACGCACGCCCACCCGCGGCACCAGTCGAGA
>JAJFVA010000033.1 GCA_021371995.1 Methanoregulaceae archaeon | reverse complement strand
GATAGCCGTAGGATTCTCGTTAATGGGTGCGATCTTCATCATGCCGGCAATTCTTTCGGTAATGGGGGACCTGACAGACTACCTTGAAAAAATGAAGATGCACTCTGAAAAGGGTTGACCTGTCCCTGACATTTTTTTAATACATCTCTGCAGAAAACACAGGTAAGTTATCAACGGTCATAGGGGAGGAGCAGCCCTTTAAAATCCGCCCCTGCCCCCGTGACATTGCCAGAAATATTGTGAAAATGCAACACGCTTTTCCTCCACAACCACAGGGCAATTCCGGGTGGAATGCATTTTCTCCTCCGTTTTTCCAACGTTCTTTGATTTCTTTAAAAAACAGGTTTTTCGGAGTTTCATAACTCTGAACCAAGAGGTATTTACCGATGAGATTCGCACTTAACTTTAACGAAGAGTGGAGCGGTCAATGGAAGTTGTACTGGAAACAAAAGATCTCACAAAGAATTATGGTGAGGTTATTGCAGTCAGTAAAGTATCCCTGAGAGTGGAGAAGAGTGCACTGTTCGGATTGCTTGGCCCGAACGGGTCAGGGAAAACCACAATGATAAAGATGTTAACCGGGCAGACCTCCCTGACTGGTGGATCGGCAACCGTACTTGGAATCGACGTAACCAGGGACCCGATCGGTGTCCGCCGCCAGGTTGGGATCATCCCCGAGCAGGAGACCCCGCCCAGTTTCCTCACCGCGATTGAGTACCTCAAGTTTGTCGCGGCGGTCCGAAACATCCCGGATATCGAGACAAAAGCAGACTGGTGGTTTGATTTCCTCGATTTTGCCGACAAGAAGAATGTTCTTTGCAAGGACCTCTCCCGGGGCACCCGACAGAAACTGATGTTCACGCAGGCCTTTATTCATGAACCGGCGCTCGCGCTGATTGACGAGCCACTGATCAACTTCGACCCGATTATGCAGGATGTTGTTAAGGATTATCTTTCAGGATACGTCAGGAAGGGAAGGACCATCTTCATATCAACCCATATCCTTGAGGTGGCCGAGGAGATCTGCTCGGGGTTTGCGATCCTCCACAAGGGTAAACTGCTTCACACCGGCCCGGTTGCCGAACTGACCGGCAGGAATGAACACCTCCCTTCTTTCTTCCTCTCGCTCGTCCGGAAGGATCGTAATGTTTGAGCTGTTCACAAACATGGTGAAAGAGGAGTGGCGGGTCCATTCTACGATGTTCGGAAGCCTCTCTTTTGCCCTTTTCCCGGTCATGATCTTCGCGATCGCGTTTATGGGATCGTTTCTCATCCCTCTGATCCAGAGTACCCTCCCGGCAGGCAACCTCACGCTGATCGTCCACGGAACGTACCTGATGCTCGGGATTATGGTCGGGGGGTTCGGGTTGCTGGGCAACGAGGTGATGAACCGGCGGTTCGGCCAGGCAAGTCTGCTTGCCTACTCTTCGCGGAGCCTCCCGCTCTCCGAGAAATTCATCTTTGCAAACTTTGTCATCAAGGACACCGTTTACTACTTCTTCCTCTGGGTCCTGCCATTTGGGTTAGGATATGTCCTGGCCTCGCCGTATATAGGAGTCCCCCCTGGCGATGCCCTGCTCCTGCTGCTCACCCTGACGCTTTCGTTCCTCTTTGGCCTCTGTGGTGTCTTCTTCCTCTCAGCCGTCTATATCCGCTCACGCCCGGCACTTCTGCTCATCCTCGTAGCCTTATGTGCGGGCGTGGCTGGCCTTGTTCTCATGACCGGCGTTAATCCGGTGCTGTTGTTCCCGCCCCTGCTCCTCACCAGCGCTTTTTCATGGGCGAACTTCCTCATCTCCTGTGGAGTGCTCGCCCTGCTCTTCGGTATTGCAATCCTGCTGTTCAATCCCGAACCAGTGGGATCGGAAAAGAGGTTCAAAGACTCCTTCGCGCCACTGATGCGGCGGTTTTCGTTCCTCCCAAACCCCCCGCTCGCAACCAAAGATTCCCTTGACCTGTACCGGAGCGGGAGCCTGGTCGGCCAGACGATCTTCTCGTTCCTCCTCCCTCTTGCAGTGATCTGGTTCTTTTTATCGCTGCTTGGGCCGTTCCTTCCGCCCCATGGCCTCCTTTTCCTGGTTGCCGTTACTACGGGAGTCATCGGATCAACGATGTATACCTGGGTCACCATGTTTGATTCATTCGGGCCGTATGGCTGCCTGCCCGTTGCCGTCAGTACGCTGATCGCGAGCAAACTTACCACGTTTGCGATCCTCCAGGTGATACCGGCCGCCTTCATCGCGGTTGTGGCACTCCTCTCAGGGGAGGCTGCCTGCCTCTTCCCTGCCGTTGTGCTCGGGATCTGTATCTCGTTTTATGCCGCAGGGATCATGGCATGGCTCTGCGGGCTGTCCCCAAACGTGCTGGTGTACGATGTAAAAGTGCTCTTCGTGTTTCTCATCCTTGTCGGTATTGTCCTCGCGATCTTCACCGCGATTGCCTTTGCAAACCCATACTTTGCATTCTCAGCCGTCATCCTCGTTATCCCCACGTGGCTGATGATAAGAAGAGCAAAGGTCCGGTGGGACTCGGTGGATCCGGGAGGATTCTGATTTTTTTTAAAAAAGATCGCCCGGTCTTTACGCGCTCACCGGGTTTTTGTATCATCACGTTTGATGAGGACAAGAACGATAAAATGAAGTTAGACGGGTAGTGCCGGACTCTTTATCCTGCCTTTTGATCTTCTTCCCAGAGCCCGAAGAAGTTCCCCTCGGTGTCCACGCAGGTGACAAGAAAACCCATCCCCGGCACTGCCATCTTTTCCGTAAGGATACCTCCCCCGAGGCTTTTTACTAATTTCAGGACGGCGTCAATAGAGGTCACTCCGAAATAATTCATCATTCTCTGCGAGGGTTCCATCCGCCTCCCCATTCCTCCCCCGACACCCGGAGTTCCATCCAGGTTCGTCGTGGTGATCAGGTTGTACTGCATCTCGGGGAAGGACTCGAATTTCCACCCGAACAGGTCAGAATAGAATTTCTTCGCTCTCTCAGTATCTTCTGCAGGTATGTCAAAATGGACAATCGTTGGCATCAGACCTTCACCACCTCTGGTACTGGTGATAAAGATATTATACATTTCCCAGCCGAACATCTGCGTTAAAAGAAATTACACCGGCATAAGCCCTTTTGCAAACGCCCGGGCCCTCTCCAAATCCTGCTCGTCGGGATGCCCCTTGTTCGACCAGGTGAATCCCAGGAGGCCGGCTGCTCCGGGACACCGGAACTCGCCGACAATCCGGCTCCCTTTCCCGATAAGCAGCTCTTTCATGGGCCGGTCGTATTTCTCATCAGGTCCGCCTGCAGTAGAGAACAGGAACACATCTTTCTCCAGCCGGGGAATTTTCTCGAGCAGCCTGAACAGGTCCTTATGGTACTTTCCCACGTAGATACCTGAACCGATACCGATCAGATCATACCCGGCAAGCTCCTCCGGCCTGACCTCCTCGACTTTCTTCAGCGTTGCGTTCATTGTTTCCGCCATCGCCTTTGCGACCGTCTCCGTATTCATCCGGTGGTAGGATTTGTAGATGATGAGGACGTTCATGATGGTTACATTTGTGAGGGATGGGATAAAGGTGGCGGGGGGGTACATGCCTGGAAAACAGCACAGGAAACAAACGTTGATGATGAGGCATACTACTAAAAAACATCCCCGCCTATTTTTTCTGTATGTTCACCGTCCTGGTTGTCGATGATGATGATCGGTTCCTTTCGCTGTTTCACCAGAATGCTGACAGCTGGCCCGGAGTGAGGATCGAGACTGTTTCCAGCGTGAGAGAAGCCGAGGATTTCCTCCGGAATAACTCCTGCGATACCATCGTCTCCGAGTATAACCTTCCGGAAAAAAACGGCATCGATCTCCTGCGGCATATCCGTTCCCGCCACGGCGATATCCCGTTCATACTGCTCACCGGATACGGCAGCGAAGAGGTCGCCGCCGAGGCCTCCCGGTATGGGATCTGCGCCTATATCATGAAGAGAGGCGACCCTGTTCCTCTCTTTTCCGAGATATACGGGAAGATCCGGGTAGAGCTCAAGAGGAAAAAGGATGAGGAGGCTCTCCGGGAACGCGAATCGCGGTGCCGTACCATCCTGGAATCCCAGCCCGGCCTTATCTGCAGGCTTGGCCCGGGCCTGGACCTGACCTATGCGAACCGGACGTTCATCAATTTTAGCGGAGCAGTCGAGGATGAGATGACGAAAACCCGCTTCCAGGACTATATTATCGGGGATGACCAGGAGTCCTTTCTCACCGCTGTCAGGGAACTGACACCGGGAACTCCATCGTTCACCCGTGAATTCCGGTTCCGGACACTGCCGCAGGAACTGCCGACGTGGACAGAATGGACATTCACTGCGGCATTTGACGAAGAGGATCAGCCTGCACGGATCCACGGTACCGGGCGAAACATCTCGTGGGAGAAGGAGCGTGCCGCTGCACAGGTGCAACAGCTGGAAAACCTTGCATTTCTCTCCCGAACAGCTATGGAGTTCCTGGATATGGAGGATACGGTCGATATCTATCGCTATATTGCTGAGAATCTCCATCGTCTGCTCCCTCCCCACACCAGCATCAGTGTCCAGTCCCATGATCTTTTAACCCGAACCGAAAGGGTTGAGATAGTTATCGCAGATGATGATGTTCTTCGTGCCTTCCGCGAATGGTTTGGAACCGACATGACCGGGGTGGAATTTTCCCTCGACAAGGAAACATTTTCCGATGTGGACTATATCAGAAAAGGCATCAACGAAGGACCACGACTCTACTATTTCCTGTTCCAGGCCTTCCCTGAAGAAGCCTGTCATCATGTCGAGGAGATCTGCTCGTTTGGGAAAGGCTATGTGATGGGGTTCTCCAGCCAGGGACAAACCTTTGGAAATATCGCGTTTTACTTAAGAAAGGGCGCGACAATCGAAAATTCCGAACTGCTGGAAGCATTCGTGAACCAGGCCTCGGTCGCCCTCCTCCGGTGGAGGACCCGCAAGGCTGCAGAAGAAGAGATCGCGCGGGTCCACATAGGCCTCGAGCAGACGGTTGCCGAGAGGACCGAGGCCCTCCAGGCGGCAAACAGGAACCTCGAATCGTTCTCCTACTCCATCTCCCACGACCTTCGTGCCCCTCTTCGGGCAATCGATGGTTTCTCAAGCATCTTCCTTGGCCAGTACGGAGGGGATCTTCCGCTGGAGGGCAGGCAGTTGATCGAACTAGTCCGGCAGAATACCGCAAGGATGGCAGATCTCATCGATGCAATCCTTGAGTTCTCGCGTGCCAGCCGGATGGAACTCAGGAGAGAAAACGTCGACATGAAGACCCTGATCTCCGAAGTTACCAGTGAGCAGGCCACATCCCACACCGATCAGAAGATTGAATGGTGTATCGGGGACCTCCCCCAGTGCAGGGCAGATCCGCTCCTCCTCCGCCAGGTGCTCAGAAACCTCCTCTCCAATGCCGTGAAGTTCTCGCGGAACCAGGAAGATTCCCGGATCGAGGTGGGATCGTTTTCAGAAGACGGTCACTCTGTTTACTTTGTCCGGGACAACGGCATCGGGTTTGACCCCAGGTACGCGGATCGGATCTTCCGGGTCTTCGAACGGCTCCACAGCGGGAAAGACTACGAGGGGACTGGGATCGGTCTTGCGATTGTAGACCAGATCATCCAGCGGCACGGGGGGAGGGTATGGGCAGAATCCGATGCCGGAAAGGGCGCAACCTTCTATTTCACCATCGGGACGTAGGGGCTCTCCCGCTTGTGTATATGCATCCGGTTGTGCCTCTTCCGCTTTTTTCAAATGTCGCATTCAGGGCTTTTGTCATCGCTTTCGCAACCTTCCCGGTATTCATCCGGGGGTAGGATTAGAAGATAATGAGGAGGTTCATTGGGGAGAGACGGGATGAAGGTGGTGGGGGGGCGGATACATGAGAAGTGCGGGTAATCGGTAGCGATGCCCTGGCCAGTTCAGAGTGCCAACAGCCCACTTCTCTCGACAGGATCGTGCTTGATCCGATTGTAATGCTATAAATACAGTCATGGAAAAAGGATGTACCAATGGATTTCCTGCCGAAAGGCCGGCTGGACGCCTTTGCAGACGGAGTATTTGCGATCGTCATCACGTTACTCGTGCTCGATCTTTCAATACCCCAAATCTTCGAAAGCCTCATGCCAGCTCTTGCTCAGCAATGGTCTGTTTTCCTCGCGTATATTATCAGTTTTGCATTTGTGGGTAGCGTCTGGATAACACATTCTTCCGTTACCGCCCTGATGAAACAGGAAACCTCCCGTTCATACCGCCTTACGCTTCTGATGCTGTTCTTCGTGTCACTCATTCCCTTCACGACGAAGCTGATGTCTTTTTACCTCTCGCATCCTCCGACGATTCCGGATTTCCATGGCATGGATATCCTCTCAATGTTCCTGACGGAGAACGCAATCGCGAGATCAGCGCTGAGCGCCCCGGTAACCATCTATGGCCTGGATCTCCTGGCTGCATCGGTAACCATGAACGGGATCATGAAATCAGCAATCAGGACTCCCGGGATGCTTCTCGATGAAGCGGCGAGCAACGAGCTGAATGCGTTGCAGAAAAGGCAGAAATTCGGGGTCCTTATCATCGTAGCAACGCTGATATGCGGATTTTTCTTACCGGTCATCGCGGTAGGGGGATATATCATTGTGTCGATAAACTTCTTCATTACCCCGACAATCCATGTTGCAAAAGAAACACTGAAAAAAAACAGTTAATTATTCAATTTTGTTCGATTCGTAACCTCGCGGCGATTTATGCAGGACAACGTACAGAACACCTGTGATGTCATAGTAATACGTTCACCGTTCACGAAGTCTCATCGGGGATGGTGCCTCATTCTCAACCCTCGTGACTGCTGCATTGTAACTCGCTTCAATGAAGGGGATGAACCGCTCGATGTCTGCTCCATCCCCAATCCTGATGAGGATCCACTTTTTTATCACCCTGCCGTGAGCGACGAAATACTCTGCATCAGTACCTGAAAGAAGAGCTGCCTTTTGTTCTTCATCGAGTTGCGACAGGATAATGCCCCCGTTCACCAGCATCGCAAAGATCGTTCCCCGGACCGAATAGGTGGGAGAGCCAAACATCTTTTTCTTTGTTACCTCCGGCAAATGCAGCACGATTTCTTCAAACTTCTCCCTCAATTGCTGCGATTCGGATTCGGAATAGTAGGGCATGGGTCTCCTTGTTCTTGAGTTATGCAC
>JAJFVA010000017.1 GCA_021371995.1 Methanoregulaceae archaeon | reverse complement strand
AGGAACATGAGTCCCTGCAGGCCGAACAGGGCGACCACCCCTCCGGCAAGAAGCGGCCCGATCGCATACCCGATATTTCCCCCGACAACAAAGAAGGAGGTGACCCTCCCCCTGTTCTCGGGTGTTGCAATCCTGCTCACGATGGAGAGAGCGTTCGGGTGGAAGCAGGCATGCCCGATTGCGGCGAGACCGGCGCATGCAAGCAGGAGGGGGTAGTTTCCCACGATGCCGATAAGGCCGATGAAGACCGCGGAGATGAGAAGACTTGTCGAGACATGGACCTGCTTTCCGTACCGGTCCGAGAGCCAGCCGAAGATCGGTTGCGTGGCAGAGGAAGTGAGGTTGTAGGAGGTCACCATCAGCCCGGCGAGAAAGAACGTGAGTCCCCTGTCAGCGATCAGCAGGGGGAGGACTGCAGGGATGACCGGCATGTAAATATCAGTGACCAGGTGTGAAAATGAGAGCGGTAAAATGGTCCCTGAATATCGGCTCATATCCTTATATTGAGCATGATCGGATAAAGCATCGATGTGATTTGACTGTCCTGGAACCAGGAGTCTCGGATCGTCATGCCCCCTCCGGTTCCGGGCATGCAACGACCTCTTCAGGTTCAATAGAATGCATATACAGTAAAAGAGAGAATAAAAATGGTCGAAACAGATTACCCCCCACGGATTCTCTTTTTAATAAAAGAACCTGCTTTGTTCCCCATTCTCTGAATAAAATTGCGTTACGGATACGGGTCCTGATGAAAAGATCCCTATAGGTATAAGTCGTTGTATTCCCGTAAATATTGTATAATCATCATCCTGATTTGCAGATTCTTTGCTGACAGAAGGACGATCCAACACGTTACAGGTAACAGGAAATGACTGGTAACATCGACCGGAGAACGGTTCTTATTCTCGTTACATTGTCATGCTGTATAGTGGCTTCGTTCATCCTGCGTATTCTTCCGTTATTTCAGATGGATCCCGCCTCATACGGGATTCTCAATGATCCTGATGTCTGGTACAATTACCGTCAGATCGAAGTGATGGTGTCCCATTTTCCCCACTATACCTGGTTTGACCCGATGACTGCCTACCCGTCCGGGAAATATATCGACTGGGGACCGATGTTTCCCTTCCTGGCATCGGTCCTGTGTCTTCTCACAGGCGCCTCCCAGCGGGTGGACCTTATCTTCGTCTCCTCGTTGACACCGATCCTGATCAGCCTGGTAATGATCCCGGTTGTCTTTTGCATCGCACGCATACTCTCCGGATGGAAAGCAGGGATCATTGCAGCGATTTTTATCACGGTGATATCAGGGCAGTATTTTTACCGCTCTTCATTCGGGGTCGCAGACCATCATATCGCCGAAGTCCTCTTTACATCCCTTTTCTGTCTCTTTTTCCTGTATGCAATAAAAGACAGAGGGACGTTCCGGATCGATTTCCGGCATCCGGATACCCTGGTTCCGGTTGCCCTCCCCTCCGTTCTTGCCGGGATCTCGATGGCTGCCGGACTCCTGGTAGTTCCGACCGTGATGCTTTTTGTATTTATCCTTGGTATCTATTCGATCCTCCAGTTTCTCTGGGACAGCTTCCGGGAGCGATCATCGGAGTATCTTCTTCTGGCAAACAGCATCATCGCGCTCTGTTCACTTGCAGGTCTGGCTGTTGCCGGCGTCCACTCTCCCCTGTACTCACTTGCCACCTATTCACTGGCACCTGTGCATGTATTTATTGCTCTGATCGTGGGAAGCTTCCTCCTCTACCTCTATTCCGTGATATCCAGAAAAAAGCCGCTGCTGTTTGTGGGACTCATGGTGCTCACTGCTATCCTCGCTTACGGAGGAGCTGTTGCCCTCGGCAGTGAGATGCTCCCCTCGGGCCTTTCAACGGTGCAGTCATTTTTCGGAAGCACCTATGAAGCATTGCCAATCGAAGAGCTGGAATCATGGTCCCTTGCAGAGGCATGGGCTGCCTTTAATATCGGTATCCTGTTGGCAATAGCTGGTTTTGTGTTTCTCACCGCTTCCCTGGTAAGGAAAAAATACGAAGGTCATCTCTTCGTACTTATCTGGGGGGCGATCGTTTTTTTCGCAACGATCCAGCATTCGCGGTTCGAGTATTTCAGTGCGGTGATCGTCGCCATCTTTTCAGCATATGCTCTGGGAGCGATCCTTACCGAAGAGGAGACAGCACCAGTCGGAGGAAGAGAAAAACCGGTGTCCGGAGTCAGAAAAGGGAAAACCGGCAATAAACCCGCCAGGGATTCTGCATTGAGAAAGATAAACGCATCTTTTCTGCGGGGAAAAGGGATCTACATCGTTTCAGGGTGTATAATTGTCTTTTGCGCGATGTCCCTTATCGGCGATTATTCCATTGCGACGGTATCGACCCGTGAAAACCGGATTCCCTCGCAATGGATTGACACTCTCGAATGGGTCGAGCAATCAACCCCTGATCCCGGTGTACCGTACTTAGGTCCATATTCTCCGGACAACTGGCACTACCCCCCTGAATCATACGGGATCCTGTCCTCATGGGATTACGGACACTGGATAACGTTCCTTGGAAAAAGGATTCCTGTTACAAATCCTTTCCAGGACAATATCCATTCAGCGTACGCATTCCTTTTCACAGAATCTGAAGATACTGCGAGCAGTATCGCAGAATCAGTCGGTGCCCGGTATGTAATCGTCGACTGGAAGATGGCTGATACGAAGTTCCAGTCCACCATCCCCTTATACAACAGAACCCTGACAGACCACTATTATTTTGAGAGTTACCTGATTCCCGGACAGAATGCGACGTCCGGATTTCTCCCGATCACCCTGATCAATCAGCCCTATTACCGTACCATGATATCGCGGTTGTATAACTCAGATGGCTCCATGTCCGTTCCTGGGAAAGTCATCTATACTGAATATTCCCCTCCCTCAGTCCCATCGGCGGTCCCGGTCATTTCTGCACTTGAACAGATGGATTATGAAAAAGCTCGTGATCGAATCCTCCGGTTCAATGCTGCAGATATCCAGGGCAGAGAGGCTTCCCTTCATGGGATCCAGCTCAATTCCCCGGTAGAGAAGGTGAGTGCTCTCCGGCATTACCGCATGGTATACGAAGCATCCGGGCAGGATCAGGGAGCGGAGTCCCCGGATTATTCCCATTCTGTAAAGGTATTTGAATACGTGAAAGGTGCAAGGCTGAAAGGGGAAGGGATAATCGAAGTGAGCGTGGAGACAAATATTGGCAGGGTGTTTGTGTACCGGCAGGAGAGTGAGAATGGATTCTTCACTCTTCCCTACCCGACGAATACCGGATCATATCCGGTTCACACCCTGGGGCCCTACCGGATTGCGGGTTCAGGCAGAACAATTGAGGTCAGTGAACGGGATGTCATCGAGGGAAATTCCATTGGATGACAGCCGGAGACAAACTTCCGGCAGGGTCCGGGTCCGTAGCAAGGCTCTGTTTCCTGATGGTCAGAATGGATCATGGGCGTCAGTCAAGGGAGATGTGATGAACCTGTTATATATGGAACAGAATCCCGGTATACTCCCCGGAACAATCCGGTCTCCTGTCCTGGCTGGATCCCCTTTACAGAGGAGAGGATCATGACGTCCGGTCTGGTTCCTGATATTTCGGTGGTCATTCCTGCCCTCGATGAGGAACAATCGATTGAGACCTGTATTAACAAAATCAGGGAAGTATTCAGGAAGCAGGGTATCTCAGGTGAGATCATCGTTTCAGATTCATCGACGGACAGGACAACAGACATCGCCCGTAAACTGGGTGCAAACGTCGTCCGTCCCTCCCAGCTGGGATACGGCTGCGCATATATCGAAGGACTGCGGCATGCCCGGGGAAGGTATGTGGTGATCGGGGATGCGGACAATACGTATGATTTTTCCGAGATACCCCTCCTCATCAATGAGCTTGACCGGGGAGCGGACCTGGTGATCGGGTCGCGGTTCAGGGGAAGCATAAAAAGAGGGGCCATGAAACCGCTTCACCAGTATGTTGGAAACCCTCTTCTCACCTGGATCCTGAACGGAGTCTTTCATACGCGGTTTTCAGACACCCACAGCGGTTTTCGTGCAATCAGGGCGGATGCACTGCAAAAGCTCGACCTTCAGAGCTGCGGGATGGAATTTGCCTCCGAAATGCTGATCAAGGCATCAAGGGAAGGCCTCAGGATTACCGAAGTGCCGGTCTCCTACTACCCGAGGATTGCTCCCTCCAAGTTGAACAGCTTTACTGACGGATGGCGCCACCTGAGGTTCATTCTCCTGCTAAAGCCCCTGCCGTTCCTTACCCTGCCCGGAATTTTCTGCAGTGTTTTTGGTATCATCCTGATGGCTGCGTTCTATGCCTCTGAGAACAATCCGGATGCTCATGCGCACTCCTTTATTCTCGGGACAATCCTGCTGACAGGAGGGCTGCAGCTGTTCCTGTCCGGAGTTGTAATTCACGTATATTCGGCGGTGCATGGATTTGAACAGAAAGACAGGCTGGTCAGGAATCTTCTGAATTACCAGGTCCTTGAAAAATGCATTATTGCAGGGGTTGTCGTCATCCTTTCCGGATTTATCATCGGGGGGATGATCCTGTATGGCTGGATCAGGTCGGGGTTCGGTTCACTGGAAGCAATCACTAATGCCATTCTCTCCCTGGCCCTCATCCTGATCGGGCTTGAGATTGTATTTATGGCAGTATTTATCAGCATGATGTGCCTGAACCAGGAAACTCCTTCCTGATACGAGATCATATGAGAATTGCTTACGTTTACGATGCCGTCTATCCGGATATTACCGGTGGAGTCGAGCGGAGAATATGGGAGATCTCAAAGAGACTTGCAGCCCGGGGCCATGAGGTGCATTCGTTCGGGATGCATGTGTGGGACGGCGATGCGACCATCGTAAGGGAAGGAGTGACCCTTCATGGCATGTGCAGATCATACCCCCTGTACTGGAAAGGAAGACGACGGGTCTTTCCTGCAGTGATGTGTAGTGCAGGGATACTGTCTGCCCTGGCAAAAGAACGCTATGATATCGTTGACTGCCAGCAGTTCCCTTATATGCCCGCGCTTGCCTCTGCTGCTGCCTGCAGGATTTCAGGAACCCCGCTTGTCGTCACCTGGCACGAGGTCTGGGGGGAGTATTGGTACGAGTATCTCGGAACCCCCGGAGCTGCAGGGAAATTCCTGGAGCGTGTTCTTGCCCGGCATTCGGTATTTCCAGTGGTAGTATCAGAAACCACACGGGAAGACCTTTACCCCCTTATCCCAGGCCGGGACATTGAGGTCATCCCGAACGGGATTGACCTGGCAGGAATCGATTCCGTACCCCCTGCCGGGATGAAATCAGATATCATATTTGTCGGAAGGCTGATCCGGGAGAAGCACGTCGATGTGCTGATCGATGCTGTTGGAATTCTCAAAAATCAGTATCCCGGGATACGGTGCCTCATCATCGGCGGCGGACCGGAACGCTGGAATCTCGAGATGAAGGCACGGCAAATGGGGTTATCTGATCATATCACATTCACAGGATTTTTAAGAGAATCCCGGGAGGTTATCGCCCATATGAAATCGTCCCGGGTATTTGTGCTCCCCTCCACGAGGGAAGGTTTTGGGATGGCTGCACTCGAGGCTCTTGCATGCGGTATCCCTGTTGTAACGATCGATCACCCGAAGAATGCGAGCAGGGTTTTTGTGAGGAACGGGTGCGGAGCACTGAGTGCGCTCGATGGAAAAGATCTGGCAGACAAAATTGCCGAAATGATGATCAGAGAGAGTGAGAGAACCAGCCGGTGCCGTATGATGGTCAGCGGGTATGACTGGGAGAAGATAACAGACACTGCTGAACTATATTATAAACGGGTATGCGAATCAATCCACAAGGGATAGTCCGGAACTGTATTTGCGATCTCTGTCTGATACTGCTCCAGGTATTGAGCAAGATTTTCCTGGTATGTGGGTAAAATTGGATAATCATGCAATATTTTTAATAACAATCTTCATTAGTGCCTGGGTAATGGGATCAGGTAAGAATATTATTTGGTATGATCTTTTCAAGAGTAAGCGATTATAAATGGGGGGCATCAGAATATTTTCCCGTTGAAATGAATTGTAATAGTAGGGTATAAGAGATGAAAATAATCCAGACCCCTGCACGAATTTTCAGTTCAGGAGGAGTCGAACGATATGTGGGGGATCTCTCCCGACAACTCGTCAAAAGGGGACATCAGGTAACAATAATCTGCGCACAGAGCAGGACGCATTCCGCTGTTTACCAGGATCTTGAGATTCTTCCCCTGGTATCGATCGGAAGGATCGGGAATACTCCTCTCACACCCTCTCTTCCTTTCCATCTCCTGAAGCAGGACTTTGACATCATACACACCCATCTCCCGACTCCTTGGAGTGCCGACTGGAGCAGGATGGTGGCGCACTGGAAGGACCGGCCTCTTGTGTTAACCTATCATAGTGCAATAACCGGCAGGGGAATTGCCCGGAGAATCGCCGGGATGTATACCAGAACCGCTCAAAAAACCCTGTTCTCACGGGCCAGCAGAATTATTCTTGCCCGCGAGGCATATTTCCCGGATTCGCTGCGGGATTTCCGGGATAAAGTGGCATATATCCCCATTGGGGTTGACAGTACCCGCTTTTACCCTCAGGAACTGGAAGATAGCTCGGATATCTTTTTCCTCTCGGTACTTGATAAATTTCATGGATTCAAAGGATTTGTGTCTCTCCTTTCTGCCATCCAGCGTGTAAAAATAAGAATCCCGGATGTTCGCGTGGTGGTTGGGGGAGGCGGCCCCCTGCTCCCCTATTATGGCCGTATGGCAGAATCGATGGGACTTTCACAGAATATCCATTTTGCCGGGCATATCCCTGAGGATCGGCTGAGAGATTACTACAACAGGTGTAGTGTCTTTGTTCTCCCCTCACGATCTCCTGAACTTGAGACGTTCGGGATTGTCCTGCTTGAAGCGATGGCGTGCGGCCGGCCGGTTGTGACCACTGATATTGCAGGAATGGCAGATGACATTAAAAAAACAGATGCAGGAATCGTGGTAAAAGTCGATGACAGGGAGGCACTTGCCAATGCAATACTCAAAATCCTTCAGGATAAATCCCTCGGGAGGATGATGGGATCCTGCGGGCGGCGTCTTGTTGAAAAAAAATACCGTTGGGAGACCGTAACGGAAAAAATAGAACAACTGTATAAGGATATCCTGTAAACAGTACATGGAACAGTGTGAAAGGAGTGCCGGTCTTCTCTACATGATGCCAATGGTAAGTGTTGTCGTGGTCAATTATAATGGCCAGAAATTCCTTCCCGGGTGCCTCACCTCTCTTGCTGAGCAGACCGTGAGAGATTTTGAAGTGATTGTGATCGACAATGGATCGGTTGACGGGAGTGAAGATGCAGTTCAAACGCATTTCCCCGGTGCAAAACTGTTCAGACTCTCCACAAACCAGGGATATCCGGCAGCGCTGAATTACGGCATAAAGGAATCGAAGGGGGAATTTATCCTTGCGTTAAATAACGATACCACTCTGAATCCCGGTTTCATGGAAGCCCTCCTCTCATCCACATTTGTCGATAAATCAGTGGGAATGTGGGCGGTAAAGATGATCCTTCCTGACGGTCGAATCAACTCCACCGGGATCTGCATTTCACGAAGCGGGGCAGCATGGGATCGCGGGATGTTTCAACCCGACACGGGGCAGTTCGACCAGGCCGATGAGGTGTTCGGTCCGTGCGGGGGAGCAGCCCTTTATCGCAGGGAGATGCTGGAAGAGATTGGTTATTTCGATGAGGACTTTTTTCTGTACATGGAAGATGTGGATGTGGCGTTCAGGGGAAGGCTGGCAGGATGGCGGTGTGCATATGTTCCGAAAGCTGTTGTCATTCATCATCATTCGGGGACTGCCGGATACGGATCAGACCTCGCGGTTTATTATGGGAACCGAAACATCCTTTGGTACTGGTTCAAGGATCTTCCAGCAGGCCTCCTTATAGTATACCTCCCGTGGCTTCTTGGGCGGACATTCGGGGTGATCTGCTATTACGGTGTCAGGGGCCAGGGACGGGTTGCACTACATTCAAAGATAGATGGTATTGCAGGTCTGGGGAGGATGATAAATAAACGCCGTTTTATTATCCGTAAAGTAGGGTATCATGATCTCTCAAGGTTCATCAGGACCTGGTATGCGAGGAAAGCGGTATAACGGTGGAGCAGATGTGGATTTTTGAATACTATGATCTGATTCGCATTCTCACAATAAGTGACCTCAAGGTGAAATACCAGAGTTCTATTCTGGGATTCTTATGGTCCCTCTTAAATCCCTTCCTGATGCTCATGGTTCTTTATGTCGTATTCAGCGGGATGTATGATGTTTCTGAGGAGAGCTTCATCGTCTATCTCTTCATAGGTATCACAAGCTGGCGTTTTTTTTCAAACGGAACCACAACTTCTGTCAGGTCAATCGTATCCAAGAGTAACCTCGTTACAAAAATTTTTATTCCGAGGAAAATTCTGGTATTTTCCGGCGTAGTCTCTTCATTTATCAGTTCTCTTCTCGAATTCTTCATTCTCTTTCTCCTCCTCATTGTATTCAGGGTGTCATTTACACTAAATATGCTCTACTTCCCCTTTGTCACCCTCATCTACTTCGGTATCGTTTTTGGGGCAGGTCTTGCACTGGGGGCACTTTATGTGTTCTACCGGGATCTGGACCAGATCTGGGAGGTTGTAATTTCGATCGGTTTCTTCCTCTCCCCAATCATTTATCCGGTCACACTAATCCCCGACCGGTTATTGCCCATCTACATGTTAAATCCGGTAACTGTCGTTATGCAGATGTACCGGGAGATTCTTCTCTATGGAACTGCTCCGTCCCTTCCCCTGTTCGGCTATGGTACCATCGCTGCGGTCATCCTTCTGATAGCCGGGAGTTCGATATTTGGAAGCCTTGAATGGCGTTTCGCGGAGGAGATCTGAATGGTGTTCTCAAGGTGTGGTCGCGGAGAAGAACCGGAGCCAGGAATGCTCGAGGGCGAGACTGCAATCGAGGTCCGGCATCTTACAAAAAGGTTCAGGATACCCCTCCAGCGCAACTTCACCATGTATGACAGGCTGTCGTCTTTCGTCCACAGGAAAAAAGCCTTTTATGAAGAGTTTGATGCCCTGAAAGATGTGAATATCAGGTTGATGCACGGTGATGCGGTAGGGATTATCGGTCCGAATGGATCTGGAAAAAGCACTCTGCTCAAACTTATTGCCGGAGTTCTCTATCCTGACAAGGGGTGTGTCATGGTCCGTGGCCAGGTTGCTCCTTTCCTGGAACTGGGTGTGGGTTTTGAACCTGAACTATCGGCCCGGGAGAATATCTATCTCTACGGGGCAATCATGGGAATTCCAAGAAAGGAGATCGACAGGAAATACTGGGATATCCTGAATTTTGCAGAGCTGCGACGTTTTGAGTTCCTGAAACTCAGAAATTTTTCGTCGGGGATGTATGCCCGGCTTGCCTTTTCCATCGCGATTCAGTCAAATCCTGACATTATGCTTCTTGATGAAGTGCTGGCGGTCGGAGATGAGCAGTTCCAGAAAAAATGCATGAGCAAGATCGAAGAATTCCGGCACGCAGGAAAAACGATTGTGTTAGTCTCTCATGATCTGAGCAGCATCGAGAAGATCTGCAACCAGGGAATTCTTCTACAAAACGGACAGGTTGAAGCAACCGGATCCCCGGAACATGTTATAGAAGCTTATCACCGGATTATGGAGAGAGGGTAACAGAGAAGAAAGTTATTCGGTAATCCTGCCTCTAGAGGAATTCATGAATGTGGCGCGCGGATAGGAACTATGATAGGTGATGGCACCTGTCGTTATGCAAATCATGCGTGTTTTCCTTACTCCTCACCGGTTGGTGGATCCTATTCTTTTGAGCAGGAGCGGAAAAGATCAAAACCTCCCGTAATCTGACAGGCTGCTGCCAGCTCACTGTATCGTATAAAAAACGTTCATAGGTGTAGAATCATGGTAATATGACCCTCGTTTGCCAGGTTCACTGAACTAACTTCGGTTATTAAATAAGCATCCTGACAAGTTGCAATATAACTGGTTAATCGATCTGATGAACCTTCCGGTTCGCAATAATTAATTACCCCTTGCCTTGAACTAACTGGTATACCCGAACATTCAATCTATTGTTGTGAGGTGGCATTGTGAATACAAAGGTGCTGGCATTCTTAGCGATACTACTGGTACTTATCCCCGTGCATACTCTGGGGGATATACAGAATGGGACCGACATCCAGGAAAATGTGAGTTCACTGGCGATGGAGACTGGTGAAACGGCGACGGTGATCACTCCTGACGCGGTCGTGACAGAGGAGATGATTGAAGAACCTGAGGCTGTCGTCACTCCTGATGCAGTTGTAACCGAGGAGATGGTTGAAGAACCTGAGGCTGTCGTCACTTCTGATGCGGTTGTAGCAGAGGAGATGGCTGAAGAGCCCGGGGCGGTCGTCACTTCTGACGCGGTCGTGACAGAGGAGATGATTGAAGAACCCGGGGCTGAAAACACTCTCGCCTCTGGGGGACTGAACCTTGCGGCAGTCCAGGCCTATGTGATACCGGTCTCTGAACTCCCTGTCATCATTACTGACAACTACGTAGCTCAACACGGGCATTCTTTCATAATTGGCGGAGATTGGACAGGCACGTCAAATGATCGGCAGGGGGTATTTATTGTGGCTTCTGATGTGACCCTTGATGGTGATTCTCATACCCTTACCGGTAAAATACCGAATATCGACCCTTATCCAACCGGAGTGCTCGTGTACGGGAGCAATGTGACGGTTAAAAATATCCAGCTGAAGGGCTGGTATGACGGAATCTGTGTTGCAAATGCCAATGGGGGGCGGATCGAGAATGTCAATTCACGTGAGAATAAGATGGGGATTGATATCCATACCTCCACAAACATCCAGGTGGTTAATAATCAGGCGAATTCCAATACCGATTCAGGCATATTCCTCTACTTGTCAAGCAGGGGTAACACAATAACGGGGAATTCGGCCAGTAGTAATACCAAAATCGGGATAAATGTCCATTCCGGTAGCAATGATAACTACCTGGCTGACAATATTGTCAATGACAACAAGGATACGGGAATACTTCTCTACAACGTAAGCGCCAATAATACCGTAGAGAGGAATACCGCGTTGAGAAATACCCATAACGGGATCGATATCTGGACAAACAACAATAAGGTGCTGGTGAACAATTTCAGCAACAATGCCGGTGGGATCTATTTTGATGGTGCATCAAACAACCTGGTCTCAGGCAATACCGTACTGAACAACAAGGATGGAGGGATCATATCAGCGTATTACAGTGGCAAACCGACCACCGGGAACATCATCCAGAACAATGTTATCCAGGGGACCGTTGTATCGGGCGCAAGCAGCCAGAATATCGGTATTATCCTGTATACAGGGAGCAGTCAGAATACCGTCAAAGGAAACACCATTACACAAAATAACGGCGGTATCCTCCTTCATGGCAGTACCAGCAATGCGATATACAACAACCTTTTCAGGAACGTTGTGTGGAACACGCTCTTTGAGGGAACGACTACTGGGAACACCTGGAATACAACGATGTGTTCCGGGCCAAATATCGTGAACGGCCCTTACATAGGCGGTAATTACTGGGCTAATCCTTCTGGCACGGGTTTCTCGGAAGTCACCAATGATACCAACGGGGATGGATTCTGCGACAGCCCTTACCAGATAATATCCGGCGCCTATCCGCCTACCCCTACCGGCCAGTACGACAGGCTTCC
>JAJFVA010000040.1 GCA_021371995.1 Methanoregulaceae archaeon | reverse complement strand
CGACAGGTCCGGCCCGTGACCAGGTAACTCTCCCCCATCAGATCAAGCCCTCCTTCGGAAAAGTCATCAAGGCAGAGGGGGACAACCGGTCCTTCAAAAGGGGGAGTGCTCGATACGGGGCTCACGAACAGCTCACTTTGTCCTGACATTCCAAGAACCACTACCGGGCGTACTTTCGTGCCCCGCTCCCGGGAAATACAGAGCGGGGCAAGGAGCACGTCACCGCGGAAATAGGATCCCATGTCAAAAAATTATCAGCAGACAGGAGGATAAGCCAACCGGTGGGACCGAAAGGAACCACAATCACCTTTTGGGTCATGAGCGGGAAATGAACGGGCTGCCAACACCATAAGTTTTTTGCTCACAGCGCCAGAAAGCACGTTCTGTTGGAATTACAATTAATACCCTGCATCCAACATAGTTTCTTTTATGAAACGGCTTTACCGCTCCAAAACAGAGAGGCTCCTTGGCGGAGTCTGCGGCGGGGTCGGCCGGTATTACGATACCGACCCGAACCTGATACGGATACTCTGGGTGGTGCTCACCCTTCTCTCTGTTGGAATCGGGGTGATTGCCTATATCGTTGCATGGATCCTGATACCGGAGGAATCCTGGGATGAGGCCGAGGTTGTTCCTGCGACATAGCGATCAAAATGGGCGGTATCAGGGACCCGGAATCACGGAAAACTTCTCAGTAAGTCTTTACATTCAAGGCATTTTTTATCGGAAAAAAAGTTTTAGGATCTCTTCCCTGCCGCAAAGAGGAGTATCCCGATCCCTGCAATAATAGTCAGGGGAAGGAGCCCGGTCTGGGTTGGGGTCGGAGTGGCGGCTGTCGGAATAAGGGTTGCCGATATCTGGGAGGTCTGGCCGGCAGTTACCTGCTGCGTGGCCTGCCAGTCCTGGTACCCGCTCAGTTTTACAAGGACCGTGTAGGATCCCGGAGCGAGACTGTCGAGCGTAATCGGGGTGAGCCCCTTGAAGGCATTGTTCAGATACACTTCTGCACCGCTTGGGGCTGAAATGACCGAGATTCCGCCCGTTGTCGGGTTCTGGACTGGATTCAGCGTGACTGAAACCACGTAGTCCTGGCCTGCTACAACATTCTGAGTGGTTTCATAATCCTGGTACCCTGATTTGGTGAGACGGAGAGTATGAACACCAGGTTTGACATTGGTAAAGGTCAGGGGGCTTCCGGAACGTGTCTGGCCGATGTAGACCCCATCCCCATAAACGTTCGCTCCGGATGGATTAGAGCTGATACTCACCGTTGCGTACTGCGGCTGTGGGTTCACCACAAGGGTCGGGCTCAGGTACGTGGTGGAACCGGATGCAATACTTACGCTCCCTGTCCAGTCCTGGTAGCCGGCCTTGGTCAGCTTTACCGAGTGGGACCCTGGCACGAGGTTCCCGATAGTGGTGCTGGTAACCCCCTGGTAAATTCCATCCACATACACTGCCGCTCCACTGGGAGATGAGCTCACACTCAGTGTCCCGGTTGTAACAATGGGCTGGAGAACTGCATTCACGTAGGATGTCTGCTGTTCATTCACATTCAGGGTCGAATACCATGTCTGGTACCCGGACATAT
This sequence comes from Methanoregulaceae archaeon, assembly GCA_021371995.1. GTDB lineage: Archaea > Halobacteriota > Methanomicrobia > Methanomicrobiales > Methanospirillaceae > UBA9949. The sequence goes on along the minus strand of JAJFVA010000040.1, from coordinate 56,513 downwards.
ACACGGAGACCTCATGGGTGCCCACCGGGATATTGTAAAAGGTGTAGGGCGTATTTGCCGACTGGCTCCGGTCAAGGGTAACCATTGCGCCCGATGGTGTGGAGACGACCTGGATATTGCCGGTCTGAGCACTCGGTGAGAGCTGGGCAGTAATCGGGATGGTCTGGCCGGCCTGTGGGTTGCCATTATAGGTGGAACTCCACTCTTCATAGCCGGCCAGGCTGATCCTGATGTTGTGGTTGGGATTACCTGTCGTGGAAACCGGGACAATGACCGGTGTTTCACCTGCAAAGGAGTTGTCGAAATACACGTCTCCCCCTGGCGGGAGGGAGTTGATCGAGAAATAGCCCTGCTCTCCCCCTGGTGGAGCTGGGAGGGTTACACCGGTGACCGGTTCGGTCACAGGAAGAGTCGAAACCATGGCAGCTGATACTGCAACGGATGCTGCAAGCAGCATTACAATCATAAGAACGGTAGAAGAACGCATTGGAACTACCTCCAAGTGGTATAACGAAAAATGCCGTGGGAACTATTTCAACCTGCCGATCGACCGGGATCAGGGCATGAATGATATTTTCCCTGCGAACCGTCTCAACGAATCACGGAATACCCGAGCTTTGTCAGGATCCTTGTCACCCTGCGCTGCCATTCTGCGTCATCAGCGGCTTCCATCTCCCTGATATGGTAATCCCAGACATGGCGAAGCAGATTGTCCTCGCAGGCAAGATAGGTACCGGTCATCACCCTCCCGGCTCTTCTCCCGTGAGCATCCAGGATCAGGAGTCGCCAGCATGAAAATTCCCTGCATATCTCAGGCCATGTCGGGTATACGGTGCAATATCCCTTTTTTTCGGAAGTATCGCAGCGAAAAAACGGGCAGGCCTTAGGCCACCGCTCGAAGGTGCTCCTGTCCTCGAACAAATGCAGCATCTGTGGTGAGACCCGTGATCGTGTCTCCTCCCCGGTGTACTCGTTTCGGATCAGGTATTCATTGTTACCAAACTCTCCCTTGATCACGTGGACATCCCCCATCTGGGTACAGCACTCCCCGCACTGCTGGCAATAAAACGGCATGATTCCTGCTAATGGACAACTCGGCGTAGAGAAGTGAAATAGGTTGTCATTGAAACAGAGAGCAATCCCCGTATTTACAGGTTTTTTATAAAAAGGGTTATTTCTGCTCTTCTGCCAGCGGGTAGGTACAATACTCTCCCTTGTAGAGCCAGTTGCGGTAGATGATCGGGGTGATAAGGGTTGTAAGCAGGCTCATCAGGATGATCACAACGTATACGTCCTGGCCGATGATCCCCTGTTCAAGCCCGATCAGCGCCACGATCATGGCAACCTCACCCCTTGGCGCCATGCCAAACCCGAGAATGAGGCTGTCTTTTGCACAGAGGCCGGTCAGTCTCCCTGGTACAGCACACCCCACTACCTTCGTGAAGATCGCAACAATGGTGAGAGCGATCAAAAAGCCGAGGATGGGCAGGGTCAGCTGGTGCACATCGGCAAGAATCCCGAGCGAGACAAAGAAGACGGCAGCAAATATCATCTGGAGATACTCGGCCCCTTCCCTGAGGTTCCTGCTCCGTTTCAGGTTCACGCCGACGAATGAGACCCCGGCGATGAACCCGCCCACTATGGCCGACAATCCGATCAGTTCGGCACACATGGCATAGAAGAAGGCAAACATCATGGCAAAGATAAAGACAAACTCGGGGTATTTTCCCGCGATATCCGATTCGTCCATTTTCACGATGAGGCGGCTCACGTAGTGTCTCCCGATATAAGCCCCTCCCGCGACAAAGAGGATCGCAATGATCACAAGCCTGCCAATGGATGAGGCGCTGATCGTGCCGGAAACGACATCGGTCGTTGCCGACAGTGCAATCAGGGACAGGATATCGTCGATGACTGCCGCCCCGATGATCGCCTTTGCCACCTCGGTATCAAGCTTCCCGAGCTCTTTTAGTATATTCGCGGTAATCGCAATACTCGTCGCGGTGAGTGCTGTCCCGATGAAGATGGCACTTGCCGAATCAAACCCGAAGAGGAGCGACACCCAGTACCCACCAATCCACGGGACGATAACACCCACAAGGGCAATAATCCCGTACTTTATCTGGAATATCTCCTTGATCTCGAACTCAAGCCCGATCACAAAGAGCAGGATAACAGCCCCAAGATGGGCGATACTCGCGACAAAATCGGTGTAGGTGATCAGGCCGAGCACGCTCGGTCCAACGATCAGGCCGACCAGGATCTCCCCGACGACTGCTGACTGGTTGATGCGTGAGGCGAGCAGATAGCCGGCAAGGGCTACAAAGAGGAGGAGACTCATCTGGAATTCCACAGTGCCGACTATCCCTTCCATACCATACCATTGCGGTCAGAAAATAAAAATCATGGCAGATGATGCCGACATTCTTACCTAATCGATACGCTCCGGGCATGTTTCCTGACCGGAAACCCTGCCCAAAAAATGAATTACGTTTTCAATAATCAGTACCGGGGCCGGAAACTGCTTCTCGGCTGCGGCGGCCGTGCCTCGTCGATTTTCAGGGTGCGGCCTTCAAAGTTCGTCTCGTTGAGTGCAGCCTTTGCCTTCTCCGCATCTTCGGGGGTCGCCATCTCGACGAATCCAAACCCTTTGCGCTCGATGACCCGCACTTCCTTTACATCCCCGTACGCTGAGAATAATTTTTGTAATTGTTCTTCGGTTACTGAATACGTGAGATTTCCTACGTAGAGCTTACTTCCTTGCATATGATTACGTTCCTTTTCCTCATTACATCGGTTCTTCCCTTCATATACTTTTAGGAGAAGTCACCCACACTGAACACTGACAGATGCTTCCCGGTGCCTCATTGGGAATGGCAATCTGCCAACCCTCCCTTAAGGGAGCTGTTATGGTGAAAAAGAGCCAGTTACGGGCTCTTTCTCTTCATGCCATCCCCTCCCCCGATTATGGATCTCCGGACCCGATGAAAACATGAGGTAATACCACGCGAAATCAGGGTCCCATGACACATAGTTTAAAGGCAGTTCAGAGCATTGAATTAACCCTTCATTGACGGAGTTGTTTTCCTGACCAGTACCACGCATTCACAGAACGGACCTGAGACAGAGATCGTCCGCGTAAGGCTGCCGAGAAAAAGAAACCAGGAGATCTTTGCCAGGGCTGAATCGATGCTTGGTGCAAACCATATCACTGTCCGATGTGCTGACGGAGTGACAAGGATGGGACGGATCAAGGGGAAAATTAAAAAGCGCCTCTGGATCCGTGAAGGGGATGTACTCATTATCACACCCTGGAGTTTCCAGGACGAAAAATGTGATATCTCGTACCGCTACACAAGGCCCCAGGTGGAATGGCTGCAGCGGAACGGGTATCTTAAATCATAACCTCACTCCCTTTTTCGCGATTGACCCGGAAACCCGCCACGGTCGTTGATTCCCCGAACCTTGTTTTTTTTTATAGTTATCCGCTGCACTCCATGGAGATGTCTCCTGTCCCACGGTGCATCAACAGGATCAGTTCCACAATTGTCATGAAAGACACCACCGAGCAGGCAATCAATGAATTTATTAAAGAGTCCTCTCAGGGAGTACTACGAAATTCCCCCCGGCTTCGAGTTCAGAGGTGTCACCATTCTCCACAACAGCCCGATGCTCATGGGCTTCAAACCTAAAAAAAGCAAGATCCTCCTTCCGTTCATAAACCCTGTTTCGGCCCGATCTCATCGAACTGGATGCCGATGACGGGGAGTTTGAGAGACTCAGGAAGGAGTTTGGGAGCCAAAGGTAACCTTGCCCGACCCCCTCAACCCTTATCAGCTATCCCGCTCTATCCTTCCAGAACATCTGACAGATAAAGGTGATCCCTACGTACGCCATCCGCTTCTATCGAATTTACGATGTCGGAGAAGAGATCGACCTTGTTGCCCTGGAAAAGGCTCTTGCCAGCAGCATGGCGATTGCACGGACGGGGTTTGTCAGGGTCCGGCCGACATCCATGACGATGGAAGAGCCTCCGCTCCTCCTCCGCCTCCAGCCTGCTTATGCTGAGGTCTCTGGTATCGGATGTACCTTTACCGTGGTAACAAGGGTGTTTGATTTCGGAGCGGTCAGCATCTGTCTCATCTATGAGGAGCTGGGTGCCCCGGCATCCGCCCTCCAGGAAGCCGCATTCTGTTTTGCCGGTCATGAAGGGCTCGATCCCCACTTTTCCGCAGCACTCCAGCAGGTCCGTGCCATACTCTCCCCGATTGTTGGCGACCGTTCGATCGACCAGGACTTTTATGATGATTATACCATCTACCTTTCTGAACGCCTTGATGAAAGCATTGACCCCGTCGCTCTGCTCCTTGGTGAAAAGGCAGACTTCTCTCCCGAGATACGGCAGGAGACTCTCAGGAACCAGTTGAGTTATGCAAAGGATGACCGGGCGATCCTTTCGTGGAACGGTGCAATCCTGATCAGCTCCCAGCCCCCTTCCGACCTTATCGAACTGATCGAGTTTGCTGCGGTGCAGGTTCTCGAGCTCCGGTTTTATGACCGCGAACTCTCCCGCCAGATGGAGAAGATGTATGATGATATCGAGCTGGCAGACACGCTTTTCTGGTACAGTAAAATCCGGCAGTACCGTTCGCTCATGAAAGTACTGATGAGAACCCAGACTGAAGTTTCCGAGATTATCGAGAAGGTCAATAACCTGATCAAGGTCACCGATGATGTATACTATGCAAGAGTCTATGCCATGGCGCTTCAGGTGCTCAGGAGCCAGCAATGGACCGAAAGCCTGAACCGTCGCATCGGGATAATCCGCGAGAACTACCGGATGCTCTCTGACGAAGTGGATGTCCAGCACTCGAATTTCCTTGAATGGATCGTGATTATCCTTATCGCGATCGAGGTCGTGCTATTCCTGCCGAGTGTTCTGCACTGAATTAAATCAAAAAGTACCCTTTTTCCACATTTTGCTCTCCTTACTCTCATGTTTCCCGGCAGTTCCCGGTTCTGGAAAAAGGAGATTCATCAAATTCCCTGACAGGATAACATTTATAAAAAGCACCCCAATGAATACAGAACTGGTGCCACCGGGAACGCCCCCCCTGACAGGATCCGGATCGGGGGCAGTCTCCCGAACATGGCAGCTCTTTCAGGACAGTATCGATGGGAATCGAACACAACAACCGGACACGGAGCGATATCCGGCCAGGATTACAGGTGCGAATCATCCAGAAGAAAGACCAGCGGAGCGGGAAGCTGACAGAAGGAACCGTTCGCGAGATCCTCACCAGCTCCTCTTTCCATCCCCATGGAATCAAAGTTCGGCTGAACGATGGGACGGTCGGGAGAGTCAGCGAGATCTGCGGTCCCCGGCAGGGTGACAGGGACCGGTAATCCGGGTATATCCGGATTTCAGGATAGAGATAATTAGTTTTCTTGACGGAGTGAGGAGAACGGACAAGCGTTCATGCAAAGGTGCGGAAAAAGGGGAGCATGACAGCTCCCGCTGACCCACTCCCTCCCGCGGCAAAACCAGAGTATATCCGGGCATTGACCGAGGGGGTCTCGGTGCTGACCGGAGACCCGAAGACCGCCATCAGGAAGCTCTCTGTCCCGATGATGGCCGCGATGCTCTTCATGTCGGTCTACAACCTGATCAATGCGATCTGGGTTGCCGGCCTCGGACCCGATGCTCTTGCTGCAGTCGGGTTCATGACCCCGGTCTTCATGATATTCATCGGGCTCGGGAACGGGCTTGGCGCCGGGGTCTCCTCGGTTGTCTCAAGGAGGATCGGCGGTGAAAACCGGCAGGGGGCCGAGAGTGCGGCCATGCACGGACTCCTGATGGGAGCGGCGATTGCCCTTGTCCTCACCGCTCCCCTCGTTCTTTTTGCGGAACCTATCGCGGTAATCCTCGGGGCCGGATCTGTCGCACCCCTTGCAGCAGAATACGGGAGGATCCTTTTCATCGGGGCGATCTTCATCCTCTTCAACAATATTGCGTACGCGATCCTCCGGGGAGAGGGTGATACGAAGAGGACGATGTACGCAATGGCATTCTCTTCGATCCTGAATGCCATCCTTGACCCTATCCTTATCTACTGGGCAGGCTTCGGGATAGCAGGGGCAGCAATCGCCACGGTCATCTCGATCGTCTCGGTCACTCTGGTGATCCTGTACTGGTTCCTTATCAGGAAGGATACCTACCTTTCCATTACCATGAGGGGATTTGTGCCTGACAGGAAGATCTCCCGCGACATCCTGGGAGTCGGGCTGCCTGCAAGCATCGAATATCTCCTGATGGCGACCCTCTCCATCGTCATCAACGCGATTCTCGTCATCGTTTCCGGAACCGATGCAGTCGCGGTATATACCTCCGGCTGGCGGCTCCTTATGTTTGCCGTCATCCCTGACATCGCAATCGCTACCACGCTCATCTCGGTGATTGGCGCAGCATATGGCGCCCGTAAATACGGGAACCTGACCATTGCCCATGGTTATGCGATCCGGCTGGGCATCATGATTGCAGCGGGAATGGCCGCTTTTATCTTTGTCTTTGCCCCGCAGATCGCGATCCTTTTCACCTATTCGGAATCAACCGCATACCTTGCACCCCGGATCGCTTCATTTCTCAGGGTGATCTCCCTCCTCCTCATCTTCATCCCTCCCGGAATGATGTCGCTCTCCGTCTTCCAGGGGACCGGGAGAGGGTTCACCTCGCTTGTGATCAATATCCTCCGGAGCCTTGCCTTTGTGGCGGTATGCGTTGTCCTGTTCGGGATAGTCCTCGGCTATGGGGAGACCGGGGTATGGTTCGGGATCGTGCTCGGCAATATCCTCGGCAGCATGGTTGCCTATCTCTGGGCCCGGATATACATCAACCGCTTGAGAGCACTTGAAGAGAACGCCACCTGACCGCTACCGGGAAGAGAGAGATTTAGCCGCGGCCATGGCAGTCGAGAATGCTGCCTGGAGATTGTATCCCCCGGTATCGCCATCGATATCGAGAACCTCCCCGATGAAGTACAGGGAAGGGATAAGCAGGGACTCCATGGTTTTTGAATTGACCTCTTCAAGGGAGACCCCGCCCCGTGTCACCATCGCTTCATTCCATCCACCGGCAGAAAGGATCTCGAAGGGGAATGCGAGGATCAGCCGGACGATCTCATCCCTGTCTTTTTTCGGGAGGTGCGCCCCGGTGAGATCAGGGGGGATGCCGATCAGATCAAGAAGGCGTGCGATAAAACGTGCCGGGAAAGAATAACCGGACAGGATACTCTTCACCTGTTTTGTTCCGGAAGCTGCTATCCTGCCGACAAGATCACTTTTCAGTACCTCATGCCTCATACCAGGCAGAAAAGAGATTTTAAGGATATCCCCGGGCAAAATGTAACGGGAAAGATGGAGCATTCCCGGGCCCGATAACCCGGTATGGGTGAACAGGAGATCGCCCTTGGCATCCCGGATCTTTTTTCCGTCCCGGTACAGGGAGAATGCCAGCCCGTCAAACGAGATCCCGGAAAGGTCCGAAAAGGGATACGCTCTGACGCGGATCGGGACAAGGGCAGGGGCAATCGGAGTAACCTGGTGGCCGAGAGAGCAGGCAAGCGAGAAACCGTCCCCGGTTGACCCCGTTGCGGGATAGGAAGCGCCACCGGTAGCGATAAGGAGGGCTTCTGATTCGTATTCAGCCTTTTCTGAATGTATGAGGAACCCTTTGTCAGACATCCTGATTTCCCGTACCGCTTCATTACAGCGGATGGTTACCCCGGTATCCCTGCACACTTCAAGCAGCACGGACAGGACATCGGATGACCTCCGGCTTACCGGGAAGATCTTCCCGGATTCATCAGGGGAGAGGGGAAGATCCCGGTCAGTGAACCATCTCACCAGGTCATGGTTAGAGAAATCCCGGAGCGAAGGTCGCAGGAACGTTCCGTGATCACCATACCTGGTAAAGAAATCACTGATATCCCCGTCATGGGTGAGATTGCACTGCCCGGATCCCGTGACCAGGAGTTTTTTTCCGCACGAGGGCATCTTTTCAAGGAGGATTACATGCTGCCCTGCTCCCGCCGCCTCTGCGGCGCAGAATAGCCCGGCAGGCCCCCCGCCAATAATGATTACCGGGTAATGTTCCACAGTAGTACCTACTCGTCCCGGGAGGTATTCGAAGTTTCGGACATGAGATTTTGAGGGGCGGCCGATCCGTGAGGTCTCATTCCAGGGCACTGGGGGATCCTGCCAAGAGATAATGGTAATGAGCTCCTGAAATGTCACCTTTCACGTCCGGAGCCTGATGAACCCTGAAGATCCGTTCACCGCCACGAGTAAATAGGATGCCCCATCACCTTCTCTGGAGAGGTTGTATCTCTTGGCGAAACTCGATGATTTCCTGGGCCCGCTGCACCAGGGAGTCTGGGAGGTGATAGTTCCCCGGGCGGAAGTGACCGAACCGCCCGGGCCGGAATGGAAGATTTCATCACTGAATGTTCCAAGCCCCGAGACCATCGCTTCCTACCGGAAGGGGCAATACCATGCACACGAGACCGAGCAGGACTACCGGATCCACATGGATCGGTACGATCCCGAAAAGAACCCCATAATGCACCTTGTCGATGATGCTCCGCTCGTGCTGATGCTCTACGACACGATGGATACCCTGGTTGTCAGGGCGAAGGATGCCAAATCAGCGGATTATGCCGGGCGGCTCGCTGACCAGAACCTCACCTGGAAGATGCGGATGGCAACAGGTGCCGGACTGATGATTGCCGGGGTGCTGCTGCTCCTTTTTGCTATCGGGTATCCCGGTGTCTTTTATGCCATACTGATCCCGCTGTTCATATGTGCCTTCGGAGTCATCCTGCTCATTGCCGGGTTCCGCCAGAGAGCCCGGAAAGAGTATTCGAGAAAGGACCTTATCCTCGGTGTTACCGTCCTTTGTACAGGGCTCCTGATGTTCATGTTCTGGCCCTTTTTCGTTTTCCTGTTACTGGCTGTCCTGGCGCTCTGGTTCCTTTCGAGCGCCTATGTATCCCTCCGGAGAGTAATGAGGGAGAAGACCGCGATCCCCCAGGGCGTATGGATCACCATAGGGATGGGAATTGGTTCATTTGTCCTCGGGGTGCTTGCCTTTGTAAACCCGGCGGGTCTCCTGAAACTGCTCATCCTTCTTCTTGCAGTGCTTACCCTGCTCGGGGCCGTCCTTTCGCTGATCGATGGATTCGGGCTGCGGAATGCGGCAAAACTGATGGAAGCACACCATGCTGCTTCACACCGGTGATACATTCTTTTTCACGCTTTCCTGATCTCAGTATAGAGGGAAACCAGGGAGAGGCTGATCAGGTTTAACGTTGTGGCACCGTACCAAAGGTATAATTCTCCGGGCGAAAGGAGCGTGATCCATCCTGACCAGAGCATCAGGCAGATGATGATGAACGAGAGCAGGGTATCGATTGCAAGGAAGACCAGCGGCCGGTGAATCAGTCTCCCAATCTGTGCGATGCTGCAATATTCGAACGGAGCATGATGCCCTGCAAGATCAAAGACCGATCGGCCAATATTCATCGCGAGATCAAGGCATGCCCATACGGTCACGACCCCGCCAAGGAATACGAATCCCGGAGTCCCTGACCTGAAAGCGGTCATTCCGAATAGAAGCTTGAAGATGCAGAAAGGGATGCCGATGGTGAGGGAAAGGAAGAACGGCCGGATAAAGAAGCGCTGGATGGCATCGTATTCTTTTTCACCAGGCCGGGTTTCTCCTGTCATGATCGGGCAGAAAAGACCTTTGGCTCCCAATCGCATTAAACTGACGGGGATGGGGGCGACTGGGGTTTTTATGATCCTTTACCCACTAATCCCATGATTATGACATCGACAGCATGGGTCACCCTCCTGATCGCAGGGCTCATGGAGACCGGCTGGGCAGTGGGGCTCAAGTATTCCGGGGGATTCACGAGGCTCCTCCCCTCAGTGGTAACTATCGGGCTGATGGCAGGGAGTTTCTATTTCCTCTCCCAGTCATTAAAAGATCTTCCGCTCGGCACTGCCTATGCCGTCTGGACCGGGATAGGTGCAACCGGGACTGTTCTCCTGGGGATGGTGCTCTTCGGAGAATCGCGGGATGCCGCACGAATGGCCTGCCTGTTCCTGATTATTGCCGGGATTCTCGGGCTCAGGCTGGTTACGATGGATTGAATGCGTATCGTAACTGCCTACCCTGATATAAAACAGTGAGCGGTTGAGGCTGTGCCGCTGCTCTCATGCGGGTGGCACTGGCCGGCAGGGGCGAGGAGCCCTGCGGGGAGGGCGGCTGCTGCGGCAGCGATGAATCCTGCGGGTGCGATTGATTGTCAGGAAAGAATGGGGATGTAAGTGTCTTTTATTTTTTTCCGGCTGCTTTGCTCTCCCATTCCTTCTCCAGGTCAAAGACGATCGAGAGGTCCACATCGGCATAGGATTTTTTCCCCACCTCAAAGGGATCGTCCATATCCTTGATGAGAAGAATCAGGGAGATGAGAAGGGCGGAAAGGACACCAAAAAGGACGAGACCTTCGTACCAGGGCTCGATTTTTGCAAAGAACAGGATGCCGATGACCCCTGCTGCAGCCAGTTCAGCAATCGTATAGGCTGCCGGGATGAACGAAGTATGCTTGATCACGGCAATCCGGTTCGAGAGCCTCTCGATATTGATCAGTTCTGTCCGGAGTTTCACCAGTAACGGGGCAGCGATACTGGTATCGGCAAGTTCGTAGATTTTCTCGTTGATAGTTCCTATCTCTTTTCTGATTCCTTCCTGGTTCCAGACATTATTACGGAAATTTTCTGTGATGGCTTTCAGGAGGCCCAGTGCATGAGACCTGATCACGGCCGCTGTCTCTGCATGCCGCTGACCCACAAGCCCCGTATCTGCATGGAGAGCAGAGAGCGCTGTGACGAGCTCACCAGGTATCCGCTCGCTCTCCTTGAAGTCAGCGAGAGTCCCGGTAAGGATGATGGCAATCGTGAATATCGCACCGCCGACAAACGCGGTGATGAGGTTTGTGACCGCGAGAATATCCATCCCTGCGAAATCAATCGCCAGCCGCACGATAAGAAGGAGTGCCGTGATGGCGAGTGCCTTGAAAATGAGCCCCCATTTCAGCATCAAAGAATCCATAACACATTGTTCGTCCGGGATGGTTAAGCGTTCTGATGTTCTCAACAACCCGGATTGACTGCGATAAAAGCCTGTGAGGGATATTATACCAATCGCACCTGCATGAAAAAAGTATCGGGACGAGGATTTTCTAAAGGAGCGTCTCATACCGGGCCGGAAAGATAATTTCTTTACTCCCAATTGGACACTATAACAGGAAAATGAGTTATCTCTTCGAAATTATTGTCATTCTCGTCCTTATTGCCATCAATGCATATTTCGCACTCTCGGAGTTCGCGATTATCTCTGCAAAAAAGCCACGCCTTCAGCAGCGGCTTGATGAGGGAGATGAACGGGCAGGGGAGGCCCTCAGGCTCGCCGATGACCCGACCCCGTTCCTCTCGACAATCCAGATCGGGATTACCCTTGTCGGGATTTTTGCCGGTGCTTACGGTGGAGCAACGCTTGCAGCGGGTCTTTCTCCCCTCATCCAGGAGATCCCTATCCTTGCCCCTTACAGCGACTTGATCAGCATCACCCTGATCGTTCTCCTGATCACTTACCTGACACTCGTCTTTGGAGAACTCATCCCGAAGCGCATCGCCCTCTCTAACGCTGAGTCCATCGCATCCAGGGTTGCACGACCGATGTCGATCCTTTCCTCAATTGCTTCCCCCTTCGTCTTCCTCCTGAGCCGATCGACAGAATTATTCCTCCGTATTTTCGGAATACGGCAATCGGATGCCCCGCCCGTGACGGAAGATGAGATCAAGATCATGCTGGAAGAGGGGACCGAGCACGGAGTATTCGACAAGGCGGAAGTGAGCATGGTCGAGGGTATTTTTGACCTCGGAGACCGGAACGTGGCAAGCCTCATGACCCCCCGGCCCGATATCATCGGGATTGACCTCGAAGATTCTCCGGAAATCAGTTACCGGGTCATGGCTGAAGCAGGCCATTCGTTCTTCCCGGTATTCCAGGGAGATCTCGACGCTATTTCAGGGCTTGTCTCGGTAAAAGACATCTGGTCTTCCCTTGCTTCGGGAAGAAAACCGGACATAGGCAAAATTCTCAGGAAACCCTACTTTGTCCCGGAAAACACCTCGATCCTGAAACTGCTCGAAACATTCAGGGAATCAGGACTGCCGATTGCACTTGTTACCGATGAATACGGGAGTATCAGGGGCCTTGTGACCCTCCATGATATCCTGGAATCGATCGTTGGCGGAGTCCGTCGTATCGACAGGCCGGAACCCCCCTCCATCGTCCAGCGGGAAGACGGCTCGTGGCTCATTGATGGGGGCGTTGTGATGGAAGATCTTGATGAGATCCTTCCGGTGGATGAAATGCCGGGGAAGGGATCCTACCAGACCCTTTCAGGGTTTATCATGTATGCCCTCCAGCGTATCCCTTCAACCGGGGATTATACCGAGTCGAACAAGTTCCGCTTCGAGGTCGTCGACATGGACGGGAACCGGGTCGACAAGGTGCTTGTTTCACCCACAGGAAAAGAAGCGGAGGATTGAGAGAGGAAGGAGCCTGCTGGTTAAGGCTTTGTAACCCAGATAATCCTATCGATGTTCCGGCGCACCGGATTCGAGGAGAAGATGCGAGGGATGGGATTCGAACCCATGAACACCTTCGTGACCGGATCTTAAGTCCGGCTCTTTTGGCCTGGCTTAGATACCCTCGCCTGAATTAATAACTATGCACTGATAGCAAGATATTACTTTTCCGCCAGAAGTCAAGTCGAAAGCACCAGCTTGTCTTTATCAGGTAATTCTTTATTCCGGTCCCACAACAAACAACAATGTTTACCGATTGTGAGCCTGGCCAAACTTCGGAACTATCCGTCCTGTCCGTTCCATATACTCCCGGTATTCTTCGCCGAACCGGCCTGCGAGGACCCCCTCTTCGACAGGGACCCGGACATAATACAGGGGGATGAAGGTGATGAGCAGGGCAAACCCGGCGATCCAGTTCCAGAGCAGAAGCGGCTGTGCAAATGCCCAGAGAAAATGGGCTGCATACATCGGGTGGCGAATATAACGGTAGACCCCGGTGGTGACCAGCCGCTGGCCTTCCTGCACGACAGCAACCGGGGTGAAGTTCGCCCCGAGATCAGCATGCGACCTCCAGAGGAGGAGGAGTGCCCCGGCAAATAATACGGCTCCTGCCCATCCGGCCCATTCAGGAAGAGTGTAATCGGCTGCAGCAAGGAACGGAGTGAGGATGTATAGCGCCGGGATGATAAAAAATCCGAATGCCGGGAGATACACAAGCCAGGTATCCAGTGCCGGCTTCCATTTCATCTCTTTCATTTTTCTCCGGTACTCCTGGGTATACCAGAGACGGATGGATGCCGCAAAAAGGAAACCGCAGACATAGAGGGTGAGAAAGATCGGGGGAGTCATATTCACTGTCACCTGCAGGGGAAAAAGCATTGGGGTTGTCCAGGCATATCATCTTTGCTGCCGTGATTCCAGGCACAGGGGAAGAACCAGTTCGGGCTGCCATCTCTCACTCACCAGAGATTTCCAAAAACCCCGGTCCCCGGGCTGGAACCTGCCCGCAATAGTTTCTCTTATGTCTTCTCCCGGCACAATATCCTGTGGAAATGCGAGAACCGGCGGTCAAAAAAACCCTGTACTGGTGTGATCACTGCAATGTCCCGCTTATCGGGCGTAGCTGCGGGTGCGGAGCAGAGGGGCGGGCCATCTCCCTCCTGCAACCGTATGACGTCCGCCCGGCGCTTGATGCAGACAGGGAGTTGATCAAAAGCCTCGTGCACGAACGGTTCGGTCCCATCCCGCTGCCAGAAATTATCCTCCTGAACAAGACAGGGGGGCTCGACCGGGCCGACCTTGTCATCATGCACGGGGACAGGTTTGGCTGGCTGACATTTGACCCGGTGAGCCGCAGGTTCAGCCTGGATATCGCACCGGAAGCCCTCCCGTACCTGATCCCGCATGCCACCCGGGGCATCGTCAATATCAGCACTGATACCACTATCGGGGGAGATCCGGGAAGGATCGGGGGGAAACGGTTCCCCCTCAGAACAACAGTGGAAGACGGGACCGTCATTGTCGCGTATAAAAAACGGTTCGGGACCGGTGTAGTAAAGGAAGGATACATCCGGGTGAAGGAGGTGATGCCCGTGACACCCCGGGCACCCCCTGATCCGGACTGGAGTGTTGCCATCAGGCAGAACCGTTACCACCTGAAGAACCTTGAGCGGAATGCGGTCCGCACCATACGGCAACATATGCATGACCGCCCCTGCATCAACGTCTCCTTTTCAGGAGGAAAGGACAGCATGGCAGCCCTTATCCTTGCAAGGAAAGCGGGGGTAACAAAGGCGTTTTTCATCGACACCGGTATCGAGTTTCCCGAGACCCTGGAGTTTGTGGAGTCCCAGGGAGTGGAGATGATCAAAAAGGCGGCCGACTTCTGGCAGGCATCAGAGAAGGCGGGACCGCCCGGAAAAGATCACCGCTGGTGCTGCAAGCTCCAAAAACTTCACCCCCTTAAGATCTACCTTGAGACCACCGGCCCCTGCGTCACGGTGCAGGGGAACCGTTGGTATGAGTCATGGAACCGGGCCGATCTCGATGAGACCAGCCAGAACCCGGCAAACCCCCTGCAGTTGAACATCTCGCCGATTCGAAGCTGGCGGGCACTGGAGGTATTTCTGTACCTCTGGTGGCAGGATGCCCCCATCAATCCGCTTTACGAGGAGGGGATCGAGCGGATCGGGTGCATGGTCTGCCCGGCAATGCTTGAGAGTGAGTACGAGGAACTCAGAAGACTGCACCCGGAATATGCCCGGCGGTGGGATGATTTCCTCGACCGGTGGGCCGATAAAAAAGGGCTGCCTGATGAATACCGCCGCTGGGGACTCTGGCGGTGGCGGGCTCTCCCCCCGAAAATGCGGGAACTCTGCAGGAACAGGGGCATTCTGCTGAACGATGATTACACCCTTAAAACCGGCCCCGGACGGAGAAAAACTGGCGACAGCGCGAGAGAGAGCACTATGGTACCGGAAACAAAAGAGACAGGCCGCGACCTTCTGGCGGTCGAGGAGATCAGGAAGGACTTTCCTATTCTTGGGGATGTCATGTACCTTGACAATGCTGCAACCGGTTTTTCACCGGAACCTGTTGTTGAGGCAATGGTTGAATTCGAGCACCGCTATCGTGCCAACGTAGGACGCGGGGTGCACCGGTATACCCGGATTGCCACCCAGCGATACTGGCATGCCCACGAGAAGGTGGCAAAACTTATCAACGGAACCCACGGGACCACGGTATTTACCAAAAACACGACCGAGGCCATCAACATGGTCGCCAGCGGCCTTTCATGGAACCCTGGAGACCGGGTTGTTACCACCATCCTTGAGCACCATTCAAACCTTCTTCCCTGGCGGGCGCTATCCAGTCAGGGTGTGGATCTCGAAGTTATCGGGATCAACAGGGATTACTCGCTCGATCTTGAAGCCCTTGAGACAGCATTCTCCAAACCGGTCCGCCTGGTCACGCTGACCCATGCCTCAAACGCGCTCGGAGTGATCACACCGGTCGGAGAGGTTTCCCGGATGTGCAGGAAGAACGGGGCACTCCTGCTTGTGGACGGGGCGCAGTCCGTCCCCCACCTCCCGGTGGATGTCCGGCAGCTGGACTGTGATTTCTTATGCTTCTCCGGGCACAAGATGCTCGGGCCGACCGGAACCGGCGTGCTCTGGATGAAGGAACCGGTAATCGAACCATCGATGCTTGGCGGAGGAATGGTCGAGTCCGTCACCGCGGACGGGTATATTCCGGCCGGAGGGTATGAAACCTATGAAGCCGGGACCCCGAATATTTCCGGAGGAATCGGGCTTGGTGTCGCGGCAGAATACCTTACGGCGATAGGAATGGACCGCATCCACCGGCATGAAGGAAACCTGGCCGGCAGGCTGATTGAAGGGCTGGAGGGAATTGAAAAAGTCAGGGTATATGCTACAAAACGACCCGAGGCCCGGATCGGGGTGGTTTCCTTCACAGTTGAGGGGCTGCACCCCCATGAGGTTGCCCAGCAGCTGGATGATCAGGCCGATATCCTCGTCAGATCAGGATACCATTGCTGCCAGCCCCTGATGGAGTATCTCGGGCTTGCCAACGGTACGGTCAGGGCAAGTTCTGCCCTCTACACCACCGAACAGGAGATCGATCTCCTTATCGCCGGGATACGGGCAATCTGCCGTGGAATCTGAACCTCTGCTACAGGGGAGAGAGGATATCCCCGGAAACCTGCCAGGGAAACAAAATTAGCAGGATGCCGATTTTGTAGAATTCCCGGGGGCCTTTACCCCTTCTTTACGCTTCAGATTCAGGATCGAGAGCCCCGAGCCCTTCCACCCGCCCGGCATGAGTGTACACCCGCATCCGGGACCCCCGGGCAAACCCGATGATGCAGACGCCACCTTTCAAAGCGACCTCAACCGCAAGGGTTGTCGTGGCACCCCGTGAGATGATGACAGGGATATTGGCAACCAGGCATTTCCGGACCATCTCGGAGGAGATTCGCCCCGATGAGATGACACAGGTCTGTGAAAAATCGGTGCCGGTGCGCAACCCGTACCCGATTACCCGGTCCAGGGCATTATGCCGGCCGATATCCTCCGACCGGGTTATCAGCCCGTCTGCACCGGCAAGTCCGACAAGGTGAATGCCCCCGGTTCTGACATGGAGATCGGATGTCAGTACCTCGTTTACCAGCATGCGAATGAGATCGACGGGCATCCTGAATCCTGATTTGATCTTCGGGAGATTTTCCGGATCGATAGAGGAGGTACTCCCGCCGCACCCTGAAAGGATGGTCTTTTTCTGGCCGGTAGCCCTGAAAAGATTTTTCGTGATCACGCTGATCCGGTTCTTCTCGATCTTTATCGATTCGATTTCATCTGCAGCCCTGATAATCTGCTCGGTGAAGAGATATCCTGTGACAAAATCCTCAAGCATCACCGGGCTCATCATTGCAGTCATTGCATGGCGCCCGTTGATAAACAGGGCTACCGGCAGCTCCTCAATGACTTCATGGGTGGTCTTTTCGCGAATCTCTCCGTCGACCCTGATACAGGGCAGGGTTTTCCACATCGATCTTTACTTCGGTCTCAATACGTAATAAGAGGGAAGGTCGGATTTCTCCAGGAGGTCCTGATCAGGGTAGTGAAGGCCTTTCCGGGCAGGGGACGCCCGGAACCGATGATTCACGATTGTGAACATGCTGTCACTTGATTACGATTGGGAATGAATATTCATTACTATAACGGCGTTTCCCATACCCGGCAGGGATGGAGCCATGTATTTTTACCCTGCAGATTTTACTATACGGTGGGAATTATGGTGGAAGAAGGTGCAGTAAGGGAGCAGATACTCGCGCTCAAAGAGGAACGGGATGCAGTTATCCTCGCCCACAATTACCAGGCCGATGAAGTGCAGGAGATTGCGGATATCGTCGGGGACTCCCTCGAGCTCGCACGGGCTGCCACTTCCCTTGAAAATGCAACAATCGTCTTTTGTGGCGTGGATTTCATGGCAGAGACCGCTGCAATTCTTTCCCCGGAGAAAACGGTCCTCCTCCCGGCTGCGGATGCCTGCTGCCCGATGGCAGAGATGGTGACTGCCGGAGAACTCGAAGTCTTCCGCTCTCACTACCCCGAAGCTGCAGTCGTCGCATACGTAAACACTTCTGCGGAAGTAAAAGCGGTAAGCGATATCTGCTGCACCTCGGCAAACGCGGTGAAGGTCGTTGAATCCCTTAATGAAACGCAGGTGATACTTGTGCCCGACCGGAACCTTGCCCGCTACGTCGCCCGGTTCACAACAAAGGAGATCCTCCCCTGGGAAGGTTATTGTATCGTTCATGAACGGTTCACACCGGAAGATGTCCGGAGGGAGAGATCCCTCCATCCTTCTGCAGAAGTGCTGGTGCACCCCGAATGCCGTCCCGAGGTCATCGATTGTGCAGATCATGTTTTTTCCACATCAGGTATGATCCGCCATGCATGCACAAGCCCGTCAGGAGAATTTATCATCGGGACAGAGATCGGGATTCTCCATGGCCTCTCCCGGAAATGTCCTGAAAAGCGCTGCTACCCGCTCTCGAATCGTGCAATCTGCATCAACATGAAAAAGACGGATCTCCCGAATGTATATTCGGCACTTGAACTGATGGAGCCGCGGATCCACGTCCCTGAACGAACCGCGGACCGTGCCCGACTGGCAATCGAGCGAATGCTCGCAATCCGGTAAGCCCGGATTTTTTTTAAAAAGCAGGGTTTTCAGGAAACCTTTTTCATCCGGCATGATCGTTTCCGGCTTTGGCATTCCTGATGATCGCTTTCATCTGCCGTACAGCCCCGGTGATATCCTCCTGCCCGACAACCGATGAGATCACAGCCACCCCATCAGCACCGGCCGCAATGACCTCCGGCACATTACGGGGTGATATCCCCCCGATTGCAATGACGGGGAGGGAAACCGAAGAACAGATCCCACGAAGTACCGTAGTCCCGTGACATGGCCCGGCATCCTCCTTTGAAGTAGTTGGGAATGTCGGGCTGAGCGCGACATACCCCGCCCCGGCAGATTCGGCAGCGACCGCATCAGCAATGCATCCGACCGAGACACCAATAATGAAACCTGGCGGAGCGATCCTTTTCGCATGCCGGACCGGAAGATCATCCTGCCCGAGGTGGACACCATCTGCTCCTGATGCAAGGGCAATATCAAGACGATCGTTTACGATAAAGAGCGCCCCTGCCTCCCGGGTTATCTCCCGGATCTCGCATCCTGCTGCTACGAGGTCGCCGCACGGGAGGCTTTTATCACGAAGCTGTATCACATCGGCACCCCCGTCAATTACACGGCGGGCAATCTCGGCATGGGACAGCCCGCGGGCTATCACCCGGTCGGTGATGACGTAAAGGTCATACGCCATCCGGCACTCTCACCTTTGCCCCAGCTGCCAGATCTCCAGGGGTAAGAGTATACATCCCATCGAAGAGTGCTGTCCGGAACGAGTATGGGCCGAAGCATCGTGCCGCAGCCCGTTCGCCTGCAAGCCCGAAAGCTGCAAGGGCGGCAACCGCTGCAGTGGTCAGGTCATCCGAGACTGCGGCAAATGCACCGGTGACAGAAGATGCCATGCAACCAGTCCCGGAAAGTTCCCCCAGCATAGGGGTCCCGTTCCCGATAAGAAAGACACGCCGTTCATCGGCAACGATATCAATTTCCCCCGTCATCGCGACAACGGCACCGGTTATCCGGGCACATTCCCTAACGGCCTTCACCGGGTCTCCGCTCACCCCGCCCGAATCCACGCCATGTACCGTCCCGCCGAACCCCGAAATAATCCCAATCTCACCCGGATTTCCCTTGAGGATTGCGATATCAAGTTCCTCGAGGAGGTGGAACACCACTTTCGTCCGCATCCGGGTTGCCCCGGCCCCCACCGGGTCGAGGATGACCGGGATCCCGAGTTCATTTGCCCGGGAACCTGCAAGGATCATGGATTCGACCTGTACCAACGAGAGGGTCCCGATATTGAGGACGAGGGCACCTGAAACAGCGACCATTTCCGCTGCCTCTTCAGGAGCCTCTGCCATCACAGGAGAGGCACCGGCACAAAGAGTGATGTTTGCGCAGTCATTGATGGTGACAAGATTGGTGATATGGTGCACCAGGGGCCGCTTCTGCCGCACAAGGGAGAACAGCCCGGCACAGGAGGTTTTATCCATCAGGATCCCTTCTTTTCAAAAGACCTGCCCGAATAGAGTGCTTCATCCATGCTCCCGCTGCGATATCCCTCGAGGTCAAGGGTAACGTAGGAGAAACCGGCCTCTTTCATGATGGGCACAATCCGGTCCCGCATTGCAATGAGCAGGTGCATATCCCCTCCCGTTACTTCTATCCTCGCGATTCCTCCATGAATACGCACACGGATCCCACAAAAGCCTTCTTTATGAAGAATGTTTTCGGCCGCTTCAACCATACGGAGTTTCTCATCCGTTATCGTTTCCCCGTACGGGATTCGGGAAGCGAGGCAGGCAGCCGATGGCTTGTCCCAGAACGGAAGACCGCGTTCCCGTGCGATGTATCTGATATCGGCCTTTGTCATCCCTGCTTCGATAAACGGGTGAATGATTCCCTCTTCCGTGGATGCACGGATACCGGGGCGGTGTTCGGACTCATCAGAAAAATTGGCACCGTCAGCCACGCAGGAGAGGCCGAGTTCCGCTGCCCGTCTTCTCAGAACCTGCGACCAGGACTTTTTACAATGATAACAGCGGTCAGGAAGATTGCTGCAGACCGTATCGTCAGGAAACGGGACACTGATGATTTCAAGCGACAGGTCAAGGTCCCCCGCCATCTGCTGCGCCTCGCGGACAGCCGATCTTGGCTCCAGGGGACCGTCGATAAATACAGCATGGACATTTTCGCCCAGGATCTCCTTTGCCAATGCTGCAAGGAGACCGCTGTCAACACCTCCGGAGAAGGCAATCAGAAGGCCTCCGCATTCGGAGATACGCCCTGTAAGGGCTTTCATTCTGGTATCATTTATGGTATCTGTCATGGTCCGGGGGTTTGAAAGGTCATCCGGGAGGGGTGCGCGGAAACAACAGGCCGGGATCAAGGAGCGCCCTTTCCAGCTCCGGTATACGATTCTCCTCATCCCTCGTTTGCTGTTGGATATTACAGGTTTGGGGTACAAGGTTATTCACTTTACCTTCCCTGAATGTGATTAGATATACAGGCTGGAATGATTCATTTTTTATTCCATGAGGGAAAACTCCGGAGTATATCAGCGGAACTGCCATGAGAGAGAAAATACTGTTGCCGGGTCTTTGCGGGAGAACAAACATCCCCTGCAGGGAGGAACTGCAATGGTGGAAAGGAGGAGATCTCCCTGCTTTCCTCCCGTGAGCGCGAGCGGTATTCGCGGCAGATGATGCTCTTTGGAGATGAGGGGCAGGAACTGCTGAAGGATGCCACCATATTCATTGCCGGGGCAGGAGGTCTCGGATCCCCTGTAGCGGTATACCTTGCCGTGCTCGGGGTGGGCACCATCATCCTTGCTGACAATGATACGGTTGAGCGAACAAACCTGAACCGGCAGATCCTCCATGGAGAGCGGGATATCGGGCGGAGAAAATCGGTGTCAGCAGGAGACAGACTTGAAGCACTCAACCCGGATATCACGGTGAAAGCGATCGATGCAACCATTGATGCCACCACGGTTCATTCCCTGACGGACACCGCTGACGGAATTGTCGATGCACTGGATAACTATCCCACCCGGTATCTTCTCAACAGGATCGCAATCGAGAAGGACATCCCCCTCTTTCACGGGGGAATCAGTGGATTTTTCGGCCAGGCAACCACGATCATCCCGGGAGAAACACCATGTCTCCGTTGTATTTTTCCCCATCCCCCGCCCCGTGAAGTCTTTCCTGTCGCCGGGGTGACTGCGGGGTTCATCGGCATGGTACAGGCAACCGAGGTATGCAAGTATCTCCTTTGTAAGGGGGAACTGCTGGCAAACCGGCTCCTCCTCTGGGACGGGATGCAGGCCCGCGTTGAAGAGATAGCAATCGAGAAAGATCCCTCCTGCGAGGATTGCGCCGGCAGGGCCCCCCCGGAGCATTGATTATCATGAAGGTGAAACTCCGTTTTTTTGCCCGATTCGGGGAACTGCTCGGAAATTCCCTCTGCATTGAGGGCAGGGAAGGCATGTCGGTTGCCGGTCTCGTGAGGGAGGCTGCAGCCGGGAACAAGGCAGGGTATGATGCAATCTTTGATGAAACAGGAGCATTCCGGAATTTTGTGATCGTGATGCGGAATAAGAAAAGGATCCGGTCACAGGATGCCGATTTGATTTATATCAGTGAGGGAGACGAGATTGCGGTATTCCCACCGGTAGCGGGGGGATAATCGCGTGTATTTCGTTTAAAACCAATGCAGGATATTTTCTTACCCGCAAAATTGCATCCGGGTCATCCCAGGGATATGAGCGGGTCTGTAATTCCAGGACTTATTCCCGGGAGTCTTTTTTCAGGGAATTCCGGAACCTGATCAGCTCGGTACAGAACTCGCCAAGGTATTCATCCATGGAGAGACTTCCTTCCTGGAATGAACAGTCCTCTTCCTCGATAATTTTATTAATTCTGTCACGGCTTGGAAGAAGGAGATCGATCGGGATTTTTGCCTGCTTTGAACCCCTGATGAGGGCTTCACGGAAGAGACCCAGGCAATACCCAATCCGGCAGGTGTAGGCATACCGTGTCTTTTCAAGGTATCCTGCCACCCGTTCTGTCTCGATACGCAAAAAATCCTCCTTTATCGTTTCATCGGTGCATTTCCCGAGCATGTACCGATAATGCGCATACGGGTACATCTCCTCGAGCTCTGCGGGGACAATGCCGCAGGTCCCAAAGACGACGATATGGTATTGGGACGGTGAGAGAACCTGTGAAATGATCATCCGGATCAGCTGATGGCTCGGGCTTGTACTGTAAGGCTTGCGAACCGCACACGGAATGAAGATGGCAATCTCCCGGGGAGTCACCTCATATTCGTCAATAATATAGCGGTATGACGTTTCAAACTCCGGGAGGTAGAACGGCGGATCTGTCAGAAGGGGTGTCGTGCCTTGCGCCGGATCTCCCTTTTCCTGCCTGCGCATGTAATTCCCACATCAGATAGTCCCAGGACTAAAAAGAATCAACTGCCCCGGCATCACAAGAACGATCTGCTCTGTCCTTCCAGTCATACCCCGCACAGGCAGTAGTGACCGATATGTCCCTTCATGCCAAATTACCCGGAGATGTCGGTACTTACCGGGTCTCCCCGATAACACTACTCATTTATACCTGCCCTGATAACCGGTCATCAAAGATAATGTCATAAAAAAATCAGGTGAAAATGATATCATGACATCGATTCGACCTCTCTATGCAGGTATCCTCATTTTGACCCTGTGTATC
Source organism: Methanoregulaceae archaeon (assembly GCA_021371995.1). GTDB lineage: Archaea > Halobacteriota > Methanomicrobia > Methanomicrobiales > Methanospirillaceae > UBA9949. The sequence continues at coordinate 33,336 of JAJFVA010000040.1, read as the reverse complement.
TCCTGCATGCCGGCAGGAGCGATCCTCCAGCAGTTTACCTACCGTGGATATGTAAGCAGTACCGACCCCGTGAGCGGGAACCTCACCCTTCTTGCCACCCATTCATGGCGCTGCTCCTACGACAATGCGACGCAACACTGCGGGTGGGAGGCTGTATCCCAAAAACCGGTAACAGGAAAAGTGCCTGCAGCAGATGTCTTTTCCATGGTCCGTCCAGGAGAAGTTGTAGAAGCATCAAGCCTTGGAATACCCGGAGGTTACTGGACCGGAATCGGAGTCCTTGCGCCAGTCTATGAGGAAGGAGGGTATGTTGCGACCGACCTTTTTGGTAACCTGCCGTCTCTCCCTGCCCCTCTTCCTGGTGGATACGTGGTAAATGCCGTGACCGAGCCCGACTGCGAGCACTGTACCGGCTCTACCTGCCCTGCACGTGGGGCAACCATCGCAATTCTTCGGAACGGAGAGGAATGCTGGACAGGGACACTCCTTCCTGGTGAGGAGTCCCGGTATCGCGATCCGCTCGACCAGTCAGGGGTGTATATCAGGTTTGTTTCAGGAAACGCCTCATCCAATCTCTGCCCGAATGCTACCGGGATTTTTACCGGCCCTCAGCCTGTATCCCTCTTCATTCTCCATGTCGATAAAACCGGTTCGAGCCCTGGTCATGCAAGCAGACTCCCGGATACGGGATCTCTGACCATCCTCTCTTTCCCTTCCGGAGCAACGGTGTTCCTGGAGGGTGAACAGAAGGGAGCAACACAACTCACCGTCTCCGATCTCAATCCAGGTGAGTATACCCTTGTCCTGCAAAAGGAGGGGTATTCTCCCTGGGAAAAGACAGTGACTATTCATAATGGACAACGGATGATGGTAACCGCAACCCTTGTACCGCTCTACGGGAGCCTGCGGGTCCATTCTTCCCCATCCCAGGCCATGGTCCTGGTAAACGGAGAAAAAGCTGGGGATACTCCCCTGGTGATAAAGAGTGTGTCTCCGGGGGAATATTTCATCACCTTCTCCAAAACCGGGTATCTGACTGAAAACAGGACAACAAAGGTGAGTGCAGGGCAGGAGAAGCTGCTGTATGCAGCACTTTCTCCTGAAACACCCATGGCATTCTGACTGGAAGAGGGGTATTCCCAGTCTCATCCCCCATTCCTATGGGGGTACCGGTTATCTACCGGTTATCCATACTGATTTTAAAAAGTGAGGGCAGACAAAAATTTAAACAAAGAGAGGAGAAGCACACTTCTTAGAGATGCTGTGAAACATTTGTCCGAAACACCAAGAGGTAGTAAGATTGCCGGTTTCTGATCCCATCTCCGATCTGGTGGGTTTAGCAGCATTTATCATTATTATTACCGGTGCGGCTTTCCTTGCCGGGCGTTACGTGGCAGCCGTTTTTGGCGGGAATATCCATCTCCCCTTTCTTGTAAGGATGGAAAATTCCCTGTACCGTTTCCTTGGCACCTCACCGGAAAATGAAGAGACCTGGAAAGGATACGCAAGGGACATGCTCCTTTTTAATGCCATCGGTTTTTGTGTCCTTTTTTTTATCCTTCTTGCCCAGGGCTTTCTCCCGGCAAACCCCCAGCATTTCCCGGGCTTTTCCGCAGTCCATGCATTGAATATCGCCATAAGTTTTGTCACGAATACCAACTGGCAGGTATACAGCGGTGAGGCAGCGGCAAGTTATCTCACGCAGGTTGCCGGCCTTACCGTCCAGAACTTCCTCTCCGCGGCCACCGGGCTGTGCATCGCGATCGCCCTGATGCGTGGACTCACAAGGGAACTGACCGGCACAGTCGGGAATTTCTGGGTTGACATGACCCGTGCAATCCTCTATATCCTCTTTCCTCTCGCTGTCATTGCTTCGGTTGTCCTCCTTTCCCAGGGAGTGATCCAGAATTTTGATCCATCTTTTACCATGGCCGGGTACGGTGGAGCTGCGCCACAGACAATTGCCACGGGGCCGGTCTCCTCCCAGGAGGCGATCAAACTCCTCGGGACCAATGGCGGGGGGTTTTTTAACGCCAACTCTGCCCATCCTTTTGAAAATCCCACCCCTTTCTCGAACATATTCGAAGTGTTCCTCATCCTTCTCATCCCGGCAGCGCTCCCGTTCACATTCGGGCGGATGTCCGGGAATATGCGGCAGGGGTGGGCGATCTTTGCCGCAATGCTGATCCTGTTTGTCGCTGCATTCGGCGTTCTCTACGCAGCAGAGCTTGGCGGGAACCCTGTACTCACATCGCTTGACGTCCCAGGGATATCGATGGAGGGCAAGGAAGTCAGGTTCGGGCTGACCGGAACCGTGCTTTTCAGCACGTCAACCACTGCAGTTGCATGCGGTGCGGTAAATGCGATGTTTGATTCATTCACCCCGATAGGGGGGCTTGTCCCGATGTTTCTCATCCTGCTTGGCGAAGTGGTCTACGGGGGAATCGGGTCCGGTTTTGCCACCATGATTGCATTCATCGTCATTGCTGTATTCATCGCCGGGCTGATGATCGGGCGGACCCCCGAATATCTTTCCAAAAAGATCGGGATCTTTGAGATGAAGATGGCACTGATCGTAATCCTGGTCCCGGGGATACTCGTTCTCGTCTTCACTGGAATCGCCTTAGTGACCAAAGGAGGGACGGCCGGCATCTTCAACCCAGGCCCCCATGGTCTCTCGGAAATCGTGTACGCATTTGCCTCGATGGCAAACAACAACGGGAGTGCATTTGCCGGCCTGAATGCTGCTGCGACTTTTTACTCCCTTTCAGGGGTTATTATCATGGCCATCGGGCGGTTCATACCGGCAGTCGCCATTCTTGCCCTTGCCGGCTCGGTTGCTGAAAAGAAAGCAGTCCCATCAGGTCAGGGCACCCTTCCTACAGCAACCATCACCTTTGTCCTCTGGCTCATCGCAGTCATCCTGATCATAGGGGCCCTGACCTTCTTCCCCCTGTTTGCTATGGGGCCTCTTGCAGAACAGCTGGCCCTTGCCGGAGGGTTCTAGCATGGCACGGAAACGGGTGACACCGGTTACCGCCTTTGACCCGGCATTGTTGCGGGGGGCAGCAATCGATGCAATAAAAAAGCTCGACCTCCGCAGGCAGATAGAAAATCCCGTTATGTTTTCGGTGGAGATCGGGGGAATCCTGACCACCCTCTCTTACCTGTACGGACTTTTTGTTTATCCCGGCGAGACCGCGCTCTTCACCGCCCTGGTCTCTGCCTGGCTCTGGCTGACAGTCCTGTTTTCAAATTTTGCCGAGGCCCTTGCAGAAGGACGGGGAAAGGCACGGGCTGCATCGCTCCGGCGTTCAAGGACCGCCATGACCGCGCGGAAAGTGAATTCAGCACAGTTTTCAGCGCCCTTTGAGGAAATTTCCTCTTCCGATCTGAAGCCTGGCGACCTGGTCCTTGTCAGGTCAGGAGATTTGGTCCCGGGTGACGGCGATGTTATTGCCGGGGCTGCCCTGATCAACGAAGCGGCAATCACCGGCGAATCTGCACCCGTAGTCCGGGAGTCGGGGGGAGACCGGAGTGCGGTGACGGGGGGGACAACGGTCATTGCCAATGAGATTATCATCCGGATCACCGCAGAGCCCGGCAAGACCTTCCTCGATTCCATGATCCTCATGATCGAAGGGGCAAAGCGGAGGAAAACACCGAACGAACAGGCACTCGAGCTCCTGCTGTTCGCGCTGACCGGGGTTTTCCTGCTGGTGGTGGCCACCATATGGCCGGTATCTGCCTATAGTTCTTCGGTATCAGGGAGCGGGAGCCCTGCAGGGCTGCCCGTGCTCGTGGCCCTGTTTGTCTGTCTCGCCCCTACCACCATCGCAGCACTTCTGCCAGCTATCGGGATTGCCGGGATGGACCGGCTCTTCCAGAGAAATATCATTGCGATGTCCGGCAGGGCAATAGAGGCTGCTGGTGATGTCAATGTCCTCCTTCTTGATAAGACCGGGACCATCACCCTTGGAAACCGGCAGGCAGCCGCGTTCATCCCGGTAGATGGTGTCAATGAGGATGAGCTTGTAAAGGCCGCATACATTGCATCTTTTGCTGACGATACGCCGGAAGGAAAGAGCGTTGTTGCACTTGCTTCCGGGCAGATCAGCCCCCTCCCGGGGATCCCTGAACAGGCTGCATTCATCCCGTTCTCTGCACAGACCCGGATCAGCGGAGTGGACCTGAACGGGGCTTCCTACAGGAAGGGAGCTTATGATGCAATCGTCCGGGAGGTTACTTCACGGGGCGGTTTTGTTCCACCGGATATTGATACAAAGGTAACCCGGATCGCCCAGACCGGGGGGACACCTCTTGTCGTAAGCAGGGACTGGAACGTGCTCGGTGTGGTCCATCTGAAAGACATCCTCAAGACCGGGGTCCGTGAACGCTTTTTTGATCTCCGCCGCATGGGAATCAGGACCATCATGATAACCGGGGATAACCGGCTAACTGCAGCGGCTATCGCTGCTGAAGCAGGGGTGGATGACTTTCTTGCCGAAGCCAAACCCGATGACAAGCTCAGGCTTATCCGCACCTACCAGGAGGAGGGATACATGGTTGCCATGACCGGAGACGGTACAAACGATGCGCCGGCTCTCGCACAGGCTGATGTTGCGGTGGCGATGAACAACGGGACACAGCCTGCCCGTGAAGCTGCAAACATTATTGACCTTGACTCGGACCCGACAAAGCTGATCGAAGTAGTTGAGATTGGAAAGCAGATCCTGATGACCCGGGGTGCACTCACTACCTTCTCGATTGCCAATGACGTGGCAAAGTACTTTGCAATCATCCCCGCAGCATTCGTTGCGATCTATCCACAACTTGCCGTGCTCAATGTTATGGCGCTGTCTTCGCCCGAGACAGCAATACTCTCGGCAGTGATCTTCAATGCCCTGATCATTCCCCTGCTCATCCCGCTTGCCCTCCGCGGCGTGCAGTTCCGCCCCATGCCTGCAGGCCGCTTGTTCACGTACAACCTGGTCATCTTTGGTCTCGGGGGAATTGTTGCCCCGTTTCTCGGGATCAAGGCAATCGATCTTCTCCTCTCGGCGGTGACAGCATTATGAGACTAAAAAGACCCCTGCAGACTGCAACTCTTCTCTTCGTGGTGCTGTTCCTGGTTTCCGGCGTGATCTACCCTCTCCTGGTTACCGGGATTGGCGATCTCGCGTTCTCCTCACAGGCTCACGGGAGCCTTGTCAGGGACAGGAACGGAACCGTGATCGGATCGATGCTCATCGGCCTGGACTTCGAAGGCCCCTATTATTTCCAGGGCCGTCCTTCCGCAACGCCAGGCAACCCATATAATGCTGGGCTGTCGGGAGGATCGAACCTTGGGCCTTCAAACCCGGTCCTTGCAGAACGGGTGAACCAGACAATCAGTGCTCTTGGAAGGCAGGGGATTTCCGGCCCGTGGCCGGGAGATCTGGTGACGGCTTCGGCAAGCGGCCTTGATCCGCATATCACCCTTGAGGCTGCGCTCGCACAGGTCCCTGCGGTTGCAGAGGCCAGGGGAATGAATAAAGAGGAAGTCCGGGCGCTTGTCCTGTCCGAAGTTGAAGGAAGACAGTTCCCCTTCAATCCAGAGTACGTGAATGTCCTTTCGCTGAACAGGGCACTGGATGGGGAGGGATGATGGCTTTGAATAACTCCCTACTCCGTGGTGAGAGGAGACCGGCACCCGAAGATCTCCTTACCCTTGCAAATGCCGAAGAACGGAGTAACAGGGAGGGTAAACTGATCGTCTACCTTGGCTATGCGGCAGGTGTGGGAAAAACCTACACCATGCTCTGGGATGCCCTCCAGCTCAGGGGAGAGGGGAACGATGTGGTCATCGGCTACGTGGAGACCCATAAAAGGGTCGAGACTGATACCCTCGCCAGCAGGCTCGAAACCATCCCACCAGCCAGGATCTGGTACCAGGGGCTTGAAATCCGGGAAATGGACCTCGATGCCGTGATCGCGCGAAAACCTGCAATTGTCCTTGTCGATGAGCTGGCGCATACCAATGCGCCAAATTCGCGCCACCTGAAGCGATACCAGGATATCGAGGAACTCCTGCGGGCCGGTATCTCGGTCTATACCACGGTCAATATCCAGCATATCGACAGCCTGAACAATGCCATCTCCCAGATTACCGGTATACAGGTATCCGAAACCGTTCCTGATACCTTTTTTGACCTTGCCCATGATATCCGGCTGATTGACCTCACCCCGGAAGCGCTCCAAACGCGGATGAAGGCAGGGAAAGTGTATCTGGGGGACATGGCCTCCCAGGCTATCGAGCATTTCTTCTCGACCGGGAACCTGGTGGCTCTCCGCCAGCTGACCCTGCGGTACCTGGCGCAACGTACTGACCGGCAAATGGTCACCCATATGCGGGCACGGGCCATACCGGGGCCATGGCCTGCAGTCGAACGGATTCTCGTGGCGATACGTCCGAGCCCCTATGCAGAAGCGATGGTGCGGGCAGCGTACCGGGATTCCCTTCGAATGAACGCAGAATGGGTGGTAATCTCGGTTGAAGAGGAGAGCAGTGGTCCGCCATCCGAACAGGAGCGGGCCTGGCTGAGCAGCGCCACGGAGACCGCAAGGAAGCTTGGAGGAAAGATCGTCCTTTATCGTGGTGAGGATGTGGCAAACGAGATCCTCAGGTATGCCCGGCAGCACAACGTCACTACTATCATGCTCGGGAAACCCCGGGGGCTCGACATTCTGATCTCCCCCGTATACCGTATCATGAGGAGATCGACAGGTATCGATATTATCCTCTTTGATGCCAAAGGAGCACCTGCTCTCCCCATCGAACGGCAGATCCCCCGGCTCATTCCAAGGGATTATCTCATCACCCTCGTCCTTATCCTTGCTGCAACCCTTCTGAACTACCTGCTTCTTGGAACTATCTCAACAACAAACCTCATCATCATCCAGTTGCTTCCGGTAGTCGTGAGTGCCTGGTTCTTCAGCAGGCGAGCATCGCTCTTTGCAGCGGTGGTAAGCATCTTTGTCTTTGATATCGCCTTTGTGGCGCCCTACTACACGCTGAGCATCTCAGACTGGGAATATTTCATCTCGTTCACGGGATACGTGATCATCGCCTTTATGATAAGCCACCTTGCAAACCGGCTCCGGTACCTCCTTCCCCAGATCCGGGAGAGTGAAGCAACGGTTGCTGCAGTGGCCGGGCTTTCAAAGGATCTTGTTGAGACGAGTGACTACGATGAGGTTCTTACAATCCTTGCCGATCACATGCATTCGTTTGCACCCGGGAAAGTATCGATTCTTGTTCCGGAGGATGGTGGTCTGAAGGTTGTAAGAGGCGACGAGGACTATCCATTCACCGACAAGGAACGCACAATTGCCAGGTGGGTCTATGATAATGGCGAGATGGCAGGGAAAGGAACCGATACGCTCCCTGGAGGAACCGGTCACTATGTTCCAATGAAGGCTCATGGCCTGGTTTACGGGGTACTGGCTTTTGCCTTCCAGAACCCTGACGCTGTGCTCACCCTGGAGACCAAGGGTGTCCCGGAATCCATGGCACAGCTTGGCGCTCTCGCGCTCGAACGGCTGATGAAATAGCAGGCATCCCGGCGAAAAATTCAGTAATCACCCATTTTTTTTTCTTCATCTCCTGCCGATAATCCAAAGTCCCCGTACCCGGTCTCATACCCTCCGGCAATGACCGCTGCCCCGAGCAGGGGCGCATCCCCGGCCAGCTCCGACATCACGATGTCGGGAAGTGGGAGGTAACGGTCGACAGATTCTATGATTGCAGGGAGGAGGAGGTCGGCATTGGACCTGATGACGGCACCGTCAAGGATGATCATCTCAGGGTCGTAAGCAACAATAACATCGGAGATGCCCCGGGCATTGATACGGGCAAGTTCTTTTATAAATCTGAGGACATCCTCGTCACCCTGCCGGGCTGATGCAAAAATCTCCAGAGCGGTGTCAGGGCCCCAGTGGGGCTTAGCATGAAACCTGCACCACTCACCAAAAAACCAGGGCAGATATCTCCCGGAGGCATACCCCTCCCAGTGACCGGTGCTGCCGCAGCCGCAGGGAAGGTCATAGGTGCTGTCCACGTGGAAATGACCAATCTCCGCTGCATTGCCCTGCCTCCCGAGAAGGAGCCGGCCTCCCGATATAACCCCGCCTCCTATGCCAGTTGAAATCGTCAGGTAGACGACATCGCTCCGGCCCCTTCCCTGCCCGTGGTACATCTCTCCAAGCACCCCGGCATGGCAGTCATTGACCATCCGTACCGGACAGTGAAAGATCCGGGAAAGGGGCAGGGTGAGAGGTACATCCCGGAACGCCATGTTCGGGGGGTTTACAAGCACTCCCTTCCTGATATCCACCGGCCCTGCAACCGAGAGACCGATACCGGTGATCGGTTCAGTAGTCGTTTCTCCCGTGATACCTGCAATAAAGCCTGAAAGGAAACCGGTGAGCCGGGACGGGTCGGTCTCCTTTGCCAGGGTCGGTGCTTCGCGCTTTTTTTCAATCCTCCCCCCTTCCCCCACGATTGCTACCCGGGTGTTGGTTGCCCCCAGGTCAACTGCCACTGCATACCCCATGATGTTTCGGGGTTTATCCGGATGGAACATAAGGTTCGCGGCCCATCCACAAAGGGTATGAAGAGGCGGGTATCAGAGCTTTTATTGAAAATGGAGCTGAGGGGCTGGGTGGAACAGGACGGGAACCTGCTCTCCTCCCGTGAACTTGCAACACTACTCATCGCCGATCCGCTGGCTGCCTCACGGTTCGGTGGTGAGTTTCTCCTCTCCTGGGACGGGTACACTGCACGGGACCACTTTGGAATCCTGCCGGGTCCTATCCCGGCGGGGACCATCTTTTGCAGCGGAAAAGAACTAGGAAAAATATACCCCGTTGTTCCTGCCATGCCCCTTGAAGATGCTGTCAAGGAAGCTGTTTTTCTCCGGAGCACCGAAGGAATCTGCGCCCTTTCCGGGGGCGTGGACTCATCACTGGTTGCATATCTTTCAAAGCGCCCATGCCTTGCTGTCGGGCTTGCCGGGTCGCATGACCTCACGCAGGCACACCTTGCGGCAGAAGCAATGAATCTCCCCTGCACCTGCATTGAGATAACTCTGGAAGACGTGCGGGAGGGTCTTTCTGCAGTGATCGGCGTGATCCCGGACCCGACCCCGGTCAATACCGCGATTGCCATCACCCAGTACCTGATCACCCGTTCCGCACGGGAGCTTGGCCACGAGAGGGTACTGACCGGCCAGGGAGCGGACGAGCTTTTCGGGGGTTATGCACGGTACCGGACCTGCACTGATCCCGGGGTTGCGCTGGCACGTGACTTTGCCGGCCTCGCCCGCCAGGGGCTCCGTGACCAGTCGGTTGCCGCTCTCAATGGAACCTACCTCTCCATGCCCTTCCTTGATGTCAGGGTGGTGCGCGCTGCCCGCTCGATCCCGGCCCGGGAGATGGTCAGGGAGGGGGTTGGAAAATGGCCGCTCCGGGAGATCGCAGCCCGTCATATTCCGCGTGAAATAGCATTTTACCGGAAAAAAGCCATGCAGTACGGGACCGGCATTGCAAAAGTGCTCCGGATGTTCGCACGTGACAATGGTTATAAAAGGTCTTTACAAGGGTACTTAGATCAGATCAGAACGACCGGTGGAGGCGCGTAATGGTATCTGAGAGGGACGTACTGCATATCGCGGAACTTGCCGATATCGGCATCGATAAAGAGGAGCTGGCGGAATTTACCGGCCGGTTCAACGAGATTCTTGACTATTTTGACATCCTCGACCAGGTTGGCGCGGGAGAGACCCGGGAGGCAGACCTTGTGAATGTCTTTCGTGAAGATGTGGTGGACCCTTCCCTCACAAAAGACGAAGTGCTGGCTAATACCCCTGATCCGGAAGACGGATTTTTCAGGGCGCCACGGGTGATGTGAGTGGCGACAATCAGTTTTTCTCCAAAAGACCAGTATAACGCCTTCATCACCACCCTGAACGAGGCTGAATCAGGTCCGGGGGCACTCTCCGGAATCCCTGTCGCGGTCAAGGACAATATCTCCACGCGGGGAATCCCCACCACCTGCGGCTCCCGGATCCTTGAAGGGTATGTCCCGCCCTATGATGCACATGTTGTCACGCTCTTAAAAAAGGCCGGGGCAGCAATCGTCGGGAAGTCCAACATGGACGAGTTCGGGATGGGCACAACGACCGAGAACAGCGCGTTTGGGCCCACGAAAAACCCGGCCGACCCTTCCCGGGTTCCCGGCGGTTCATCTGGCGGGAGTGCCGCAGCCGTCGCATCAGGGATGGTCCGGATGGCACTTGGCACCGATACGGGCGGATCGATCCGGTGCCCTGCTGCGTTCTGCGGAATTGTCGGGCATAAGCCCACCTATGGAAGGGTCTCCCGGTACGGTCTGATTGCATATGCAAATTCCCTTGAGCAGATCGGCCCTATGGCCCGGAGCGTCTCAGATATCTCCCTCCTCATGGAAGTCCTCACAAAGTATGATCCCCGCGATTCAACCGCTGTCGACTGCCACTATTCTCATACCCCGGACCCGGAGATCCGGGGATTGAAGATCGGAGTCCCGGAAGAGTTCTTTGGCGAAGGGGTTGACCCGAGAGTCGCCTCGGCGGTCTGGGACGGGATAACACTCCTTGAACGGAAAGGGGCGGAGATCGTCACCTGCCGGATGCCGAGCATGGCGTATGCCCTTGCAGCCTATTACGTGACCTGCACGAGCGAGGCGAGTTCCAACCTTGCACGGTTCGACGGGGTCCGGTACGGACCCCCGGCTGATACAAAACTCCCGTGGCATGAAGCGTTCCAGCAGCGGAGACAGAGCGGATTTGGGACAGAGGTAAAGAGGAGAATAATGCTCGGGACATTTGCCCTCTCCTCGGGATACTATGGCAAATACTACGCAAAGGCACAGGCTGCACGACAGCAGGTGAGGAATGATTTCCTGCACCTCTTCAGGACTGTTGACGTGATTGCGGGTCCGACCATGCCCACCGTCGCGTTCAGGCTCGGGGAGAAAACTGACCCGCTTTCCATGTACCTCTCAGATATCCTGACCGTGCCGGCCAATCTGGCAGGGATACCCTCCATCTCGGTCCCCTGCGGGAAGTCCGAAGGGCTCCCGGTAGGGCTCCAGATTATGGGTCCGCATTTCAGGGATGAGAGAGTAATCGATGTCGCTTATGCCTTTGAACAGGGGGTGTCTCGATGACGGATGATGCACCAATTTCCCGGCCGGCAAGTGAGGGGGTCACTCGATGGCCTGGGGAAAAGATATCCGATATTCAACGCCAGACACAGCCAGCGAATATTCGGATGGATTTTTCCGATGACGAGGTAATCATCGGCCTTGAGATTCACTGCCAGCTGGATACCGCGACGAAGCTCTTCTGCGGCTGTTCAACGGATTACCGGGACGATAGCCCGAACACCCATGTCTGCCCCGTCTGTCTCGGGCTGCCGGGTTCGCTCCCACGGGTGAACAAAAAGGCAATCGGATATGCCCTCCGGGTCGGGAAAGCCCTCAATTGCACGGTCCTCGAAGAGTCGGAATTTGCCCGGAAGAACTATTTCTACCCTGACCTGAACAAGGGCTTCCAGATCACCCAGTATGATAAGCCTCTTGCAGTGAGAGGCTATCTTGATATCGAAGGTGACGACGGTGAAAAACGGGTACGGATCACCAGGGTCCATGTCGAAGAGGACCCGGGAAGGCTCGTCCACAAGGGGGGTGCCGACCGGGCGAAATACACCCTTGTCGATTACAACCGGGCCGGGATCCCGCTGATCGAGATCGTGACGGAACCGGATCTCCGGTCGCCAAAAGAAGCACGAAAGTTCCTGAACAAACTCCGGGCAACCCTCGAGTATCTCGGCGTTTTTGACAGTGAAAAGGAAGGGTCGCTCCGTGTCGACGCAAATATCTCCATCCAGCCAAAGGGCTGGTTTGAGAAGGAGGGGAAAGGAAAGGAAGGCCGCGGCAGGGCTGAAGTCAAGAATATCTCCTCCTACAAGGGGGTTGAAAAAGCCCTCACCTTTGAGGTGACCCGCCAGAAGAATGCGCTCAGGAGAGGGCAGAGACTGGAGACAGCGACCCGCCACTTTGTCGAGACACGGGGGATCACCACTGCATCGAGGAGCAAGGAGATGGAGCAGGACTACCGGTATTTCCCGGAGCCCGATCTCCGCCCGCTCAGGGTCTGTGACTGGGCTGCCGGGATTGTTCTTCCCGAGCTCCCGGATGCCCGAAGGGCCCGGTTCCTCGGGCAGTATGGATGCTCTCCAATCCATGCCCGGACCCTTACCGGGGATCTCAGGCTTGCCGAATTTTACGAACAGGTTGCCGAAACCGACCCGATCCTTGCAGCAACCTGGGTTGCCGACACACTGCTCGGAGAACTCAATTACCGGGACATGAGTGTCAGCAAAGTTTCTCCCGGGTGGTTCCGTGCACTGATCCTGCTCATCAAGGAAGGGAGTGTCACCGACAAGGGCGGTGTTGAGGTTTTGCGATCGCTGCTTGACCAGATCAGGGAGTCGGGCTCCTGCGAAACCCCGGATGAATGCGTCGGGAGGCTTGGCCTGATAGTAATTGAACGGACTGGAGGGGCAGGAGATGCTGATGACCCGGTTGCGATGGCGGCACGTGAAGTTGTCGCAGAGCAGCCCCAGGCGGTTGCCGATTTCCATGCCGGGAAGAAAGAGGCATTCAACTTCCTTGTGGGACAGGTCATGAAAAAGACCCGGGGGCGTGCCAAGCCTGCGGACGTGAACCAGGTACTTCTGGGGATACTTGGAAAAGAGGGCTGAATCCGATGCACCTCATTGTTGCCGAGAAAAACATTTCTGCCCACCGGATCGCTTCTATCCTTGCGGGGAGTAAAAGGGTGAGGGAGGAGAAGGACGGGGGAGTTCCGGTATACCGGTTCGATGATACGGCAGTCGTCGGGCTCAGGGGTCACGTTGTGGAGATCGATTTCGAGGAGGGTTATTCGAACTGGAGGAGCACCGAACGGACCCCCCGTTCCCTGATCGATGCCCGGACTATCAAGGTCCCGACAGAGAAGAAGATCGTTCACCTCCTCCAGAAACTGGCAAAACAGTCCAGCCTGATCACGATTGCGACCGATTTTGATACCGAGGGGGAGCTGATCGGGAAGGAAGCGTATGAGCTTATCCGGCAGGTCAGCAGGGATGTCGCTGTCAACCGGGCACGGTTCAGTGCAATCACCCCCGATGAGATCAGGCATGCATTCAGAGAGACCACAGGGATCGATTTTGACCTTGCCTCAGCCGGCGAGGCAAGGCAGGTGATCGACCTGATGTGGGGGGCTTCCCTCACACGGTTCATCAGTCTTGCTGCACGGCGGGGAGGCAGCAATATCCTCTCGGTAGGGCGGGTGCAGACCCCGACACTTGCAATGATTGTCGATCGGGAGAAAGAGATCGAGGAATTTGTCTCCCAAAAATACTGGCAGCTCTCACTCACGACCGAAAAAGACGGCGAAGAGGTCGAAGCCCGCCATGCCACTCCGCGATTCTGTGACAAAGCTGAGGCGGAAAGAGCCAGGGACCGCACACAGCCCCCGCTCGTGGTCACCGAGGTGAAGGAAGGAACAAAGATCGACCGTGCCCCCGTCCCGCTCGATACTACCGGTTTTATTGTCGCTGCAGCCCGGATCGGTTTCCCGGCTGCAGGCGCTATGCGGGTGGCAGAAGACCTGTACATGAACGGGTACATCTCATACCCCAGAACAGACAACACCGTGTATCCCCAAACCCTTGATCTTGGTGGGGTGCTGAAGGCTCTGGCAGGCACCGAATTCGAGGAGGAAGTGCACTGGGTCAGCACTCACCGGAGGCCTGTACCGACCCGCGGGAAAAAATCAAGCACCGATCACCCCCCGATCCATCCCGCATCAGCAGCGACCCGCCAGTCACTAGGAGAAGAGAGGTGGAAGATCTACGAGCTCGTGGTCCGCCGGTTCCTCGCAACGCTCTCCCCTGATGCACGCTGGAAGACGATGAAGATTAACTTCGAGGCAGGAAAAGAACCCTATACTGCAACCGGGGGGCAGCTGATAGAGCCGGGATGGCGGAAGGTCTACCCCTACAGCACCGCGACAGAGTATATCCTCCCGGAGATGAAGCCTGGCGAGAAACTCCCGGTAAAAGAGGTAAAACTCGAGGAGAAGGAGACTCAGCCGCCGGCACGCTTTACCCAGAGCAGGCTGATCCAGAAGATGGAGGAGCTCGGTCTCGGGACAAAAAGCACACGGCACGAAGTCATACAAAAACTCCTCTCGCGCAAATACATCGAGGGTAACCCCCTCCGCCCGACCCTTGTCGGCCGTGCGGTGACCGAGTCCCTCGAGCGGCATGCCAACACGATTACGCGTCCGGCCATGACTCAGACGCTGGATGAGCACATGCAGCAGATCAAAGAGCAGCACCGGAGCAGGGACGATGTTGTTGCCGAGTCCCGGGGGATGCTGCATTCGGTCTTTGATCAGCTCGAACCCCATGAACGCGAGGTCGGGCAGGAGATCATGGAGCAGACGGCAGAAGAGCTGACGCTCGGTCCCTGCCCGGTCTGCAGGCATGACATCAGGATTCGCCACCTCCGGAACCAGACACAGTTTATCGGTTGTACCAATTACCCGGACTGCACATTTAATATCGGCCTCCCCTCCGCCATGTGGGGGTTTGCCATCAGGACAGACGATACCTGTCCGGCCCACCATCTCCATTTCGTCCGCCTGGTCAGGAAAGGGAGCAGGCCGTGGGACATCGGCTGCCCTCTCTGTCACCAGATCGCATCGAACAAAGAGGCGCTCTTCCTCATGGCATCAATGACCCCGCAGATCCATGAGCGGATGCTTTCAGCGCATCTCTATACTGTTACCGACGTAGCAAACGCCACTCCCGGGAAGCTGGCCAGCCTCTTTGGAATCACCGATGAGAAGGCTTCGGACATCATTAGGGAGGCAGAGGGTGTTCTTGACCTTCTCAGGAGGAGATCCGATTGCAGGAAACTCGTCCGGAGGATGCTTGTCCCAAAAAGGGGCAGAAGCCCGGCCAAGGTGATCAAGAAACTCCAGGAAGCTGGGGTAAACGATATTGCCTCTCTCGGGACTGCAGACCCGGCACTGCTGAAAAAAGTAGGGATAGCCGAGAAAGAGGCAGAATCAATCCTGAGAGAGGCAAAAATGGTGGAAAACGAGCGTTTCCTGAAACTTGCGGGAGTACCTGCCACCAGCATGAAAAAATACTTTGCTGCCGGTATCGCTGCCCCAGAAGACTTCCTCTCCTCGCACCCGGTCTACATCTCTGATGTGACAGGCATAAGCCTCGACACCGTGCAGAAGCACGTCGGGCTTGTGGCTTTTACAAAGGGAAAGACACCTCCCGTCCGGTATACGAAAGCACAGGTGGCAAAAGGGAGAGCGGAACTCCTCTCCCTCTCCGGCATCAAAGAGGAGGAAGTGTTGAGACTCCGGAAGGCAGGAATCATCAGCGGGATACTCCTTCTCGGCTCTGATCCGGCAGTTCTTGGAGAGCGGACCGGCATTCCACCTGATAAGATCCGCCGCTTCCAGGCAATATTACAGGAAAGGGCAAAAAAGGCAGAGCCCGATATTATAGTGGTATAAGGTGTGGATGATGCATACCCGATGGAAAAACTGGGTCCATGTGACTAAGCTTGACCCGGACAAGATGCTCCCTTCCGGTGCGATTGCAGAAATTGCGTCAAGCGGGACGGACGCGCTGATGCTCTCGGGAACCCTCAATGTCACTGCCGAGAACATGGCCGCGCTTGCAAAAGAGGCAAGAGCCTCCGGACTCCCGCTTATCGTGGAGCCTGCAGGTCCGGAGGCAGTACTCTGGGATGGTGTGGACCTGGTCTTTGTCCCATCAGTACTGAACTCATCAGATGTCCAGTGGATTGTCGGCAAGCACCGTTCATGGATACAGAAACAGCCGGTGCAGTGGGAGAAGGTTGTTCCTGAGGCATATATCGTGCTGAACCCTGACTCTGCCGTGGGAAAGGTCACCAGGGCAGCCTGCACCCTGAACGGAAAAGAGGTGGCATCGTTTGCCGCGCTCGCGGACCACTACTTCCACTTCCCGATTATCTACATTGAATATTCAGGGATGTATGGCAATCCTGCAACGGTGAAAGCCGCTGCAGAGGCGGTCGAATCTGCAGTCATCTATTACGGAGGGGGGATCAACTCGGGAGAGAAGGCTTCCGAGATGGCCCGGTATGCCGACACTATCGTCGTAGGAAATGCCGTATATGATCTGGGTATCGGGGTCCTGAAAGAGACGGTAAGGGCCATCCAGTAATCGCTTTTTTCCATGCCTGAAATAGAATTCGTGCTTGTCTCCCCTCTGTATGAAGGGAACGTAGGGTTTGCGGCCCGGGTGATGAAAAACTTCGGGTTTACCCGCCTGGTGCTAATCGACCCCTGCAAGATAGGGGATGAAGCTCTCATGCGGGCAGCCCACGCCCGTGATGTGCTTGAGAATGCTGAACGGCTCACTTTTGAGGAGGTCTGCTCCCAAAGCAGCATCGTGATCGCGACCACCGGGGAGGTGAGTAAGTCCGTTTGTAACCCGATGCGGATGCCCTACTTTTCCCCAAATGAGATACGGGACCTGATCGCTGACATCGATGGGAGAATCTCCATCCTCTTTGGCCGGGAGAACTGGGGCCTGAACAACGAAGAAATTCAGAAGAGCGATATCATCTGCACCATCCCTTCGGCAAAGGAGTATCCCATCCTCAATCTTTCCCATGCGGTGGGTATCGTCTGTTATGAACTTGCCCATCTTCCACGGGGCGAGTATCTCCTCGCCTCCCGCGAGGAGATGGAATATCTGTATGCGCACATCGACGCATATCTCACCCTTATCGATCATCCGGATTTCAAGCGGCAGCCGACCATGCTCCTGATCCGCCGGGTTCTCGGCAGGGCCATGCTCACTTCCCGGGAGGCGACAACCCTGCATGGCCTGATGAGGCGATCCGAGTGGAACATCAACCCTGATGCCTTCGAGAGGAAAAAAGGGACATACCCGGATGATGAGGATACCATCCCGGGTAAGGGGCAGTAAGCAGCTCCCGGCAATCCATCTCTTTTCAAAACGAGAAACCTATAAGGGAAAACTGAAGGATTAAATTCCCTGAAGACTGGGCTCTGGTAACAGATGACCTCATCCCCATTACCAGCAAGCAGGGGGCCTGGTACTGATGATGATATCTGCCGGGCTATGACCATGATATCTCCTTCATACGTAACATTATATAGCGAAATTTCATATCACACACTATGAGACCACTCATGTACGGGCTCATTGCAACAGCCCTCATCCTGATGCTCTGCATCAGCGGGTGCACTTCTCCTGTACCTACCGTAACCCCGACCTCCCCCCCAACTACACCCCCGACTGCCCAGCCGACACCCATGACCACTCAAGCCGCACCCCAGACACTAACCGGAGTCACCTGGTACCTGGTAGCCTTTGACAGTGGAGGAGGGTCGCTTTCTGTCAAACCCGGGACTCAGATCACAGCCTTCTTTGATACCCAGGGGAAGGTCTCCGGCTCCGCAGGGTGCAACCAGTATACCGCCTCCTATGAATCAACCCTGAACGGCCTATCGATCGGTGCACCTGCCACCACTAAAATGTCCTGCAGCGATCCGGCAGGGATCATGAACCAGGAAACGCTGTACCTTACGACAATCCAGGGTTCATCCGGGTATTCCATATCTGGAAATACCCTGACAGTACAAGATAGCGGAGGGAAGGCTATCCTTACCTACTCGACGGTCCCCCCCTACCAGATGACGCCTGCCCCCTTTACCGGCACGATGTGGTACCTGAACTCGTTTGTCGATGTCCAGGGCAATTTCTGGACGCCGGGACAAGCATACCCCATCTCCCTGCAGTTTGCTGATGACGGGAAAGTCAGCGGGAATTCCGGATGCAACAGCTACTCCGGAACATATACCGTATCAGGGAACAGCATCAGCATGAGCGGGTTTGCGGTAACCCTGATGTACTGCGGTGAACCTGGAGTCATGGATCTTGAAAGCACCTATCTTGCCGTCCTCCCGAGTATGAAGGTCTACAAGATCTCCGGCAATGAGCTAACCCTTTCTGATGGCACCGGAAAGATCACGATGATCTATGATACAACGAAGTGAGGAAAGGCAGGCTCTATCCTCACTTTTTCAATAAACGATTCTTCGCTTTGCCGAACCATCCAAAATTCCATCAGACACCCTCATTACCTTCCCCTTCCCATAACTACCCCAATGATCCTTGTCGACTGGCAGATCCTGGACCGGATCACCCACGGGTTTATCCAGGTGGACCCGTTTGACCCTGCCCTTGTTCAGCCAAATTCACTGGATATCCGTCTCGGTAACCACTTCCTCTGGTACGAGGAAGGGAACGAGGTGATCGATCCGTACCGGAAAGAGACGATCGGAAGCGGGACTGCAGACTGCTTTGCGGATTCCATCGTGCTTGAGCCCGGCCGGTTCATGCTCGCCGAGACGATGGAGGTGATCGGGCTCCCTGACAACATTGTCGCAAGCATCGAGGGGAAGAGCAGCATTGCACGCCTGGGAGTCGAGCTTCACCAGACCGGGGGGTGGATCGATGCCGGATTCCGGGGCTCGATCACCCTTGAGATGTGCAACGTGAATGCCCGCCCTGTCCGGATGTATGCCGGGATGCCTGTCGGGCAGCTCGTCTTTTATACCACCGAGCGGGCAGCCCAGCCCTATAACCTGAAGGCAGATGCCAAGTACATGGACCAGCGGCAGGCAACCCTCTCCCGTTACCACGAGAACCCTCGTTCCTGATGGATATATACCCTATGAATACAGAAATAGTGCGGATAAGAATGCATATTTATCGGAGATGACGCATGCGGCTCCTTCTGATACATTCCGATTTTATCGAATACGAGGCAAAAAAGAAGACCGGCATGGCCGAGGAGACGACCATGCTCCAGGATCGGGCAGAAGATGCCCTCGCGGTCTTTTGTGCTGTTGAGGCCGTTGATGAAGACGACCTTGAAGGCGTGGTCGAACAGGCACTGGCAGAGATTGGGCTCGTCGCCGATAAGTTGTCTGTCGAGACAATCATGGTCTACCCGTACGCCCACTTAAGCAGCGATCTCTCGCGGCCTGACGCAGCAGTATGGGCGCTTAAAGCGCTTGAGGAAGGACTTACCGGGATTGGCTTTACCGTGAAACGGGCACCCTTTGGCTGGTATAAATCCTTCAAGCTTTCCTGCAAGGGTCACCCCCTCTCCGAACTCTCAAAGACTATCCTCCCTTCCGAAGAGGGTGCAAAGAAGGAGAAGAAAGAGGTCACCCACGAGTTTTTTGTGATGACCCCTGATGGGATCACCCATGACGCAAAAAAGTTCCTGGACGAAAGCCCGTTCGGTTGCCTCCTGAAAAAAGAACTCGGGGAACCGGCTGCCGGGGGAGGCGAACCCGCCCATGTCGAGCTGATGCGTTCAAAGGAGCTTGTCGATTATGAGCCTGTCTCTGATGTCGGCCACCTCCGGTGGATGCCAAAAGGCAAGCTGATCCGGGACCTGCTCGCCGATTATGTGCTTGGCCTCGTTCTTCCCTACGGGGCGACACCGGTCGAGACCCCGGTCATGTATGACCTTGCGGACACTGCCATCTATGAGCATGCCGAAAAGTTCGGGGAGCGCCAGTACCGGTTCAAGAGCGGGAACCGGAACATGATGCTCCGGTTTGCTGCCTGCTTTGGCATGTTCTCGATCATGAGGGACATGCACATCTCGCCTAATTCGCTGCCGATGAAGATGTACGAGCTCTCCACGTATTCGTTCAGGCACGAGCAGAAAGGGGAAGTGATCGGGTTAAAACGGCTCCGGGCGTTTACAATGCCCGATATGCACAGCCTCTGTACCGATATGCCCGAGGCGCTCACCTGTTTTGAGGAGCAGCTTGCAATGGGCTGGAAGACCGGGAAGGATTTTGGCACCACGCTTGTCGGAGTGTTCCGGTGCACGCGGGACTTCTATGATGAGCACCATGAATGGGTGAAGAAGATGGTTGCGGTCTCTGGTGTCCCGATGCTCATCGAAATCCTTTCCGACAGGGTCCACTACTGGGTGGCCAAGGTCGATCTTGCTGCAATCGACGGGCAGGGCCGGCCGATCGAGAATCCGACCGTCCAGATCGATGTCGAGTCTTCAAAGCGGTTCGATATCAAGTACTACAGGGATGGCGTTGCGGTCCACCCCCCTATTCTCCACTGCTCACCGACCGGAAGTGTTGAACGGGTCATCTGCGCCATCCTCGAGACCACGAGCACCCAGAAGGTACCAATGCTCCCGCTCTGGCTCTCACCCACCCAGGTCCGGGTCGTTCCGGTCGCAGAACGCCATCTCCCCCTGGCAACTGAAGTTGCCGGCCGGATCAGGAGCGCCGGGATCCGTGCAGACCTTGACGACAGGGATGAGAGTGTCGGAAAGAAGGTCCGGGATGCGGCCATGGAATGGGTGCCCTACGTGGTCGTTATCGGTGATGCCGAGATGGACAAGGGTATCCTGACAGTGACCGTCCGGGCGATGTCGCAGCCAAACAAGCCGCACAAGGAGACAATGACCGAGGATGTACTGATCGAGCTCGTGCAGGAAGAGACTGCCTGCATGCCCTACCGGCCGCTCTACACCCCGGCACATCTCTCGAAGAAAGCCCGGTATATCTGAGATTCTCCACCCATTTTTATCAGCACCCGGAATGAAAATCCGGGCGTTGACAAACATTACCCGAAAAAGGAGACCCTGCCGCATTACATCGCATGAGGTCAGTCTTCATCCCCTGATAATGAATATCCGAAGACCGGGTTTTTTTGAAAAGGAGAGCAATGGGGGGAGAAGTGAAAAATTAGATCCCGGAGAGTGCAGATAGTTAAATGCGGAAGAGCATTAAACCACTAAGAAGTGCACCATGAAGATCTCTATCATTTACCATTCGTATTCCGGGATTACCAGGGGGATCGCTGAACGGATACAGGCAGCGTGCGGGGGCGACCTCATCGAGGTGAAGCCCCGGAACCCGTACAGCAAGATCACGGCCTATACAACAGGGAGCATGCGGGCGAGGCGCGAAGAAGCAGACCCCGTCGATCCAAGGGAGATCGATCTTGCCTCATCGAACCTAATCGTGATAGGAACGCCGGTCTGGTTCTGGAAGACAACACCGGTCACAAACGGGGCGATCAGAGCCATGAAAAATTGCCAGGGGAAGAAGGCCGTGGTCTTTGCGACCTGCGGTTCTAAGGCCGGGGAGGCCATCCCGATCATGAAGAGAGGTCTCCAGGAGAAAGGGGTGACGGTTGTCGGGGAGTATGTGCTGACACAGAAGGACGTGAGCGATGAGCAGAAGGTTGCGGGGCTGGTAAATGCAGTGAAGGCTGCAGGGAACGCCTCCTGATTCCATTCCCTGTTTTTTCCGGCAACCTCTGCATATATCACTGTTCACTATCGCGGGCCATCCGGCAGAAGTCCGGGTTTCATCCTCTCCCTTTTTCCAAAAGATCTCACCTGCCCGGCATCATCCTACCGGGATCCTCCAGTCATCCCCTTTTATACCCAAACCTTCTGAGCAGGTCTACCCGCTTCCGTACATCATCCGGGCTTTCCACTCCCTTCGGTGATGATCCATCGATGACCCCCATGATTCCCCGTCCAAGGGGTGACGCGGCGATGATCACTTCGACTGGGTTTGCCGTTGCACAATAGATGGTGCAGACCTCCTGGACGTTCCTGATTGTGCTGAGAACATTGATCGGGTAGCAGTTACCGAGAAAGAGGACGAACGAATGACCTGCCCCAATGAGGAGGGCATTCTTCTCCGCCAGTTTCTTCAGTGCATCGTCGTTGCCTTCAACCCGGACCAGGCAGTCCCCCGATGCTTCACAGAATGCAAGCCCGAACTGTGCACCAGGGACTGCTCCAGCGACTGCCTCGTAGAGATCTTCTGCAGTCTTGATGAAATGAGAGTGCCCGATTATCACGTTCATATCTGCTGGTTTTTCTATCATCACGGAAGAGAATGTAAGTCCGCCTGGCATGGATATCCCGATCCACTGATGGTTCCTGCTGGAGATAAAGACATTGCCGAACCGAAGACCAGGGAAGGGGAAATAAGAGCCGGCGTTAGGGATTCCTGCAACATCTTTCCTGATCTGCGCCTGCCTGCACTCTTCGTTTCTCACGGGATATTCAGATAGCACAGGGTGCAGTCTACCGATGGTATTTATTAGAAACACGCACCACCACTCTTTATGCGACGGGATCTTCTTATTATTGCTGTGATCATGGTCATTATCGCAATGTCTGTAGTGCCCGGGTGCCTTGGTCCAGACACTGCACGTATCACCTCTGTCACCACTGACAAGGACCTCTATCATTCAAAAGAGAGAATGAACATAACAGTCCTGGCGAGTTCACAGGGGGATATGAGCAACACCACCCTCAGGATCCGTGGTATCCAGTCCCGGGATGGTGATTTTCAGCTTGATACGGAGATCCCGGTGAATCTCTCACCCGGTCTGAACACTCTGGTCTATAGCCACCAGCTCCCCAGTTGTTCTTCATGCTCGGGGCTGAGTGCGGGGACTTACCAGATTGAGGCAGAGCTGATCCATGACGGCATGATCGCCTCGAACATGACCCATTCCTTCAAGTTAGAGCAATAATTTTTTTTGGGCTAGTGACAATCCGGCCACCAACTTTTTGTCGAACGGTATGAATAATCCCGGTACATTGAGATGGTTTTCCTTG
This sequence comes from Methanoregulaceae archaeon, assembly GCA_021371995.1. Classification (GTDB taxonomy): domain Archaea; phylum Halobacteriota; class Methanomicrobia; order Methanomicrobiales; family Methanospirillaceae; genus UBA9949. The sequence continues at coordinate 10,445 of JAJFVA010000040.1, read as the reverse complement.
CAGTTTTGTAAATTTCAGATAACCCCTTCGATCATCAAGTCTCATGTGAATAGTTATTGAACCACCGCCGGGGCGCACTTTGGTGGCAGCGGGATCTATTGCATGGGTATTACGAGACCGACAGACAACACTTTTCCACTCAAATAGCAGTGACCGGATATAAATAGCAGTGACCGGATATCACAAATTTTCTCGTCATGATTTGTCAGCACGACAGGTGGTACCAATGACACCATACCCTGCTTTTTTTCCTGATATTGGAGGGACACTGGGATAGTATATCCTGGTAGAGATGGTTCCCTGAATGGAAATGATGATGAAGGCTCCCGCTATACCCATCGCTGATGAAAGAGAAGCAGATTCGCATCACCATCAATCCTGCCCTGAACCAGGCACTGGAAAGTATCACGAGTGAGCGCCGGGCAGAAAGCCCCGAGCAGTGCGTCAATGAGATTCTGGGGATCTACATCGCATCGCTTGGAATATCGGATCATCCGGTGGATGAGTCCTCCCACGAAATTGAGCTGCTCAGGATGAAAATCTCTGTGCTGGAAGAGCAGCTGGAGAGGAAGGAGAAGGCACTTTCAGCCCTGGTCGATCTCTGGGAAGAATTTGTCCTTGAGAGGGATATGAAGGATGACGAAGAGATAATTGAGACCGGGGACCGTGCCAGCCGTCTCATACGGGAATGGTACTATGATGCTGAACGGAAGGATCAGTCTGGTGTGGATGGAGGCAAACCAGGGCACATCTGAGAAAGCCCATAAAAAAAAGATCCGGATTGTGCGGACAAACTTTTCTTCATCTGCGATCCATCTTCTCTTATGGATCTCCCTTCCCTCATCCAGCCGGTCTCCATCCTGATCGAAGGACTGGTGTGCATCCTCGGGGCCGCTATTGCATTCCGGAAGAAGGAAGTATACGGCTGGTTCATCGCGTTCACGTTTGGCGTGTATGTCGTGTACGATTTCCTGATACTGGTAAATGCAACAATTGCTCCGGAGTTTCTTGCCCTGATATTTCTGGCGGCAAGTATCTCTATCCTGTATGCCGTATGGCACATCTACAACAGGAGTTAGGATCAGGACCATGACCACCGGCCGCTGGACCCTCCCGGATCTCTCATCGGCACTATCACGGTGCGAAGAGCAAAACATCCAGGGAATATCCTGCACCCTCCATGTACTCGATGAGTATACCCGGACCGCCGATGAAGCTGATACCGTCAGCACTGCATACAGGGAAGCCATTTCCGGGATTGCCCGGAAAGGGCTTGACGCATCAGTCTCTGTAAAACTATCATCGCTTGGTGCCCTCAATGACGGAGATGCAGCCATGGAACGGGCCCTTGACCTGTGCCGGGAGGCGAATCGAAATAAGGCGGGATTCGAGATCGACATGGAAGGGAAGGGTCTTATCGGTGCTGCAATCGAGGCTGCCAGCCTCTGCCGGCAGAAAAACTTCCCTGTGACTCTCGCACTCCAGGCTTACCTGTACCGGTCGACGGGGGATCTGCGGCTTCTCCTCGCTCTCGGGATAACTCCGCGGTTCGTCAAGGGAGCGTATCATGGGGATATTACTGATTTTACCGGGATACAGGAACGGTTCCTCGACCTGGTGAAGGATGCACATCGCTACGAAGTTCCTTTTCATATTGGAACGCATGACCCTGTTCTCCTAAAGGAGGTACGGAGCCTGGCAGCCGACCGGAAGGACCAGATACAGTTCGGGTTTCTCTTCGGCCTTGCTGACAGTACAAAGAAGGAAATGTCCGCGGAAGGGTGGCAGGTATCCGAATATATCCCGTTCGGGACGGGAGCAGACGCATACATGGCGCGAAGGGATCGGTATCTCAGGGAACTCGGGAGCCTCGGGCGAAAGCCCGTGCCCTGATGGATGAACCGGAATTAGAAGGAAGAGAGTCCGGGTAAACGCCCGGTCTATCCGGGCAGACCCTGATCAGCCTGCCAGTTTCCGCGCAATCTGTGCAACGTGCCTGCCCTGGTAGCGGGCTTTCATTAAGTTCGTTCTCACTTGGCCACCGGATGTCCGGCCCGTTGCCCGCAATGGTAGATGCTCCATACGGGCTCCCGCCTGTTATCTCATCAAGCCTGCTCTGCCCTTCGAATGTATACGGGAGTCCGACGATGATCATGCCATGGTGGAGGAGCGTGGTATGTACGGAGAGGATGGTGGACTCCTGGCCGCCATGCTGGGTCGCAGAACTTGTAAAGGCACTCCCTGGCTTTCCCACAAGTGCTCCCACCCCCCAGAGTCTGCCCGTGGCATCGAAGAACTGGCGTATCTGGCCGCACATGTTCCCAAACCGTGTCGGTGTCCCGAATATGACCGCATCCGCCACCCCCAGTTCCTCCATCGTACAGAACGGCACGCGTGAGAATTCCTTCTGGAACTCACCTGCCCCCACCTTTTCCAGGACCCCTAATGAGAGCGTTTCAGGCACCCGCCTGAGTACTGCTTCGCAGCCCGGGACCTCACGCACCCCATGACGACTGCTTCTGCCATTCTGTGGATATGGCCATACAGCGAGTAATAGACAATCAGTACTTTTGTCATAATCGTATCCTCCCTATGTTCTGTGAGATGTCCTGCCCCGTACACACATTTTCTCTGAAAAATTATTTCAGATTATCCCGACTGCTGCCAGCCCGATGAGAATATTGATCACCACGAGCACGATGAAAGCCCGGCCGGACCAGATATGGGCACTCCTGATAACTGCCTTGCGCGGTCCCGCCCGGCTCCTTATGAGGGCAAGCAGAATCGCTGCAAGGAGCGAGAAGAGGAGGAGGAGCCCAAGCACGACATGGACAGCAAAGGCTGAAGGAGATGCAGAGAGGTACGGGACTCTGAACACAAGGATTACGGCAGGGATGACAAGAATGCTCCCGGCAATAGCGGTAATAATATGGAGACGGTACCAGCCGGCAATCCCTTTCCCGAAGACAGGGAGGAGCCCTGCAGTCAGGATGCAGAGAATCCCGGTCACCATCAGGATTGCATGGTATACCCAGAGGGGAGTCATGCCGGGTTCCGTGGGGATGGTTCCTGTCTGCCCCGGCATGATAAACCGGGCTGTAGCTGATCCCCCGATGTTACATTCAGCGGTTGCAACGACCTCGTCCCCAGGGTTGAGGGGGACCGGGTACCGGTATGTGAATGTATCCGTTGAGGGCTGACTGGTATACCTCTCGCTGATGACCGTCTCCCCGTTTTTCCGGATCTCTGCCTGCCTGACGAAGTGCGTGGCAGGATCGGCAACATCATGGGTGATGGTCATCACGAGTTCTCCGGTCTGTTCACTGTATGCCAGCTGCATCCCTGCAGGCGGATGAGCTGCAGCAATACCGGTCGTGACAAGAAGCAGGATTGTCATCAGGCCACAGAACGTCCGTATATGCATGCTCTGTTCTCTGCACAAGGAGCAATAAACATTATTTTTAGGAAGGATTTCCTGCGGTACGGGATGAAGGAGCCATCGGAGGGTATCCTGGTTTTAAATCAAATAATCCGCAGTGGCACAGCCCGCCATTCCGGTCTGAACTGCAATCAGTGGAAAAGCCGCAACCTACAAGAAGGGAAACGGCAATCCATTCTCATGCCAACCTGTGCTGACTGTTTCCTCTACACACCGGAAAACGACCGGGAGGGGATCTGCACCATCAACGGTCCTGTTCCAGCAGACCGCGAAGCTGAACGCTGCCCGTCCCGCACCTTCCGGAAGAAGGCATGAACCTGACTTCCGTTCCCTGTCCGGCCGCCCGGCAAGAATTTATAGGCATATCACCAAAATAGGGTAAATACAACCGAGGATTCGATATGAATACCACACGCATATGTTCCGCACTTGTTATTTCTGCCCTGATTGTCCTTGCAGTATTTGCTGCACCAGTAGCCGCAGCAGGTGCCTCATTCTCCCAGCTGAACTCATTCTCCCGTTTAAACGGGTATTCTTCCGGAACGGGAACTGGTCCTGTCATCCCGGCCACTTCGGATGTCCCTGATGATATCCTCCCAAAAGACCCGTTAAGCGCCAGGATATTTTCATCCGCCTCTCACAACCTGGGGTCCTTAACCGTCCAGCCCATCAACCCGGACGATTATATATCTCCGGTATTACCTGCTGAAAGCAGCAACGGCAGTCCCCGGTTCACCTGGAAAGATCTTTTCACTCCAGCACCGAGCTCATGCGGATGCGGCGGCTGCTCCTGAAGATCTATTTTTTCCTGATGTACGGGACAACCCTTTCATCATGTTTCATTTAAAATAAACCTGATTTTCGAATTCAACGTCATATTATCCTTTTCTCTTTCTTTATGACCGTATCGACCCCACTTTCGCACCACATGCTCTGCACCCTTATGGAGCTTGCAAGGGTGGTGTACCTGCAATGGAATTTGACCTGCACCCAGCGGTCACCCTGCGCACCGGGACATTTGCAGCGCTCGTTGCACCGGAGGATCTGGTGCTGGCAGGTCTCAACGACAACCCGGTTCTCCGGAGGTTCCTCTTCCTTTTTGTGAGCGGAAACTATTCACGGCTCCTTTCCGGGATCAACCGCAGGTCGGTCACCATTGAGGTACGGAGGGCATTCACCGCTTTCCAGCTCCTCACCATCCTCCGGGAATCTTACCATACCATCATCTTTGTCGAGCACGACCCCGGGCTGTACGAAGGATCCGGAGAGGAGGCCATCCCGCAGGTGGCGCAGGCACTGAAGGGTGCAGGGCAGAACGCTGCAGTCGTGCTGTATGCCCCTGCCCCTGACCCGGCCTTCTCACTCGTTGCAGATCGGGCAGACCGGTTCTTCTCCCTCTCACCTACGGCGTTTCCAACCGTGCAGCGGTCCCGCCATGGCGGACCAGTGCGGCACCCGTCAGGGCTCCCGCGGGACCAGACCACCCTGGAGGGTTTCTGATGGGACGAAGTTTTGAGAGCGTGCGCATGGGGGTAAAGGATATCACCGGGCGCTGGGAGCGGGTGGCCCGGTCACTCCCGGGAGCGGAGGGGGAAACAGCGCTCATAATCGTTGAAATGACCAGGCGACATGCAAGCGAGGGATTCTATGCATTTGACGATCCGCTCGAGGCTGCCCTTTTCTCTGTCTTCATCGAGATCCTGAAAGTCCGGGAGGGGCGGCATGTGGATCACTGACACCTGCTACCGGGATGCTGTGGAGATCTGGGAACTCACCCGCGACGGGGTCACCCTTCACAGGACCGTCCCCTGCACCCCCTCATTTTACCTTCATCTTGCAGATCCGGCTGCCCACTGGGAGCTTCTCGAGGCACTGGAGTCGGCATACGGAGCAGAGGAGTGTACGTTCCGGACCGTTCATGGTGATTGTGACGGGTACTTTGTCCCCGCCGGGCGGGAGGTTGCCATGGCGATCGAGCGGCAGACCGGTTTTGCCGCCGAACTCTACAATGTTGACCTGCGACCCGATCAGCGGTACCTGGCGGGGCAGGGCCTTGTCCCCTGTTGTGATGAGGCCGAGTCCAGGTTCACTCCGGTACTCCCATCGCTCCCGTTCCGAATCATCGAAGTGCATATCAGGGGCATTCCCTTCGGAAAGGACCCTGTCCGCTCCATTGACGTGGTGCACGAACGCTGTGAGCATCTCAGCGGGGAGGAACCAGCGGTCCTTGCCGACCTTGCTGCCCTTGTTACAGCCATCGACCCCCATGTCGTGCTTTTCCCCCACTCTGACCTCTGGCTGCCACGCATCCTCTCCACTGCAGAAAGAAAGGGGATCGTGCTCCCGTTCAGCAGGAGCGGCAGGTACCGGAAGCTTGCAGAGAAATCCTACTGGAGCTACGGAAAGACCGAGTACCGGGCAGGCTCCCTGATCCCCGACGGCAGGATCCTGATCGACACCACCCAGAGCTTCCATTACCGCGAGAGCGGCCTTGCGGGCATCATCCTTGGCGCCCGTCTCACCGGGCTTGCCCCGAACCTCACCGCCCGCTTCACTTCGGGCACGCTGATCTCGGCATACGAGGTCTACGAGGCGCTGAAACGGGGGATTGCCATTCCCTTCCGTAAAAGTGATCCAGAGGCCGTGCGCCGGTTCTGCAACCTGAAGGCAACCGACCGCGGGGGGATGATGTTCCAGCCGGTGCCCGGGCTCTACAACGAGGTGTCTGAGATTGACTTCACCTCGCTCTATCCCTCCATCATCGTTTCGTACAACCTCTCTCCCGAAACTCTCGCCAACCCTGATAGGAAAGGCTTTCTGCCCACGGTGCTCGAACCGCTTCTTGCACTCCGGAAGGAGAGCAAGGCACGGAAAGTGTCCGATCCTTCTTATACCGGGATCGATTCGATCCTGAAGTGGATGCTTGTGACCTGTTTCGGGTATACCGGGTATAAAAATGCAAAGTTCGGTCAGATTGAAGTGCACGAGAAGATCACCGGGCATGCCCGGGACATCCTGCTCACGACAAAGGAATGTGCAGAGGAGATGGGCTTTGACGTCCTGCACGGTATCGTTGACTGCCTCTGGGTTCGGGGGGGCCCTGCCGGTGCACTAAAGGTGCGGGTCGAGGAGAAGACCGGCCTTCATACAACGCTTGATCCTTACGACTGGATCGTCTTTCTCCCCATGCCGGACGGTTTTGGCGCCTACAACCGCTACTACGGGCGCCTCAGCACGGGAGAGATAAAGGTCCGCGGGATCATGGCACGGCGCGGCGATACTCCTCCCTACGTCCGGACGATGCAGGAGTCGATGCTTTCGGTGATGAAACAGGCAGTGACGCGTACCGATCTGGTGGCACTTGAAGAGGAGGTCCGTGGAATGTACCGGGAGGCAGCAGCCGGACTCCCTGATGCCCCCCCCTCATCCATGGCGATTCGCCGGCAGGTAAGCCGGCTCACCTACTCGCGCCGCTGCCCTGAAGCATCGGCCGTTGCGGCATGCGCTCATGCCGGAATCGGGGTTGAACCAGGGATGGAGATCGGGTACGTGGTGACCGATGCCAGGACCTGGTCTGTGGACCTGGACTGGGTTGCAAAGCGTTTTGACCGCGGGTATTACAGGAAACTGCTCGGAAAAGCCTGGGAAGAGATCGCTTTTGCCTTTGAGCAGGCACGGAAGTGAAACCGCGACCCTGGAGGTATCGTGGGATCGCCGCCCTGTATCATCCCCAGGAACGGACAGGGAAAAATTGGTCTTGTATCAGTCCGTAAAAAAATGTTTGCCATGCATTTGTCGGGAAAACGACCCCGAATCAGCCCCATGAGAATGAGGAGACGACGTTTCCTTCCCGGTCTGAAAGGGTTACGGTATCACCATCATTGTTGAGAACCGGAAATGGGGAACCCATGAAGATATCCCCTGCAGAAGGTGTCCCGTTCCCGGAATGAAGGGCCAGGGTTTCCCCTGAAGAGAGGCTGACCGCAGGGAAGAGGTAGACAAACCCGTCCGAATCCCTGACCTGCCATGAAGTGAGGTCAGCCGTGGCAGTACCACCGTTGCGGATCGTGAGGTATTCATCATTCAGGTTCTCCCTGTCATCGCCGGCGGCATCATAGTGGACTTTCGCTATAACGATCTGCCCGGAAGCACCATGCAGCGGTTCGAGGCCGCTCCAGATACCAGTGCGGGTATCCATGGCCTCCTTCTGGACCGCGAGATAACGGTCTTTCAGGGAAAAGGTCTCCTGTGTATAGACCCGGGCAAGTCCCCGCATGAGTAGGGCTTCACCATAATCAGAGCCGTCCGGGAGAGTGAGGGTTGCGAGCAGCCGCCCGTACGGATCCCGGGTGCCTGCATCACTATCACATTCGATTGTGACCACCTGCCTGTCCAGATTCTGATGCGCATATAAAGCGGCTTCTTCCCCCCATAGAGAGAGAAACCACGGATCCGTGATCCCATCGAATTTACCGGGATCGTTTCCTCCCGGGGTTACTTCAGGGGTATCGATGCCAAGAATGCGGAGGGTCTCTGTTCTCCCGTCCGGAAAGGAGAGCCGGAAAGTGTCGCCATCGATGGTCCCGGTAACCGTGGCCCTTAAAGGAAGGCCGGCAGAGAGATCAGGATCCGGAGAAGATCCTGTTTCCATGCTGCACCCTGCGAAAAGACAGAATACAGCCAGGAGCAAAATGATATGAAGGGTCGTCCTGCCGGTAATCATGCTGAATGGCATTACTTTTTGGCCCCCTTCCTCAAAAAACCACGGTATCTGCCGGGGGCCAGGACCGGCAGGATTTTTATTCTCCCGGCTCTGATGCACTCATAGAACACTGGAATGCCGGTGGTGAACAGATGGGAGATGACGAAGAGACCAACGAACTGTATCAGGAGGCGCTTGACCTTCATGCCCGGTACCATGGCAAGATAGAACTGCATCCAAAAGTCCCGCTCAAGACACGGCTGGACCTTGCACGGGCTTATACACCGGGAGTCGCAGAGGTCTGCCGGGCGATTGCTAAAGACAGGGACCTCGCCTACCGTTACACGATGAAAGCGAATACCGTTGCGATCGTGACGGATGGCTCTGCGGTCCTCGGGCTCGGTAACATTGGGGGGTATGCCGCGATACCGGTCATGGAGGGGAAAGCCCTCCTCTTCAAGAAGTTTGCCGGGATCGATGCATTTCCCCTGTGTTTTGAGAGCTATCATACCGATTTTATCGATGAGGTACGGAACATCGCCCCGGTGTTCGGGGGAATCAACCTCGAAGACATTGCCGCCCCGAAGTGTTTTGAAGTGGAAGAAGCCCTGCAGGACATCGGGATCCCGGTCATGCATGATGACCAGCATGGTACGGCTATCACCGTGCTTGCAGCGCTCCTGAACTCCTGCAGGGTGACAGGAAAGGAATTTGAAGACCTGAACATTGTCGTCAGCGGGGCAGGAGCTGCCGGCTTTGCGATCGTCCGCCTCCTCCGGTGTATCGGGTACAGCCCTGATGTCTGCCAGCGGGTCCGTGATATCATCGTCTGCGACACCCAGGGGATTATCCACCGGAACCGGAAAGGGCTCTATGCAAACAAGTACAAGTTCATCCTTGCTGATGAGACGAACCATGCGGGCAGGACCGGAGGACTTGCAGAAGCACTGGAAGGGGCTGATGTCTTCATCGGCGTATCAGCTCCCCACCTTGTGAACGGGGATATGATCCGGACAATGAACGACAACCCGATCGTGTTTGCGATGGCAAACCCGGTCCCGGAGATTATGCCGGAAATGGCGAAGGCAGCCGGTGCTGCCATCGTGGGGACCGGGCGTTCCGATTATCCCAACCAGATCAACAATGCCCTCGCTTTCCCCGGTGTGTTCCGGGGAGCTCTCGATACTCATGCCAGAAAGATAAACGATGATATGAAGGTTGCTGCAGCTCACGCCCTTGCAGGATTCGTGAAGAAACCGGCAAAGGATCATATTATGCCGCCGGTACTTGATAAAAAGGTCGTGAAGGTGGTTGCCTCAGCGGTAAGCGAGGCTGCACGGTACTCAGGGATGGCCCGGGATATCAGGTAAAAAACCGGGAGTATTCTTGTCCTCCAGGAATAATATACCACGTATGCCCGTTGTGACCATCACCCTGGCAAAAGGAAGAAGTTACGAACAGAAGAAGCAGATGACCGACCAGATCGCACTAACGGTCAAGAACGTGCTCGGGGTTCCGATCGAGCGTGTTACCATCCTTGTCCACGAGCTGGAGAAGGAGAATATCTCGATTGGGGGTTCATTGCTCTCTGAGACACGATAAGGTGAAATATAGTACAGGAACAGATATTGTCAGTGAAGATATTGAAATGAAAATTTTCTCTCTGATTATGGGGGTATTATTACTGTCCATTTTATTTTCACCTGCTCTCGCAACCAGTAAAAGTGATCTGATCTCGTTTTACCGGACAAAAACCGATGTTTCCCCTGCGTTTTTACCGTCAACAATAAATTTATCTACCAATGGATCTCCTTCGGCAGGAGAGGATAGTTTTTCCCTCGTCAATAAAATCTGGATTTTTAATGCCTATCGCTATCGCCATTATTCGACCGAGGGTTGTGAACGTATCCATTACTTGTTACCAGATGGAACGATGATTTAACCAATAATCTGCTCTGCGGTAACTCTTGCAAACCTGATCACCATGAGCATCTCGCCCTCGACCTGCTCCTCCATGAAGACTTCTGGAGTAAACCCTGCCTGCTCAATCAGCATGCATACCTCGGGAAGACCGGTAAGGGACGAGATCAGAAGAAGACACCGCCCTCCCGGTGCAAGCACCCTGCCGACTCCGGAAAGGAACCTCCTGATGACGGTACGGCCGTCCGGACCTCCGTCAAGGGCATACTCGAGCCAGTCATCCATCCGTTCATCGGGAGTCGTGGGGAGGTAGGGCGGATTGAAGAGCACCAGGTCAAAGATGCCGCATATGCCTGAAAAGAGATCGGTCCTGACAACTTCCAC
>JAJFVA010000028.1 GCA_021371995.1 Methanoregulaceae archaeon | reverse complement strand
CCGATCGTCGCCTTCAATATCCGCGGGCTCCAGAACGATGACGTGGGGTTCATGCTGGCCCGGGCCTACGGTATCATTGCCCGGACCGGGCTCCACTGTGCCCCGCTGGTGCACAAGACCATTGACGGAGGAGAAGGCTGCGTGCGGCTCAGCCTCTCCTGGCACACGACCGATGCAGAGTGCCAGATTGCGGCCAAAGCAATACGGGAGATCGCACGAAATGCGGATTCTTCGGTCAGTCCGGCATAAGGTCTGTGCAGACGGATCCTTTATGAAGGAGTTTCTCCTCGACACACCGCTAACGAAGGAATTTTTCGCCTACCTGGGGAACTTCGGACAGATCGAAGCACTCCCCAGTGTCGGCGAGGGGTTCTATAAGTTAGAGAAGCCCGACTGGTTCTCTATAAAGGGGTTTGCAGGGGACACCGCGGTTGAGGTGCGGTTCAGGAAGGAGGTGATGGACCTGACGGTAGACTTTGCCTACTTCCTCTTTGCCTCATACCGGGAGGGGACAATGGACCTCTCCGTGCTGAAACAGAGGGAGCAGGCAGTCGGGGAGCGGGTACGCAAGCGACTGTACGGGAGGTGATTGAGACCGATGCCGGATGACATATTCGAAGAATACGCTGATGACTATGATAGGTGGTTCGATGAGCACCGTGATGAGTACCACTCGGAACTAGCCCGTATCCGCAAGGTCCTCCCCCCAACGGACTCCCGATCCATCGAAGTGGGGGTCGGGTCCGGGAGGTTTGCTGTACCTCTCGGGATCACGCTCGGGGTCGAACCATCGCGTGCTCTTTGCCGGATGGCACTCCAGCGGGGGATTGAGGTCATCCGGGGCAGGGTTGAAGCGCTCCCGATTAGGAACGGGTCCTGTTCATCTGTGCTTTTTGTGACTGTCATCTGCTTCCTCGAGGATCCGTTCCCGGCATTCCGGGAACTCCACCGAATCCTCGTTCCAGGGGGATTCCTTGTCATCGCATTCATCGAACGCGGGGGGAATATACATCGGAACTATCTCCGGGAGGGTGGTAAAGGAAGGTTCCTCTCCCGTGCAAAGTTCTATTCATCCGATGAAGTACAGGCACTCCTGAGAGATACCGGGTTTCGCATGGAGGAGGTTGATTCCCGGGTTGGTTTCTGCGTCATTGCAGCACAGAAGGAATGATTCATGTAAATACGAACAGGAGGAGTTCTGCAATACACCCATGACGGTCCTTGGGTGGGACCAAAACACCATTGATACTATCGGGCTTATGGCTTCTCTTCCCCGCCCTCTATCCCTGCATCCTCTTCTGCCGGGCCACTGATGCCGAGATGGAACTCATCCTCGGTGCACCAGACCTCGATCTCGGGGGATTCTTTTGTCCCTGAACAGGGCCGATCGGTACCGGGCATGACCTGCTCTTCACGGATGACCCGGCCATCCTTCATCCGGTAGATGAGCCGGAACTCCCATGATTCCCCGAGCGTTACCGCACGGTCAAAATATACCTCGCGGGCGAGCCCATACGAACAGCATACTCCCGGGGAGATCTCAAAGAGGACGCCATGCATGTACCTCCTGACATACCACCGGAGGTCTGCCACAAGGGATAAAGCACTCCCGAGCGATGCCACAGAGATTGCAACCCCGGACGGGGTCTCGACAGGGCGGTAGAACCGGAGTGCGTCCCTGCTGGTCTCGGAATTGAGGAGTTCGCGGTACAGGGCCACTCCTTCCTTTGGGAGGAAGAGGACGTTCATAGGTCTGTTGCTGATACTATGGTCACCGGGAATTTATAGGCTCCCCGGTTTTTTCCCTGGTAAGAGGAGATTATCGATTGGTGATAACCGGGAACTGCCCCTTTCCCTGAAATGAAGTTTGAGAGCAGAAGGACGGATGAATTGGAGGCTGTACGGTGAAAGATTCGCCACATTACCAGAGTACGGAAGAAAAGAAATAGAGTGGGAATCCGGCTTTCCGGGGTGAAAAAAATAGATGATCAGGTATACATCCGGAGATCGGTGACAACCTCGGCCTTCACTTTACGGACTGCCTTTTCGAAGTCGTCCTGCGAGACCCCGGCCGCTTCCCTCCGGACTGCCATCATGCCGGCCTCACGGCAGACCGCCTGGAGATCGGCACCCGTCGCATTCTCGGTGCTTTCGACAATCCTGTCAAGATCCACATCGATGAGGGTCATCTTCTTTGAATGTATCTTCAGGATTGCTTTCCGGCCGGCTTTATCAGGGAGCGGGATTGCAATCACCCGGTCGAAACGCCCGGGACGGAGGAGGGCCGGGTCCAGCATATCGACCCGGTTGGTGGCAGCCATGATCCGCACGTCACCCCGGTTGTCAAACCCGTCCATCTCGGCAAGGAGCTGCATGAGGGTTCGCTGCACCTCGGCGCTTCCGGATGTACCGTCATTCGTGCGGGTGCTCCCGACCGCATCGATCTCATCGATGAACACGATCGTGGGTGCTTTTTCACGGGCAAGCGAGAAGAGCTCCCTCACGAGCTGCGCTCCCTCCCCGATGTACTTGTGAACGAGCTCGCTTCCCGACATGCGGATGAACGTGGCCTTCGCCTCGTGGGCGACCGCTTTTGCGATCAGGGTCTTTCCTGTCCCCGGCGGACCGTAGAGCAGGATTCCCTTCGGTGGCTCGACCCCGACCCTTGCAAAGATCTCGGGCTTTGTGAGGGGATATTCCACCGCTTCCCGCACCTCTTCGATCTCCTTCTCGAGACCGCCAACATGGTCAAAGGTCATGTCCGGCGACTCTTCCAGTTCCATCACCCTGACACGGGAATCAAAGATGTTGCCCACTATCCTGACAATGGAGAGAGCATTGTTGACGGCAACCTTGGTCCCCGGCTTGAGCTGGCTGAAGATCTCGTCGTTCACGTGAGTGATATATTCCTGGTTATTCCCCTGCTGCCTGAGATATACCTCCCCTTTCCCGAGGAGGTCGATCACCACGGCAACAAAAAGGGGCATCCTCTTGAGCTGATTATTCTCGCGCTTGAGCTGGGCATTGTCCCGGGCCAGCTCGTCGTACCTCACCTTGAAGTCGAGGAGCTGGGACTCGAGGTCCTGGGCCTTCAGCTGCCAGCTGAGCTCAGTCTCACCCCCTGGAGTGAGGATGGTTTCTTCCATATTACTATATTAATCGGATTCCTACCATTTATTAGGTGTGATTTTGCTATTTCGCGGTCGGGGCATCTCGCGGGGCAGAGGGACCGGGGAACTCCTGGTCAGCCCAGCGCCCATCTCGTTTCTGTCCGGTGTCGACCCTGATACCGGGATCATCGTGGAGAGAGGCCATCCCCTTGAAGGGGAGAGTATCACCGGGAAAGTACTCGCTTTTTGTCATGGAAAGGGATCGACTGTGGGATCGTACGTTATGTATGCACTGGCAAGGAATGGAAAGGCTCCTGCTGCAATCATAAACAGCAGGGCCGATCCCATCATTGCCGTGGGAGCGATAATGGGAAAGATTCCCATGGTGGACGAGCCGGGAATCGATATCATGCGC
>JAJFVA010000008.1 GCA_021371995.1 Methanoregulaceae archaeon | reverse complement strand
CGGACGTATCATGAACATCAGGACGCTCTGCTCCGATGATGCACTCTTGACAAAGGTCTGGGAGAGCTGTATCGAGGAACACAAGGAGCCGGATGACAGGAAATGGGAGGAATCGATGATCCGGATCCTCCGGAATGCCGGATATACCGTGCGGAGATAGAAGCCGATCACTTTCTCCCCGCGCACTCACCCCCTTAATACCCTTCCCTGCCTTGTTCTCAGTATCCTATGATCGGGAAAGGTGCCTACCTCCGGCAACTGACGGCATCGACCATGCCGATGAGATCGGTTGCCATGGGTAAGGAGATCGAAGGCAGTACCCCACCATCTGTCTTTATCGGGAGCTGGAACTATCCGGATGTGTTTGCAGGTCCCATGGTCGTCCCCGAGCATGGGGACACCATGGTCATGGACATGCCCGAGGCATGGATACCCGGAAACCATACCCAGGAAGAGATCATCGGGTATCGCATGAATCTCATCCGGGGAAAGCAGCAGGTGAATGCCGCAAGCCTCGACAATCGTTTTATCGGAAAGCTCCAGGAGATATCGCTTTCCGCAGCGACGCTTGAAAGTGAGGTTGCTTTCACATCCGCCCCTCAGGGCCAGTCATTTTCCGAAGAGCACACGCCGTTTGGGCCGAGTGCGGGGATCGAGCGGTTCGATGTCGAGCCCGGGCGGTGGAACCCGAAACTGGAACGCACATTCTATGATACGGACCTCCGGGCAGCAGATGCCGTGGTGGACCTGCACAAAAACGGGGTGCCGTTCTCCAGTATCCAGAAAGCATTCTCCGTCGGGACAATGGGCCAGGGGAGGGCACGACACCTTGTTCCAACGCGGTGGTCTATCACGGCGTGCGATACGATCATCGGTGACCGGCTCCTGTCGGATGTGAAAAGAAATGCCGTGATCGACACCTGGAGGGTGCACGAGTTTTCAAGCCTCAACAACCATTATGCTGTCATATTGATGCCGACAGCATGGCAGTATGAGTGGTCGGAGGCATTCCTCCATGTGCTGGGAAATGAGGAACTGGTCTTCTCGGACTACGAGGGCACGAAAAAAAAGACAACCTACTCCCCTCTCGGGGGGTGCTATTACTCCTGCAAGATGGCGGTGCTCGAAGCACTTGCCCGCGAGGGAAAGCAGGCAGGAGCGATCATTTTACGGGAGGCAAGGAAGGGGTATGTCCCGATGGGCGTCTTCAATGTCCGGGAGAATGTCCGGAGCGCGATGCAGCAGACACCGACCGAGTTTGAAGGGATACGTCCGGCACTCCGGTACCTGACGGATAAATTCATGCTGCCGGTGACCCGATTCATCGAGGAAGGGCCACTCCTGCAATCGGCAATCCGGGAGAGGCAGTGCCGGCTTGGGGATTTCCTCTCCATCGGTGGGTGAGGGTGCTGTATGGTGCTCGTGTCGCAATCCCGGGAAACAGGCCACAGATCCCCCGAGACAATTTCTGGGGCAACAGGAATTCCTGATACCCCCGGCAGGCAGATTATTCTCCACCTCGATATGGACAGTTTTTACGCATCCGTGGAACAACGGAATCGACCGGACCTGACAGGAAAACCCGTTGTCATCGGTGCAGATCCCAAACAGGGAAAAGGGCGGGGGGTGGTCTCTACCTGTTCCTACGAAGCACGGAAGTACGGGATTCGTTCTGCCATGCCGATATCCCAGGCGTACCTCCTCTGCCCCCAGGCCGTCTTCCTCCCCCCGGATTTTCCCGCATATGGTCAGACATCGGCGGCCGTGATGACGATCCTCAGGTCATACGGCTTCCGGATGGAACAGGTGAGTATCGATGAAGCGTTCCTCGACATAAGCCCGCTGGGCGGCTTTGAGACTGCGCAGGCCTTTGCCGAGGAAATCCGGGGGTGTATCCGCATGCGCCTGGGCCTCTCGTGTTCAGTCGGCATTGCCCCTTCGCGGACCATTGCCAAGATCGCCTCGGATTTCCGGAAACCCGGCGGACTCACCATAGTAACGCCATCCGCAGCCCGGGACTTCCTGTCCCCGCTTCCCGTACGGAGAATCCCGGGAGTGGGAATGAAAGCCGAGGGGATGCTCTTCGAGATGGGAATCCGAACGATCGGCGACCTTGCGCAGCAGGATGTCCAGGTCCTGATCGGCAGGTTCGGGCGAAGTGCGATCGTTCTCCACCAGCTTGCCTGCGGGATAGACAACAGCGGAGTACAAGAAGGATCGGGTGAGACCAAATCAATCTCACGGGAGACCACCTTCGAAACCGACACCGATGATGTTGAGGAGATTATCTCAACACTGGATGCACTTGTCCGGAGTGTCTCCGGAACGTTGTCAGAAGAAAATCTACGGTTCAGGACGCTCACGCTGAAGATCCGCTACATGGGTTTCATCACCAGGAACAGGAGCCGGAGTCTCACCCATTTCGCGAATGATCCTGTATCCTTACAGTCGCTGGCCCATACCCTCTTCCGTGAGGAGTACGATGGTAGGAAGATCCGGCTCATCGGGGTCCGGCTCTCATCGTTTGAGAAGAGGGATACAGCCCAGGCAACGTTACCGCTCTGACCCAGACAGTGAGACAGGTACGGCTGCGTTCCTGAACACCCGTTCCACGTCCTCCGGCTCGACCGTGAAAGCATCGATTCCCTGCACCAGTGCCCGGACGTCCGGGCAGGGGAGGTCCACCCGGCAGCCTGCCGAGCCCAGGATCTTTTCTGCAAGACAGTACGCAGTCCTCCTGTTTCCCTCCCTGAAGGCAGGGTACGCGCACAGGGACCAGAATGCAAGGGCCGCCCGGGAGAACAGGTCGTCTTTCAGGTTCGCCTGAAAGACCAGCTGGTGCAGGTTCCCTTCGGAGATGATCCGGAGATCTGCCTGTGAACCTGCAAGTACATTCCTGTGTAGGCTGACAATCAACTCCAGTGACACGTCCTGCATTACGGCACCTCCCCATTCAGCCTGTACGGGTACGCAGCGGCAGCTCATGAAACCGCTGTTGATAGCGCGGGGGGTACCCACCCCTCCACCAGTACGAGGGGTCCCCCCTCCCGCCATTTCCAAACCCGCAGCACGGGACCCCTACCCACCCCTGCCACTTAGGGAGGGGTAGGGAGGGGTCCTTAATTGCACTGGCAGCAAGGGTTATTCAGATGAACACACCGGCGGAGCGCTGTATTTTTACCGGACCGGGATACAAAAAAGGGGAGGGGTAGCTACCCCTTCCATGCCAGGGGGGGTGGGTAGGGGTCCCTTGATGGGAGGGGGGGTCCCCGGCCCCACATCCGGCCCGAATGGATTGGAGGGGTAGCTACCCCTCCTGCGCTGATGGGTGAGGGTTATCTTCTCCTGCCAGCTTGTCTTGCCTGCCTGTGCTGCCTGACAACACAAACCCAAATGTTCATATCGGCATGGGCATGATGCTTACCATTCCTGAGGCGATCCCCTATGACGTACATGGACCTTTCTATCTTCGATCAGATGACGGATGCGGAAAAACACCAGTACCTGGAATTCCTCCTCTGGCATTACCGGGTTGTGGACGCTTTCTGGTTTCTTTCTATTGCCGAACAGTTCGGGCAGCCTGTTGCTGAGACCGTCAATGAAAAGGTATGGGGCCGTGTCTCCTCGATGGCAGCAAAGGATATAAAGACACGTTTCAATATCACGGAGAGAGGACTTGGGGGATTTGTGCAGGCGCTCCGCCTCTTTCCCTGGGCGATCATTGTCGACTATGTAATTGAGGAGAGGGCAGACGAGGTGATTATTTCAGTTCCCTCCTGTCCGACCCAGGAGGCACGACTCAGGAGAGGTCTTGACGAATATGTCTGCAGGGAGATGCACAGGGCTGAGTTCACCAGTTTTGCAAAAGAGATCGACAATAGGATCGTTGTCGAATGCCTCTTTGCTCCCCCTGATCGCCATCCTGCAGATATGTTCTGTAAATGGCGTTTTACACTGGCGGACGAGTAAAATTTTAACAGGGATTATCTGGTTTGTGTGGGGCATCATCCCGTGTTGACACTCTCGCTAAAGACATTTCCGGCCGCAGAACATGATGCGTTGTTCATCAGTTTTCATGGGCAGAGATCTTCAATCCCTTCACCAGAGCCCCTATCCCCGATTCTGCTCCTGCCTTCCGGGAAGTGTACTCCCCGACAATCCTGACGAGGGCAGACCCAATAATAACCCCGTCGGCCCCTGCCTGTGCATATCTCCTGACATGTTCAGGGGTTGATATCCCGAATCCGGGCACCACCGGAAGGGATGTTCTCTCTTTGACAGTTTTCAGAAGGGCAATGGCCTCAGGAGATATCTCCTCCCTTGTCCCTGTTACTCCCATCACGGCAACAAGATACACGAATCCACTCGCCTTTGAGAGGATCTTCTCTATCCGTTCAGGGGATGTTGTCTGGCTGACAAAGAGGATTGGATCGATTCCCGCACTCCCGGCCGCAGCGCAGAACGGATCTGCCTCTTCGAGCGGGACATCAGCGACCACTATACCGTCTGCACCTGCCCGGGCTGCATCCCGGTAAAATTCCTCAATCCCTCTCTGAACCACGATGTTGGCATAGGTCATGATAAGGAGGGGGATTTCCGTTTCTTTCCTCACCTCACGAATCAGTTCGAACAACCTGTCGGTGTTCATGCCTGAGGCGAGAGCCCGGGCACCAGCCTGCTGGATAACAGGGCCGTCTGCAACAGGATCGGAAAAAGGCATGACGATTTCAATGATATCTGTTCCAGAACAAACGAGTTCCCTGATGATGCTGATGCTCTCGTCAAACGAGGGATCCCCGGCAACAGTACATGCCACAAGGAGTGGCCTTCCTGCAGCGCAGAACGCACCCGTGATCCTAGAGCTCACTGGCAATCACCCGTAAAAGCTGCAACCTGGGCAATATCCTTGTCGCCTCTCCCCGAAAGGTTAATGATGAGAATATCGTCATTTGCCCGACCCAGAGCAATTTTACGTGCAAGTGCAACTGCATGGGCGGACTCAAGCGCTGGAATTATTCCTTCGGTACGCGAGAGATACAGAAAGGAGTCAATAGCCTCTGTATCGGTGACTGCCTCATAGTTCACCCGTTTGTTGTCCCTGAGAAAACTGTGCTCGGGACCGACCCCGGGGTAATCGAGTCCTGCAGAGACGCTGTGCGATTCGAGAATCTGGCCGAATGCATCCTGGATGAGATACGTGTATGCCCCATGCAGTACCCCGGGCTTTCCGCCACACAATGTCGCGCCGTGTCGTCCTGCAAGCCCTTCCCCGCCTGCCTCAGCCCCAAAGAGCTCGACTGGATCATCAAGGAAAGGAGAGAACATCCCTATGGCATTTGAACCTCCACCAACGCAGGCGACCATCGCATCAGGCAGATGTCCTTCCTTTATCATAACCTGATCCCGGATCTCATTCCCTATCACCGTCTGGAAATCGCGGACGAGTGACGGAAATGGGTGGGGGCCGACGACCGATCCTATCAGGTAGTGGGTGTTGTGTACATTTGTCACCCAGTCACGGAGGGCCTCATTGATGGCATCCTTAAGGGTCCGGGAGCCTGAATGCACCGGAATCACGGTCGCACCAAGCATCCTCATCCTGGCAACGTTCAGGGCCTGCCGTTCCATATCTTCATCCCCCATGTATACTTCCACCAAAAGACCAAGAGCTGCTCCTGCAATTGCTGCGGCCACTCCATGCTGCCCGGCCCCGGTCTCCGCGATGATCCGTTTTTTTCCCATGAGTTTTGCCAGAAGAGCCTGCCCGAGTGCATTGTTCAGTTTATGGGCACCGGAATGGAGGAGGTCTTCCCGCTTCAGATACACCCTGCAGGAAAGATCTTCTGACATGTTCCGGCAGAACGTAAGCGGTGTCGGGCGACCGGCATATTCCCTTAAATAATACTCCATTTCTTTCCGGAACTCTTCCGATGGTACGATCGTGCGGTACGCTTCCTCAAGTTCATCGAGTGCACCCATAAGGCTCTCGGGAACAAACTGCCCGCCATACGGCCCGAAACGGGATGACGAGGTCAAAACCTCACTCCCTTTGCTCTTTCCACGAATGTTCTCACCTTCTTTCTGTCTTTTTTACCTGGTGCATTCTCGACCCCTGTTGCCACATCGACACCGGAGGGTCTCACTGCCCGGGCAGCTTCCCTCACATTTTCAGGTGTTAACCCTCCTGCAAGAAATACTGGGACGGGTGCCGACCTGACAACCGAAACCGCATAGGCTGCATCATAGAGCATGCCGCTTCCCCGGCTGGCGTCCACGATAAGGGCGTCTGCATCATCAGGGATGACATCCCCGGGCCTGATGCTCCGGAATACCCGGGCGGTGCAGGTATCCGGTACATGTACTGCACAGGAGACCTGGATGGCATCAGGTCTGATCGCACAGATCTCTTTTAATTCCTCCGAAGACGGCTCGTGTGCAACACAACACCGGGTCAGGGATGGAACGGCATCAAATATCTCCCGGATCATTACGGGATCCACACAGCGGGGAGATCGTGAGAATGCAATAACTCCAATCATATCAGCTCCCGCTTCTTTTGCCATGATTGCATCTTCTGCACTGGTGATGCCACATATCTTCACGCGGATACAAATCCCCCCATGCGCTGTATGGGGTCAGGAGCTCCCATGATTGCGGTGCCGATGAGAAATGCATCTGCAAACGGCCTGAGTGTCCTGATATCACACGGCCAGATCACTCCACTCTCTGACACAACGGTAATACCGGACAGGTGAAGAGGGGGAGACAGCCTCATGGTGGTAGAAAGATCAGTCCTCATAGTTCTGAGATTCCGGTTGTTGATTCCCGCCATACGTGTACTTGTCGAGAGGGCTTTCTTCACTTCTTCCAGAGAATGAACCTCCACAAGAGGCTCAAGTCCATACGCAATTGCCGAATCGACCATATCCTCCAACCGGTTTCCGAGCACTCCTGCGATGAGGAGAACAGCATCGGCTCCGAGAGCCCGGCTCTCTGCAAGCTGTTTTTCATCGATAATGAAGTCTTTCCTGAGCAGTGGGATCTCCACATGCGGCCTGATAGCAGGGATAAACGCAGGATCCCCATGGAAATAGACCGGTTCTGTCAGGATGGAGAGGGCAGCAGCCCCCGCACGGGCAAAGTCCCGGGCAAATTCCACAGGATTGCCTGCCCGGCGTATCGTACCACGCGAAGGGGATGCAAACTTGATCTCCGATATGATCCTGTTTCCCCGCTCTTTCTGCCCGATTGCAGAAGACAGGCTGCAACCTCTTTTTTGTGCAGGCTGAGTGTACTCCTCCGCTCCGGGCAACTCTGCAACCCTTCCGGCAGTAGCCTGGAGCACCTGATCGAGAATCATTCTCCGCTCCGTGAGGCCTGTATAAGCGCCTCCAGCCGTTCAGATGCCGCACCCGATGCTATCGCTTCCTCTGCCTTCTCTATCCCTCGCTCAAGGTCAGGTGCCTCACCGCCAAGGAAGATGGCTGCCCCAGCATTCATTACCACCACATCATGGGCCGGACCCGGAACACCGGAGAGAATCATGCGGATAATTTCTGCATTATCCTGCGGGGAACGCCCGGCAAGGGCCGAGTGTGGGGATAGTGGAATGCCAAACTCTTCAGGGGATATAGTATAACTCCTGATGCCCCCCCCATCAATTTCAGCCACCAGCGTCGGGCCGGCAACAGTGATCTCGTCAAGTCCCTGGCCATGCACCACCATCGCCCGCTCTGTTCCGAGTGCCAGCAGTACGGTTGAAAACCGGGCAATGAGCGCGGGGCTGTACACGCCGCAGAGACGCGCGGGCGCCCCGGCAGGGTTGAGAAGTGGACCAAGGAGATTGAATACCGTTGAGAATCCAAGTTCCTTCCGGGGTGCAGCCGCATGTTTCAGTGCAGGGTGGAAAGAAGGCGCAAAGAGAAACCCGATTCCTGTCTCTTCCACCACCGAACAAACGCGTTCGGGTGAGAGATCAATCCTCACCCCAAGCGCTTCAAGGACATCAGCAGATCCGCACGAGCTGCTCACGTTCCGGTTTCCGTGTTTGACCACCGGAACCCCTGCACCTGCAGCAACGAATGCAGCCGCGGTACTGATATTAAATGTCCTCGCACCATCCCCCCCGGTCCCGCAGGTATCGACAAGCCGGCCGGAAACCTGTGGACGGATAGTGACTGCATGGCGAAGGAGCACCCGGACAAAGCTCGTGATCTCCTCTGCAGTCTCTCCTTTCATTCGAAGCGCGGTCATCAGGGAGGCGATCTGAGCCGCGGTTGCCTGTCCGGTAGCAATCGTCTCCATTACACCCGTTGCCTGATCAGGGCTCAGATGCTCTCCCCCGGCAAGCTGTGCCAGTACTGCCTGCATCATGCACTCCTGTACTTGTTTTCCAGGAAATTTTTCAAGAGGAATCTCCCGGAAGGGGTCATGATACTCTCAGGGTGAAACTGGACCCCGGTGATCCCAAGATCCGGGCTGGCTACCGCCATAACACACTGGTCCTCTGAAGAGACCGCCTGTATCTCGAATCCGGGTGGAATATAATCCGGATCGGCCATCAGTGAATGATAACGGGTGGCGGAAAACGGAGAGGGAAGTCCGGAAAAGATTCCTTCCCCGTTATGGATGATGCTGCTTGTCTTTCCATGAACAGGGATTTTCATCCTGCATATCTTACCGCCGAAGGTCTGGAAGATGGTCTGGTGGCCAAGGCAGACACCGAGAATCGGGATTGCTCCTGCATACTCCCGGATCACATCCGGGCAGATCCCTGAATCATCAGGGGTTCCCGGGCCGGGCGAGAGGATGATCCGCTCTGGATTCTGCTCTCTTATATAGTCAAGAGATGCATCGCAGGGGATCGGGAGGGGGATTCCGCCAAGCTGACCGACCAGCTGGTAGAGGTTGTAGGTGAAACTGTCGTAGCAGTCGATGATTGCCACCCTCATATCTCATCACCTTCAGTCCGTATCGCACGAATCATGGCCTGTGCCTTGTGCCCGGTCTCCTCGAATTCCTTTTCGGGGACCGAATCGGCCACGATCCCGGCACCGGTTGAAAACTCCGCCAGCCCGCATCTTACCCTGATTGTCCTGATGGCGATGGCAAACTCGAGCAAATCATCAAACCCGGAATAGCCGACTGCACCGGCGTATAAACCTCGTGGGCCCGGTTCGAGATCCGCGATGATCTGCATGGCCCTGATTTTCGGGGCCCCGCTCACTGTGCCGGCCGGAAAACAGGAAGCAAGCGCATCAAACCGGTCTTTTCCTTCCGCAATGATTCCGCTAACTCTCGATACAATATGCTGAACATGGGAAAACTTCTCGATATCCATGAATTCAGGGACAGAAACTGAACCGAACTCTGCAACGCGGCCGATATCGTTCCGGGCAAGGTCGACGAGCATCAGGTGCTCTGCCCGCTCCTTCTCATCCATGAGGAGTTCCTGTGCAAGGCGGTTATCCTCCTCATGATTCTTCCCGCGTGGCCTTGTGCCTGCAATGGGAACTGTCTGCACAATACCATCCTGCACTTTAACAAGCATTTCAGGGCTTGACCCGACAATTGCCTCATCGCCAAAGTTCAGGTAGTAAAGATAGGGGGAAGGATTGATTGCCCGGATTCTCCGGTAGATACTGAGTGGGTCTCCTGTGAACGGGAAGGCAATCTTCCGGGAGAGGACGACCTGGAAAATATCTCCCGCCATGATATGCTCTTTAGCCTTGATAACAGCGTTTTCATATCCGGTCCTGTCCTTCACCCCGGGATCAGGGAGTGAATCCTCCCGGAAATCACCCTCCCCCATGTTATTTGCCGGCTGGACGCTCCTGATCCTTGTCTCCAGATCCTGCAGCCGCTCTTCTGCCCGCCTACGCTCATCGTCTGCATCGCTCTCAAGAGGCAGTATGAGGTCATCAAAGAGAAGACAGGATCCCTGAGCATGGTTATACACGATCCCCCTTGTTGAGAACATGAACCGTGCAAGGGGAATCTCATCCCTTCCGGCCTGGACGTGGCCCCTGGTAAGGCCGGTTACCATGTCATAACTGCAGTATCCGACAAACCCACCTGTAAAATCACCCTCGCCAGTCCCCTTATATCGGATTCGTGAGGACAATGAACGGAGCTGGTTTACAGGGTTTGCTCCCGGGGGATGAGAGAAAAGGTGAATGCCGGGACTTTTTCCCGAAAACTCCGGATTTTCTCCCAGTGAGATGACAAAGTCGGGTTCCATACCGACGATTGAACGTACTGCCCTTCTCGGGACCCCTTCCATCGATTCGAGGATATACCCTTTATCGATATCAAGGGCACAAAAAAGGGTGTACGGGTCGGCGGTAGGGAGCGGGATGGTCCGGGTAACCGGGATAACCTGAACGGTAACGTGCTTATTCAATTGTTTCCCGTTCAGGGAACGGGTACCATCCGCCGTCCGTGGGACGGCGTCCCCCATTCCAGCGGCATCACGTGCATGTTAGTCATGTACAATAAAGTACCTTATTGAATTTATTTATACTTTGTTGTCCAATATAGTTCACTTTACCCCACGAGAACTCGGCCAGCTTCTCTTCTGCGGAAATCTCCACTGGTATCATGATACACTTCCCGGATCGACCCTGTGAACCATATTTACTGCGTTCGATTATTGAGAAGAGAGCTCGGTGTGAAGACCCACAATCCCTCGTAAGTGCCTTATGGAACGATCCTGGTCATTTTCCCGCCCTGCAGCGTATATACATTCATTCCCGGCCCGGGCATACACAAGGAAAAACCGGAAGAGCCACCGCGATCCTGATATCAGGACCCCCCGTCAGCCTTTACTGCTTCTGCTTCTTTGACGATGCTTCGTATATGACAAAAACCGGGGGCCTGGCAGCGAGGAGGCCATGTTCCATGGCATAGAACGCAATCGCAGGGAGTAACTCGGCGACCTTGCGGAAATTGCCTTTCTTCCGGATCGCGGGCATGGTCTGGGGTAGCGGGGTGACAACTGTTCCTTCCTCCAAATGAAACGGTATCCTGGTCAGAACAGGTGAATATAAACATTAGGCGGGGGGAATGAAGGTGCTCTCATGCTATACCTGACTCATCTGCCTTTAAGGAATCTGGTCGTTTTCATGGTTGACAGAAGACCGCCGGATTAGGAAACTATTGCCAGGAAAATTTTTCTTCGGAATACTCAGGGAGGACCGTTATAGCAGAACTCCTTCATGACTCTGATAGCACAGAATGGCCCGCACATGCTGCATGGCATTCCCTGGGGGTTTTCCAGACCTGCCCTCTCCGGGTCAAGTGCCAGTGCGGCCTGGCCTTTCCAGTCAAGTGCTGCCCTTCTTCTGGCAAGAGCCTCATCCTTTGCAACACTTCCATACTTGATTGTATCCCCGATATGTGCAGCTATCCTGAACGCAATCAGTCCTTCCTTCACCTCTGCTCTGTTAGGAAGCCCGATATGTTCAGCAGGTGTCAGGTAACAGAGGTAATCCGCCCCGGCTCCTGCAGCAAGTGATGCCCCGACACAGCCTGCGATATGGTCATAGCCCATTGCAACGTCAGTCGGGAGCGGCCCTGCAACAAAGAGCGGATACGGCATTATTTTTTTATATTCCCTTATGTATCGCGAAATCATGCGAGCATGCACGTGACCGCCTACCCCTTCAATAATTACCTGGACCCCTTCTTCATGCGCCCTGTTGGCGAGAGAGATATTCGCATGCATCTCTTCCACCTGGAGATGATCCCTGGCATCACTGATACACCCGCTGCGCATGGTATTCCCAAGGGAGATTACAATGTCATGCTTTTTTGCGATTGTAAGTATCTCGTCAAAATATTCAAGGTAAGGATTCTCACATTTCCCAAGGATCATATGAGCCGCCATCATTGACCCTCCTTTTGAAACAATCCCGAGAATCCTGGGACATTCCTGTATGTGCCTCAGGGTATTTCGTGAGATCATATGCAGAACAAGCGAGCTGATCCCCTCATGTGCCTGCATCCTGATGGTCCGGATCAGGTCGTCACTGGTCAGATTTTCAAGGCATGTTTCGGCAACTGCCTGATACACAGGAACGGTGGTCAGGGGCAGGGAGGTGGCAGCGGAAATGCGTTTCCTTATCCCGGAAATATCACCTGCCATGGAGAGATCGCTGATGGTATCCGCCCCGTACTTTTCGGCGACCCTGGCTTTTTCCACCTCCTCGTCCGGGTTGCAAAACGCTGGAGAGGTGCCGATATTCGCGTTAACCTTGGTTCTGAGCCCCTGCCCAATACCGACTGCAGCCCGCCTCGTGTGCATGATAACCACGCTCCCTTCGGCAACCCGCTCCGCGAGGATCTTTGCTTCGATCCCTTCATCAGAAGCAACCTTTTCTACACGCCCGGTGATCGTTCCTTCCATTGCAGCATCAGATTCTGTCTTCATTGTCCTGCCTTTTCCTGATAGACTATTTTCCTCTTACTAACCGGGAATCCCGATCACCCTGACAGAGCCGCAATCAGGTGATCGATTCGTTCGGGTTGATGGCATTTTGTAATAGAAAACGCGGGGACGCATGAAAGAGCATGGAATAACAGGATAGAAAAGATGATTGGATCAAATCCCGGAACTTACCCTCCCGATCCGCTTTCTCTGGGCGATATGGTACCCTGATATAACAGAGAAATACTCGCCAAATGCCGCATCAAGTTCTACGTCGCCAGTATCAACAAACAGGAGAGGAGTCTCTGATAGTTTGTGAGGTGTGGCAACAACAATTACATTCTCAACACCAATCTTCCGGAGCACTTTCGGGCTGACCTGCTGGGTACCCCTACCGAGGACAGAGCCCTGGGCCCCGATAATGCTGACGATCAGCCGGCATCTTCCATGCCCGGACAGCATCCCTAGCATCCCTTTCTCGTTAAGGTCAGATGCAATTAGCGTTCCCCGCATAACTGCGTCAAACCCAAGCAGGGTCTTTTCAACACCAAGCTGACGTGCAATTGCCCCGGTTGTACTACCTGGTCCTAGCAGGTAAAGGATTTCCGGAGTTCCCTGAATCACCTCAGAAAGAAACCTTCCAATACCTGCTTTTGCCCTTTCCTCATCCTGGTCCTCCCATACCTGTTTTGTTCCCTGCACCAGGCCCGGGTGGTATGGACTTTTTGCATATCCATGTAACCGGGTCCGAAGTTCTCCGCACCGGTATGCCTCTTCATCCACATCGACAATCTCAGCGTCACGGAGATGCGGCGGGGATGATACCCAATGATGAACGATTTCCGCTGCTGCCTCAGGAGTTACAGCGAAAATGGCAGAATACATCTTCACACCTGCAGGGATGCCAAGCACCGGAACACGGTCGAGGACTGTGTCATAGACATCTCGGGCTGTCCCATCCCCCCCGCAGAACAAGATCAGTTCAACCCCCCGATCAGAAAACATCTGGCAGGCTTTCCTGGTATCATCGGAGGATGTGACTTCCGGGGTCTTATATACCACTTCAAAACCAGTGATGCCTGCAGACCTGAGTGCATCCTCCCCCATCCCACCGGAACAACTTAAAAAGCGGAGTTGCAATTCTTTGAGCGGGCGCAGTGCCGCAAGGGCACGTTGACCCGCCTCCGGCTCTGCACCCCTCCGGATTGCTTCTGATAACAATCCATCCGTCCCTTTGAGTCCCACGGCGCCACCCATCCCGGCGATAGGATTGACCAGAAATCCGATAGTGAGCATCATTAAGGAAAAAAGATGGTATCGTATATACCCGTTATTGGTCAGAGGAGGGAGGAGGGAGAGATCCTCTCATGGTACTTTCGGAAGCCGGCCGAGCGCTTCCCGGATCAGGGCATCCGGGTACTCGTAATCCACCAGTTTCCCTGCATAATAGGCATCATATGCAGACATATCGAAGTTGCCATGGCCTGATGCGTTAAAGAGGATGGTCTTTGCCTCACCAGTCTTCCGGCACTTCAGTGCTTCATCAATCGCGGCTTTCACCGCATGTGATGTCTCCGGGGCAACGATGATTCCTTCACTCCGTGCGAACGTCTGGGCTGCATCAAAGACCTCGGTCTGATGATAAGAAACTGCCCTCATCACACCGTCATGGACCAGTTTTGAGACGATCGGGGAGTCCCCGTGATACCTGAGCCCCCCTGCATGGATGGAGGGCGGGATGAAGTCATGTCCAAGCGTGTACATCTTCATAATGGGAGTCAGGCCTGCCTCGTCCCCGAAATCGTATGCATAGAGACCTTTTGTAAGTGTCGGGCAGGAAGCTGGCTCGACCGCAACGATATCCACATCCGGGTGTTTGCCGGTCAGCTTATCCCCTGCAAATGGGAAGGATATCCCCGCAAAATTGGATCCTCCGCCTACACAACCGATCACAACATCGGGATATGATTCCACCGATGCAAGCTGGTCCCGGGATTCGAGACCTATGACCGTCTGGTGAAGACAGACATGATTGAGGACAGAACCAAGCGAGTAATGGGTGTTGTTATGGGTGGCTGCATCCTCCACCGCCTCTGATATTGCGACACCGAGACTTCCTGGTGTATCAGGGTCTTTTTCGAGCATGGCGCGTCCTGCATTCGTTTTTGTGCTCGGGCTCGGTATGCATTCGGCACCCCATACCTGCATCATGGATTTTCGGTAGGGTTTTTGCGTGTAGCTTGCCCGGACCATGTAGATAGTACATTCGATATCATACAGCATCGTGGCAAAGGCAAGGGCAGATCCCCACTGACCCGCCCCGGTTTCGGTGGCAATCCTCTCGACCCCTTCTTTCATGTTATAATACGCCTGGGGTACGGCGGTATTCGGCTTGTGGCTCCCGGCCGGACTTACGCCTTCCCATTTATAGTAGATCTTCGCAGGAGTTTTCAGGGCCTGCTCAAGCCGCCTTGCCCGGTAAAGCGGGCTTGGCCTCCAGAGCCGGAGAACATCCCTTACTTCTTCAGGGATGTCGATAAAACGGTCGGGACTCATCTCCTGCCGTATCAGTTCCATCGGAAAGATGACTGCGAGGTCATCCGGGCCTACCGGTTTTTTTGTCTGGGGATTGAGGGGGGGATCCATGGGGGAAGGGAGATCTGCGAGGATATTGTACCACCGCTTCGGGATCTTCTCTTCATCAAGGAGTATCTTTGTCTGCATGGATACGTAGTATGTATTGTATAAATATATACATTGTTGTATAGTTTAGTGTATTGATGAACCGGGCTGCTACCCGCAGTTCTAGAGAATTCTGTCATTGATCTCATGCTTGTCAAAGAGTTTGTTATAGCCTGTAACCCAATACTGGGGAGTACAACCGGGGGCAGGACAAACGACAGGAAGAACCGGTAATCGACAATGGGGGGGGCCGACTATTCCGGCATCGGTGAATGACCAGTGGAACTTTCTCTTAAAGACCATATGGGACCAGATGATCCATCTTGTTATCCGTTTTGAAGGACATGTTGATGATACATTACTGGATCTGGCTGTACGAGAAGCTCTATGTGCCGAACCTCTCACAGGGATGAAATTTATCCCTGGAGAGACACCATTTTTCGAACCTGCCTGTCCTGATTCTGAAATGCCGGCCTGGGCCTGTATCCGGACCAGTGATCTGGATCACACCCTTGAAGATTTGCTTGCAACACCTCTCGATCCATTGAGAGGGCCGATGGTACGTATCAGGCTTCTTCGGTCAGATGACGACCTGCTCTGCATCTCCTTCAACCACACCATTACTGATGCTTATGGGGTGAAATCTTTTGGAAGTCTCATTGCCCGGCTTTACCGCTCCAAAAAATGCGAGGGGGATTACTTACCGGCAGGGAACTCTCATGACAGATCTTTTAACAGCATTTTTTCCCTTATTTCTGCTGCCGAACGCAAGAAATCATTGGGGCAGCCGGGGAAATGGCAGGGGGCATGGAATATCCCGTTCAAATCGTTTGGGAGAGGTAACAGACAGTATGCAACACAGATCATTGAAAAAGAGTTGTTTTCCCTCATCCGGCAGTATGCCCGCATCCATGGAATCACGGTCAATGATCTCCTTCTTGCTTCGTATGTCCTTGCCCTTGCTGAATCGATACATGTACCTGCGGGAACCTGTAACCCGGTTCTTACGTCGATCGATTTGAGACGGTACCTCTCACCCGATATGTATCCCTCCCTTGCCAACCTTTCCGTGGCATTTGAACTGCCAGTACAAATTCCTCGACAACCAGATCTTCCTGGAACAGTCCGTCAAATCCACGACCTGATGTACGATTGTAAATCCGGACATGCCGGGATTGGAGCAGCGATGTTTCTATGCAGGGAGTTTGATACGGGGTTCAGGCATGTTGAAAAAGAGCTGACGGAGATGGAAAAGAAGACCCGTGACGGGCTTCTGGGGAAGAATCCCTTTTTTACAAATCTGGGTGTCATCCCGGAAGGCGTCACTGAGTATAGTGTCCCTGTAAGAGCTGCATGGATACTCGGCCCTGTGGAATACCCTCCCGGCTTTGGTCTTGCTGCCTGTACCCACCGGGGGCAACTTACTCTCTCTGCGGGATTTTCGGGGGAGGCATTTGAAAGAGACTGGGTTTTTTCCCTTCTCTCGTCCGTTTCACAGAATCTCTCCCGGCTTACTTCCCGGGTATAACTGCCCATGCAGGAAGGTCAGGAGAGATCCCGAGCGATGCTGGGATTATGAACGTCATGAAGATGGTAATCAGGATGCAACCGATGATGTTCAGGGCAAAACCTGCCCGGGCCATCTCTCTCGTCGAAATATGTCCTGTCCCATAGGCGATCGCATTTGGCGGTGTCCCTACCGGGAGCATAAAACCGAGTGACGAGGCGAGGGCTGCAGGAACCATCAGCATCATCGGATTGATATCCATCGATACTGCTGTGATTGCCATCAGCGGGACCATGATCGATGCCATCGCCGTGTTTGAAACCACCTCATTGAGAAATGTTATAAAGAGGGTGATCAGGAGCACAATCACTACGAGAGGGAGTACCGCAAGAAGGGTGAATGAATTGGCGACCAACTCAGCAAGCCCACTCGCAATGATTCCCTCGGATAGGCAGATTCCTCCCCCGAACAGGATGAGGATCCCCCAGGGAATCCCTTTTGCTGATTCCCAGTCAAGGGTAAAGATCCCTTTCTTCGCATCAACGGGGAGCATAAAAAGGATTAAAGCCCCGCAGATCGCGATGGTAGCGTCAGTAACCCCGGGGATATACGTCGTGATTCCTGGAATAACAAGAGTGCCGATCACCTTTGGTGTCCTGAATATCCAGGCAAGCGCAACGGAAAGGAAAATAAGGAGGGTCCATTTCTCCCCGGTTTTTAACGGGCCAAGATCCCTCAGCTCATGTACGATCATATCCCTGCTCCCGGATATCTTATCAGGCATATGCCGGTGGGTGACTGTTGTAAGCCAGAGCCATGCGATGAGGATGAAAAGGACCATGAATGGTACGGCAAAAGTCATCCATGAGAAGAAATCGATCTCGGGTGCTTCGGGGAATATACTTGATATCTGGGCAACAAGGATTCCGTTCGGCGGAGTCCCGATAAGCGTTGCCATCCCCCCGATGGTTGCAGCATAAGCGACGCCGAGGAGAAGGCAGGTGGCAAACTGCTTCTGACCGCTCTGTTCATCGGATTTTTCGGTCATCACCCCGGGCATAAGGGTCGAGACCAAGGCCAGAGCGATTGGAATCATCATCATCGCTGTGGCAGTGTTGGAGATCCACATCGACAGAAACGCTGTGGCAGCCATAAATCCCAGCACGAGCTTCTTTGTCCCTGAACCGGCAAGGCTGATGACATTGAGTGCGATTCGTCTGTGAAGGTTCCACCGCATCATGGCCGCAGCGATAAAAAAACCGCCCATGAAAAGAAAAACCGTCTGATCTGCGTATGAGACCGCCGCTTCTTTCGGTGAAAGGATCCCAAGAATGGGGAATAAGACAAGAGGGACAAGTGCTGTGGCATAGATCGGGATTGCCTCGGTGATCCACCAGACCACCATCAGGCCGGTTACTGCTGCTGCAAGCTGTGCCGGAAAAGGAAACGTTACGGGATCCAGCGGAATGAGGGCAATTACAGCAAAAACAAGTAACCCGCCGATAATCCCGACCGCTTTTTGCATGAAGTGAATAATGAGACGTAATCACCTATGAACCTGTACTATTCATCTCCATCAGATCCGAAGGATCCTGCCTTCATCGTTTGCGGTGTCGTACACTGCGCAGGTCGGGCTTCCGGTCAGGTAGCCGCATACTTCGCCAGGATTGATCACTAGCGTTTCTCCATTTTTGCCAATACACGGGTGGTGGGAGTGTCCGTGTACCACCAGATCGAAAAGCCCGCTTTCGATGAGATCGGCTAAAAGGGCCTTCTCATGGCCATGCAGGAGAGCTATTCGGATGCCTCCGTAATGCATCTCGAAAAAATTGCCCTGAATGCTGACATTTCCCGTCTCCCTGCACCGTTCCTGGAGTAGGTCATGGTCCCCATCGTTATTTCCGTACACACCTTTTACTTCGCCTTGAAGATCAGAGAGCACCGGGATCACGAACGGCGAGATGAAATCCCCGGTATGAAGAAAGAGCTGTTCCGCTTCACGATTCAGGAGAGTCACCGCTTTTTTTAGATTCGGTATATGGTCATGGGTATCTCCCAGTATGCCGATCCTCAAAGGGATGCACCTCATCTCTGTGGTGGGGGCGTGGCGCGTAAAATGGTTCCGGAGGAGCCTTCCCACACCGCATTATTACTCCTCCCGGTACGGTTAAATGGCTTAACGCAGACTCTCTCTGCATGCAGATGAGGATCGGTGGGAAGGAAGTATCATCAGCGGATGAGAAGTGGATTCCGGTGATCAACCCAGCCACAGGAGAGGAGATCGACCGGGTGCCTGAGGGTACTCTCTACGAAGTGGAAGACGCGGTCAGCTCCGCCCTTATTGCGTATGACGGCTGGGCAAAACGTACCACGAGGGAGCGGGGTATGATACTTTTCCGGGCGGCAGGAATGGTAAGGGAACAGCACAAAGAACTTGCCCGGCTCCTTACCACTGAGCAGGGAAAGCCACTCCGCGATTCGGTGGATGAAATCAGGGGTTATGCCAACATCCTCGAATTTTATGCCGGAATTTCCGGAGCGTTACAGGGCGATTTTATCAACCTGGGGTCTTTGGGAGATGCCCTGGTGAGGAGGGAACCTCTCGGAGTCTGCGGCGCCATCATCCCCTGGAACATGCCTGCTGTCATCATGGGCTGGAAACTGGCTCCTGCATTGCTTGCCGGGAATACCATGGTATTTAAGCCTTCATCCGGTGCTCCCCTTACCTGCCTGTCTCTTGCGTATCTTCTTGAACGTTCCGGCATTCCTGAAGGGGTCCTGAACGTGGTAACCGGGAAGGGAGAGGTGGTGGGGGAGGGGATTGTGAGGCATCCTGCAGTAAGAAAGATTTCTTTTACCGGTGACAGGGTTACCGGAGACCGGGTACGAAAACTCGCCGGATCCCATCTGAAGGATGTATCGCTTGAACTCGGGGGATCCGATCCTATGATCGTCTGGAAGGATGCTGATATTGGGAACGCTGTTGCCGGTGCAGTAAGGGGCAGGTTCTACAATGCCGGCCAGACCTGCACCGCGGTAAAAAGGCTGTATGTCCATCACGAGATTGCAAAAGAGTTCATCGCCCGTCTTAAAAAGCGGGTGGAAGAACTGAAGGTGGGAGATGGAATGGATCCGGCTATCGACATGGGTCCTTTGTCGGGCAGGTCACAGCTTGACAGGATTATATCTTTTGTGAATACCGTTGAGAGAAAAGGGCAGGGTACCATCCTCACCGGTGGAGACGTCCTTTCCGGTCCTGCCTATGGGAACGGGTTCTTCTATGCCCCGACACTGGTTACTGACACCGTCCCGGAATGTGTTCTTCTGGAAGAGGAGGTGTTCGGACCAGTCCTTCCCATTGTTCCGGTGCCTGATCTCGAAACTGCCATTTCAAAGGCAAATTCCACGCGTTACGGTCTTGGAGCATCGATCTGGACACGTGATCTTTCCGTAGTACGTGAAGTATTTTCATCAGTAGGAGCAGGGGTGGTCTGGGTGAATCGTCACCTTACCCTCCCCCCAGAGATTCCTTTTGGTGGGGTAAAAGAGAGCGGGATGGGAAGGGAGAATGGTGTTTCTGCATATCATGCCTATACCAGGACAAAATCCCTTTTCATGAGCTGGTGACCTGCTACCTCCCCTCTTCTCCCCAGACTTACGCGTAACTTTGAATACGCAAGAATTACCAGGTTCCTCATCCGCATCCCTCCAGCTGTATCCAGAAATGTCTGCATCAGGCATTCCTTTTGTTCATCATTTATCCCCGGGAGATTCCGGAAATAATTATACTTCGCTGATCCTATTCGATCTTTACTGCTCTCTTATTTTCTGAGGTAACGACGACTGCCCAGCACTGATACTATCCCCGTTACCGGAACGACAACTGCCGCATAGAGAAGAAAAAGGATCACTTCCTTTTCAGGGAAGATGATGACAAGCGCAAGGGTTACCGCCGCGAGGATCCCGAGAATGAGGAGGCTGTTTCCAACAACGCGTGAAAGACCTTTCGCATCCCGGACCCGGCCTTCCTTATACCCGGCCACGAAGTCAATCCTGCCCCGGAACCTGATCAGGTAGCCAAGAACAAGAAACAGAACCATGAAAAATTCAAGAATTATGAGTATGAGGACCGATGCCATGGCACTTTCACCTTCTTATGAGTTTTCTCTCTTTTCGATCCCATAGTTGTTCCTTCAGTACAATCGCCTCATTCATGCCGGAGTGCCTCAATCGGATTCAGATTTGATGCTTTCCACGCCGGGTAAAAGCCGGATACCAGGCTCGTGCCAAGTCCGAACCCAACTCCGTATACGATATACACGAGACTTGATGGTACAAAGAGATATTCGGTTGTCTGGAGCATCACCATGCTCACCGCATAGCCGCCAATAATTGAGAGTGCCCCCCCGATGGAACTTCCGATCAGGCCAAGGATGAGCGCCTCGTACAGAAACATGCGCCTCACCTCCTTTCTCTGGGTGCCGATGCTTCGTATCACCCCGATCTCCTTGATCCGTTCGGTGACCGACATCAGCATTATGTTTAAGATGCTCACTCCTGCAACGATAAGAGATATACCGCCGATAACAGTGGTGAATGTGGAGATCTGCCCAAACGTCGTCAGGATAGTTTCAAGGATTGCCCTTGTATCGATCACATCAACAACCGTCTCCTTCCTGTTCATCGTCCGGTCGATGGAATCCTTGACTTCCTCGATCTCATTCAGATCCTTGACCTTCACGATGACCTGGTTATACTCTTCCTGATCGAAAGCCTGTCGGAACCACTGGTCTTCCACCACAATACCAAAATCAGGATTGATATCAAATCCCATCCCGCGTTCTTTCAAGATTCCGACAACCCTCAAAGAACCCCTCTCGCCAAGATTGATCCGGGATCCCACCTTGATATCGTTCTCTTCAGCAAAGGTGGCCCCGACCATTGCTCCGGACGACCCTCTCAGAAAGGATCCCTCTTCAATTTCGAGCAGGACAGGGACATCATCGGGTTTGAGACCATAAACAGTCCCTACAGTATCCTCCGAGCCAATCGTCATCCTTGAGCTGCCTGAATAGACCGGGATGGTGACATGCGGGGCAGCGGCACGCCGGATCTGTTCAACATCGCGGTCCGAAAGGAGGTTTGAAGACTGTCCCCCCCCAAATCCCATCCCTCCAACATGCGGAGTGACAATGATCGAGTCGCCGACCGAAGAAAGACTGTCAGAGATGGCAAGCACAAGACTGTTTCCGAGGATTCCCATCGAGACGATCGTCACCACCCCGATAATAATCCCGAGGATAGCAAGGAGCGAGCGGAGCCAGTGGAGCCTGACATTCCGGCGGGCCAGCTCAAAGAACATCAGGGAGTGCAAGGTACCCCACTCCCATTCCCGAGTTTCTTTAATACCGGCACCTTCATAATATCTTCCCGTCCACGATGCGGATTACCCGGTGTGCATATTCCGCTATTGCAGGGTCATGGGTGACCATGATGATCGTTTTTCCCCTGTTCCGGTTGAGATCATCAAGAAGACCCATAATCGCTGCCCCAGTCTTTGAATCGAGATTTCCTGTCGGTTCATCGGCAAGAAGGATCTCAGGGTCATTGACAAGGGCACGGGCTATTGCCACCCGCTGCTGCTGGCCCCCGGACAATTCACTTGGTTTATGCGAATAGAGTGTTTCGCCGAGATCCATCGCCATCAATACTCCCCTGCAACGTTCCAGGCATTCCCTGCTCCCTGTCTTGAGGATCAAGGGGTACTGGACATTTTCAAGCGCGGTCAGCAATGGCAGAAGATTGAACTGCTGGAAGATGAATCCCAGGTAATCACGCCTGAGAATCGTGAGATCCTCATCACTCATACCACGAATGTTTCTTCCCTTGATGCAGAGGATCCCTGCAGTAGGGGTATCAAGGCAGCCCATCAGGTTGAGCAGGGTCGATTTCCCTGAACCGGAAGGGCCCATGATGGCGATGAATTCGCCTTTTCCGATATCCAGGCTGACCCTGTCGAGCGCTACAACATCACCTCCCGGGAGAGGATAGATCTTCGTCACCCCCCGGAACCGGATGATGGTGTCACCGTCACACTCGGGGCTTATCGCTTCTTCCATGAGTACCAGATAGCCCCCCCGATCAATGCAGCCGAAATCAGAATAACCGCAATAACAGGAGTGGCAACGCCGGGTGATTTCTCTTTCGCGCTGGTCTTTGGCGGGATGACTACCGGGGTAGTACGCATGGAGGGATTACCGTCTATGTCACGATAATTTACCAGAACCTGCACCTGTGTGGTGTTTTCTGCCAGGAATGTGATCTCAAAACTCGCAAAGTCATCAGGCTGTAGTGATCCGACAACATATTCCCTGTAGGGATTTACTGGTTCTGCACCGTCTCCAACAGAAAGAACAACCGAATTCGCCACTTCAAGACCTGCATTGGTCACATCCCCGGTAAGGGTGTATTTTCCATCCCCGTATTCAACAATGATATTCGAGAGAATAGGTTCCGCCTGTTTCTTTGACTCCCCGAATCTGACCGGGAGGGTAACAAGAGAAGTATGAGGATTCACTCCATTTTTATAATCGACGATAATATCGAGACTGGTCTGCTCTCCCGGCGTGATATTAAATGAGATCTTCTGGGCCTGGTCAGGATTCAGGGTTCCGATAAAGTAGCTTGACGGTGCCGGATCAATAGATTTCCCTCTGAAATTGACGATCACGCTCCCAACAGGGTTGTCCCTCGGGTTACCCACCATGATATCGATCTGGTCTTTTCTCCCTGCGCTGTAGGTATCAGGTTTATCAACCACGGAAATCTCGAGTGGATCATTCTCTACGCGTATCTGGACAGGATAGCGAAGGTACCCGGCATCACGGAAATCGAGCGAGAAACTCGGGTAATAGATTCCGGGAGGCACATCAGCCTTTACCGTAAAGGTAAACTGCATGCTGTTACCGGCACCAACGGTTGTCGTCGTATCATAGGAGCTCGACAGTACGGAGATGTCCGAATCATAGATGGTTGCCCTGCGAATCGCCACGCTTTCAGGCCCGTTGTTCACAACGTCGATCGTGATGATTCCAGTGTCCCCTTCAAAGAAGACACCGGGATTCACATCAACACTTGAAACCGTGATCTGCGCGGCGCTGTCTCCCGGATCCTGAGCCGCAGCAAAGGAAATGAGCAGGAAACATGCGACCAGCGCAAAAAGACCGAGGATACTGCCGTTTTTCATTACAATCCTCCAGAGAATGGAGTTCCGATAAATGCCATGTACAGGGTATAGATCATGAAAATGACTACCGGAACCAGGACAACGATAATGGCGTTCCGAAATGAAAGGGTCCGTGCATGCTTGATTCCGAATATCCAGAGATTGGCACTCCATGCAAGGAAGATAGCCGATATGATCGCGTATATCTGTGTAAACTCCCTGAACGCCGGATCCTCTAAAAATTCGCTCATGAAACGCTGAATGGCGGCAGGATCCTGGATGTTTGAGATGACCGGGACTTCGATCATGGGAAGATAATATAACAAGACAAGGAGGGAGATGACCGAGCCGATGATGACAGGAACGAGACCATATCCTGCAAATTCAAGGGTTCGCTTGAAAGTGCCGCTCCCGGCAAAAGCCATAGAGAGGAGATAGAAAATGCCGGCAAAGACCACCCACCAGATGATGATGAAGGCAAAAAATCCAAGTACGGCATAGAGAATTCCAAGCATAGATGCCATTCCCTCTCCGGCAGCCGCCGTGATTAATCCTTCATAAATACCTGAATTCAGGTACGATGCCGCTGCTGCGACTATCGCACCAATGATTACAATAATTCCGGGAATCTTCAGACTTTCGGGCTCCTTTGTCCGTTCACTGAAAAAAGTATCAGGCCGGAGCAGGAGTGACGGTAGCATCCCTTTCATATGAATCGGAGTAATTTTTGACGTGAAAGTCTATCAACATTCCCCACGCGGGGATTAGGGGAATGTTCCCGGAAATTTACGGAAAAGGGGCAGAATATCACCTAAAAGAACTCTTTTCTCCAGAAGAAGACAATGCCGATAACCGATGCGATGATGGAAAATGCAATTACGATGAGGAACGCAAACGGGCTGTGCTGGAACGGCAGCTCAACATTCATCCCATAGATACTTGCCACGAGGGTGGGGATCATCAGGATAATAGTCACGGTGGTGAGGAGCTTGATGATCACGTTCAGGTTATTTGAGATGATGGAGGCAAAGGCGTCCATCATACCCGAAAGGATGCTTGTATAGATATTTGCCATCTCAATCGCCTGCTTGTTCTCGATCACCACTTCTTCAAAAATATCCCGGTCATCTTCATCCATCTTCATGCAACCGGACGTGTTGAACTTCTCGAGCATGAGTGCGTTTGAACGAAGAGAGGTAATAAAGAACACCAGGCTTTTTTCCGCATTAAGCAGCCTGATCAGCTGCACGTTCCGGAGCGCCTTGTGGAGATCATTTTCGATGGCGCTGGTCATGCGGTTGATCTCTTTTAAATAACGGAGAAACATCAGGGAGGTGCGGAGGAAGAGGAGGAGGACAAAACGTGTCCTGTTCTCTGTCGAGAAGTTCCGGACTTTTCCGTTCAGGAACTCCTGGACCACATCGACTTCTGTCAGGGTGATCGTGATGACCAGGCCTTGCGTAAGGATAATACCGACCGGAAGTGTGGTGAAGGGGATATCGGCTTCAGTGGCCTCCCGTCTGGGGGTTCGGAGAACGATGAGAGTGTTCCCCTCCTCCCGCTCAATACGGGCCCGTTCATCCACATCGAGCGGGTCGGTGAGAAAATCCGTTGGAATACTGAACCGTGTTACCAGTTCTTCAATCTCAGCCGGGCTCGGGTTGACAACGTTCACCCATGCACCGCTCTCGAAGGTGCTGATAGTCTCAAGACCATTCCGCGCGCCGGTCTTGTAGATGGTAATCATGGTTATCCCCCCTAATTGGACTCTTTCCCGGAGCAGGCATACCTGTCACCGGAATTAGTATACCCGGATCAAAGTGGTGTCCAATCCTTTATCTCTGCTTCGCACCATGCAGCGAGATTCCCTTTCTGGCTTTCTCAACATTGGAGAGTAT
The DNA here is from genome assembly GCA_021371995.1 of Methanoregulaceae archaeon. GTDB lineage: Archaea > Halobacteriota > Methanomicrobia > Methanomicrobiales > Methanospirillaceae > UBA9949. The sequence goes on along the minus strand of JAJFVA010000008.1, from coordinate 31,891 downwards.
CCCGGACTGGTTAACCTCTGAACCTTAAAAAATTCGAGGGGGGGCTTGGGATTGCATTTGCTTTCAACCTGCGAGTGCTTAATGGAGATTTCCAGGCATAACAGAAATCAGGAAGTGGGGGAGGTTACCCTACCAGCTCCTTTCACCTCGTTTCGAACGGCACCTGGTTCCTGTATCGTCATGCAAGGAAGAAAACAACCTTGACTGTTGCACTTTGAAGACAGGAACATCGAAAGAACATTTAAATAAAATATCAGGAAAGGCTTCTGATCCGGATTACTGCATCGTGGAGCCGCTCCATGGAGGTGGCATAGGAGATTCTCTGCCAGCCGGGAGTGTTAAAGGCTGATCCGGGAGTGACAGCAACCTGCCCCTTTTCAAGCCATATCCGGGCAGTAGCTAGGTCATCCCCCCCTGTTTTAACATATGCATAGAACGCCCCGTCGGCAGGGGCAACCTCATGGCCCATAAGCAGCAGCTCCTGCACAAGGTAATCCCGTCTCCGGTTGAACTCCTTTCTCATCGTTTCAACACACGACTGGTCAGATGTCAGGGCTGCAACTCCGCCATACATGGCAAACGTCGTCGGATGGCTGATCGAATGCTGCTGCACCTTGGACATCTGGTTTATGATCATCTGGGGTGCGACTGCCCATCCAAGCCTCCATCCGGTCATTGCATATGCCTTCGAAAAGCCGTTTACTGTGATAGTCCTTTGTGCCATGTCGCCTATGGATGCAAGTGCGATGTGCTTCTTTCCATAGATGAGTTTCTCGTAAATTTCATCGGAGAGAGAGAGCAGGTCGTAATCCTCGCACATGTCCGCAACAACGCCAAGTGATGATTTGTCAAGGACGGCCCCTGATGGATTTGACGGGGAGTTGACAATGACCATCCTTGTTTTCTGGGTGACCTTTTCAAGAACGGAATCGTCAAGCTGGAATGTTCTGGTGTCAAGCAGATGATGAACTGGTCTTCCTCCTGCCATCCGCACACAGGGTTCATATGAGACCCATGACGGATCAAGAATGATCACTTCATCCCCGGGGTTCAGCACTGCGGCCATCGCATCATAAATTGCATCCTTCGCACCGCAGGTAACGATCACCTGGCCGGGTGTGCAGGGAATCTTATTTTCCTTCTCTGTTTTTCCTGCGATCGCGGAGACCAGTTCAGGAATCCCGTTACTGGGAACATAATGGGTCTCTCCCCTCATCAGCGCCTGGATACAGGCATCCTTGATATGCGCCGGGGTATCGAAGTCCGGTTCACCTATGGAGAGACTGATTACATCAAGACCCTGCTGCTGCAACTGCCGTGCTTTATCCGAGATCTCCAGGGTTGCTGAAGGGGCGATTCCGGTTATGATGCTGGATAACCCTCTCATGCCAATCGCTGGCACATCTTAACGGCAGACTCGACCGCACGTTTCGCATAATCGATACGTTCGCTTGCCTCCAGCCGTGTCATTCCGGGTCCCGAGATTCCGAGCGTTACCGGTTTTTCGAATTCAAGCGAGAGATCGATAATCTTTCGGGCTGCATGCTGGACCACAATCTCGTCATGCTGCGTTGCGCCTTCTATCACACAGCCGATAGTGACGATTGCATCGACCGCTCCCTTCTTCAGCATCTTTTTTACCGCAAGCGGCATATCGTATGCCCCGGGGACATACATGCAGTCGGTCACTTCGGCACCAAGGAACGAGGCGTGCTCCCTGCCCTCAACTTCCATCATATAGGTGATATCCCGGTTGAATTCCGAGACCACAAAACCGAGTTTCACTTTCATATCTTTCCCCACCTTATATCTCCAACTGATAATTCATAAACAAATGCCACCCACCTCACCTTCGTGCCGGGCCGGCATCGGGAAATCCCTGCCGCTGGCCCGTTCCCGCCTCCTTTGTCAGTTCCTGGGGGGAAAATGCGAGTTTAAGGGCATTTTTTGCATGTTCACGGGTCCGCTGCTCGGCAAGCCACGCGAGTTCCCTGTCGTCCTGTGCCTCGTCTTCATGGACAAAAACTTCGATGATATGGGTATTTGTCATGAGCTGGCAGTTGATCAGACCTGTGGATGCCTCATGGGCACACATCCGGTCCTTCTCCTTCCCGCCAGGCATCCCGAGTGCAATGACGAGGTCGCATTTCCGTTCCTCAATAAGTTTCTTGCATGCAACAGGCAGGTCCTTGATTCCGGGCACGGTGACCCGCTCAAGTGAGACGCTTGCATTTTTTCTCAGTTCATCAATTGCTATGCCGCCCATGTTCACCCGTGAAAAAGTGGTATCGGCAATACCGATCTTCATCCCAGAACCTCGCAGGCTGCCTGGACGCCGTTCCCGGCAGGCCGGAACCCTTGTTTCACAAGCGCGTGCTCGACAACAGAGAGTGTGGCAAGGATTTCCGGTGCACTTGTCGCACCCATCGTGCCGATCCTGAAAATTTTTCCTTTGAGATGGTCCTGCCCGCCGGCAATCTCGATACCCATCTTCCTGATCATGCCCCGAAAGCCGCTGTCGTCTATTCCTGCAGGGAGAGATGTAGCAGTGACGGTATTCGAATAGGAATGATCGCTATCTGTTTTCGGGAAGAGGGAGAGACCCCATCCAGTAACAGCCTTCCGAACTGCTTCGGCATTTTTCCGGTGACGTGCGATTCTTCCATTGAGCCCTTCCTCCTCTATTATCATACAGGCCTCACGGAGTGCGAGGAATAACGGAACCGCGGGAGTATAGGGTGTTTCCATTACCTTTGCCGCCGCACTCTTCCGGTAAGCGGCAAGGTCAAGATAATATGGTCTTTTCTCTGAGAGCCGCTCCCAGGCACGCTCACTCACCGAAATTGCAGACAGGCCGGCAGGAGCCGCAAGACATTTCTGTGAACCTACAACAACGATATCTGCTCCCCATGCATCGGCATGTACCTCGTCACCTCCAATAGAGGTAATCCCGTCCATCACAAAGAGAGCATCGTATTTCCGGGCAAGTCTTCCGACTTTTTCGGCCGGATTCCTGATCCCTGCCGAGGTCTCGTTATGGACGAGCGTTACCATCTCTGCGCCATTCGCCAGTTCATGTTCAAGTGCCGCAAGATCGAGCGGGGTTCCCCATTCCGATGAAACAGATTTTGCTGTCCCATGCCGCTGCGCAATTTTGAACATCCGCTCGCCGAACTTGCCATTCTCAAGGCAGGCAATGGTCAGTCCGTTCCCGAAGTTAGCTACCGCTGCTTCCATGGCCGCGGTACCGGAGCCGCTGATTACAAAAAGTTCATTTTTAGTGCCGAAGGTCTCTTTCAGCACCCGTACGCAGTCTGCATAGACTGCCCCGAATTCTGCTCCGCGGTGATTGATGGCCTGCCGTACCATTGCCATCCGGACCCGTTCCGGCATCGGGACCGGCCCGGGAAGCATAAGGAGGGGTTCTTTTTCCATTTTATCAGCCCATAGTATTTTTATAATAACGGGATATAAGTGTGGATGGCGAATCAATGGTCGAAGTAGCCATTCTTAGCGGATCGGCCTCAGATGCGGCCATTGTTGAGAGGGCCGCGGCAGTTCTGAAAGAGCATGGGATCAGCTATGACGTTCAGGTCATTTCTGCCCACCGTGAACCCGATATCCTTGATGAATATATAAAAAAGAGCGATTGCAAGGTTTTTATCGCAGTTGCAGGGCTATCTGCAGCACTTCCAGGGGTGATTGCATCCAGGACCCACCGGCCGGTAATTGGTGTTCCGGTGAGCGGGAATCTGATGGGGTTTGATGCCCTCCTTTCCATTGTGCAGATGCCAAAAGGTGTCCCGGTAGCCTGTGTCGGAGTCGACAACGGGGAGAATGCCGCACTTCTGGCCCAGCGAATCCTCAGCCTCAAATAGCCGGGAATTCTTCTCCGATTATTTTCTGATGATACAGCACTACCACTGCCACCCCGCCGCATCCCTTCGCACATAATCCAAGAGTGGTCATCTCTTAATCACAAGCGGTTTTTCCATTTCTCATATGGATTCCAGAAAGGACTCCCCCCCTCAAATCAAAAGAGAATTAAAAAAAGCAATTGTTGTAGCAATCCAGTGCACAAATGAAGGGCGTATCATAAGATCAGTGAGATGATGTTGATGCAGAAAAAAAGTGTTATGTGTCCGTGCATTCCTTGAGAGGGGCATTTAACGGTTCTGTTTCTATTTCTTTGTTTTCTCAAAAATCTCCTGCATCATTTTCACTGCACAGAGATCGCCGCACATGGAGCAGGTATCAAGTTCCCCGTCCCGTTCATGGATCTTTTTTGCTGCATCAGGGAAGAGAGAGAGAGCAAATTGTTCCTTCCAGTCAAGCCTCCTCCGCGCATCAGCCATCTGCCGCTCGCGGGGCATCTTGTAACCATCTTTTCCCCTGACAAGATCCCCGATATGGGCCGAGATCTTTGCAACCCGGGTTCCTTCGATAATATCCCCGACTATGGGGAGCGCCAGGTGCTCGCTCGGAGAGACCATGCAGAGAAAATCAGCCCCGTGCATGCATGCTTCGACACCCCCGATTGCCGCCACCACATGATCATACCCCGTTGCAATGTCGGTTACCAGCGGGCCGAGCAGGTAGAGCGGCGCCTCGTTAGTGAGCTCCTTGATCATCCGGACATTGTATCCTATCTGGTCAAAGGGGAGATGCCCGGGTCCCTCGATCATTCGCTGGACCCCGGCATCGAGTGCCCTGTTTGCAAGTCTTCCCAGGTTCAGGTACTCCACCGTTTTTGCATGCCGGTCAGCATCCTGCAGGCACCCTGGCCGCATCCCGTCACCGAGGCTCACCACCACCTCATACTCGGCAAGAATTTCAAGGAGGTACGCGAACTCGGAAAAGAGCGGGTTCTCCTCTCCGGACTGCTCCATCCAGGCCACGTGGAACGCCCCGCCCCGCGAGACAACCGGCAGGATTCGCGGGTCAGACCTGAGCGCTGCGAGTGCTTCCCGGTTTACTCCGCAATGAAGTGTGAGGAAGTCCACGCCCTGTCTGCAGTGTTCACGGATGACATTAAAGAGGAGATCGGAATTCAGGTTTGTGGCATTCCCCGCCCGTCGCACAGCATCGTATACGGGGACAGTACCCACCGGGATATCAAGGGAAAGGATCATCTTCCGTATTGCCTCTAGATTGCCCCCGGTGGAGAGGTCCATTAGGGTATCGGTGCCGTTTGTGATTGCTGCAAGGGCCTTCTCGTGTTCGAGTCCCGGATCGCAGCGTTCACCGGATGTCCCGATATTGACGTTGACCTTCACCCTGCAGCCATCGCCAATGGCACAACTCCGGTGTGGGCGCACGGGATTGGCGGGAATGACCACATGCCCCCGGGCCACCGCACGGGCAAAATCTCTTGGATTCTGCCCTTCCTGGCGCGCTGCTGCCTCCACAAGCGGTGGAATTCCTGCAACACACTTCTGGATCAGGGTACGCATAAGACACATGTAAGATGCGTTTCTTATTAGTTATGCATGCCAGTCACGTGGATCCCGGGAAGAGGGTTTGTGGCGAATGCCTACCTTGTTGGCAATATTCTTGTTGACGCCGGTGTCCTCCCCTCTGCGATCGAACCCTATCGGATGGAGATCGATACCATCGTGCTCACACACTGCCACTATGATCACACCGCATACGTCAAGGAGATATCGCATATGTGTAACGCGGGAGTAGCAATCCACCGCCTTGATGCGCCCGGACTTACCGAGGATCATATCAGCCTCTCCCTTCATTTCGGCGCACGATCCCCGGGTATCCCTGCACAACAGCTTCTTTCAGACGGAGACCGCATCGGACCCCTGAAGGTCATTCATACCCCCGGACATACTCCGGGAAGTATATGCCTGTATCTCGAAGAAGAGAACCTCCTGATTTCCGGAGACACGGTATTTACTGATGGAGGATTTGGTCGGTTCGATTTCCCTGGCGGGGACCGTGTGGCGCTCGCGCAATCAATCAGTCGCCTTGACAAACTGGGGGTGGAGGGCCTTTACCCCGGACATGGGACTCCCGTTCGCCATGATGGAAGACTCCATATTTCCGCTGCACGCCAGCTCCTGAATAGCGGATATGCATAAAGGGATCTACTGTCTGGTTCTGCGAAATGTCAGCTGCACCGTGGATGTCGGTGCCCTTGGTCCGTTACATTTCGCTCGCGGCTGGCATGTATACACGGGTTCTGCACAAGGGCCGGGAGGCCTTGCCAGAGTCTCCCGTCATATCCGGGTGAAGCGGGAGGGGATCCGGTCGCCACGGTGGCATATTGATTACCTCCTCGTGCATCCCGGATTCGAACTCGTCTCAGTAGCATGCGCACCCACACAGGATCACGAGAATGAATGCCGGATTGCCGGACTCCTCACCATTGCTCCGATCAATGATTTTGGCTCCAGTGACTGCTCATGCAGGTCACATCTCGGCTATTTTAGGACAAATCCTGAAAATGAGATAACATCGGCATTTTCTCACATGGACCTTACTGTAAGCATCACAAAACTCAATATATCATACATCTAGTACACGAATATGACGGTGCTAGGCATTTCGGGGAGTATGCGGAAAGACGGGAATACCGCTATCCTCGTGAAATCTGTTCTTGAGATATGTGAAAAGTCAGGATTACCGACAGAGTTCATTTCTCTTGCCGGGAAGAAGATCAATCCCTGCCTTGGTTGTGAAAAGTGCAAAGAAAAAGACTGGTGCGTAGTCCAGAACGATGACTGGGGAGAGATAATGCAGAAAGTGCTTGATGCCGAAGTGCTCGTGATCGGATCCCCGACCTATTACTTTGACGTCTGTGGCCATCTCAAGAACTTCATTGACAGGAGCTACTCCCTCTACCATCATAGAAAACTGGCAGGCAGAAAGGCGGTAGCAGTAGCTGTCTGCGCAAACAAGGGCGGAGCCAGGACAATTGAGACAATTGAAGGATTCTTAAATACCCATGAATTTGCCTATCTCGGCTGGGTCAGGGGAAAGGGCTACCTCGAGGGGGACATCCGGAAGGATACCAGGGCTCTTAAAAGAGCCGAAGAACTTGGGGAAAAAATCGTCAAACTCCTGAATCCACACGATTGAACACTTCCCGTCACCACCCCGTTTTTTTTGGTATGGTCCCCGGCTACCAGGCCGGATTTGTCAGATAAGATGGTAGAGCGTGTCTCTCTCGCGTAGCGTTCTTCCGATGTCCGTTGCCATACGCTCCATCTCGCGAGGATCGAGATAATCGGTATTTAATGCACCGGCACCCTTTGAGATGCTCTCCTCAAACATGGTCCCCCCCAGATCGTCTGCCCCGGCCATAAGCCCGATCTGGGCCATTTTCACCCCTGTTTTTACCCACGAGACCTGGATATGTTCAATGTTGTCCAGAAAAAGGCGCGAAACTGATGTCATGAGCAGATCCTCCCTGCCGGTTGCCCCTGCCCTTGCAAGGCCCTTCCGGTAAAGGGGAGTGTTCATATGAACAAATGAAAGGGGAACAAACTCTGTAAACCCCTTGGTCTCATCCTGGATAGCCCTGAGAACAGAGAGATGACGGACCCTGTCCTCGGCCGATTCACAATGTCCGTACATGATGGTAGCCGTGGTCGGAATCCCCAGTCCGTGTGCCTCTCTGATTATCCGAACCCATTCATCTGTTGAAATCTTTTCCGGGCAGATTACCTTTCTCACCTCGTCAACAAGGATTTCTGCAGCGGTTCCGCACAGCGAGCCCAGGCCTGCAGCCTTCATCCGCTCCAGGACCTCCATGGTTGTAATTCCACTGTTCCTGGCAGCATACGCAACCTCCATCGGGTTGCTTGCATGGATATGAACGCCCGGGGCTCCTTCCCTGAGCGTGCTAATAATTTCGGTGTAGGAGCCGGCATCAAAGTCAGGGTGGAGTCCGCTCACAGTGCATATTTCAGTGACTCCCCGCTGACGGGCAAGTGCCGCTTTGTTCCGGATTTCGTTTTTTGAGGCAAGATATCCCCCTTCTTCACCCTGCTTTTTTGAAAAACCGCAAAATCCACAGGAGTTGATACAGTAATTTGTCACATTGATATTCTGATTCCTGACATACGTGACAATGTTCCCGCTTGCCCTTGCCCGCTGTTCATCTGCTGCAGCAGCAATCTGCCAGACACCCCGGTCACCCGTGAGGAAGAGCCGGAGTGCCTCCTCATCACTCAGCCTGTGGCCCCCCAGGGTATCTTCAAGGAGGGTTCGGAGGGTATGTTCATTTTTTCTCCCTGTGTTCACCGTGCTACTATTTGACAAGGTTTCTCATTGAACATCTGGAGCCCACTCACTATAAAATATCTGACCATGCCATTAATCCTATTTTACTCCCAACGTTGGGTGTATCTTATGAATCAGGAAGTCATCCCGCTCAGAAATTCAACAGGAACAGGATATGTCATCCCGCTCGGTCCGGTAAACCTGGTACTGGTGATTGCCAGAAACGGCCTGGTGGGGTGTGGCGCCATTGATGTGGCCGCACTTGCAAAATTTGGCTATCCCGCAGCCCGGGTGAGGCCGGTTGATGGCGAGGTAATTGCCACGCTCGAAGACCTGGTTTCAGGAGTGATACGGGAGGCTAATTTTCCGGCTGAACAGCATGGGGTTCAGATCGGAATGAGCGGAAAGGAGGCGCTCGACCTCCTTTCCTAGGTCCTTATCCAAGGCTTTAATCCAGTCCCGGGTCATCCTCTAACATACCATGCAGTACTCGCATCTCTTCGGCCCGGTCCATTCCCGGCGACTCGGCCGATCGCTTGGCATCGATCTTGTCCCGGTAAAAACCTGCAGTTTCGATTGTGTGTACTGCGAGTGCGGGCATACCACTCTGGAAACGATAAAAAGACAAGAGTTTTTTCCACTCAAGGAAGTCCTTTCCGAAATCCAGAACTATCTCTGCCGGTCCCCAGAACTCGATTTCATCACCTTTTCCGGTTCAGGAGAGCCAACCCTCTCCACATCAATCGGTGAGGTCATCCGTTTCCTCAAACATTCGTTTCCCCACTACCGTGTTGCTGTCCTGACAAACGGGAGTCTTCTCTGGCATCCGGATGTACGGTGTGATCTCCTTTTAGCCGATGTTGTCCTCCCAACGCTCTCATCCGTTTTCGAATCTACCTTCAGAAAGATTCAGCGGCCGGCCCCTGGCATTTCGGTTGCGCAGGTTCTGGAAGGGCTGGAACGGTTCCGCGAGGAGTATATCGGAGAGATCTGGCTTGAAGTCTTTATCATCCCCGGAATCAATACCAGTCAGCTGGAAATGGATGGGCTGCGTGCGGCAATAGAGCGGATTCGTCCCGACAGGGTTCAGCTCAACACCCTCGACCGGCCCGGGACCGAGGAGTGGGTTCGCCCTGCCTCACCGGAAGAACTGGAGCGGATACGGGGCGTGCTTGGACTTTCCGGTGTGAACGCGGTCGAGCCGGTCCGGTATGAACTCTCGGCAGGTGCAACAATGACCGGGGAATGGTCAGATGCCGTGGCACGGGTTCATGATTTGATAAAGCGCAGACCCTGTACGCTTGACGATATCTCGGCGTCGACCGGTCTCTCCCGGCGCGAGATTCTAAAAATCCTGCGTGAGATCCAGATAACCTCAGTAATCGAAGAAAAAAGGGAAGAGAGGGGAATTTTCTTCTTCTGCCCCGAGTAGTTGTCCTGCATGACGGGCATACCCAGCCCTCATCAGGAAAAACGGCATTTAAACGCATCGTCGAATTAAACAAATCGAAAATCAAGAATTTTTATTCAATATACGATAAACCGCTATACCAGTGTATAATCGGTACATCTCTGCCGGAGTGATCTCCCGATATCGCGGACCATGGTATCCATCATCGTTGGATCCAGGTAATCTGCACCCGCTGCCCCTGCATCCCCTGACACCTCATCGGAAAACATTGTCCCGGCAAGGTCATTTGCCCCCGAGAGAAGGGCAAGCTGTCCGAGTTTGATCCCGAGTTTTCCCCATGAAACCTGGATATTCCTGAAATTATCAAGAAAAAGCCGGGAGACAGCAATAAGAAGGAGATCTTCCCGGCCGCTCGCTCCCGGCCCGGCAATCCCGTCCCGATACAGCGGGGTATTCTGGAAAACATAGGACAGAGGAACAAGTTCGGTAAACCCACCTGTGTCATCCTGGATCTCCCTTAGTATGGCGAGATGTCGTGCCCTGTCTCCTTCGGTTTCACAGGTTCCGTACATGATGGTTGCAGTGGTTGGGATACCCATCCGGTGTGCTTCCCGTATGATTCTGACCCAGTCTGCTGTGGGGACTTTCCTGGGACAGATTACCGATCTGACATGGTCTGCCAGGATCTCGGCGGCGGTCCCCTGTAAGGATGAAAGCCCGGCAGACTTCATCCGCTCCAGAACCTCTTTCGTGGAGATGCTGCTCTGCCGTGCTGCGTGCATCACCTCATCCGGGCTGAAAGCATGGATGTGAACGTCCGGTGCTGCCCCATGTACTGTCGAAAGAATATCCTTGTAAGTCTCCATGGTAAATCCGGGGTGGACCCCTGAGAGCAGGCAGATCTCAGTGACATTCCGCGAAGATGCAAGGGCCACCTTCTTCAGGATCGTATCCCTGTCATCACAGAATGCCCCTTCGTCACCTTCCTTCCGCCCGAATCCGCAGAATCCGCAGAGATTCTTGCAGATGTTCGTGATATGGATATTCTGGTTCCTTACGTAGGTTACGACCGGCCCGGCCCGTTCTTCTCTGAGTATATCGGCGGTTGAAAAGATCTCAAAGATATCCCGGCCGCGGACCTTCAACAACGCCGCGGCCTCTTTCTCACTCAGACGATGTCCTCCCGCTGCATCCCTGAGCACAGTGCTGATATCCATGAAACGCACTTATTTTCTTTTTTTGGGCCCTTTTTTTCCTGGTCCATCACTCTTTCTGCGCTGGTAATACTCCCAGAGTACCATCAAGAGGATCAAAATAATCGCTACAGGAATGATATTGAGGGGGATGTACCCGAGAAGCGGGATGGCAAAAAGTGCCTTTCCGACAACCCATTCCGGCTTCACCGGCTGTATGACCCCAAGTTCCCTCCTTGAGAGGTAGGATCCCTGGTCGCTCCGGACGTTGTTGTCTCCCTTGGTAAGATAACCGCCGTTCTTTGATAGCTGGTCAGATATGATGATATACCCGTCTTCAGGAGTGATATTCTCTTTGTCCGGGACAATAATTCCGTTTTCAATTCTTGCAATGATAGTGCCATCTTCCAGCAGCCAGGTATTATCATTTACTGTTACCGGAAGGTACCGGGATGGGCTGCTTCGCCCCATATAGAAATAATAATAGACCGGAATTCCTGTCCCTTCAGCGGTCGCCCCCATGGCGCGGTGAATGATCGGATGCACACCACTTCCTAAACCCGGGATAAGTGAACCTTGGGCCCCGTTTGGTGAATAAATAAGGACATCCCCATAATCACCAAACTTCAGATATCCGGTATCCCGGCCGGTTTCCCAGGTCTGCAATGCCCCGTAACGGTCGGCACCGACCACGAATACAAGGTCCCCCACGTTCATATGAGGTACCATGCTCTCTGACTCGATGGTGACGACCGCCGGCCATGTGCCTGAAGCGAGATACAGTACCAGCGCAATGCCCGCTACCACGGCCACAACCCAGAGAATTTCGCGGGCGAATGCGATTCCCGGGTTTTCACTGGTGCGGAAGGTGTCGATAAGGCCCTTTTCTTCTGCCTTTTTTTTGGGATCCGCCATGGTATAACTTACTTCTATTCGTTCTGGTGCCTATTAAGGGATCGCGATGTACCATGCATCTGGTTGCCTTCCTTCCTTCGGCAGATTCCTCAAACGACAGCACCTCCACAGGACAGTATGCAAACACACAAATCAGGAGATTGCAATACTATTAGCGAGTGTCAATGCTCGATACAAGGACGATCGTACAGCGGTTTCTTGATACAAGGATGCAGGTCCATCCTGACGTTGTGCGATACCTTGCTGAACAGGACGACCCCCGTCTTATCGAAAAAATCATCGAAAGCCTCCCCGATGACACCATAGTCGTCTCGGTGAAACATATCCCGGGTATCGTGCCTGACAGGGACGGGAGCAGGTTTGCTGCTGATCCCCGTTGCGATGTGGTGAAGGGGAGTAACGGAACATCAGGACATTCAGGGACCATTACCGACTATGTCCACTATTTCCGGGACCGGTACAACCGTCTGGGCACCATCATCCGTTCACGCTGCACACCTGTTCCTATCGAAGGGCTGCTCAGGAATTCCCGTTACAGGCAGGAAACATGTACCGTGATGGGGCTTGTGACCGAGACACGGAGCACAACGAATGGGCACCGTATGGCAGAACTGGAAGACCCGTCAGGGTCACTCCCGGTTCTCTTCCACAAGGAACGACCGGTCTTTTCGGATGGCGAAAACCTGATTCCAGATGAGGTAATCGGGGTGAGAGGAACCCTTTCAGGAGATGGCAGGCTCTTTTTTGCCGAACAGGTACTACGTCCCGATGTTCCCATCAACCACGCCCCTTTCGTGAGCAATGAGCCAGGTTCTGCAATCCTGATCTCTGACATCCATGTCGGGAGTGACACATTCCTTGAAGATGCATGGAACCGTTTTGCCGGATGGCTCGATGATTCGGAGGTATCCTATCTCCTTATCGCGGGAGATCTTGTTGACGGAATCGGGATATACCCCGGCCAGGAGAGCGAACTTACCATCGCCAACATCTATGAGCAGTACGATGTCCTTGGCACTATGCTTAGCGATCTTCCGTCAAGAATCGTGATTGTGGCAAGCCCGGGCAACCACGATGTGGTAAGGGTTGCGGAGCCGCAGCCTGCCATACCAGGAGAATTTACCGGTACATTCCCGAAAAACTGCATGTTTGTTGAGAATCCTGCCCTCGTAAGCCTCCAGGGAGTAAGGGTCCAGATGTATCATGGGAGGTCTATCGATGACCTTATCAGCCTGATCCCTGGTGCGAAATATGAGGACGCCGCACCCATGATGACCGGGATGCTACAGCGACGGCATCTTGCTCCGACATACGGGAAAAGGACCCCGATTGCTCCCAGCCGTGAAGATCACCTTGTGATCGACCCTGTCCCGGAAGTGCTGCACACCGGGCATATCCATATCATGGGTGTTTCAGATTACCGGGGCACGCTCTGTGTGAATGCAGGTACATGGCAGTCACAGACCTCTTTTCAGAAACAGATGAATATCCACCCGACTCCGGCACGTGCGGTTCAGCTCGACCTCCAGACCCTGAAGCCCGTTGTTCTCGATTTTAATTGATAACTATTCATCCAGAAGAGGATTCCGGTTTAGAGAGAGTCGTTCACTTTTTATTCTCCTGTAGTACACCAATATAAGTACAAAAACACCATTTTACAAGAGATTCGGAGGATAGTATTTGATGGATCTATTCATTCTTATTCCAATCTGTGCCCTGATTGGACTGCTCTTTGCAGCATTTTCCTATCGGGTCATGAAGAGGGAGGACGAAGGCAGTGATCTGATGAAGAAGATCGCTGCAGCTATCAGGCTCGGTGCCATGGTATATCTCAAGCGCCAGTATACCGCAATCCTGGTCTTTGTCATCGTGCTCGCAGTTGTACTTGCTGTTGCAATCAGTCCCTTTACCGCACTCTGTTTCCTTGTCGGTGCAGGACTCTCTGCAGTAGCTGGTTATGCCGGGATGACCGCTGCTACCTATGCCAATGTCCGGACAACGAATGCTGCAAAGAAGGGGATGGCAAACGCATTCAGGGTCTCTTACTCGAGCGGGACCGTGATGGGCCTTGTGGTGGTCGGTCTCGGTCTGCTCGGACTGTCATCGTTGTTCTACATTCTTTCCACGATGACGGTGCTCACCCTTGCAGAGACCGTGAACGTGCTCTTCGGCTTCTCGCTTGGTGCAAGCTCGATTGCCCTGTTTGCCCGTGTCGGCGGGGGTATCTTCACCAAGGCTGCTGATGTCGGAGCAGATCTTGTCGGAAAGGTGGAGGCTGGAATCCCGGAGGATGATCCACGGAACCCTGCGGTAATTGCCGATAATGTTGGGGATAATGTTGGAGATATTGCCGGGATGGGTGCTGACCTGTATGAGTCATATGTCGGTGCTGTGATTGCCACGATGGGTCTTGCTGTGACCTCTGTCGCTGCCGCTCAGTTTCTTAACGTTCCGGTACTCAACCTGGTCCTGCTTCCCATGCTCATCGCAGCTCTCGGGATCATTGCCTCCATTATCGGGACTTTCTTTGTGAGAAGCTCGAAGAACGAGAGCAGCGCAATCCACAAAGCTTTTAATGTCGGGACATTCGTCAGCCTCATTCTTACCGTGATCGCTACATACTGGCTGGTAAATACCCTGATAGGTCCGGAATACATCGGCATTTTCATTGCCACCATCGCGGGACTCGTCGCAGGTTTCCTTATCGGGCTTGTAACGGAATATTATACCTCATATGACCGGCCCCCCACCCAGCGAATTGTTAAAGCTGCTGAAACCGGAGCTGCGACCGATATCATCACAGGTCTTGCCGTGGGGCTTGAAAGCACGGTATTCCCTGTACTGATTATCGCAGCTGCCATCCTTATCGCAGCCCAGCAGGCAGGACTCTATGGTGTTGCTATTGCAGGTGTCGGAATGCTTGCAACGCTTGGAATCACACTCTCGGTCGATGCTTACGGACCTGTTGCTGATAACGCTGGTGGAATCGCCGAGATGTCCCACCAGGAGAAAGGGATACGCGAGATTACTGATACCCTGGATTCTGTTGGCAATACCACCGCCGCAATCGGAAAAGGTTTCGCAATTGGTGGAGCAGCCCTGACTGCCCTCGGCCTTTTTGCCGCTTACACCCAGGCCGTCGGCCTGAATACGGTTGACATGCTTAACCCGACCGTGTTTGTCGGTATACTGATTGGTGCCGTACTGCCTTTTCTGTTCAGCTCGTTTGCCATGACTGCTGTCGGTAAAGCAGCAGGGTATATCGTTGAAGAGGTCCGTCGCCAGTTCAAGGAAATACCGGGACTTATGGAAGGGAAGGCAGAGCCTGATTACGGGGCATGCATTACCATCTCAACGAATGCTGCACTAAAGCAGATGATCGCTCCCGGCCTGATGGCAATTCTTGCACCGATTCTCGTAGGGTTCCTGCTCGGGACCGCAGCCCTTGCCGGGCTCCTGGTCGGGTCTATCGCCACCGGATTTATTTTTGCAATCATGATGGCAAATACCGGAGGGGCGTGGGATAACACCAAGAAATATATCGAGGCGGGACATCTTGGCGGGAAGGGATCTTTTGCCCACAAGGCTGCAGTTACAGGAGACACCGTGGGTGACCCGTTCAAGGACACGGCCGGGCCGGCATTGAACATCCTGCTCAAACTGATGGCTATTGTCTCCCTTGTATTTGCTCCGCTCCTCATCTAATTTTTTTCAAATCGTGTAAATTTTCAGCTGACTCCTTTAACTTCCACGAGAACTACTATCTGAGTCGGCATCCTTAAGAGATATCTGCACTTTTCTCCCATTGGGCCTGTTTTAATGGTATTGAACCCGGTTCAGCTGCCCGGGAGTTCTTCCTATTATGAAAAGCTGATGAACAATCATCGGAAAAAATCAAGCTTTTCTCCCCCTTTTTCGGACAACGTGAATAAATGCGGGCAACGTAATCGCTCCCCGACCATCCGTACCATGATAGCATGGAGACTTAAACTGGTGGGAGACTTCAGAACAGCCGTTTTCAGATGAGCCCGCAGTTCTTCAGAAACCTGATATGAAGTCGCGGGTCGTTCCCGAGTTCAGGATGAAATGAGAGAGCCATGTATCGTTCCTGCTCAAGTGCAATAATACCCTCCGGGAGAGTACCCACAATTTTTATTCCGTTTCCTGGATGTTCTGCAACAGGCGCTCTGATAAATACCGCATGGAACGGGCGGTCAAGCCCTGCAATCTTTACATCCGCTTCAAACGATTCCCGCTGGCGACCGAAAGCATTCCTGATCACGGTATAGTCCATCAGACCCAGCGGGCGGATACGCGGATCATCGACGCTCCTTGCCATCATCACCATACCAGCACATGTGGCAAAGATCCCGCCTTCAAATTCCACCAGCGGTTCAAATAACCCGTTTTTTTCGATAAGACGGGAGATGGTGGTCGATTCTCCCCCGGGGATGGCTACGGCATCAAGATCCGTAATTTCATCCGGCTTTCTGACCGGAGTTACCATAACGGACGCTTCGCTCCCGAACGCACGCGCTGCATTCCTGAACGCATCGATGTGCTCGCTCACATCACCCTGGAGTGCCAGGACACCTATCCTAGCGCCCACGGTACTGGAGCACCTCGCCCTCTTTCAGGGTGTGCACATCGATTCCTTTCATTGCTTCGCCAAGGCCTCTGCTCGCCAGGGCAATGGCAGCCGGATCGTCGAAGTGGTTCACTGCTTCAACGATTGCTTTAGCCATTTTCTCAGGATTTGACGAGAGGAAGATCCCGGAACCGACAAATACCCCGTCTGCGCCCATCTGCATCATCAGCGCTGCATCAGAGGGAGTCGCGATCCCTCCCGCAGAGAAGTTCACAACAGGAAGACGGCCCCGTTTGACGGTCTCGAGAAGGAGATCTGCCGGTGCTTCAAGGTCACGGGCGCGATCGGCAATCTCCTGCGGAGTCCTGCCCTGGAGTGCCCGGATCTCGCCGATAATGTTTCTCATGTGCCGGACCGCTTCAACCACATTCCCTGTCCCTGCCTCGCCTTTCGTGCGGATCATGGCAGCGCCTTCCTGGATCCTCCGGAGTGCCTCGCCAAGGTCACGTGCACCGCAGACAAAAGGAATGGAAAACTGTTTCTTATCGATGTGGAACTGCTCGTCTGCGGGAGTGAGTACTTCGCTCTCGTCAATCATGTCCACCCCGAGAGACTCAAGGACCTGCGCCTCCACAACATGACCGATTCTCACCTTTGCCATGACAGGAATGGAGACGGCATCCATGATCTCCAGGATAATGGCCGGATCTGCCATCCGCGCAACTCCGCCAGCTTTCCTGATATCTGCGGGGACCCGTTCAAGCGCCATCACTGCAACAGCGCCTGATTGCTCAGCAACAGTCGCCTGGCTGGCGTTGACCACATCCATGATTACTCCTCCTTTCTGCATGGATGCAAAGCCGCGCTTCAGGAGCTCGGTGCCGTATCTCAGCTCCTCGAGTTTCATATGGCTGTATATATTATTCCTGATCCCAATAAAATTAGTACGATACTGACCAGTGCACCAAATGCAATAGTTACCACCCGTATCGCCTCAACAATCTCCGGGCCTCCTTCTTCAAGCGATCTCTCGCCCGTTCCCATAACATAAATTCCTGGTTTATCAAACTGGACCCCGGCACCAGAAGCAATAACCGACATCGGGATTCCACCGTTGATACCTGGCCGTTTTTTCCGGTCCTGTAAAAGCCCCTGGTAAGCCTGGGAGAACCTCCCCTTTGCAGCGAAGTAAAGGAGGAGCAGGCCTCCTGTGATACGGGCCGGGATGAAATTCAGGATATCATCCATTCGTGCGGCGCACCAGCCGAGCTGTTTTCGTTCATCCTGGTACCCGAGCATGGCGTCCATGGTGTTTGCTCCCCGGAATGCTGCAGCTCCCGGAAGTCCGAGAAGCCCGAAGTAGAAAAGGGGAGAGATGATACTGTCCACGAGGTTCTCGGCCATTGATTCATATGCAGCCGACCTGACCTGTTCGCTGGAAAGGGTTCCGGTGTCCCGGCTCACCATGAACGAAGCTGTTTTCTGCCCTTCGATAATATCCCTGGCAAGTGCTTCATTGACCGCAGCAACATGCTCCTCAAGCGATCTCCAGGCAAGACAGCATTTAAGGAGAAGAGGTCCGGCAAGCAGGAAGAGATACCAGGGGAGGATCCATGAAGCGATGAAAAACGGAAGGGCAAACAACAGGATAGTCACCAGCCACATCACAACTCCCGCAACTCTCTGTAGCCGGGCCGGCCAGATTGACGGTCGTCCCCACCAACCGATAAATGACCCGAGAAGGGCTACAGGGTGATACCTGCTTACAGGGTCCCCTATCAGCCTGTCAGCAAGGAGGGAAAGGGGTAGAATAAGTGCATTCAGGATCAGCATGTATTACCTCTGGTTTTTTTTCCATTATCTGTTCGCCTTGATTTCTGTCAGTATATTCTGGAATTTTCGTGATTTCACGATCCATTCCCGTGTCATGGGCATGAACCTGCCACCTCACCTGAATACAGGGAAGTCCTTTGCGGATTGTGTCTAACAGAAGAATATCGGGAGGCATCTATTTGCATATTATGGAATGCCGGAAAAACAGGGGGATGTCAGAAAATAATTATTGGGCAGGGGTTTTTGGAAGGAGGTCTGGTATTCCATCCTCAATCGGGTAATCGACCCGGCACGAAGGACAATGGAGGGTCCCTATTACAATTTCCTTCTCATCCTCCACATCAACGCTAAGCACAAGATCTCCCTTGCACACGGGGCAACAGAGAATAGGGAGGAGGGTTCGTTTCATAATTCGTCTCTTATATCGATGATATGGGCAACATCCGGCCCGGTTGAGATGAGCGTGACTGGTGCACCGATATCTTCTTCGGCTTTTTCAATAAAATCGAGAGCTTTTCTGGTGAGCTTGTCATAATCCCTGATGCCAAAGCAGAGCGGATCGACCCGGTCGATTCCGGTTATGGCTGCCTGGGTACACCCGTTAATCATTGCGGAATACCTCGCCATCTCGCCGTCCCAGTCGCCAATACGGCGTTGCCGGTGGGTAACAGTGCCAAACTCCTGGATACCAAGACCATCGGAGACCTCGCGGGTCATTTCTGTCGAGAACGGGCCTTCACCCACACGGGTCGGATATGCCTTGAATACCACAATCACATCATCAATCCTGGTCGGGCCGACACCGTTGTCTGCCGCGATCTGGGATGCCGAGGTATCTTTACTCGTGACAAAGGGATATGTTCCGTAATAGAGCGAGATGCCAAACCCCTGGGTCCCTTCGAGTAACACACTCTCTCCCATGTCGAGCGCCGCATTGATCTCCGCGGGAGCATCAATGAGGAATGGTGCGAGCTCAGGGAAGTCTTTTGCCTGGCGGGCCACACGCATGACCCGGTCAGCATTCGCAGGACCGCAGCCACTCCCCGTACTCCCGATCTTCTTGGCCAGGTGCTCGTTCGAGCGGTCCCTCTCTATATGCTGCTCCTCAATAACAGCACAACGATAATCAACAAAGGTGCGGTCCTTTACCTTGAGGAGTTCTACTTCGTGCATGAGAACCCGCGGATCAACGAGCACCCCTGTTCCCACAAAAAGGCGGGCATCCGGATACACAAACCCGGATGGTACCATACGCACTCCATACTCCTTGTCGCCCATTGTAACAGTGTGACCTGCGTTCGGGCCGACACCCCCCCGGGAGATGATGGTAGGATGGTCCTCGTAAGCGACATGGGCTACGATCTTTCCTTTCCCCTCGTCCCCGAAAAAACCGCCGACGATAATTGTACAACTCATTGTCCAACCATCTAGTATAGGAAGGCCACTGCCATAAAACTATTACTCCCCGCCGAGAACCAGAATCGCGGTCTCGCATCGTTCCACCAATCCTTTCAGGGGGTGTTATTCATTTGGGTATAGTGTCATTGGTACCACCAGTCTTGCTAACAAAACACAACGAGAAATTTAGTAAAATCCAGTCCTAATAGTTGGTTTAATAATGCTGTTTGTCGATCTCATAACATATGCGATAGCCCCGATGCTCCCGAAGGGCGCCCCGGCGGCAGTTCAGTCACTATTCACATTTGACCTGAAAAACGTAGTTATTATCTGAAATTTTTTCAAAACAGCAGGGAAAACCATCTCAATGTACCGGGATATTTTTTCCCGTTCGATAAAAAGTTTGGTAGCTGGATTTCGCTATACCCTTCATTTTTAGAGATTCCCTGAAAAAGATATGATCCTGCTTTTTATTCAGAATGACTCCTTTCTTTCAGAAATCCGGGCCGATAGTCGATTGAGTCGCTCTAATAAAAAAATGAGAGATCTTTTCAGCGGGAGTTGGTGGCAATAAAATGCGCCATGCGTTTGATGGCTTCTGCGAGATCCTTTCGCGATACCGCATATGCACACCTGAGATGGTTCTTTCCACCCTGCCCGAGAACACTCCCGGGGACGACCGCGACATGCTCATCTTTGAGCAGCTGTTCAGCAAATTCCAGATCCGAGAGCCCCGTCTTTTCAACGGATGGGAAAGCATAGAATGCCCCTTCGGGAAGGTGACATGGCAGCCCGATCCGGTTCAGTCCCTCCACAAACAGATTTCTTCTTACCCTGTATTCCTGGACCATCCGGTTCTTCTCATCCTCTCCACGGCGAAGGCCTTCCAGCGCGGCAACCTGACCCATCGCGGGTGCGCAGAGCATGACATACTGGTGAATCTTGAGTGCTGCATCGCAGATATTTTTTGGCGCACAAAGATAACCGATTCTCCAGCCGGTCATGGCATAGGCTTTTGAAAAGCCGTTGAGAAGAATTGTCCTTTCCTGTAACCCTTCGATTGCCGCTGCCGAGGCATGAGTTCCGGTATATGTCAGCTCCGAATAAACCTCATCAGTGATAAGAAGCAGGTCATGGTCGATCACAACATCCGAGATTGCCTTGAGATCTTCGCGACCCATGACAGCCCCCGTTGGATTATTCGGAAAATTAATGATGAGCGCTTTGGTCTTGGGGGAGAGTGCTTCCATCAGGCGGTCAGCTTTGAGTTTGAAACGATCCTTTTCCATGCACTCCACCGGGACTGGTATTCCGCCGGCGAGTGTGACGCATGGGGAATAGGAGACATAGCTTGGTTCAGCGATAACGATTTCATCACCCGGGTCTGTCACAGCCCGTATGGCGATATCAAGCCCCTCGGATACCCCGGTCGTGATCACCATCTCGGTATCGGGATTGTAACCGACCCCGTAATGGCTGAAGAGCCAGCGCGAAACCGCTTCACGTAGTGGCTGGATACCCCGGTTAGGGGTATACGATGTCCCCCCCTGTTCGATTGAGTAAATACTTGCCTCACAGAGGTTCCAGGGCGTGGAAAAGTCCGGTTCTCCTACCCCAAGGGAGATAACCTCTTCCATGGTAAGGGCAAGGTCGAAGAATTTCCGGATTCCGGAAGGCGGAATCACTTTGGCTCGCTGGGATACAAAGTCCCTCATATTAGCTCCTCACGGTGAGTAAGGTATCCGGTCCCCGGCCTCTTTTTCACAGAAATTCTGGCCGTTCTCCTTATACGTCTTCATGATGATGTGGGTGGCGGTCTCGCGTATCCGATCCATCGGAGCTATATATTCCGATACAAACCGGGCTACATCCTGCATGGTCTTTCCCGTGACATGCAGCTGGAGATCATAGACTCCCGTCACAAGTCGGAGGGATTTTACTTCCCTGAATTTTGAGAGCCGATCGGCAATCCGGTCATACCCATAGTCACGTTCAGGGTTTACCTTCAGTTCGATAATAGCTGCGACCCCCCCGTTTGCTGCCCGCTCCCAGTCAATGATGGTAGTATAGCTTCTGATGATCTTTGCTTCTTCAAGCGCAGCAACGCGGCATTTCACCTCTTCTCCGGAGAGTTCGGTCATGACTGCCAGTTCTTCCTGAGAGAGTTTGCTGTTCTCCTCGAGAAGCCGCAGGAGGAGGAGGTCTTTTTCATCCATGATCTTTTCACCTGAACAGGGTCTTCACCCAGGCAACATCCATGCTGTCAAGCCCATGGGCGCTCAGGCGTGGATCGCTCAGAATGACGTCCTGTATTTTATGATTATTTGAGTCAAACCACATCTCTTTTGTCCTCCCATATCGCCCGCGGCTGACAACCCGGGTGTTGATAACACCCAGCATGTTGAGTTCAGAGATCAGATCGGTGATTCGCCGATGCGTGAGAATGTCAAGATCCATGACCGGGGCAATCTCTTTGTATATCCTGCTCACTTCACCGCTTGTGAAAATATTCTGTCCCATCTGGTCGAGAAGGAGCATGGAGTAGAGGACCACCTTGCTCTGGGTGGGGAGCGTTGCAATACACTCCACCATGCTGTCCGTCTCTATCTTGGCCTGCGCGATCTTTACGTGTTTTTCTGCCACGTGATCTGCCTCATCCCGGTCGGCAATCTCTCCTGAAACACGGAGCAGATCCAGCGCCCTGCGGGCATCGCCGTGTTCCTGTGCTGCAAGCGCAGCACAGAGGGGGATTACTCCCTCATCGAGGGCATTTTCAAGGAACGCGATCTCGGCGCGCTGACGGAGGATATCACAAAGCTGGGGGGCGTTATAGGGAGGGAAAACGAGTTCTTCTTCTGAAAGGGAGGAGAGAACCCTTGGATCAAGAAAGTCCTTGAAACTCAGGTCGTTTGAGATCCCGATCATACTCACCTTGGATTTTTTAAGATCGGCATTTATACGTGTAAGGTTGTAGAGGGTTTCATCACCACTTTTTTTTACCAGTTTGTCGATCTCATCAAGCACGATTACCAGAACGCCACCAGTAGCTTCGAGCTGGTTTTTGAGTTCCTGGTATACCTGGTCGGTAGGCCATCCGGTCATCGGGATTATAGACCGGACTTTGTCACTTGAAATCTCATCGTCTCCGGACAGACTTTTTGAGATCTGGGCGAGAACCCGATACTGGGTGTCGATCACTTCACAGTTCAGGTGTACTACCCGGCAGCTGGTCCCCATATGGGTACTTGCATTCTCCAGTTCGGTTCCCACATACCTTACAACTGCGGTCTTTCCTGTGCCGGTTTTCCCATAGATAAGAATGTTTGAAGGGGTTTCATTTTTCAGTGACGGCGCCAGGATCGATGCGACCATGTCGATCTGGGGTCTCCGGTGAGGAAGGATCTGGGGACGGTAGGAGTGCCGTAATACTTCCCTGTTTTTAAATATTTTATTCCCTGAAAGATATTTTTTGAATAATCCAACTGATTCAGGAGTTTCTGGCAACTGTTGACCCCCCGGGAGTGATCGTTTAGGTATCTTATGGTAAAAACCTGCTTATTTGCTGATCATATAAACCCCTTTGTTTCCACTCCAATAATCACAATAATTGCTTCTTCTTTAAAAAATAGAGGTTATAACAAATTTATTCTTGAAGGGAAATTCCAAACCTTCCATACGAGTTCAAGAATATTGATCCCGCCCCTACCCTTTCATTTCCAATGGAATGTGAATTAATGATACAGAACACTCTGTATCTTAAAATCATAATGAAAGCATGTGGTAATTCTTTTATTATTTATATAAAAAAATTATGAAAACTGTCTCAGGAAAAATTGAAATTGCTAAGAAAATAAAATATAAAAAATTCTCTCCGGTATCAGTAAATTATCCAACTTTTTGATAAAACAGAATATCATTGATACATGATCAAGGAAAAGATCGGAATCTTAAGATTAAAAATTATGAACTTCTGGCAATCAATAATTTCTCATATGAGATAGAAGGTATCCAGATGAAGTATAGAAAAAGGAACAAGGGATAGAATAAAAAAACCTGAAATAATTACAGAAGAACAGGAATCAGGTATATATTAAAATATTAGAGCAGGTTTTCCGAAACTATTGTTCTGAACGGTCAGATTTCATCGACAAGCACTCGTAGTTCAGAAATATCATATTCAGATAAAACCCCGGACGATCAAATTAAAATTATGAAAGGAAATTGAATTGGGATGAACGATTCGGGCAGCCAGAAACGAATTAATAATCACTACCTCTTAAAAAGCATTCAACTTTTTAATATCGATGGGCAGAAAGAGACAATACAGATATAGGATTCTTATTGCATCAGCGATTCCCCTCGTAAAAAAACATATCATTGCAGGGGGTGAGCCCTGAAACCTCCACTGGAAATGAAGGGGTAGGGCTATCAACTATAAATCTCACTTCAAAAGAGAATATTCGCACTCTGTTTTTAAAAACACTCCATCTATGCAATATTTGAAAAACAGCGGGTCTTCGTCATTCAGAGGTTCCGGTCATTTCCCCCCCACCTCTTCAGGCAGCAGGACCTCTCATGAACACCCGTGTCTCTTTTAACTTCTGTGTATAATACTCCTCTTAATGAACCCAGATCACGTCAAGGCCCGGACCATCAGGGGGGCTGTAATAACGGTTTCAAGTTCCCGCACAAAAGAGACGGATCAGAGCGGAGAGACTATTATTCGCCTGTTTGAGCAGGCAGGGATCGATACCTCCCATTATGCAATTGTTCCTGACAAAATTGACGCAATCCGGAACGAAGTTATCAAAGCACTTGAATGCGCCGAATGTGTGGTCCTCAATGGGGGGACAGGTCTGACCCACGATGACTGCACGATTGAGGCAGTCGTTCCTCTCCTGGATAAAAAGATTGAGGGATTTGGGGAAATTTTCCGGATGCTGAGTTTCCAGGGGATCGGCAGTGCTGCGATGCTATCAAGAGCCGTCGCTGGAATTTCCGGCGGCAGGGCGGTTTTCTGCATCCCGGGATCAACTGGTGCAGTAAAATTAGCAACAAGTGCCCTTATCATCCCTGAGATTATGCATATCCTCACTCATGCTAACAAGTGAAAAAATCCAATATAGAAGATTTACAAAACGTAAAATATTTTTAATAACTCTTACCGGTACACTTCAAGAAGTGCAACTCTCTCCAGCACAAGATCCTGGAGCCGGCTGATACCCACCACTCCGATCTCTTCGAAAGTAATTCCGAAAAGCTCCCTGAGCAGGGCTTGTTTCTCCTCTGAAATTGATTCCCAGTCCTCTTCATCACAATACACCCCAATCGTCTGAAGCTCTTTTAGAACCCGTGTATTCCCGGGACAGATACAAAGATATACCCGGTTATCGCCCGGATGCACACCAAAACCAGTTCCCTGCTGGCATTGTCGTGATCCTGCTGCGTAGAGAAGTGATTCCATTTCCACGCTATTGGAAATGGCGTATCCTTCCATAAATGCCCGGAAGGCATGGGTAATAGCCGACTCAGCATGCGCCCGCCCGGCCATCCTGTCGGCATTGAAGAGGATGATATTCACTCTGTTACTTCCTCCAACTTCCCTTATGTATTTGAGAAATTCATCCGGGTCGCTGATATTCAGCCTGATCTGGCGGATCACACATGTATCGCGTTTCACCCTGTCACCGTCCTACTTTCATTTCCCCTTCAGCTGATCATACCAATCAGCACGGTCCCGTGTGATATCATACCATTATCCGGCTTATATAGCGACATTCACCGAAGTTGTTGGAGATGGAGTTGAGAATTATATCTTTATCCGGCATTAAAAAATGACACCCTCCAACATTGCCAGAGCTGGAGGAGGGACATTGTATCTGGGTATAGTGACATTTCAACCACCTTTATTTCATGCATATGAAGAGAGTCATGCCCTAGTAGACGCTCCTTGGGGTTTTCGGCTTTTACTTGCCCCGCCGCTATGGCGTCCCTCTCACGTTGCGATAGGGCGGTATCATGACAGGATTCAATTTCGGTTTGTATTGAATAGTGAATCATTTTTTCATAGATTTTTGAACTGCCAATATCAAACATTTTCAAACGTAATTTAATGGCGAGATTGGTGGTGAAAATCCTACTGTGGCAGGGTATCTTTATCCGGCATCAAAAGCGAACATCCTCCGAAGTTGCCGGGTGCTGACAACATCCTGTCCTGAATCTTTTGTCCGGGGAGGGTAACTCTTCAGTCATCCTGTCCGTTTCCGAAATTGAAAAGGTTTGGGCGCGAAAGGTCATCTCTTCTTCGCGATGAAGTATTTTCTGACAGGCCCTTCAGATCCCTGAATATCTGGCTGGTGATCCCATGCCCGAGAATTGGGATTATGAGATCTTCGCCTGCCATTAGAATCTTTTCAGGACTGGTAAATCCATTATTATAGAGCCTGCGTGCTCTGATGCGCCCGATATTCCTGATTCTCACAAGAGGGATAAGTTCACGCTTGATCCCGTGCTTCATGCAGTATTCATACTCCTGTATGGAGGAGGAAAAGATGCCCCTGAACATCCGGCTGAGCCGACTGGAGGCATGAAGCAGCCAGGTGGCACTTTCAAGAATATTATAAATATCGCCCGCCCCGATGGAGTACCGTTCACAGATAGTGGCCTCGGGAATCTCGCGGCTCCAGTCGAAGAGAACCATCGCAGTCTTCAGTGCTCTGAAATATCCTTCGGTCTCTTCGTACGGAAAATCTATCCATAGATCTCCCTCATGTTCGAGCACGAACCGTTCAAGGTAGTGGCTGTCCCTGTTCCCAACAAAGAGAGTGTACATATCCGGAGTACTGCAGATTAACTGGAGGAGTCCTATGTCAGAATAGTCATCTGCCTTTAGGAGCCCATCGAGAATGATATCTGCACTTACAGGATCAATGTACAGCTGGGAGACGATCATACCGTATTCAGTGGCAGAGAGGAGATCGTCCTGTTGCACAATCATCTCTGCCCCATCAAGGAACAGGAGTGCTCTGCCAATCACGGATTCAAGGATGCGATCCTGTTTCTTCTGATGGAAATAAAATGTTGTGCGCATGAACTCCCGGAGAGCCGGACGTGAGCATACAAAGCCGGATGCTATTAACGATAAGATATGGGTAGCAAGAGCCTCTTGCGATGAACACTGAGAATTGACATCTTCTGCAGGTGCGTCAATATAGTAGGAAAAAAGTTCCCCTGCATCACGTGCATCATGGCCTATCAGGACCGACTCACCGTAGGGGTCGAGATGTGGACGGCCGGCACGGCCTGCCATCTGGTGATATTCTCGTGCAGGGATAGGGACCATTCCCTCACCACTGCTGTAACGTCGATATTCCTTGATAATAACCCGCCGGGCAGGAAGATTAAGCCCTGCAGCAAGAGTCGGGGTTGATGAGATGCACCGGATATGCCCTTTCCGGAATCCCTCTTCAACGATGCTGCGGGATTCTCTCCTGAGCCCGGCATGATGAAATGCCGCGCCGCTCCCTACGCAATGGGCGAGTGCTTTCTCCTGGTCGGTCTCTGCCACCTTTTCGAGCCGTTTCCTGTACGCATTCAGTTCCTCATTCTCAAGATGAATGGCTTTTGCAGCCTGTTTTGCAAAGGCCTCGGCATTCTTCCTCGATGAAACAAATACAAGACACTGGCCCCCTTCAGTAATAGTATCCATAATGAGATTGACACTTTCGTGACGGGAGAGGGAGGGGACTGGGCGCTCTCCGGAACGGAAATGGATTGCACCGTCATAATAGACCCCCTGGCGGAGGTCGACAGGCCTCCAGGAACTGGTCACCATCCCCGCATCAAGCCACCGTGCAAGAGCGCCAGGGTTTCCTATCGTTGCAGAGAGGGCGATCAGTTGCATTGCAGGATTTTTCACCCTCATCTTGGCTATTACCATCTCAAGGGTAGGGCCTCTGTCGGGCGAATCGATCAGGTGAACCTCATCAACCACGAGCAGGGTGATATCATTCAGCCAGGGAGATGCATTCCGGAGGAGTGAATCGACCTTCTCACTTGTGGCAATAATGAAATCATTTCTCCCGAGATATTCGTCCCGTCGGTCAAAATCCCCGGTTGAGATGCCAACCCGTGCCCCCTTACCGCTGAATTCCTCATATTTTTCGGACGCAAGGGCTTTCAGCGGGACGATATACAAGCATTTTCCGCCCTTCCTGAAATGAAAGTGCATAGCCATCTCGGCAACAAGTGTTTTTCCACTGGCCGTTGGGATGGCAACAAGGAGGTTCTTTCCCTCAAAAATTCCCTTCTCCACACATTCTGCCTGCGGAGGATAGAGATCATGGATTCCGGATGATACATACCGCTCAATCAGATCACGTGAAAGCGGGAGATCTTCAACCTTCATCCAAACCCCTTTTATTCCAGTCTATAGGCCTCGTAGATCCGTCCTTTTAATAAATCAACTGCTGAGCGCGCATTTGTGTTTCCATTGGAAATAAACCATTTCCGGGCTGCGATCACTTGGATCCATGCCAATCTGCGGTCTGATTGAGGACATTTTCAATAATAATAATCGATCATGTCCTGTTTCAGCTCGCGGCGCTTGCGCTCCAGAAATGCAAATACCATCTCGTGCGGGAGACCCTGAAGGAGCATATCAACAGCACTCCGCGCGATCTTGATCTGCTCAGGCAGACCGATGATTGCTACGGTCTTGCCGAAGACAGAAATTTCGCATTCGGTCATATGCTCGATCTGCTCCCGTGAGCGACCGTCCTTGCCTATAATCCTCCCGCGGAGCCGGTCAAGCTGACGGGGACTTTCAGTAAGCCCTGAAAGATCAATGACATCCAGAAGAAGATCCTCATCATCGAGCAGGACAAATGC
Source organism: Methanoregulaceae archaeon (assembly GCA_021371995.1). Taxonomy (GTDB): domain Archaea; phylum Halobacteriota; class Methanomicrobia; order Methanomicrobiales; family Methanospirillaceae; genus UBA9949. Next base: position 3,426 of record JAJFVA010000008.1, on the reverse strand, counting down.
CCGTTCCGGGGAAAAGCCACGGTTGATTGCCTGGACGACTTCAATTCCCCGAAGAAGGAGAGGGGCATTCTCGCCTTCCAGTTTCACACTCCCTTCTTTACTGTCGATACTGATGATGGTGCTGGTCCTCTCCTCAAGCTCTTTTTTTACCGAGCCTCCCTTTCCGATCAGCACCGCCACCCGGTTTCCTGCTATCTTGATCTCCTGTATCATCTCTCGCTCCTGCTCGCAGCACTTCGCTCTCCCTTTTTCCCGGTGATCTCTGTAAAGATCTCTTTATCATCCCTGACGGTGCAGAATCCGCTGAAGTACCGGTTGATATTATAAATATCCCGGGCCAGAAAATACTGTGCTCTGGGGTGATCCGGCGTGACTGCTTGTCCCATATCGATGACATAGAGGTGTTTTCCGTACAGGATGTTGAATTCTGATAGATCAGCATGCACGAGCCCGGCCTCCTGGTAGAGTTTCTTCATGAATGACAGGATCTCTGTATATACTGCAGCCGGCTCCTCGAGCTCGACTCCCCTGAGCTGGGGATACGGACGTTCATCCTCACCGAGAAATTCCATGAGGAGAATATTCCGGTCCCAGACCAGGGGCATCGGTACCGCGAGGCCGGCATCGGTAGCCCTTTTAAGGTTTGAGAATTCCTTTCTGGTCCATGTGAAGATGAGATCCTTTTTTGTACGTTTTATCCCTGTAAAACGCCTGTCACCAATGATATACTCGCTCATTGCATTGAAATTTGCCGTACGGATACGGTAGATCTTTATCGCGAGGTCCTGGTCTCCCCGCTCACCAAAAAAGACGTTCGCCTCTTTGCCGGTGCTGATTGAGCCTCCGATCGCTGTAATCCAGCCTTTATGGACCAGTTTGTACAGCGCCAACAGGGTCACCTCATCAAAGACATCGTCGCGGACCTTCAGCTGGTCCATGTCCTTGATGCGAACCCCGAGCCGTTCGACTTCGCGGTCAAAGTTGCTCTCAACCCGGTCAAGACTCACTGCTATTATCCCTCACTACACATAATCCCTGACGCAGGAGAGGATATCTGCCAGGTATATTCCTGCTGTTTTCTTCAGGTCAAGGGGATGAATCTCACCCTTTCTGTACGCTTCCTCCATCTCTTCGAACAAAAGGAATTCCCGGTCGCCACCAAACTTGGCCGGCCTTTTTATCGTTACCCTGCTGGCACGCGGGAAGATATGATACTGGAATATCTGGAGTATTGGGTTTTCTTCGCATTCGGGAGGACAGAAGGCTTTCTGGCACTTCTTCTCGATCTCTTCGATAGTATCGACAACAGAAATATAATTTCCACTGGAAGAAGACATCTTTTTTCCATCGAGACCATTGAGGATGGGGGTATGGATGCAGACGGGGGAGGGGTATCCCACGTTCAGGAGGTATTCTCTTGCCAGCATGTGGATCTTTCGCTGGTCGATACCCCCGACTGCAGCATCCACGCCGAGCCTGGCAATGTCCACCATTTGCATGATCGGGTAGATCATCTGTGATACGGTCGGGGCATCCATGTTCCTCCCGACCTCGTCCATGCTCCGTTTCGCCCGGTTCAGGGTAATCTGTTGCGAGAGCCGGAGGACCATCAGCTGGTAGTCAGGAGAGAGTTGGAGCTCCGATCCAAGCACATACTCGACATCCCGGAGACCGAGCCCTTCGAAACACCGTTTATTGTACTCGGCAAGCTCTCCGACCTGCTCCATCGTACCCTTCCTGTTCAGGAATGCATGGAGATCAGCGAGGAGCACCACGACTTCAAAACCGGCTTCCTTTAAATCGATAAGCTTGTTAACCGTAACCAGGTGTCCGAGATGGATCTCACCGCTTGGTTCATATCCGGCGTAGACCCGTTTCCTGTCCTTCAAAAGGAGGGCCCTGAGCTCATCATCTGTGACGACTTCTACCGCATTTCTCGTCACCAGCGAATAAGGGTCCATTTCTATTCAATGGGTTGTGGAGGGAGTTAATGATTATGAGGTTGTTACGATTCTTTTCAGTGCATTGGAGCCTATGCAGGTATTTTGATGTAGTCCAGGTAATGAGTTAACGGAGACGATAAGGGACTTTCCAAGGTGACAGGCGAAGGAATCAGGTTGAATCGATGTTCTTGTAGTTATTGTGGCGTTTAAACCGCTAATTTTTCTGTTGATGATGATACCTGCCGGCAGTTTCATGCCAGACAACGAGAAGTTCCCCGACTCTTGCTCATCATCCGACCATTATCACGTCACCGATGAGATATGGGATGGTAAAGATAAAACCGTCATCTGGGGCTGCACACCCGGTTTAGACCCGCTATTATAGCATCTTATGATGCGACTGGGTCGGCATCATGCATCGGTAAGAAGTGAATGGGAAGAAATGATGAGTATTAAGGAACCGGGTGTGTGGCCGGTTTTTATTGTATCGCAGTGAAATTAAGTGCCTTGTTGGTTATTGCCACCGACTTGGCCGGATCTTTTTCGATGCCCGTCATCGCACGAATACAATCGATGTTCTCGACTACTACGTCAGCTTCCTGGTGGATGGCCTGGAACAGATAGAGTTCTTTCCCAAGACAGGAAACCGATTCTTCAAAGATGCCGTTCTCCCAGAGGTCCGAACGGCAGCGGCCCAGGTCCATGGCGTATTCTTTCAGCTCAGCGGTGCTCGTAATCCCGGTCGCTTTCCGGACAAGTCCCATCCGCGGATGCTTTTCGATAATATCGATAACCTTCTCCCGTGCAGCCTCCCTTTTCAGGTCCATCTGGACGACGTGCATATGCATCATTGTTACCGGTACGATCATAGCCAGGGTCACTATGTTGATATTCGGGAGAACGCTTTGCACATCGGGGCCATGATGACTCGGGATATGCACCGGGTTCAGGACGATGGCATCGATGGGACCCCGCTTGATATCTGCCGGGTCTCCGCCCCTCCGGACCATCACGGCCCGGACCTTCTCAACGCCATAGGCATTGTCGATGGCATTGATGATCCTGCAGAGCCCGGTCGTATTGCATGAGACCACCCGGGCGAACTGCTTCCCGATGGCATCCTTGTAGTTGCAATCAGAGTTAAACGAGAACCCTGCCACTTCATGATCTTCCCCTCCCTGCCAGATGGCTTTAACCCCCAGTTTCTGGTAGATCGGCTTGTTCTTCTCTCCCACCCCGCCGGGGGTCGCATCCACAACGACATCGGCAGCCTTGAGCATCTCGTCTACGCTTCCGGCGACCGGCAGGCCCGCCTTCTCAAAGGCAGCCTTTTTGGATATGTCGGCGATATAAAGCGGGTATCCACGCGATTTTGCAATGAATGCCTCGTGACTCGGTTTTGTCTTTGACACGCCGATAACTTTCATGTCAGGCTGTGCCGCAACTGCATCGGCAACGCGCTTCCCAATCGTCCCGTACCCAT
>JAJFVA010000011.1 GCA_021371995.1 Methanoregulaceae archaeon | reverse complement strand
GACTGTTCCGGTAGCCCTTGAGCAGTCGGTAGACCTGGTGGTATGAGAGCCCGAGGACCTCCTGGAGTTGCTTGATGGTAAAGACCTCGAGGCCCATCTTCGCGATGCTGTCAAGCGCTGCTGCCTCGTTCCGGGTCTGCTTCGTCTCCTGGGCCCCGGTATCCCCAGTCAGGTCCAGGAAGAGCCTGCGGGCATACTCGAAGTCCTCGCGGGTCGCAATGAGGCTCCCGTGCTCGTCTCTGTCCCGCTGGAGGAAGAAGAACCGGGCGTGGCACTTGATCAGGTCAAAGAGCATCCCGGGATTCCTTCGGTTCTGGGCCGTTGAGAAGTGTACTCGCGGAGCGAAGGGGACACGGACGTGCAGGACTTGTTCCTTCACAAGCTCCCAGATTGCCCGGCAGACAAGGATGTCCGGATCGTCACAGGCAACGGCCTCCTTCGCTTCGGCAGCTTTCAGATGAGCGAGGACCGCTACATCCTGGTCGGCCGAGTCATCGATCCAGACACAGAGCATCCGGTTCATGACCTGGTCGTCACCGGCCAGCTCCACCTTCGCCAGCCACCAGACGCATCGCTCGGGGATGGTGCAGATCCGGACCTGCCTGTCGCTGGTGAGCGTCCGGTGCTCGATCGGTTCCCGGAAGCTCGCTGTCGCAGACTTCAGGATCTCCTGAAGATCCTCGGATAGGGACACGTCATCGAAGAGAAGGACAGTACCCGGCGGGATCGGGTGGTAGTAGAGGGCCTTATCTGAGACCGTTCCCTTCAGTTTGAACTTCTCGGGGAGGAGGTTGAGCATCGCCCGGCAGGCATGCGTCTTCCCCTTCCCGGAGTTCCCGGATATGGCGACATGGAGGCCCTGGGTGTTCACGACTGATTGTGAAGCGACCGATAGAAGAAGACATTCGGCAACGACCCGGTCCCCGACATGGTCCCGATGGAAGACATCCAGGAGGAACGCGAGAGGGTTATTGGAACGCAGAACCTCCGCTGCCTTGGCTCGAGCTTCGATAGTTGCAGCCTGAGGAATTAAGGGAGAGGGGGGTGAGGGGGTTGGTGCAGTATTGGGTATGGATTCCCGCTCCCGCTGCTCGCGTTTCTTCGGTTCGAACCGGTCTCGCAACTCCGGCCATCGCTGTGTTCCGCCTCCGCACGAAGCATGCTGGCAGCCGGCGTAGACCGCCCCGCTCGGGAACTGGATGGCAAAGGCGCCGTCCCGGTGGGAGGAGGTGAACGGGCACTCGTCCAGGACAAAAAGTGTCCCCCCCTGCCACGCTTTCTCTGACCGTATGCCGATTCCGTGGGTTATGAGCCAGTCCTGAAGATCAAGGCCCCGGCCTTTGGTCCGCTGGCCAGGATCTGGATCATTCCTAGGAAGAAGGCTGGCAAGATGCCGGAGCTGATCGACCGGGACCACCTTCACGTCTTTAGGGACAGAGATGATGCGGGCCTGCCGGTGCGGCCGGCTAGGTGTGTTGTCACCTTTCTTCGAAGTGGTCCCGTAGAGTTTCCAGATTCGGGCGGCGTTGAAGTTCGCGGCATCTACGGACACCGTTCCATCGGAAAACAAGGTGTCAAGGACCGCGAGGCATCCTTTCACAAGTTCTGTTGATTCGTCATCATTCGGCAGGTCAATCCGGTAGAGCAGGTGGGCCCCGTTCCCAGAGTCTGCCATAACAGGATCCGGGAATCCCTGGTCGTCAAGCCAGGTCCGAATCAGCTCTGCATGAGCGAGAGCAGCAGCGTGTTCTTTATCGGTCGATGAAACTCCACTCGGTCGGACCGGGTCCAGATCGACCGGGAGCCACTTCCTGCTGAGTACATCCGAGTCGCTCGTGGTCGGATCCTTCCGGCCCAGGTTCATCTTCACCCGGTTCGCCCTCCGCGAGAGGAGCGCCGGGTCAACCGTGTTCAGCGTGACATAGATCCCGGCGATTTCAGGCAATGTGTCTAGGTTCGCCACCTTATCGGCCAGCACACTGAAGTTATCGAAATACCCGCTGTGGACCGAGTGGTCAGTCAGGGCCCGGAGCTCCACGACCGCAGCGTCCGGGAAGAGAGTTGCGATGGTTCTCTTGACCTCCCCGCTCATACGGACCCGTCCTGGCAGTCCGGGATGAGGGGAAAGAGTGGGGCCGAGACCGCCTCTCCCCTGGCGACCCGTTGGAAGCTCACGAGAGGGATGATGAAATGCCCAGCTCGTGTGTAGAGGATTACCGCCTTCCCGGACCTGTTGATAGCGGCGTGCCCCTCGATGGAGATCTGCTCGGGTTCATCTTTTCCATCTCCCGAGCTCTTCCGCAGGACCTGGATGATCGGGACGACCCGGCCATGGAAGAGAAGAGCCCGGACCTCCATTGGTTCAATCCGGTAAGACTCGCCGTCAATCTCCACGCGAAGGATCTCGTTCTCGCCGAGTGCGAGTGTCCCGGGTTCAGTCACTACGTTCACCCCGCATCTCGTGTTTTACCCGCAGGATGTAGTTGTGACCAGCGGTCCGCTTGACTCTTACCTCGGCGATGGCATCCCCGTACTTCTTGATCTCATCAGAGAGTGCTTGGGGGAGAAGGTAGAGCGGGACCGGTGAGGTGGAATGCTGTGCCATAGGCATCAGGCCACCCTTGTAAGCCGATCGGATGTTTCAGATAACCATACCTTTTTTATTCTGAAATGAGAGGATATTCTGGGTTCCTCTTTACTGGCTATTGTGGAAGATACGTCAAGTCTGGAGGAGCCCACTACTTCTCTTTGCATGCTTCACCGTCCTTCAGGACAAAGAGTCCTTTCCGCAGAAAGAACTCCCCGATGCCCACAAATCCTGTCCGGCGTTCGTAGGCCTCGACTGCTTCCCGTGTGACCACGAGTTGTTCCATGTTTTTCATTCCTGCATGTAAACGATCGATGTCGTTACATGCACACCAGCATGGCTGAATGGGTGAAATAAGGATGAACGGGAGCTTCTGAAAGTGGGTCAGGAAAAGCGTTACTGTATCGGATAAAGGAAAAGAATTCTGAAAATAAGGGGTATAGTCCTCTATCGGTCTCTTTTATGACAAAAATTAGTTACTTCCCTGATATAAAATCTCATTTCCATGGGTGGAATATTGGAAGAAACATGAGGATAAAGCAATTTTATTGATAAGCAAAACAAGAACTAAAAATAACGTGATATTATTGTCTCAAGACTTGATTGTCGGGGTGGCTATCGCACTCATTTCTTTATTGGTTGGTTTTTTTCTTAATGAATTTAAATCGGTTCATGAGAAAAAAAAAGAAATTGAGGAGATAAAAAGAAAATGGGCAAAAGTAATACAAATCGAATGCAAAGGGGCAATTGACGCCTTAAATTCTAATATACATTTTTGTCATCGCCCTGAGTATGGAGAAGACAAAGAAATGCTTTGCAGGGCAAAGAGAATTAGTGAGAATAGTTTTCTCTCTCAAATTCTAAGCAATATCCAAAATATAAGTAATAATCTTGCTCTATTTGACGATCCCACAATTGAATTGTTGTTTAATTTAAAGTGGGGGATTAGTGATTTAATTAAAACCGCGAATGAAATTTCATCAAATTTTAAAGTAATTTATCTTGAAGAATTTGAAACTAAACCAGAATCGGAATATGAAAAATACAATTACGAAGTCCAGGAATATTTAGCACAGTTAAATCTCGATGAAAAGTTTGTTGCAGATACGTGTTTCAAGCTTGTTGAAAATCTTCAAACGGAATTCAAATTTGACGATATCTTGACAGATTATCGACACCACTAATTTAGTAAATTCAAGGGGAAGAAGTGCGGCACCCTCGTTACAATGACAGGTATCTTTATAGATCAACCTTTGTGCTTTGTATCAATTTTTGCGCGGATGCAAATCGGAGCGATTTTTACGCTCCTTCTGGACGCCGGGCTGAGGCATGTTTTAAATTATAATATTCTCTCTTTTTTTTTGTAAAATACTCCTCATTAAGATTTACTCTCCTGACTCCTGTTGATGGTGATCGGGATGTTCATCTTCCGATATACTTAGGATAGATAAGCCCGCGTTCCTACTACGAAAAAATTGGCAGGTCAGAAGGACTATAATCCCGCCCTCTTGAAGCCAGGAATTTCTGATATGCCGATGGATGGCCGCTTATAATCGGGAAGATCGGTTATACCAATGTCAGGTCGCCTGTATTTAGGAATTTCCGATATGCCGGTTGTAAATGGCTTATAATCAGGGAGATCTGTAATATTGAGTCTAGTGAATTTATATTCAGGAAATACGGATATAGCAGTTCCTGTTGACTTGTAATCAGGAAAAACCGAGTTGTAGGTATCTTCGCCACTCAGTGAAAGGAGGCTGGCTGTTGTTGTCACTGTAATGCACAGGAAAGAAACGAGTGCAATCATAGTTAGACAACGAAGGGAAAGAGAGGAATTCATTTCACAACTCCTGTGGACTCTATTATTACACCGCTTATAATAATTTTCCCCTTATGAGAACTATTTAACAGGTCAGAACTGCTGCGTCAGGTAAACGCTCCGTTCAGCGGGTTGGCATTGCACACATTATACTGGCAATGGCCGCTTGATGGAGAGATCCTTTTGAAGTGTTGAGATCAAACGATTTGAAATAATACCAGAATTCCCGGAAGGACAGGCTGATCTTATGTTATCCGGACGCAGGTTGCGACCGATCACTCAGGTGTTTCCATCCGCAGTGTATTATGGTTCGGGCAGACTGAGTGCGGGTGGGTGGCAGGATCGGAAAGGTACTCCATCACCCGCTGCATTATCTCCGGGTTCTTCGGCAGGTTGAAATGGCAGTATAGGGTGGGATCATGCACGAATCCGTTCCCGGAGACTGGAAGGATATCGAGCCCGACCCCTTCGATAAATGAATCAGTGTGGGGAACGATCCCGTCACCCAGATATGTTCTCTTCCATCCATTTTCCCGTGAATACTCCCAGGTCATTCCATCAAACGCCGGGAAGAACCTGGGATCTCTTCCGGGATTTCCCGTAAGGATGATCCGGTAGGTAATATCCTGACGAAGACCTGCCGATGCCAGTATTCGCATCCTTCTGCTTCCGGGCCGAAATTCCTGGACTATCGTGTCAGTGACGGGATTACAGCCGTGCGGGAAAAATGATCCGGAGAGTTCCCTGATCTTGCCGGAACCGTGAATTGGATCACAGAACAGTTCTGCGATCGAAGATCCATTATTCGGGGGACCAAGACCTATCAGCTGTCTCACATCCATGCTTTGCACCTCGCCGTCAATAACCTCCAGCATGTACCGTGCAACACAGGTCCCCATGCAGTGCCCCACAATATCGATCGGTCCCTCGTATCCAGTTTCATCCTGCTTTTCACAAATGAACTGCTGGAGGGCGGCAGCCAGATCTGCAAGGGAAGCACCATTCAATCCATCGTATCCGAAATTCCATACCGGAAGCGATGTATCAGCGAGGAGCGGAAGAAACCGTTTCCAGATCCCGGGATGGCTCTTCCAGCCATGAACCAGTATGACAGGGCAGTCCCGGATTTCCATTCATAAAAATTTGATTTCAAAGAGCATAGGTTTTCGGGACTGCTCACAGAAGGTTGGGGTCAGAACCCTGGTTTTTTGCCCTTGAGTGGCAACGTACATGGCAGGCATGGAAAAAGGAACCCAAATCCCTCCCCCCCTCCTATCCCTTCTCACTTCACGGTATGGGGAGCTCGCGGCATTGCGTGCATATACTTCCCGTGATCTTGCCACGATTATCGCCGATGTCGGATTCCACTGCGATTGCTGCGCGCGTTGCTGCACGAGGGAATTCAACGGGCATGTCCTTCTCCTTGATGAAGATGCCATGCGGATCCGGGCATGTGAGCCGGAGGCACTGGAACCGGTTCCGCTTCTCGATTTCTGCGACCAGCATGGAACGTACTATGCTTCCGGGTATACGATTCGATCACGCGGGGATCCTGAAGGATCCTGTCACTTTCTCAAAGACCGCAGGTGCAGGATTTATGAAAAGAGGCCTGCAGTATGCCGGGTGTACCCTTACATGCTCCACCAGGAGCCGGATGAAGAAGGGAATGTTGACTGGCGCCAGATCAGCGGACTTGACCAGCATGGAACGTATCATGCTCCCATTTCAGAAGAAGAGGCAGTGAACCACGCTCTTGAGACTAAGGCTTTTGAAGAGGCGGTCCTTATCCATGAAATTGCATACCTCGAATATACCGGGCAATATTTCCTTGAGCATGGTCTCCGGAATGTCAGGAAAAAGTACGATGACGGTTTACGGCTGTCCCGGGAGGGAGTGGAGATCGAAGTCATGGTGTATTTTCAGGGAACCTTCGAACGCTGGATGATAAAAGCTGGCACAACATTGCAAAAGACAATCCACGGTAATGAAAAGCGGTAAAAAGGGGTTAAGAGAAGACCGAAAAATCGTTCTTAAGAGCAATCGCATCAATGACCGGTTTTATTGCCGCTTCAGAGATGCCGAATTTTTCCATGTACTGCTGGAGGATCTTCTGTTCATTTCCTGCGAGGATGCCGTCTGCCATTGCAAGGTCGAGAAGGATTGCCATTGCGGCCATTCTCTGCTTCTCATTGAGGCAGTTTGCGATAAGATCCATGGTTTCCGGTATTGAGTTGCCCTGGAGCACCTGAACGGCGTCGTTCACGGCATTCTTGTCTCCCCTGGCAATCTTGGCCAGATCGCCAAGTTCAGCTTCATCAAGTACGCCATCCGATGCAATCACCGTGATTGCAGCTCCGATAAGGGCCGATTTCGGGGTCAGCTGGATACTTTTACTTCCCCGTAACTTGTCAAAGATTCCCATATTTTCACCTGGTTTGAGGGTGGAGTATTGGTGCTGAATAGTATTCTCTTTTTCGGGTAACCATGGAAATACACTACTCAGTCCTGAAGTCCCGGCGCACCGACCGCGTAAAGGGAAATAAGACTAATTCAGCAGGAAAGCCTGGAATTCCTGTTTAAAGAGGACAGGGGCCGGGAATAATTATTTACGCCATTATGAGCCCTCAAGCGAACATAATTGGGAGAGTAACGATTATAGTCTGTGAAGGCTGGTAAATCTGAATCCGCTTGTCGAAATGCTCATGCTCGGCTTTCTCGTAGGGCTTACCGGCGCACTTGCACCAGGGCCGACCCTGGTTGCCACCATCAATGCATCGCTCAAAGGCGGGTGGAGCGCGGGGCCCCGGGTGACCCTCGGGCATGCTGCAGTTGAACTCTTCATGGTCATCCTCATCATAGCAGGCCTGAGCGTGGTAATCGGGGAGTATTCATGGGTGATTGCCGGCATCGGGGGGATTGCCCTCCTGGTATTTGGGGGCATGACCGTATGGGAGGCACGGAGTGCCAGGATTGATCTTACAAAGGAGCCGGCAGAAATTGCTCAGCCGTTTCTCGCAGGGGTTATCACCAGTATCTCGAACCCGTATTTCTGGATCTGGTGGTTCACGGTGGGAAGTGCACTGCTGATCGGGGCATACACTGGGGGAATTATCCTTGCGATCGCATTCATCCTCGGTCACTGGGCTGCCGATCTCGGATGGTTCACGCTGGTATCGGTTAGCGTACATCGCGGGCGTTTCATCTTCAGCGAAAGTACGTATCGTTGGATTCTCGGGATCTGCGGCATCTCCCTCATCCTGTTCGGAGTCTACTATCTCTCCGGAGCCCTGTTCTCTTCCTGATCCTGTATCAAGGGGAATGCGAGTCTGCCGCCCCTGGCCTCATCTCAATCTGAAACATTTTTTTCAAGATATCGAAAAGGGCAATTCTTGACTCTTTTGTCCTGAAATCGGGTGGAAGGGAAGACCCTTAAAACCATTCGTGAGAGTTGCTTTTCCGGTAATCTTGAAGAGCGGCACTGACCAATGATTGTGCATGCGCCCCTTTGTCCATGTCAACGTCGCGATGAGTGCCGACGGCAAACTCTCAACCCGCGAGCGGAGGCAGGTGAAAATATCAGGTTCATCAGATTTTTCACGGGTGGACAGGATAAAAGCAGAGAGCGATGCGGTCATGGTAGGAATAGGGACCGTGCTTGCCGATGACCCATCGCTGACGGTAAAATCACCTGCACTGGTGGCTGAAAGACGGGAGAGAGGAAATGACGAAAACCCGGTAAGAATCGTTGTGGACAGCCGGGCACGAACCCCGACAGATGCAGCGATCCTCCACAAAGGGAAGGGAGAGCGAATCATCGCCTGTTCTCTCCAGGCAGAAACAGAGAAAAAAGATGCACTGTCAAAGTATGCCACGGTAATTGTTGCAGGAGAGAAGGAGGTTGACCTGTCCCTTCTCCTCTCCCGGCTCTATGACATGGGAATCAGGACACTCATGGTAGAAGGGGGAGGTACCCTGATATGGGCGCTCTTCCGTGCAGGTCTCGTGGACAAGCTCACCTGCTACGTGGGAAACATGGTGATCGGGGGGGTACGTGCACCAACCCTTACTGACGGAGAGGGTTTTATCGATGAAACGAATTTCATCCGTCTCTCACTCTTTGGATTTGAGCGGATGGATTCAGGGATACTCCTTACCTGGATGGTGGAGAGACAAGGCACCTGATCGTACCCAGGAAAAACCTGATGTTCATCCCTGTTATTGTCCTTGTCATCGTCTTTCTCCTCATTGCAATCCGGCAGATAGGCAGGTATACCCTCCGTATCTGGCAGATCATGCTGGCAGGAGCGATTGCTGTTCTCCTGTTCGGGCAGATTACGCCGGCAGCAGCACTGTCTGCCATCAATGCCGACGTGATGCTCTTTCTTTTCGGGATGTTTGTCATCGGGGTAGCCGTGCAGGAGAGCGGTTTTCTCTCATCGCTCTCTCACCGCATCTTTTCCCGGGCGAAGAATCCTGACCAGTTCCTCCTTCTGCTGATCATGGTGATGGGGTTGTTTTCTGCAGTGCTCATGAATGATACTATCGCAGTCATCGGCACTCCCATGGTGATCGCCCTTGCCTTCGCATGGGGGATTGACCGGAAAGGGGCCCTTCTCGCACTCTGCTTTGCTATCACGATCGGCAGTGTCGCCACTCCGATCGGAAACCCGCAGAATTTCCTGATTGCATCCTATGCCGATCTCGGGGATGCCTTCACCCCGTTCCTGGTTCATCTCGGGATACCTACCCTGATTAACCTCATCCTCGCATGGGTGGTAGTCCGGACTTTTTATCCCCCCGCACCGGAGTGTTCCGCCCACATTCAGCCTGAAACGGTCAGGGATGCAGGTCTTGCCCGGCTTACGGCACTTTCACTGGGAATCGTCCTTGCATTAATCGGATTCCGGGTAGCAGGCGGTTTTATCGGATACAACCCTCTCCCCCTTATGGTGATCGCCCTTGCTGGGGCAGCTCCATTACTCATTTTGAGCCCGAGGAGAGGAGAACTGGTAAGGAAGGTTGACTGGTACACCCTTGTCTTTTTTGTAGCACTTTTTGTCCTGATGCAGAGCGTCTTTGACACGGGTTTCTTCCAGTCGGCCATCGATGTCAAGGCAGTCACTTCGGTTCCTGTGATCATGGTGGTGAGCGTAGTAATAAGCCAGTTTATCTCAAACGTCCCCTTCGTCGCCCTCTTTCAGCCCCTGATCATCCAGCAGGGGATGTCGGTCCAGGAGATGCTCGCCCTTGCAGCGGGAAGCACAATAGCCGGCAATCTTACCATCCTTGGTGCTGCAAGCAACGTCATTGTAATACAGAACGCGGAACGCCAGGGCGTGACCCTCACGTTCCTGGAATTTCTCAAACTCGGACTGCCTCTGACGGTCCTGAACATTCTCGTCTATTCGGTTTTTCTTTCGTTCTAATCATAACAGCTTTTGGAAAAAAGGAGAAGAAATGATCTATTCAGCTGATTTTTTTCCTTCTTCAGCCCTGTCCCGTGACTCTTCCTCTGCAACGGGTGGCTTTTTCTTTCTTTCGAGTTCCTGTAATTTTGCAAGGGAGACAAGGCCGGTTGTTGATCCGAGGTTCATGGTCTCAAGAACCGAAGCCGGGACGATCACGAGTGTGGCATTATCCTTCACCTTGAGCCCCTCGTAAAGCATGTTCATCGCCCTGAGGTGGAGCGCTGTAGGGTTATTCTCATAGGTCCGCGCCGCTTCTTCGAATTTCTCGGCAATCTGCCGTTCCGAATCACCAAGGATAACCCGGGCCTGACGTTCACGCTCGGCCTGTGCCTGCATGGACATGGCGTCCTGGAGCTCAGGAGGGATGATCACATCGCGTATCTCGACCGAACTGACGTGGATTCCCCACTGCTCGGTCCTCGTATCGATAATCTTCTGGAGCACCGCATCGAGTTTCTCCCGCCCTTCAAGCATCTCTGAAAGGAATGACTTCCCGATAACCTCGCGAAGTGCGGTCTGCGATGCCCAGCTGATGGCAGTCCGGTAGTCCTCCACCTCGAGCGACGCTCTCTCTGGGTCGAGGACTTTCCAGAACAGGACTGCTTCTACATCGACCGGCACGGTATCTTTCGTGAGTGTTTTTTCTGCCCGGAAAGAGGTCGTGATCACCCGGAGATCGATCCAGTATGCGACCCTTTCGGCGAACGGCACGATGAAGAAAGGTCCTGGTCCCCGAAGACCGGTGAAACGCCCGAGCCTGAGCACGACTGCTTTCTCCCACTGATCAGCGATCTTTAGCGACCCGGCGATGAGCAGGGCGATGATGGCAGCGATAATCCCTGCCCAGAGATACGCAGCCGGACCGGTTCCCGCTGCCCAGGTATACAGGAGGTAGATACCTGGTGCTACGAGCACGAAAAACAGGATCACCTGCAGAGGATTAGGTTCTTTCATAATCGTCTCTGCAGCAGGTGAGCTGATATAATTTAAGTTGGCGGAAAGTCGGGATCGATCCCGGAAAAATGCATTCTTTCCAGTCCCATGAGAGGTAAATATAACCCTTCATACCATCACTCTGGGTATATACAGGAGAAGGGGCATGGTGAGCGGGAAGAAGAAGGCAGATCTTAACATCTCCGGGATGCATTGTGCCACCTGTGCGGTAACGATTGAGGACGCTGTAAAAAGCCTCGGAAAAGGCACAGAAGTGCAGGTAAATTTTGGTAACGATACTGCACAGGTGGAGTTCGATCCCGGAAAAATATCACTCCGGCAGATTGAAGAAGCGATTCGGGGTGCAGGATACGAAATCATACATCAGGAAGTGATTATAAGGGTGGGAGGGATGATGTGTGCCACCTGTGTGGAGACCATCGAAAAAGCCCTCTCATCACTCCCCGGAGTCATCCAGGCGAGGGTGAACCTGGCAACAGAGAAGGCATATGTGAGCTATAATCCGTCTGTCTCTTCCCCTGAAGATATGAAGGCCGAAATTGAAGCAGCCGGGTACCAGTATATGGGTATTGCCGAGGACCTCTCCCCTGAGGCAGAGGAAAAGGAACGGCAGCGGGATCTCTCCGATAAGTTCCGGCGCTTCTCGATCGGGTTTGCCGTAAGTATCCCGCTCTTCCTCCTGATGTTCATCCCGTTGCCGGTGCCGATGCACACCCTCTCATGGTTCATGCTTGTGGTCTCCACCCCTGTGTTCTTCTACGTGGCTTATCCCATCTTCCGCGCCGCAATGACTGCACTCCGGAACCGGACCCTCAACATGGATGTGATGTATGCGATGGGAACTGGAGTCGCGTACGGAGCGAGTGTTCTTGGGACCCTTGGTATCGTGCTTACCCATGACTTCATGTTCTACGATACCGCCATCATGCTCGCATCGTTTCTGATCCTCGGCAGGTATCTCGAAACCCGTGCAAAGGGACGCACGTCCGAAGCGATCAGGAAACTTGTAGGTCTCCGTCCCCGGACCGCCCTTGTCCTTCGTGAAGGGAACGAAACAGAGATTGCGATCGGGGATGTTGTGACCGGCGATTTCGTCATTGTCAAACCGGGTGGAAAGATCCCGGTAGACGGAGAGGTCATTGATGGGGAGAGTTACGTTGACGAGTCAATGATCACCGGTGAACCCATCCCGGTCCTGAAGTCAAAGGGGTCCAAGGTGATTGGAGGATCTCTCAACACGAACAGTGTCTTCACTTTCAGGACAGAAAAGGTTGGAAAAGATACGGTGCTCGCCCAGATCATCAGTCTTGTTGAGGAAGCCCAGGCATCAAAGCCGCCAGTCCAGCGGATTGCAGATGTCGCGGTCTCCTACTTTATCCCTGTCGTTCTGATCATTGCAACTGGTGCTTTCGCTGTCTGGTATTATCTTCTCGGTTCAACCCTTCTCTTCGCGCTCACCGCTCTCATCTCGGTTCTTGTGGTAGCCTGTCCATGTGCACTTGGTCTGGCAACCCCCACTGCAGTCACGGTCGGTGTTGGAAGAGGCGCAGAGCTTGGGATCCTGATCCGGAATGGCGAAGCGCTCGAAATTGCAGATCGCCTGACTGCGGTAATATTTGACAAGACCGGAACCCTGACAAGAGGAAAACCTGAGGTAACAGACCTCATATCTTCAGGGATCGATGACCGGACACTCATATCCCTTGCCGCGAGCGTGGAGAGGAATGCAACTCACCCACTCGCAGAAGCGGTAGTCAGAAAAGCAGAGGAGTTGCAGGTCCCGATCGAGGAGTCAGCGGAGTTTACCACGTTCGGTGGGAAAGGCGTAACTGCCAGGGTTCTTGGAGAGGAGGTTCTGGTCGGGAACAGGGTGCTCCTTGCAGGGAAAAGCGTGGAGATACAAAAGGGAACCGATCAGCAGATTATCCGGCTTGAAGAGGATGGGAAGACCGCCGTGCTTGTTGCCGTTGCCGGCCGGATTGCAGGCATCATTGCCATTGCTGACACGACCAAGGAAACAACCCCAGAAGCGATACGGGAACTCACGAATATGGGGTTGTCCGTGGCGATGATCACGGGCGACAATAAGAGGACCGCGGAAGCAGTGGGACGGCAGGTGGGAATCAGCCGGGTTATTGCGGAAGTGCTCCCGGAAGACAAAGAACGGGAAGTAAAATCGCTTCAGGCTGCCGGTGCTGTGGTTGCATTCGTCGGGGACGGCATCAATGATGCCCCTGCCCTTGCCCGGGCAGACGTCGGTATCGCGATCGGGAGCGGGACAGATGTCGCAATCGAGAGCGGGGATATCGTGCTGATAAAAGACGACCTGCTCGACGCTGTTGCCGCGATTCAGCTCTCGAGGAAGGTGATGAGCCGGATCAAGCAGAATATATTCTGGGCATTTGCCTATAACATGGTCCTAATCCCGCTGGCTGCCGGGGTTCTGTATCCGTTCACCGGGTATATATTCAGCCCTGTTCTTGCAGCGTTTGCGATGGCAGCGAGTTCTGTTACGGTTGTATCGCTCTCGCTCCTGCTCAAAAGGTATATTCCCCCGGCAAAGAAAGGTACGATCCAGAGGTGAAGCAATGGCTATCGATCCGATCTGTAAAATGACGGTTGACGAAAAAACCGCTACATTCACGAGCGAATATAAAGGGAAGACCTACTATTTCTGTGCCCCGGGTTGCAAGAAAAAATTCGATGCAGACCCCGCAAAGTATGCAGAATAGGAAACCTATTCTCTCCATTTTTCCTTTTCGCCAAACCTAATATGCGTTTACGCCCCAAATTCTCCCCATTGGAAGATACTCCCGAAAGGGGTGCGTTTCAGGAAGGCGATGTTATGTCACAGGAGGTTTTTATGGCCCGCCAGGAGCAGGACCTTGCCGCCAGGATCCCTGCCGTTCTTACAATGAGAAAAGAGTTGGGACTTGAGGGGCTGGTGCATGGTCTTGATTCCGTTATTATCAGCACAGAGCCCGGACGGCTTGAACCATCAGCGAAAGAACTTTTAAGGTATACCGGACTCTCGGCAGAGGCTTATTTTGAGGATGATTCATTCACGACCTTTGTGCTCGGGACAAAGGGTTCTGCATCCTTTCTAATCAGGTCGAGGAAAAAGGGTGAAAGTCCTTTCGTTGCAGTGAATTCAGCCCAAAAAACACAAAATCTTCCCAATACCCGCCTTGAAACTTTCGTGTTCCGAACGACGGGACTCGATCGGTACGTGGAAATCCAGTCGGGGCGGGGGGTCCGTTTCATGACACCGGACATCAACGAATATCCTCACTTCCGTTTTATCCAGACGATACCATCACGATATACCGGAAATACACTCGGCTTCATCGAATGGAAGGGAAAGGTGGGTAACTATGCGGCTCATACTGCAGTAACCCTCCCCCTCTCCCTCAAAAAACCCCCCCTGCCCCACCTGGCCAATATCCACGGACTTGATCACACCGCGACAAGGGTGAAAGCACTCGGGCGGAACGATGCGATCATTGAGTTCATGGAGCTCACCAATTATTCCTTTGATTTTGCCGTGTTTGTCAGATCCCTGAATTCCATCACCAGTGTGGCCAGGCTGTCAAAAGATGACTATGCTATGGTCTTTACCTCAGGAATCGAGCCGTTCCGGGAAGATACGGACCCGGGACCGACCGAGATGTTCATCCACAATTACGGGACAAGAGTCCACCATATGGCATTCCAGACCGACCATATCGAAGATACCTGGGATGCACTCAAAAAAGACGGTATGGAGTTCCTTGTTGAACTGGTGGGATCAGAAGAGGAGGGATTAAAACAGACCTTTTCGGTTCCCTCCCCTCACACGATGATTGTCAATGAATACATTCACCGGTATCAAGGGTTTGAAGGGTTTTTTACAAAAAGCAATGTCGAGATGCTTACGCGGGCGGCGGGAAAACAGTAACCATTTTTTTATTATTAATTTACAGAACGCATTCTTTTACTACAATATTAACATAGTTTTACGAGGTGTGTTAATGCGATTCAGCTGGCAGCTCAAACTCGGTCTTGCACTGGTCTCGTTTAGCATAGCGGTCTACTCGATCAAGTTCCTTGTCCTGAAAAATCCGACAGATACACTGAATTACGTATTCAATTCGCTTGGATTCCTGCCTATCAGCGCATTTCTGGTGACCATTATCCTGAATGAGCTGCTCACGATGCGATCGCGTAGGGAGCGGCTTGAGAAACTGAACATGGTCATCGGGACCTTCTTCTCTGAAGTCGGTACCACTCTCCTTGCCGGGATTTCCGATTGTGATCCGGGACTGGATGGCATAAGGAAACAGCTTCTTATCCAAGATACCTGGCAGGACCAGGAATTTGAAGATCTGAAAGGATTCCTGGAAGCATACCGGTACGAGGTTGATATCAGCAAAATTGACATACGGAATCTCACCACCTTCCTACACGAAAAGAGAAATTTCCTTCTCCGCCTGCTTGAAAACCCCGTGCTCCTTGAACACCAGATGTTTACCGAAACGCTCAGGGCAGTTTTCCATCTGACCGAGGAACTTGAACGGAGGAGCGGGGCAGGAAAACTACCGGATACCGATCTTTCCCATATCAACGGAGACCTTGTCAGGGTATACCGGAACCTCTCGATACAGTGGGTTGATTACATGAAATACCTCAAAAAGAATTATCCCTACCTATTCTCGCTTGCCATGCGGACGAATCCTTTTGACCAGGAAGCATCGGTGATTGTCCGGAAATAAAAAATTTCAAAAAATTTTTCCGGGGTGAACGGGATACTGTGCCTGTTCGAAAGGATTAAAAGAAAATACACCAACATTCGGGTAATAAAGGAGGAAAAAAATGCTGAAAAAGTCAATCGAAGATGCCCTGAATAAACAACTGAATGCTGAATTTTACTCGTCGTATCTTTATCTTGCAATGTCTGCTTACTTCGAATCATTTCCCATGAAGGGATTTGCCAAATGGCTGCGGCTCCAGGCAAAAGAAGAGATGGCACACGGGATGAAGTTCTATGACTATATCATCGAGGCTGGAGGAACCCCCAAACTTACAGCGATCGATGCCCCAAAGACCCCATGGAAATCACCCCAGGCAGTCTTTGAGCAGGTATATGCGCATGAGCAGAAGGTGACCGGGCTTATCCATGCCCTTGTGGAACTCTCTCAAAAGGAGAAGGATTACGCCACCAAGAACTTCCTTGGCTGGTTCGTAAAGGAACAGGTCGAAGAAGAAGCGAATGCGAGCGAGATCCTTGCCCAGATCAAGATGATCGGGGACATTCCCGGCCACCTCTTCTGGCTTGACCACCAGCTGGGGAAGAGGGAATAATCACTCTTATCGCTTATTTTTAAGATTGCCGGGTCAAATGACCGTGACCTGATTATACAATATCCGGGATTCCATCAGGGCAGATTTTCGCTTGGGAGAAGATATGATGCAGATTTGGCTTGCTTTAAAGGGATTCCAGGGAAAAAAGGTGAGTCATCCCGCTGTACTGGATAGTCCTCTCGTTCAGTAATATTATTGGCTCAGCGAATGAACATCAGAAGCAGAGGAGAGACATGAGCCGGGACGTCTTTTTTGCTGGCCTGAAGGCCCGGGATCCGTGCCAGAGCAGTGCTGCCAAAGTGCGTGCCCTTTTCGAAGCGGCCGGATTCGGCGATTGCATCGATAGCGATGCTGCAGTGGCGGTAAAGATCCATTTTGGTGAACGGGGAAACGATTCATATGTCAACCCGGTCTTCGCACGTCAGGTAGTCGACAAAATCCGGGAGCATGGAGGAAAGCCGTTTCTTACCGATTCAAATACCCTGTATATGGGAAGCCGTTCGAATGCCGTGGATCACATCGTTATCGCCCTTGAACACGGCTTCTCCTATGCAACCATTGCCGCTCCCATTCTCATCGCTGATGGTATCATCGGGAAAAATTACAGGGAAGTGAAGATCGGCAAGCGTCATTTCGATCGGGTACTGATCTCTGGTGATATCGCGGATGTGAAATCTGTCATCGTGCTCTCCCACTTCAAGGGGCATGAGGTCGCAGGGTTTGGGGGGGCAATCAAGAACCTTGCCATGGGATGTGCCCCGCCTGCCGGGAAGCAGGAACAACATTCTGCTAGACCCCTGATTATTGAAGGAAGATGCATCGGGTGCGGGAAATGCCTTGGTGTCTGCCCTTGTTCTGCAGCGGGTCTGGTAGACGGAAAATCTGTGATTGACCTAGATCTTTGTAACGGCTGTTTTGAATGCATGACAATATGCCCCGAACACGCTATCGATGTGGATTGGGAGACCGAGATACCGTTGTTCACCGAACGGATGGTGGAATATGCATTTGGAGCAGCACTGGGAAAGAAGGCAGGGTATATCAATTTCCTGACCCATATCACACCGGATTGTGATTGTGTGCCCTGGAGTGACGCACCAGTGGTTCCTGATGTCGGATTCCTTGCATCGCGTGATCCTGTCGCAATCGATGCTGCAAGTTTTGATCTTGTCAACCGGCAGCCCGGGCTCCGGGAATCGGCACTCACCATTAACCGCGGGGAGGGAGAAGACAAGTTCCGGGGTCTGAGAGAGAGGACGGATGGATACCGGCAGATACGGTATGCAGAGGAGATTGGCCTCGGAACCGGAGCTTACCGGCTGGTTGAACTCTAACGGTGTTTTTTTAATCCACATCAGATTAATCCCTTTTTCCCAACCTCAAGAAAAAATACGGGCTGTTAAAGGCAGGGAAATGACCGCAATCATTATAATGAGGAGGAAGGCAAGCGCTTATAAGTCTTCAAAGGGTAGATTAATGTTACGTTTGGGAGGACAGGAACCCAAACCTACTTCAATTGCCATAGGAAATGAGCAACGGAGAGAAAAATGAACCTCAGACAGCCAAATGCCAATGAAGCTACCGGCACGGCAAACCGTTCACGCGATGTCGTACCGATGTCCGGAATCTGTACACGGTGTCTCGACGGGTGCAAGGGAAGTTGCGAGATCTGGCTTTCCTCATTCCGGGGGAGAGAAGTCCTCTACCCCGGACCGTTCGGTGAGATGACCGCTGGAGCAGACAAGAATTACCCGATTGACTACTCCCATTTGAACATCCAGGGATATGCCATGGGAGCTAAAGGACTCCCCGAAGGCACCGAGATTGGTCCCGACACCGCTGTATTTTATTCTGTCGACACAACGACAGACTATGGCTGGGACAAGAAAGTGAAGATGCGTCTCCCGATCTTCACCGGAGCCCTCGGATCAACCGATATCGCCCGCATCAACTGGGAACATTTTGCAATCGGGGCTGCCATCTCCGGAATCACCATCGTGTGTGGTGAAAACGTCTGCGGTGTGGACCCTGCCCTCGAGCTGGACAATAAAGGGAAAGTGAAGAAGTCCCCTGAAATGGACCGGCGTATTGACATCTATAAGAAATTCCATGAAGGCTACGGGGAGATGCTCGTCCAGATGAATGTCGAGGACACCCGCCTCGGCACTGCCGAATACGTCTCCTCAAAGCACAACCTCGATACTATTGAGCTCAAATGGGGACAGGGGGCGAAATGTATCGGGGGAGAGATCAAGGTCAAGACCCTTGACCGGGCAATCGAACTCAAGAAGAGGGGATATATCGTCGTGCCTGATCCTACCCGCCCTGATATGCAGGTGGCATTCAAGGCTGGGGCAATCAAGGAGTTCGAACGCCACTCCCGCCTCGGATTTGTATCAAAGGAAAGTTTCCTTGAGGAAGTGGACCGGCTCCGTGATATCGGGTTCAAGAGGGTTACCCTCAAGACCGGCGCTTATTCCGCAGTTGAACTTGCCATGGCCATCCGTTACAGTGCCGAAGCAAAGATCGATCTCCTCACAGTTGACGGTGCACCCGGTGGAACAGGAATGAGCCCGTGGCCGATGATGAACGAATGGGGTATTCCGACGTTCTACATCCAGTCCCTTACCTATGAATACTGCGAATTGCTGAAAAAGCGCGGCATCCGTGTCCCCGATATTGCCATGGCAGGAGGATTCTCGGATGAACCTAATGTTTTCAAGGCAATTGCCATGGGAAGCCCCTACGTGAAAGCAGTCTGCATGGGAAGGGGCCTTATGATCCCCGGAATGGTCGGCAAGAATATCGAGAAGTGGATCAAGGCAGGCGAGCTTCCAAAGACCGTCTCCAAATACGGCAATGTTCCGGAAGAGATTTTTGTTACTTACGAGGAACTCAAGGAAAAATACGGATCAAAGTTCAAGGATATCCCGATGGGGGCAATCGGTATCTACACCTACGCCCAGAAGTTCCGTGTCGGGCTCCAGCAGATCATGGCAGGGAGCAGGAATTTCAATATACGGTCAATTTCGAGAAACGATCTCATGGCACTCACCGAAGATGCGTCCAAAGTGTCAGGGATCCCCTACGTTATGGATGCTTACGCAGACGAGGCACTCACTGTGCTTCTCGATTAATATTCCAGTCCACGGCGCTCACGGGGTACCCAACCCCGGGCTTTTTTTCATGTAACCTCCATCGGCAAAGGGGGATCCACCCGTCAGGACAATGAAAGAGGCTGAAACCATGATACCGCGCTGCCTGTATCATGAGGGGCACTCCAGCAAGCGCCTGGTAGGCCGCAGATGCAAACCCTGAAAACGTATCAAAAAAAAAACTGTGTCTTCTACAAGGTGAAAATTGTGGACGGAATGCCACGATACCAAGGACTACCAAAATGGCCGGAATCCTGCCTCGGGAATGGTAATCATGGTCGAAGAGAACGAAATTCAATAACAAGCCAAAAATACGATTGCGGGCTTGGACAACCGGTTCGCTTTATTTATCAGAACCGTTTTGCGAGAAAGCATCGAGGATGCTTGTTGATATCCGCGCACCGAGTATCGGCTGCAGTGATTCAAGCCAGAGAAAGAATCCGACTTTGGGAGGAGTAAAGCGTTCAAATTTGAAATTGCCGTCACCGTTCTGGACCATCTTCAAGTATTCCTGCTTTCGCCGGTTCCGCAGGTAGATAATGGGGTCAAAGCCCGGGAGATCGGTGGCAAGTACTGCTTTTGAATACCGTTTCATAATCTCATCATACCCGATCCGCTCACCACGAACGATGAATTCATGGTTTCTACAGAGCGAACGGACAGCTGATGGATACATGGCGCCGTACAGGATCTTTTTAACAAGTCTCCCGGTATCATCTTCCGGGCCCGGGCGATCTCCCTTTCCGTTCGTGGATGATACCCAGGTAAAGACCTTTGTCTTCTCATATTCATGGTACTTCTCATAATCGAAAGGATGGCGGAGTGGAATATCCCGGGCAAGAATAAATTTCTCGTGTCTTGGGGGCCTTGTGTGGTGTTGTCCCGTCCTTTTTTGGGTAATTTGCGATTTTATCTCTTCACAGGAAGCAGTCTGGATATTAAGAGTCCGCGGTGTTCTGACAAGACGCCTTCCAACGACATAATTGGTGACATCAAAGGAAGATATCAGGAGAAAGGTGACCTCTTTCTGATCGAAGAGATACCCGAGAAGCGTCCGTTTATAAGCGATCTCCTGCTCGAACTCCTTCATATCTGAGGCGGATGTGACCACTTCTGCAAATCCGATGTGGTTGTTATGATCGATGAACAGGAGATCAAATTCTGCAAGGTCCTGCCCGTTTCCCCGGACCGTGATATCTCCGCACCTCGAATAAAAAAGTCCGTTCTGGCCGAGCTTAATCCGCTCCCTGCTCCCATGGGGGACATCCACCCCCTTGAGTGCAAGTGCTTTTATCTCCCTTGACTCGAGTGTCATTTTGAGAAACATCTCGTACATTATGGCCTCGTACCACCGGCCTTCAGCGGTCCTCATTTTTTCGATTTCAGGAGAGAAGAGTTTGGCCTGCTCGGTTTTTCCAAGATGCCGCGTGGCGTTGAGTGCGAGATACTCATCGGGCTCGAAGGATGAGAGGTTCTTTTTAAGCCACGAGGTAATATCGGCCATGGAATTGTTGCAATTATTTATTCCTTTTGGTTAAATAAGTACCCTAAAGGGAATGTCGTGCATATCCTTTTACAACCAGGGAATGCGCACAGCAATCCACATCAGAGGTTCGATAAAAAATGTCTGTGATGTTGGAACAGATATGTTATAAAAATATATTTATATAGTTTTCTCGCATTGTAATAATGCTGTACGGCGCGACAGGGTGGGCTCGTAGCTCAGTTAGGTAGAGCGCCTGGCTTTTAACCAGGTGGTCGGGGGTTCAAATCCCTCCGGGCCCGCTGCCGCGGAGCAGGCGGATTTTTCAGAAATGAGGTATCTGACGACGATGAATGTATTTGCAATCGGGGGGGTTTTACCATGAGCACACGACTGAATGTGCTGGATCATGCAATGGTGCCTGATCACCAGATAATGACTAAGGAAGAGCTGACCGGGCTGCTCTCCTTGTATAAAATTACCAGCGATCAATTGCCAAGAATTTATCATGATGATCCTGCAGTGAAGACAATCGGGGCAAAACCCGGCGATGTGATACGGATCATCAGAACCAGTCATACGGCCGGAAGAGCAGAATCGTACCGACTTGTCATCAAGAGACCAAAAAAATAAAGGCGGGGCTGATATCTCTGATAGACCGGAGTGTATTATCAAAGGCGTATTTTTCACGTGAGCATGTTGCACGCCACCAGCTTGACTCATTCAACAATTTTCTCCAGGCAAATCTCCAGAAAGTGGTCAATGAGCAGCGGATTATCGAAACAGACATAGAGATTCGCGGGAAAAGCAGCGAACCTGTGTGGGTTGAGCTTGGAAAGATCGAAGTGAAAAAACCACTGGTGCGAGAAGCTGACGGGTCACAGGGCGATCTTTTTCCCAGTGAGGCGCGGCTGAGAAACCTGACGTATGCCGCACCAATCATGCTCGAGCTGACCCTCGTGCAGGGTGAGGACAGGCAGGAACCGGTGATCACCACCATCGGCCAGCTCCCAATCATGGTAGGATCTGCATCCTGCAATCTCCATGGAATGAGCGACGCAGAGAGGGTTTCACACGGTGAAGATCCGTTCGATCCTGGTGGATATTTCATCGTTAACGGTACTGAGCGCGTACTGATGACTCTTGAAGATCTCGCCTCAAACAAGATCATGACCGAATTTACCGAACGCTACAATGAACGCATCTACGTGGCAAAGGTATTTTCGCAGTTCCGCGGATACCGTGCGCTTGTCGTGGTCGAAAGGAACAGGAAAAACCTTCTTGAGGTCTCCTTTCCTTCCGTGGCCGGGCACCTCAGGTTTGTTGACCTGATGCGATCGCTCGGTCTTACGAGCGATCATGAAATTGTGAATGCGGTCTCGACTGATGAGGACATACTCACTTTCATGATGCAGAACCTTGAAGAGAGCGAGTGTGACAGCCTTGAGGGGGGCATCATGTACGTGGGCAAGAAGCTTGCCCCTAACCAGACGAGGGACTACCAGAGGAAACGGGCAGAGTTCGTCCTTGACAACTACCTGCTCCCTCACCTCAATTACCTGATGCCGGTCACCCTGAAGGAAGGTGACGAAGGGTACCTGGAAGCGGTAGCTGAAGTAAGGCTTGCCAAAGCACACTTCCTTGGGCGCATGGCCGAGGCATGTTTCGATCTGGTCCTCTCGAAGCGGCGGATCGATGACAAGGACCATTATTCAAACAAGCGGCTGAAGCTTGCCGGCGACCTTATGGAAGATCTCTTCCGGATTTCGTTGAACAGGCTGACCCGTGACATTAAGTACCAGCTCGAGCGTGCCAGCATGCGTCATCGCGACCTGTCCATCGGGACGGCAGTGAGGGCAGACGTGCTGACAGAGAGACTCCTTCACCCCCTTGCAACAGGGAACTGGGTCGGAGGAAGAACAGGGGTATCCCAGCTTCTTGATCGGATCGACCATATGAGCGTCCTCTCCCACCTGCGTCGTGTTATCTCTCCATTGTCGAGATCACAGCCTCACTTCGAAGCGCGTGATCTTCACCCTACACAGTGGGGGAGAATCTGCCCGAGCGAGACACCGGAAGGACCGAACTGTGGCCTTGTCAAGAACTTTGCCCAGATGGTGGAGATAAGCCGAGGGGTACCTGACGAGGATGAAGTGGTTCGGATGCTCTACACCCTTGGTGTTGAACATATTCGTGGTGATGTACGATGAAGAAGGCACGCATATTTGTCGATGGAGCCCTGATCGGTCTTATCGATGATCCAAAGGCATTTGTTACCCAGATCCGGAACATGCGGCGCCAGGGAGCCATCTCGACCGAGGTAAACATCTCCCACAAGGAGTTTAATAACGATGTGGTGATTCATACCGATCGTGGCCGGGCAAGGCGCCCCCTTATCGTGCTCCAGAACGGAAAGCCCCTGATGAGTTCCGACGAAATCGACAAGCTCTCCCAAAAGGAGATCGATTTCTCCTATTTCATCCGGAAAGGTATGATCGAGCTAATCGATGCGGAGGAGGAGGAAGACCTGTTCATCGCCATGGACCCCGGGCAGATCACCCCCGAACACACGCACCTTGAGATCGACCCGTCACTCATTCTTGGTATCGGTGCCGCTCACGTGCCGTTCCCTGAGCACAATGCAAGTCCGCGTGTCACGATGGGTGCCGGAATGGTGAAGCAGGCACTGGGCTTTGGTACATCGAACATGAAGCTCAGGCCGGATACGCGGGGGCACCTGCTTCACTATGTCCAGCGCCCCATTGTCCATACCCAGACATCTGACCTGATCGGCTCTGATGATCGCCCGGGCGGACAGAACTTCGTGGTTGCAATCCTCAGTTTCGAAGGATACAATATTGAAGACGCTTTGATCTTCAACAAGGCGTCCATCGATCGCGGCCTTGGGAGATCCCATTTCTTCCGGACCTATGAGGGCGAGGAACGAAGATATCCGGGAGGCCAGGTCGACCGGATCGAGATCCCGGATGAAGAGGTAACCGGGGCTCACGGTGCAGAGAGCTACAAGAACCTCGATGATGACGGGGTAATCAACCCTGAGACCGTTGTCAACGAAAAGGATGTGTTAATCGGGAAGACATCCCCTCCACGATTCCTTGAAGAGCCCACGAGTGATCTCATAACGGTTGAAAAAAGGAGGGATACTTCAGTCACGATGCGAAGCAACGAAAGGGGCATCGTTGACACCGTGATCATCACGGAGGGTGAGAACAGCTCCCGGCTGGTCAAGGTCAGGACGCGGGACCTGCGAATCCCTGAGGTCGGGGACAAGTTCGCATCCAGGCACGGACAGAAAGGGGTCATCGGCCTTATCGCAGCACAGGAAGATATGCCTTTCACCGAATCGGGCCTTACTCCGGATCTCGTCATCAATCCCCATGCTATCCCGAGCCGCATGACTATCGGCCACATGCTGGAAATGATCGGGGGGAAAGTCGGTTCTCTTGAAGGTCACCGGATCAATGCAACAGCATTCTCGGGTGCACAGGAATCTGCACTCAGAGCCTCGCTCAAGGAACTCGGTTTTGCTCATACCGGGCGCGAAGTGATGTATGATGGCATCACCGGAAAGCGGTTCAAAGCTGATATCTATGCCGGGGTCATCTACTACCAGAAGCTCTACCACATGGTCTCGAGCAAGATGCACGCCCGGTCAAGAGGCCCTGTCCAGGTGCTCACGCGTCAGCCGACAGAAGGCAGGGCAAGGGAAGGAGGTCTCCGTTTCGGAGAGATGGAGCGTGACGTGATGATCGGTCACGGCGCTGCTATGGCACTCAAGGAGCGGCTTCTTGATGAGTCAGACAAGGTCCAGGAATACGTATGCGCACACTGCGGCATGGTGGCCATGCTTGACAGGAAGGCCAATACCACCCGGTGCCTCTCCTGCGGTGGCGAGACCGATATCTACCCTGTCGAGATGTCCTATGCGTTCAAGCTCCTTCTTGATGAGATGAAGAGTATGGGTATAGCGCCCAGAATGAAGCTTGAAGATGTGGTATAGGAGGAACAAGTCGTATGCCAAGTCCAAAACGTATCGGAAAAATAGAATTTGGCCTCCTTTCGCCAAAAGAGATCCGCACTATGAGTGTGCGAAAGATCATCTGGGCAGATACCTACGATGATGACGGCTTCCCCTACCCTCAGGGGCTGATGGATTTAAACCTCGGGGTCATTGACCCGGGACTCCGGTGTAAGACCTGTGACCAGAAGGCAAGCGAGTGTCCGGGCCACTTCGGCCACATCGAACTTGCCAAACCTGTAATCCACGTCGGGTATACACGGCTGATAAGGAAACTCCTCCGTGTGACCTGCCGGAGTTGCAGCAGGCTTCTTCTCTCACCAGAAGAGATCGAGAAGGTTATCGGGACTGAGGATGACCTGACCGGAGAGGTTCTCTCGGAAAAAGATATCAAAAAGGAGCGTGTCTGCCCCCATTGCGGGGAGCAGCAGCTCAAAATAAACTTTGAAAAACCGACAACATTCTCTGAGATCCTGATCGAGGATGGCAAGAAGGTGGAGCACAAGCTTACACCCGCCGACATCAGGGCCCGCCTTGAGAAGATCCCTGACGAAGACCTGAAACATCTCGGGATTAACCCTGATGTGGCCCGGCCTGAGTGGACCGTGCTCACAGTTCTTCCTGTTCCCCCTGTGACCATGAGGCCGTCCATCATTCTCGAGAATGGGCAGCGTTCTGAAGACGATCTCACCCACAAACTGGTGGATATCATCCGTATCAACCAGCGTTTCAAGGAGAACCAGGATGCCGGAGCACCCCAGCTCATCATCGAAGATCTCTGGGAACTGCTCCAGTATCACGTAACCACCTACCTTGATAACGAAGTTGCAGGATGTCCTCCTGCACGCCACCGGAGCGGAAGACCGTTAAAGACCCTTTCCCAGCGCCTCAAAGGAAAAGATGGCCGGTTCAGGGGCTCTCTTTCCGGCAAACGAGTCAACTTCTCAGCCCGTACCGTCATATCCCCGGACCCGAACCTGAGCGTGATCGAAGTCGGTATCCCCCTTGCCGTGGCAAACGAGATGTCGATACCCGTCCAGGTCACGCCTTATAATATCGAAGAATTGAAACAGATGGCCCTGAACGGCCCTGTCAGGACGACCCTTACCCAGCCCTGTGGTGCCAACTATGTTATCAGGCCTGACAAACGGCGACTCCGCCTGGCGGAAGGAAACCTGGAGACAGTTGCCGAGCAGCTCGAACCCGGCTGGACCGTGGAGAGGCAGATCAGGGACGGGGATATCGTTCTTTTCAACCGTCAACCATCACTGCACAGGATGAGCATCATGGCCCACCGCGTGAAGGTGATGGATGGCAGGACGTTCCGGCTCAACCCTGCGGTATGTCCGCCGTATAATGCGGATTTCGATGGGGATGAAATGAATCTCCATATCCCGCAGACCGAAGAAGCAAGGGCTGAGGCTGCAATCCTTGTAGCAGTCGAGGAGAATATCCTCTCACCCCGGTTCGGAGGTCCTATTATCGGCGGAATCCATGACCATATATCAGGGATCTTCCTCCTGACTAACCAAATGCGCTGGTTCACGAAAAGCGAGGCTCTGTACCTGCTCAAAAATATCGCGATGGAGCAACTCCCTGAACCGGGAATGGAAAAGGACGGAGTACCGATGTGGAGTAACAAGCAGGTCTTCTCCACGATCCTGCCAAAAGAGCTCAACATGGTCTTCAAGGCGAGTTCATGCCAGAACTGCGAAACATGCAGAAAAGAGCTCTGTGAGCGTGATGCCTATGTCCGTATCTTTGACGGGGAACTCGAATCAGGGACCATTGACAAGAAAGCCATCGGAGCATTTGACGGCCAGATTGTCCACCGCATCATACGACAGTACGGGATGAAACGGGCAGCCGATTTCATCGACGATATCACGCACCTCGCAATCCGTTCGATCATGCTCGACGGATTCTCTTTCGGGATCGATGATGAGGATCTTTCACGCACGGAATACGGCCAGATCGATGAAGTCCTCTCCAATGCCGTGCTGGATGTCCAGCGGCGCATCAATATCTACGAGGACGGGCAGCTGGAACCGATGCCTGGCCGGACACCTGACGAGACCTTGGAAATGCAGATCATGCAGGTCCTTGGAAAAGCCCGTGACCGGACCGGTGAGATTGCGGGCAGGCATCTTGGACTCGGTAATAGTGCCGTGGTAATGGCCGTGAGTGGAGCCCGGGGCTCGATGCTTAACCTGACCCAGATGGCAGGGTGTGTCGGGCAGCAGTCCGTCCGAGGGGAGCGAATCATGCGTGGGTATGATGAACGCACCCTCCCGCACTTCAAGAAGGGCGACCGTGGATCCGACGCCCACGGGTTTATCAAGCACAGTTACAAGGGGGGCCTGAACCCGACTGAGTTCTTCTTCCATGCAATCGGTGGTCGTGAAGGACTGGTGGATACGGCGGTCCGTACCTCCCAGAGCGGATACCTGCAGCGGCGCATGATCAATGCTCTCCAGGATCTCAAGGTTGCCTACGATGGAACGGTCAGGACAACAGGTGGAAGGATCATCCAGTTCAGATACGGGGAGGACGGGACAGACCCCATGAAGAGCAGCTTTGGTGATCCGGTTGATGTGAAAGGGATCGTCGAGAGTATCCTCAAGGAGGAGGTGTAACGATGCTGGCTGAAGAGGAAGCAAGGATTGATGAGGTTGACCTCCCTGTAAAGACAAAGGAGCAGCTGAGGAAATTCCTCGAAGGAAAAGAGATAACTCCTTCCCAGTTTGACCAGATCCTGGACCGTGTCCTCAACGAGTACCAGAATACCCGGATCGAAGCCTGTGAAGCGGTAGGGATTATCGCTGCACAGTCGATCGGGGAGCCCGGCACCCAGATGACAATGCGGACATTCCACTATGCCGGGGTAGCCGAGATCAACGTAACACTGGGTCTTCCCCGGCTCATCGAGATCATGGACGCGAGGAAGGAACCGAGCACTCCCACAATGACCATCTTTCTCGAACCGGAATATGGTGTTGACAGGGACCGGGCGCGGGAAGTGAGCTGGCAGATCGAGGCAGCACCGCTCCACGAATTCGGGGATATCACGATCGACATGGAGAACATGCAGATCGTCGTACATCTTAACACCGCGGTCTGTGAAAAGAGAAAGATCCCATCGTCATCTATCCTCGAGGTCGCACCAAGAAAAATCCGGGAGCGCCGTCACTACCGTGACTTTGAATTTGAGATGGATGACAAGACCGCGACAATCCTTTTCATGCCGAAAGACCGGGAGAGTTACCAGAACCTGTTCCAGCTCGCGGAACACGTCAGGAATGTGATTGTTCAGGGAATCGATGACATCGAACGTGTCGTGGTCAGGAAGGAGAGCGGAGAGTATATCCTTTATACTGAAGGCTCCAACATTAAAGACGTGTTTGAGGTTGAGGGAGTGGATACCACCCGTACCCGCACCAACAACATCAGCGAGATTTCGCAGGTCCTCGGGATCGAGGCTGCCAGGAATGCGATCATCCACGAAGCTCTCTCCACTCTGGGAGAACAGGGTATCCTTGTCGATGTACGCCATATTATGCTGGTCGCAGACATGATGTGCATGGAAGGGGAAGTCAAACAGATCGGACGTCATGGAATTGCCGGGGAGAAAGAGAGTGTATTGTCTCGGGCTGCATTCGAGGTTACGGTGAACCACCTTCTCGATGCAGCAGTGGCAAATGAGATCGATGAATTATCCGGAGTGACCGAGAACGTGATTGTCGGCCAGCCAATCCAGCTCGGTACCGGGGATGTAAAACTTATCGCGAAACCTTTGAACTAGGAGAATTGTAATGGATTTTAATGTATCATTGAGAAGGGCCATCAAGACCGGTGATGTCATTCTTGGTCAGAACCAAACTGAACAATGTATCAATGAGGGCAGGGCCCAGATGGTCGTCGTTGCCGGTAACTGCCCGGAAAAATTCAGGAAATCCCTTTCCTCACGAGAAGGCTTATTTCTGTACACCTTCGAAGGGTCAAGCGTCCAGCTCGGAAAGGCGTGCGGGAAACCGTTTATGGTCAGTGCACTTACCGTGGTGGATCCCGGGGAGTCTGACCTGCTCAATCTCAAGAGGGCATGAAATGGCGGAGATCGTACTAACCGAGGACTGCATGTGCCTCATATCACAGTTCGAACGTCTCACCGGGGCTGGAAGCCGGGACTGTGTCATCGATGACCGGAACAACCGGCTCATCTTTGTGGTTAACCCGGGTGAGATGGGGCTGGCCATCGGGAAAAAAGGGGCCAGCATCAAGAAAGCGATGGAAGTTATGGGGAAAAAGATTGAAGTGGTCGAGTACTCCCCAAGCCCTGAGCAGTTCATCAGGAACTGTTTCCTCCCAGCCCAGGTCGTTGCTGTAGGATTCGAGGCCGAAGACGACGGGCAGGTTGCCCATATCGAAGTCAGGCCTGAAGACCGTGGTATCGCGATAGGAAAGGAAGGAAAGAATATCTTCAAGGCAAAGAAACTGGCGCTCCGCCAGCACAATATCTCTGATGTGACCCTTGTCACCGAAGAGGAAGCCTGAACCATTTTTTAAAAAGAGCCAGCAGTTTTTATATTCTCTGGCAGACCAGGGATCCGGTTCCAATCAATATCACGGGAGATGTCTCTTAAAAATCAGGCTGAGCCGGGAGAAAAATCTCTTCTCAACCCGGCAGGCAAGTCATGAAAACTCCCCCTCGTTGTCAAACGGATTTTCTGGTTCTCCCATGCCCTGGGAATCCCGAATGCAGACAGACATGGCAGTTTTCACAGAACGAAATGAGATTTAAAGGGTCATCGAAGGTGAAATCCCAATCGATATAGTGGATGTGGAGCCGTTCTTTCGATCCACAGATACTGCAGGATTGGTCCGTCTCTTGGCAGTAGCTCTACCCTGATCCTCCTCAGCCTGAAAAGCCCCTATTTTTCCCATGCCCTGATGGCACACCGGTATCGCGAAACAGGATAAATGCCTGCTTCCTACCCCCAGAGAAAGGGTATTGGTAGCAGAGCAGCCGGAATCCGTTTCTACCGGGATTTCCCCGGCAGGTAGGATCTGCCAAGGCATCGAATGCAGTCAGCAGGAGCTGGAGATCTTTTTTCGTCGTGAGCACTTATCTGGCAGGTACATGGATGCGTTGATCTGTCAGATCCGGAACGGGCCTGGAGGGATTCGAACCCTCGACATCCGGGTTAGAAGCCCGGCGCTCTATCCTGGCTAAGCCACAAGCCCATGAACAGCCAGTACTTTTTGTTATACGTCCTTATTAAATCTCGGAACGGGTCGATCGCGGCAGCATAAGCCCGTATTTACACCAAACACAATACCTTACGGCAGATATTAGAAAAGAATGCGAAATGACTGCAATACCCTGTGAAAAAAGAAGTATCAGTTCATCAGCCTGCGTGATAACAGGCAGACTTTACCACTTCAACCGAGATTGGATGAGTGATGCTCTCGTGGGTGACCGCTTTTACGATCGAAGACCCTATGCAGCGGACCTTGATCCGGGCTGACGTACGTTCACGTTCTTCAAAATGGTAACCCTGGGTAAACTCCACCATGCGTTTCATCGAGATGCTTAGTGCAATGATCTCTACAATAATACCTGAATCCCCGGGATCTAGATCTTCCATGTCCACTGAAGTCATGAAAACCGCGGTACCGGGATTGAGGCCAGCAAGCGTGATGACATTATGGGTACTTTGCAGTTCGAGTGTCCGGGGTCTGCCTTTGTGCAGTTCCTGTATCACATCAGGAGAAATCCCTGTTAATGCGTAGCATTTCATCGTCAATCACCCGTACATCGGGAGCTGCTGTTCTTTCTTTGGTAACGCCTCTGCAGTCTGGACCTGCTCAGCCAGTTTATGCATCGTGGACTCTATCTCATCGGCCTGCTCGAGGAGCGGCTGGATATCGAGGTTCAGCCCGTACATCTTGTTCAGCACCTCAATGGTCGCAGCTGAAGCCCGTGGATCCGGGGCATTGATGGTCTCGCCAAGCAGCCCGAAAGCATCGATATTGCGTATCCTGCATTCAGTGAGGAAACTGCTCGCAATTCCTGAGATACTTCCGATAGGGAGGATGATCGTGCTTTCCTGTATTCTCGGAAGCACCTGTTCAGATGTGGCCACACCAAAAACCCGTTTCTCAGTTTCGTTGGTGATGATCCCGGCTATCGTAACCACCTCCCGGATTTTGTAAGGCATAAGCCAGTCCATGATACCATTTGCCACTTCGTAGCAGATCATCGGGTGGATGGGAATGTCGGCAACAATAGCCGCGAGGTTCTCCTTTTCATATACTCTTACAGGGACATTGATCACGCCGCGGTTCATCATGGCAAGGGGGGGGAAGTACTTGCTGTTCATACTTCCAATCTGCGTGAACTCCAGCTGATCCACCATGTACTGGAGTGCGATGCTTCCCACAAGGCCACTGCCAGGAAAGCCCATAAGGACAGAAGAACCTTCCTGGCTCAATGGTTTTGAAAATATCCTGATATCGTTACTGGAATCCGGTGACATTAGCTTAACATATCTTTCCAATGTAAAAAGTATTATGCAAGAGTATCCGGTAAAACGCGGGTTTACAAAAGATCTGAACACCACAATGGTCGAAGGTTTAAAAGAGTGCTTCGGCACTGATGTAAAAAAACAGGGAGATCGCTATCAGATTAGCTATGGTGCACTTCGACTTCTCGAAGTGACAACGGGAAGCGGTGGGAAAACCCTGATCGTACGCACCGAGTCAGATAAGGAGGCATCGGATGAGATGATCCTTGACACCAACAGGCGCTTCCGGAAATATCTCGACATGGTGACGGGTTTTTCTACAAAGGAACGGGTGAAAAAGTCAAAAAGTATAGAGGAAGCCTGATCTGCTCTTCTATTCGATAACAAGCGCCGGCTTAAAGGGGAGGGCCAGGGCTGCCTTCGCATGCATGCTCTCTCCGGTATCACGCACAGTTACGGTGACCCCAAATTCCTTTTCGAGGAAACCTGATGCCTTCCGGAAGATCGCCTGCTCATCCGGAATCTCCTCAATAAGCTGGGAGATAATCTGGGGTGGCAGCCGGTGTATGAGCATGGTGCACTGCCGCACGGTATCGGTCACTTCCCTGCCCCTCTTTCTCATCTCCTCCTCTTTCATAATCTCCTTAATCACGGTGCCCTTGTTCTCTGCCGCAGCGACAGCCACAAACACCCTGCGTTTCCATTCCGGTGCAGTATAGATGGTGATTGCAGAAGGGGCCATCTGGATGATCTTCACAATTGACTCGATGTCCTCAACAGTCCGCGAGAGGAGATCTTCTGCAAGTTCGAGTTTCCTGTCAACTGCCGCCGGGTCTGGTACAGGCCAGGGGGCAAAAGAGACAAGATCGGTATTGCCTAACTTCTTCCACAGGTACTCGCAGGTAAAGGGGATGACCGGTGCGAGCAGCCTGACCCAGACCGAGCAGAGTTCCCAGAGATACCTGCTTCCATCAGACCCTGCAGGGAGTCTCTTCCGGTACCATTTAAGGTCGGACTCTATCCCGAAGAATGCCTCCTGGAGAGCCTGCCGGGTCTGAAAGTGTTCCAGTGCTTCAGTCATGCGGGCAATGTGTCCCTGGAGTCTGCTTGCAAGCCATCCGTCAAGATCATCAGGTATACCGGTTGCATTATGTGATTCTTCCACCGTGCTTATGAACCGTTCAATCTGGCGCCGTGTGGATGCAACGAGCTCATTTCTCCAGTCAAAATCCTGCCAGGGCTCTGCACTCCCGACAAGGAACATCCGGACGGTATCAGCGCCAAATTCATGAAGGGCATCTTCAAGGAGGAAGACATTACCTTTGGACGAGGACATCTTTGCCCCGTTCAGGAGCCCCATGCCAAAGACCACCATCCCCCGCGGGAGAAGGGCCCCAGGGAAGATGGCGACATGGTGGAACAGCTGGAAGGTCAGGTGGTTTGAGATAAGATCCTTGGCAGAGAACCTGAAGTCATAAGGATACCAGAATAAAAATTCCTTCCGCATTGCATCCAGTTTTTCGCGCTCCGGGAGTGAGGATGTCTCCTTTCCAAGGAAGATATAATCAAAGACCTCCGGAGTGAGGAGGTCAGGGGATATCGACTTCAGGTGATGGGCAATGGTATAATATGCCATGTAGACCGTGGAGTCAGACAGCGGCTCGATCAGCCATGCCGGGTCCCAGGGAAGGCGCGTCCCGAGTCCCACCTTACGGGTGCAGGCCCAATCCTTAAGCCAGTCCACAGTCCTCTCGAACTCGGCCCTCACTTCAGGAGGTACAAGACACATCTGTTCCAGGAGGGATGATACCTGTGCTTTCCATGCAGGGTCACTGTACTGGAGGAACCACTGATCGTGAAGAATTTTGACAAATACCTGCCCGCCACATCTGCAGATCACGGATCGGGTATCAAACTCATACATAGGAACGGATCCATACTGTCTGATCATCAGGGCAGCAACTGCATCCCTTGCCACCTTTACCGGGGCTCCACCGTACTTCTCATATAACCGGCCGGAACCAAACTCAGCACTGTATACCTCCTGCGTGAGCGTTTCCATCCGGGGATCATCCTGGTTTTTGATCCCTGCCCTTTCGACCGCATCTCTGGCAGGAAGTGTACCGTAGCCTGGAACCGTGATAAGCGGCACTGGAGTGATTCCGGTGTATTCTCCCAGAGACTGGAGGTCACGGAGGGCGATATAATCAAATGGGGCATGAGCGGGAACACTCATTACTATACCGCTTGCCATGTCCGGGTCTACAAACCGGGCAGGCAGGATCGGGATTTCACCGCAGAGTGGGTGTGACACGACCTGGTCGATAAGGGAAGAACCCGCTAGCTCGCCAAGTATTTCGACAGAATGGTCCTGGAGCGTGAACTTCTGCGCAGCCTGCCTGCTGACAATCCATATCACCCCGTCAACTTTTACTCTCACGTACGTCACGTCCGGGTTAACCCAGAGATTGGTAACCCCGTAGATTGTCTCCGGCCGCAGGGTGGCGGTGGGAATCAGGGCATCATTCCACCGGAACATGACAAGGGTAAATTTAAGGATCTCTGCTTTTTCCCCTTCAAGGAGATCATGATCTCCCACCGGGTTGTCACACTGGGTGCAGTACCTCACCGGATGGGCTCCCTTAACGACATGACCCTCCTCTCTGAGGTGTTTCCACTGCCATTCGATGAATCTGCTGTACTGGGGATCTACAGTGGTGAAGCGCCGCCGCCAATCGATTGAGATGCCGCATTCACTCATCACACGCTGGTATTCATCAGAAAAATGCCTGACAATAGCCAGAGGGTCGGTAAATGCAGCCAGTACATCAGGGGGAACCTTGTAGAGATCCCGGTAAAGGGATACCGCTTTCTGATCCCCCCTCGAGATGCGCTTGGATATTCCTATCACCGGGGCACCGGTCACATGGAATGCCATCGGGTAAAGGACAGTTCTTCCCCTCATACGCCAGAAACGGGCGATGACATCGGGGGCAATATAGGTCCTGCCATGTCCCACATGCATCGCCCCGCTGGGATAGGGATATGCCACGTTCAGGTAAAACTTCTCTCCCAATGTGGGATCGGGCTCAAAAGCGTGCTCCCATAAGAGGAGGGTCTCACGCTCAATCTGCCGCATATCAGGTCCGCTCACGCATATTCACCTTTTGAAATATCATTAAAACCCAAAAATATCAAAAAGTCAGTTATACCGGTCGTAACCGGATAGAATCTCCTTCATTATACCGCTTGATCATTTCCTGTGCTATGCTCGAATTCTTCGCAAGGTGTATCTCCCCGGTGTCGTTCACTGTGGCGGTGAAGAGATATTCCTTCCCGGCAAAAACATCGACAATCTTGCCTGCCTGCTCA
Source organism: Methanoregulaceae archaeon (assembly GCA_021371995.1). Taxonomy (GTDB): domain Archaea; phylum Halobacteriota; class Methanomicrobia; order Methanomicrobiales; family Methanospirillaceae; genus UBA9949. Next base: position 60,560 of record JAJFVA010000011.1, on the reverse strand, counting down.
GGGCAGATAATGGCAAGCTGCTTCTTGTCCATCCGGATCTTCACCCCGCCTCCCAGCTGGAATTCCTCTTCGGGCTGTGGCGGTGCAGGCTGCTTTTCAAGTTCGCTTCGCGGACGGATATCGATGCCGATGCCGACCTTGTTCACAATACCGGCAATGTTCTTTCCGCCTTTGCCGATTGCCGCCGGGACATCCTTATCATCAATATAAACGACCGCTTTGGTATCAGAAAGCATGTGAACATCCACAAACCCCTCTGTATATCGCCCGATCTCTCTCTGGATATCCCGTTCGCTGATCTTCCAGGCAGAGGTTTCCACTATCTCCTTCTGGATAACAGGCGGTTTCAAGGGAGCTACTGCTGTAACAGGCCGCATGACCGGCATTACGATCGTTTCAGAATCATACTTGAAGATCTCAAACAACAGTTCTCCTGTCTCATAATCAGAGACCATTGTCACCGGTCGCAGGTTGATCTCGCTTGACATCCCCTCAGGCACCTTGATGGTGAACCCCACATCGTAAACATTTGTTATCTCGCCTTTGTCAACAAAGATAATTGTGTTGATTATCTGGGGGAGTACGCCAAAGTCGACCCTGTCTGAGAAACGCTGGAGGGCATCATGAGTGCCAATAGCGTGTACGACACCGATCATACCGATCCCGGCAAGCCTCATGTCGGCAAACACCCTGAAGTCCTCATTTTTCCGCAGCTCGTCGAAGATAACAAAATCAGGTCGCACCAGGAGCAGGACATCAGCAGTATTTTCCATGCTGCCTTCAAGGCTCGTATACTGAGTGATATGGTCGGGAACCTGGAGTTCACGGGGTGCTTCCATGGTTTTTACGATAAAACCATGTTCTGCCAGGTAGGTGGCGATACTCTGCGCAAGGGTGGTCTTCCCGGCTCCAGGAGGTCCTGCAATCAGCAGTCCCCGCTTGTCTCCCATGATCCTGTTCTTGATTACGGTTGCCTTGTTGAAACTCTCAAGATGCACATCGGCAATCGGCCGGACGGCGGTGATCTCCATACCGTCAGAAAACGGCCGGCGGGCAATCGCTATCCGCATCGATCCGATCTGCACCACCGTAACACCCCTCTTCTCGATCTCGATGAATCCATCCGGGTGGCGCTTTGCACGTTCGAGGATCTCCTGTGCTATGTTCCTCAATTCATAATCGGTAAGTGGCTGATCACGGATCTTTACCAGCCGCATCTCTTTTACCGATCCCTTGCGTGCCATGGGCGGGACCCTTTCCTTGAGATAGACAGCCATGGTATGCTCATCAAAGAACTGATCAATCGCAAGAGGTGTGAATCCCTCTATCTGGGGCCGCAGGTACAGAACATCAAGCCCCTTGGCCTTTGCCACCTCTGCCTGCACAATATCACTTGTGATGAATTTGGCATCGTGCTCTATTGCGGCATTCCGTATCAGGGCGTCAATCTCCCCTCCGCTGGCAAGCTTGACCTGCTCGAGTGTCGGCCTCACTCCGGTAAATGTGATCTGGATTATGCCCTCTTCTGCCATTCTGCAGAGGGCCTGGAGTTCGGTAAGACCGGAAAAGCCGATCTCCCGCCCCTGGTTGGCCTGTGCCTCGAGTTCGGCCACAACCGCTTCGGGTATGATTATGGATGCACCTTTATATTCACCAGTTTTTATCATTGAGGTGATACGGCCATCGATAACGACGCTGGTATCAGGTACTAATTTCAAAAGCTCTCACCTATTTTCAATTCAATTATGGTATTCGGATTTGCTATACACTATGATCTGGATATAGTCCAGCGGTTACAGTTTATCATTCTGAAGTTATTATTTTTTACCTGTCGGTTCATTTTTTTGATAAAAATACCCGATAATAAGGGGTTAAAACAGACCGAACCTGAATACAACAAAATAATGGAAATGCAATTCTCCAAGGAATAAGCCAGTTCATATCATGCTCATTCCACAATACACAATAATTCCATAAATTTACCAATTTATTGTTCATTGACCTTTATTCACGTATACCATAGAAGGATCAAACACCAGTTCAGAGATGATCTCACCATCAAGGGTCCTGTAAAAACAGGTCTGGTACCCGGTATGACATGCAGCACCTGTCTGTTCAACAAGGTAGAGGAGGCAGTCCTCATCACAGTCGACCAGGACCTGCCTGACTTTCTGGACATGACCGCTCTCCTCCCCTTTCTTCCAGATCTTCTTCCTGCTCCGGCTGAAATAATGAGCAAACCCGGTATCCCGGGTAAGCCGGACAGCCTCTTCATTTGCATAGGCCACCATCAGTACTTCAAGGGTCATGATATCCTGAACCACGACCGGGATCAGACCTTTCTCGTATTTTAGATTGATCATTAGAATCCTGCCACAAATTTCATTATTATGAAGATAATGTCACCAATAAATATGGCACTTATCAGGCCTGCCGTGATAGGCACTATGAAAGGAACTCCGTATGATATCCAGACTGTTCCCGCTTTTTTAAAAATTTTAAGTTCTTCATGGTATTTATCAGGGGCTGTCTTAAGATCCTTTGTATAAATCCGATTGCTCCTGGAAAAAATACTGCCCATTATTTCTCTGAATGTGAGGAATCTCCGTTGCATTACTCCCTCCTTTTCCTCTATTACCTCCATGACGAAACCGTATGTATTCTGAATTTCATCACCCTTTACCGGGAATCCGAGAAACTGATAGCGGAGTGGTGCGTTATTGGAGCGGTATCTATTGAACAGGAAAATACCAACCGGGGCTATGATATTCAAAACAAGAGCGTTGAGGAATGCTGACCAGGGGAAATAATTAGTCAGGGGATATCCGCACAGCGGTTCAACAGGAAATAGGGGTATCCCAACACCTATTGCCAGCAATGCGAAAGAATCTGCCCCGCCATAGAGATATATCCCGAAAATATAAACAAGGGCACAGAAAATAACTGCGACAATGCTGATTACTAAAATCGTACCAGTAAGGAAACCGTAAAGGAGAGATGAAACAGGAATTGAAAATAACAGCCAGTAGATCCCCTGGGTGAAAACATCTTTTCTGGTTGGTTTTACCTCGTACCTGTATTTTGTATAGTAATAGTCAAATCCGAGGAGACCTGATGCTATTGCGAGAATAAGCAATATGAATGTAACAAATTGAAAATTATCGAGATTTAAAAGATATAATCCAAAAACAATGGTGGATACTGGAATGATAAATGCAAGCATCGGATACCAGGTCCGGAACGGGACCCGGCGTTCCCGGATATCAAGCAACGAGGCATAACAGAGGGTGATGGTGATTGCAAGGGCAGGGATTATCAGCAGGGATATCAAGAATCTCTTATTAACGTTCTCCTTTCTCGTTAATATTTCTCGCCATCTGAAAGGCGGAGAGGAGAAGAAATAAGTGGTATCTGCATCTATCAAGGTACGAGGATACCCTGATGGGGCATCTATACATCAAGGAGGAATGGTAGTGGCAGGTACTGCCGAGAATATTGATATCCTGATCCGGGAAATCCCTCCCGAGGGGGTTTATCCGTATTCAGGTCTACTCAATGCTGCACGTGATAAAAAGTTCCATGGTGTAGCAGTGAGCGGGGTTCAACATAAAAAAATTTACCTGCTCTTTATCAACGGTGAGCCGGAAGGTGCCGTGCTTGCAGACAGCAAGGGAGAGCTGTACGGCAATAAGGCGGTCTACCTTACCCGGGGCGATGACCGGTTTACCCTCTATCCGGTAAATCCTGAGGTTATCGAACGTATTGTGTTCTCCTGTAGGATTTATGATAAAAGCCATTTCACTACGCATTACACGCTTGGCATCCCTGAGCTCGGTAAAAAGGCGGAGGGGGTTGGAAGGGCGGTTATTGCTCTGAAAAAAGACGGATTTACCCTACCAGGCGTCCCCATAAGGATCCGGAAGGACGGCCAGATCGTTGCGAACGATATCACCGATAACAAGGGGCTTGCCTCGTTTCGTCTCCTGTATGGAACCTACGAAGTGATCATCGTAAGGCAGGAGAATAACATCGATGTATTTGAATTCTCTTTCGTCCCTGAACTGCAGGGCCAACAGTTAGATCTCGAACTATCATGAGAGATTCCTGCATGGAAACCGTCAGTGCTCCCCCTGTTTTCTATCCTCGATTTGATCTCCACCAGAAAATGGATAATTATCCTTTCCTGAACCTAAAGGCCCGGTTTTAAAACGGCCGGTTCTTCGGGTTGAAGGGTCATCGTGGGGTTTAGTCCCGTAATCACACCATCTGTGCATTTATCGGGATCCTGAACATTCGTACTGGTCATTCACAGTGAATCATTTCGTTACAATTCTTCCTTCTCCTTTATTTTAGCCAAAGCAAGGAGCCCGGATCGTGGATCCTGACCTGTATTATTTAAATAGGTTCAACCCGAGATTACATTCTATGGACCGGAAAAAGATCGGAAAAGAAGATTTCGAGGCAATAATTACAGGAAAAAAGGATGTCAGGGAGTATATGGAGGCAGATACTGTCATGGGTGAAACGTTTTGTTTCGGGGTCCGTACGGCGAGTAACCCTGATTACCTGACAAAGGCTTTGTATGAGATGTACGAGACCAGTCTCTCAAGGAAACTCGCGGTTCAGGCAGTCCGCAATCTCTACCGTTCGGTCGGGCTTGGTTCTGGCGGTCTTAATAATTACATAAAAAAACTCGGAATCAATCTAACTCCTGCCGAATTCCTGCTTCTCGTCTTTAAACTCCAGCACCAGCAGGGCTGGGGAGCGCCGTTTGAGCTGGTTTCGCAGACTGAGAAGAAGATCATTCTCCGTACCTCGAAAACCTTTGAATCCCAGGTCATGAAAGAATGGAAGATACCGGTCTGTGGTATCCACAGGGGGTGGATCGAGGGGGTCATGACAGCAGTGACCGGCAGGAACTGGTTCTGCCTTGAAACCAAATGCTATGCACAGGGTGACGACTGCTGCGAGTTTGTCGCCGATCAGACAGAATCCAGCTGGAAATGGAAGGCACAGGCAATCGTCAGGGGGGACTCGGCCATCACTGAATATATCGAGCATAAACCTCTGGAAGGCAAGATCAAGTTGATCGACGATCCTGTTGTGATGATGCCCCGGTTCATCTTTTCTTCGATGATGAATTCACTGGCAAAGACTATGGGAGAAGTCCCGGCAGGGGGTGTGAATTACAGGGCGTATATGGATATGGGCAAGGAAAATGTGGAACATTACAAGAAAATGGGGATCACTAACCCGAACACCCTTGCGGATATGGCTTTTACGTTCTATTCCCAGATGGGCTGGTTCCGGATCATTAAAATGGAATGGAATGAAGCGGAAAAAACCAAGACAATCACGCTCGAACACACCGTAGAATCAGAGTCGATGGCCAATTCCGGGAAAAATGTTTGTTTCTGCACAGCAGGGCTCCTTGCAGGTATTGTTGAGGGAGCATTTGGGATCAAAGTGCGGGGACGGGAGATCAAATGCCGATCGAAGGGAGACGAGCACTGTGTATTTGAGATAAAAAACAGGGTGGGTGATACCTGAAATTACCAACACGGATTTTGCCGGGATATCTGCAATCGTCCACAATGAAATTTATAATGAGATTGTATTTATCGCGTAATTCTATTATAGCCTGAGATTTAACGAGAGTCTCTCCATTTCAACCTGGAGAACCTTTGTTTTCCGGTATATACCTATTGCCAGAAGAAGGATGCCGATATTTGCAATACATAGGAGGATAATTGTGAAGGAACCCGGTGTCATTTCCGCCCTCTGAAAAGAACCCTGGTGAATCTGTCAACAAAGGAGTCTTTTGGCTGCATCGTTTTCTGGTCATACGAAATGCCGGCGAGTCCTGCAGCAATCCTTTTTAATGCAATGGAGGAGCCCGATGCAGGATATCGAATTACAACCGGGGTTTTTGCAGATGCGGCTTTCCTGACGTTCTGATCTTCGGGGACCATTCCAATGACACGCGTTCCAAGAACTTTCTCCATCTTCTGGCTGATCGTGCCAATACTTTCCGGAGTCGCACGGTTCACAATAGCTCCAAGAATATGTCCGCCGACCACTTCTGCAAGGATCTTGGTTTTCATGGCATCGACGATAGCCGAGAGTTCAGGGTTCACCACAAGGATTACTTCATCTGCAACCGCGAGAGGGACGACCCCGTCCCTGCTGATCCCTGCAGGCGCGTCAATAAGAAGGTAGTCCAGGGTATCGGTAAGATCTTTCAGGACATCACGGAGCAGTTCGGGGTCTGACTGCTGGAAACCCTGCAATGATATCCCGCTTGGTACGACAAGGACACCCCCCGGGCCTTCGTAAATTGCCTCTTTTATCGATGCCTTTCCGGAAAGTACTTCGTGCAGGGTAACCGGCACGTCTTCAAGCCCCAACGAGAGACCCAAGTTCGCCATTCCGATATCGGCATCCATGATGCAGGTCCGCTTCCCGAATTGTGCAAGACTTGTCCCGAGGTTTATAGTTACGGTTGTCTTTCCGGTCCCCCCTTTCCCGGATGCAAAGGTAAAAACCCTGACCATTCAACCCTCTCTATCAATTCATTGCCTACATAATTATAAAAGGATAGTGAAGGAATGGCAGATATCTGTCATAATCCACGTTCTAAAAGCAATATTATCTCTTTGGCCATCCGGGACGCCGTTTCATCGGGCAGGGTCTCCCGGCCCCGGGCAATACCAATCAGGGGAACGCCCCGGTGATCAAGCGGAATAAGCCAGACCCCCGGATCGGGCATTGTGTAGGCTCCTGAAAACAGGCTGCTGTAGCGGGCAGCATCGTATTCAGGGTCGTTGCTGCCGGCAGATGCAACAACAAGGCCGTCAGGCATTGCAACGACAAGTGAATCAATATGATATTTTCCGGCAATTGTATGTATCCCTGTGACGATATTCCCGGTTTCCTGCAAGGGAGTTTGTATTCTGATCCCATTTCCGGATGTTTCAGTAACAGGTATCTGCCCCTTGCCGGTTGCTCCAGGTGAGCCCGCCTTGTGAGTGGCCCTGGACCTGCTCATGAGCCGGGTAATCCGCTTTGATATATCAAAAAGAAGTAGTGTGTTAAAAAGACAGAGGAACAGGCTGACTGCCGTAATGATCAGCGCGATCAGCAGAAGGTAAGATTCCATGAGGATACCATTCATGGTGCATCCTTCCCGGTGTTCTGGTCAATGAGGTGCTCCAGTTCAAGCCGTTCCATCATGAGACGGCAGTTGGCACGGAACTTTGCAGCCATGTTTTCGATATCCATCGCATCAAGGGCCTCAAGCTCCCGGGAGAGGAGGGATGCATCATCGTCATGGTCCTGGATACGGGAAATTTCGCTTTTAACTCCGGGTTTTTCTGCCTGTGTCTTATGAGGATCTGCATGGACCTGCTGGCTTCCAGGATCATTTATTTCCTTTTTCAGACCGGTATTCCGGAAATCCAGGGGAGTCCCGTGATAACTCCTGCCAACCCCGGGACTGCCCTGCTGGTCATTTAATATCCTCTTCCTTCCAGATTTCACTACCGATAAGGGGCTGAATTCCACTGCCAGACCGAGCTGGGCATCGCTGAGATCATGGAGTACGGCATCAACAGTAACAGGCCCGGATTGGAATATTCTTTCCAGTGCCGCGTCACCCTCCAGACTATCATATTCGGCAAGCCGGATATTCCCTTTTTCGAAAACTATCGTGATCGAACCTGAACCAGGGGAAATCCTGCAGTACCCGCTGAAGCCAGTGTCCTTCAGTTCCTGAATCAGAGTATGCAGGTCGCATCTTCGCTTTAAAGCCCGGAACGTGCCCCTGGGAATCTGCATCAGTAGTCAATACTCCATCCTACGCACATAATACTAATGGTAGACGAGGGTGCCCGGAACAGGAAATTCCTGTGCGTGTTTCCCTGTCCGGGCTCAAAGTGAAAAAGAAGCGTGAGCAAACCTTTTTATTTCCATATATCAAGAGGATGTTTTATAAGTAAGGTGGCATGGAATGTTAAAACAAATTTTGGGAGAATTTTTAAACCTCGAAGGCGTCTCCGCCGCTGTGGTGATAGGACGTGACGGGTTTGTGATAGAGAGTGCAGTGTCCGGCAAAATGGACATCGATGCGCTTGGTGCAATGGCATCGACTGGCATTGGTACTTCAGAAGCGATGGGGAGGGAACTGGGAAAGGGGCAGCTCACCCAGATGCTTGTGGAGCTTGACAAGGGGCCGATCATTGTTTCCCCTTTATCAAAAGACGAGCTTATCGCTATCGTAGCTGAGAACGCATCCAACCTGGGGCGTATCCGGTACGAACTCAAGAAGAACAAGGAACGCCTTGTTGCAGCGCTGTGAGCATCGGATCGACGCATCGTACAGGGAGCAGCCAAGTCCTGGTGGAAGAGTCGCTGATGCCGGCTGATACGAGAGATGCCCGGGTCGCAAAGGTCTCGCACCTTCTTGACGACAAAAGGCTTCTGGGTATTCAGAAGCAGCCTGGTGTGCTTGCAGTCCTTGCTTTCTATGAAGGGTTCCCTGTTAAATCTACAGGAATCGGTGATTTTGAGCAGGTCGCAGCGGTAGCGGAGGATTTTTTAAGGGCAGGAGAGAAGATGGCCGGTGATTTGAAGATGGGAGGACTTGGCCAGGTAACTCTTGAGGGCGGTGAAAAGAAATGTATCATCGTGCCTTACGGGGATCTTTTCCTCTGCCTGATTACAAAAGCTGATATGAACCTCGGGCTGATCCGGCTCGCGATCAGAAACCTGCAGGCGATGGAGCAACGATAAGAGAAATGTTTTGGTGAACATTTAAAAAAATCAAGGTGGTAGTATGGCAGATAAGGAAAAGAGAAAAACATCATCATTCAAAAATTTTTTTACGAGGGGAAAGAAGGAGGAAAAACCTGGTGATGAGATGCATCCGGGTGACCATGGAGGTTTAGGAGAAATGGACCTCGATTTCGGATATTCCGAAACCATGAAAAAGGCTGTTGGGTCGCTCTCCTCCATAAAAGACCAACAGGCTCCGAAAAAGGAAGAGGCTGTTGAAAGAAAGCCATCTGATATCAGGGACTCATCGCAGGCGCTGCGGTACAATCAGGCAGATTTCGTAAATGATGAGGGGGAGGTGGTAAGCCATGTGCATGCAGCCCCCAGGTTTGAGCCGGTCAAGAAAAGTCTCTGGTCAGATGAGCAGCCGGTCCGGGATGATGCAGTAGTTACTATCGATGAGATCAACGACCTTTCAGGTCTGATTATCCCGAAGAGTGCCACCTTTGAAGTGGACGAGCTGAAGATCCAGGCCCGGACCAAAGTATTTGACCTGAAGAGTTCCGGTGGAATTCCCACATACAAGGATAATGCTCTCCGCGGAGAGGGATTCCGGACAATCTCGGAGGCGGCTACGGAAATCGAGGCTGAAACTCCAAAAAAGAGCGTATTGGCGAAACTGAATCCGCTGAGTGTTATCCACCACGAAGTCGATCAGTACGACCGGAAGATCCATGGACCGCTTGTGGACCTGACGTTCCGTCCACGGCCAGGAGTTGAAGAGATCGAGCTCTATCCGGTAAATGAACCGTACGGGTATATCAGGATCACGTATGACCATGCCACCCATGAAAATACCTACGAAATTCTGGAACCGATTCTCACAAAGGCCGAAGCGGAACTGTTCGGAGAAATAAAAGAACGTATCTTTGAACGGCTCGACGTCAATACCCAGAATATGCCGGACGAGCAGGCAAGGACAACCCTTCGCAATGTGTCGGATGAAGTGATCGCGGATTTTGGCATTCATCTCACTCCTGTCCAGAGGGAGAAGATTCTCTACTCCATGTACAAGGAGTTCCTTGGAAACGGAATGATCGATCCGATTATGCATGACAGGTATATCGAGGATATCTCGTGCGACGGGGTGAATGTATACCTGTTTGTGTATCATACCCGGTACGAATCTATGCGGACGAATCTTCGTTACACAACTGCTAATGAACTGGATTCCTTTGTAACAAAACTTGCCCAGCGTTCAGGAAAATATATCTCTATTGCTGAGCCCATGCTCGATTCCACGATGCATGACGGTTCCCGTATCCAGATGACTCTTGGAACGGAAGTGACGGCACACGGTTCAACCTACACCATCCGTAAATTCAAGTCCGAGCCAATCACTCCCACCGACCTTATCGAGTGGTCAACCTTCTCCCCTCTCTCAATTGCATTCCTCTGGCTTGCGGTCGAAAGCGGAAAATCATGTATTTTTGCCGGAGGGACCGCATCCGGAAAGACAACCTCACTGAACGCTATCTCGCTCTTTATCCCCCCGCTCGCAAAGATAGTGACACTTGAGGATACAAGGGAGCTGAAACTGCCCCATCCGAACTGGATCCCGAGTGTGACACGGACCTCCTTTGACACTGAAGGCAAGGGAGAGATCGACATGTATGAGCTGCTCAGGGCTGCACTCCGTCAAAGGCCTGAGTATCTCCTTGTGGGGGAGGTGAGAGGCAAGGAAGCCCTGACCCTTTTCCAGGCAATGAGCACTGGACACGTGACCTATTCCACTATCCACGCAGATTCAGTGGCGAGTATTGTTCACCGTCTTGAAAATCCGCCCCTCGACGTACCCCGGAACATGCTTTCCGCACTCGATCTGGTATCCGTGCAGGTACAGGCCCGAATCGGTGGCCAGCGCATCAGAAGAAACAAGCAGCTGGTAGAGATCCTCGATATCGATCCAAGGACAAACGAGCTCATCACGAATGAAGTGTTCCGGTGGCACCCGGTCACGGATGAGATCACCTATTCAGGGAAGTCATTCGTTCTCGAAGAGATCATGGAATCCCGTGGCTGGACCGAGAGCAGGATGAGGGAAGAACTCAAGATGCGGCAGGAAGTACTCGAATGGATGCGGGTTAAAAAGATCCGTGAGTACCATGATGTGGCCAATATCCTGATCCAGTATTACAGGGATCCCACAAAAATCATGGAAATAGTGCGAGCTGACCTGTATGAATAGTTTTGAGCGTCTCGCCTTCAGGCTGCTCGGAACATATGCGGGAAAAAAGCGGGACAAGTACGCGGAACTCCGGAATTCCCTCCTGACTGCACGGATGAAAGTCCCCTTCGAGGTATACCTCTCAACGGCATACCTCGGTTCAGCAATTATAGGTATTGCCAGTGCTATTCTTCTGGGAGCGTTTACCTGGATATTGAATATTCCCGGAATGATCACATATCAGGGAACAGTCCCTGATTTCATGCTTGCGATCAACCAGTATTCCCTCATCATCGGGACTATCCTTGCCACTATTATCTCGTTTACCGTGATTGCGGGAATCACGTTCGTGGTGTTTCTGCTCTATCCCGGATATATTGCAGGGAACCGGAAACGGAATATCGATGCCACCCTCCCTTATGCTATCAATTATGTGACAGCTATGTCAACGGCGGGAATTCCTCCGGCAGAAATCTTCCGGCAGCTTGGAAGCAGCACGATGTACGGGGAGAGTGCTGCTGAGGCCCGGTTTGTCGCACTCGAGATCGATCTCTTCGGAAAGGACCTTATCGAGGCCCTTCGCGTCATCTCTTCAACCACCCCAAGTTTTCGGATGAAGGAATTTTTACAGGGGGCAATGGGTTGTATCTCGAGCGGGAGCAACCTGACAGAGTATTTCCGGAACAAGGCAGAACAATACTCTCTGGAAAACCGTCAGACTCAGAAACTGTTTCTCGATACCCTCGGGCTGATTGCTGAATCATACGTTACTGCCATGGTGGCAGGACCGCTCTTTTTGATCATCCTCCAGTCAATCATGTCGATCCTTTCCCGCCAGTCGCAGCCCATCTTCCTGTATATCATCATCTATCTCATCATCCCGTTTGGGAGCATCGGATTTGTGATCCTCATCAGTGCAATGACACCGGAGTCCTGATTATGGCATTAAAAGACCTTTTCTCAGGGAAGAACAGTTCAAAGGGTTCAGGAGATCATGATATGCCCATCCCCGCTCCCGGAACGCAGCAGGGCAGGGCAGGTGGGCTCTCACGGCTCCTCTCGAAGGAGAAACCTGCACGGGTAGATCTTGGCGAGCGTGAGAAGGCAGAGTTCGAACAGGAGAGCGATATAATCGTTTCCCGGATAGAGAAACACCGGGCAACCGAACACGGGATTGGAAGGCTTTTCAGGCACCCGGTCCGTGTGATCACAGAAAAGCCTCTCAAGAGTCTTTACGTAACAGTCCCCGTTGCCCTGGCTTTCTTTATCCTCGGAATCACATACATCATCCGTGATTACGGACTGAGTGCACTTTTTATATCATCAGCGGTAGACGACATCGCGGTGTTCGCTATACTCATTGTTTCGATACCACTCGCAATCCTGGATTTCAGGGAATCGTGGCGGACACGGCATATTGAGGAAGCACTCCCGAACTTTTACCGGGATCTCGCCGGTATGAACGATTCAGGGATGACGTTACCAAACGCCGTGCATCTTGTTGCACAGAGCGATTATAGTACGCTCACACCCTATGTGAGAAGGCTTGACAACGAGATGTCATGGAATACGACATTCATCGACGCCATCCAACGGTTCAGGGCACGACTGTCAACTCCGCTTACCGATCGGAGTATTGACCTGATCGCAAAAGCAAGCAAAGCCGGCGGAGACGTGAGCGAGGTGCTCCGTGCTGCGGCAAAAGACAGCTACGAGTTCATCAGCCTGCAGACGGAACGACGGAATAATATGCTGATTTATGTTGTGATTGTCTTTATTTCCTTCCTCGTCTTTGTCTTTGTCATCTATATCCTTGTCACAACATTTTTGAGCGTCATGGCAACTGCCGGGAGCGCTGCCAGCGGAACATCGGCGGGAGCTCAGTTCGGCGGGAGTATCAATCTCTCCCTCTACACAAGAATTTTTACCCACGCTGCTCTTATTCAGGGTTTCTTTTCAGGGCTTGTTGCCGGCCAGATGGGTGAAGGGAGAGTGGTTGCCGGCCTGAAATATTCGATTGTTATGCTGCTGATCGCCTGGATAATGTTCCGGTTCTTTGTGTAGGGGACGAACACTCAATTTTTTCTGGGAAATAAAGCGGGTATTCTTATACCCGAAAACTGGTTCTTTTCCTCATGTAAGGAAAAAAAAATGGGTAGAGCCAGTTTCCCGAACTTTCTTATTCCCCTAGATGCCCGGTTCAGATAATTCCCATGTCCGAGAGGCGTGCGGGCAGATATTCCTTCGTTACGAAGTCAAGACCCTTTGCAGCAAATGCCTGCTGTTCTGATTTGAGATTGAGTTTCAGCTGAAGTTCGATCTGTTCCTTCCAGTACTTGGTTGCAAACCGGGGGTCGGAAAGCTCACTCATGAGAGCGGCCACATCCTTTTCATTCAGATGATCAGAGGGCAGGTTGTAATCCCGGATATCGCTTGGCTGGACCCCGATGAATTGTGCTTTCGGGGTTGCAAGGAGTTCAGAGATATGGGCACTCTTGATAGCGCCATATGCAACACTTGCATAGATACGATAGGACCAGGGGTCCCCATCAGTGAACACGACGACAGGAAGATTGAACTGGGTGTTGATCCGGTTAAGGAGCCTCCTGGTGGATCGTGCCGGCTGGCCTTTCAGGTGGACAAGGATCGCCTGGTGGTCGCCATCAAACCCATTCTCGATAAGGCGTGCGTACATACCCCCGGTTTCAATCGCGATCACAAACCTGGCATCGTGTTCGAGCAGCTCAACGGTCTCCACGTTCGTGGGGATCTGGTACCCTGCCTCTCCAACGTCATCCTGGCAGTGAATATCACGCTCTCCGCGCCGGGTCATTTCACGTAGTTTCAGGGGCCCAAATACAGTCGCACCATCCTCTTCAGGGCGAAGATGGAACGCCTCGCGTTGCATGTCGGTGAGAATCTCGAGGTCCTCAATCAGGAAATTGCTCTCATCCTGAGCCTGGAACTTTGCCTTCTTCCATCCTTCTGAAATATAATAGAGCTCTCTCAGAGTCGATGACCGGTTCTCACCGATCTGTTTTCTTAGAAACCAGATGACATAGGCCATCTTCAGGAGGTGCAGGGCACTTTTTGCCGTCCCTGCTGAACGGACACTCTCCCTGTCTCCGTATTTCCAGACCTCGGATGTATCATCGTACTCGATATTCTTTTTTGTCCTTGTCGGCAGCGAGATGGAGGGGATGAGGCCATCAAGCATCTGGTCATACCACTTCCGTGCGATTCCGACAAGCCGCCCTGTCGCCTGTCTATCAAGTTCTTGTTTATTCATCCCGATCCACCATGACAATGCTCCGGGTATCAACTCCCCGGATCTCAACGATCCCTCGTGCAGATCCTGAATATTTTGTTGTCCATACTTCGCCGGGGCCAACCTGAACCTGCCAGACCCTGGTGTATTCCTCATCCATCCGGGTCACGAAATCCGGAGGAGGCTGTGCGTCCTCCCCCGGGTCCGTGGAGATGGTATAGAGGGAAAGGGTAGCCTGGCTGCCGGTGTAGTTTTTAATCTCAACAGTCACAAGACCATCCCCTGCCGTCTGTCTGACAACAAGCTTATGCAGGATCTTTCCCTCGATTGCAGAGATGTCAGGTGGTGGAAGTTCCACAATCTCTGAGACTTTTTCAGCCAGTTCGGGCAGGATCGCACAGACAGCACGGGCACGATCCTCCTGCAACCGGTTTCTGTCCCGCCTGGACAAGAACATCTTCAGGTCTCTGGCAAGATCCTGCAGGCCTAAAACAATCTCTTTCTCGATTTCCGGTATGGAGGCGATGGCGTCCTTGCTCTCGCTTGTGAAGGGAACACTGGTCGATGCCACATGCACAAGAATAATAAGGGGTCCGGTGGGAAGTCCTGCCTGTGCGACAGAATAGTTCTTCCAGTTTATGCCGGAAATAGCCGCGGTGATTGCACATGCCCCCTGCTGGTACATCAGAGGTACGCGGTTTGCAAACCGGAGTATCTGTGCATTCCCTTCCGCAGGGAGCTTACCGCCATATCCTATCGCCGCTTCCACGATAAACGGATGTCCGGAAAAGACCGAGCCCGGCCGTGTCCGGGCTTTTACAAAGTCCATCTGGAGCTCTTTTTCAAGCCCCCTTGTGATCAGGTCCTCCCCGATCGGGGAGAGGCATTGCGAGACGGGCGGCGGTGGGACTTTCACCGCCTGCATTGCTTCAACCAGCCGTTTCTGCTCATCAGGGGAGAGTGACTGGGCGTCAGCAGCACAGGAAAGTTTTGCATTCCGGCATATCTCGCCGGCTGTTTTTTCCCCTACTTTCGAGAAACTCCCGGTAAGGAACGATTCCAGCGTCCCCGGACCTGCCGGGAGCATCCTTCGTATCTGGCCTACCTCTATTCCATGAGGGTGCGGTTTTATCGCCCTTGGGCAGGGGGGCACCTCGTCACTAACCCTGTCAAATACAAAGGTTTCGTCATCCATCTCGAGCCTTATCCGGGCATGCGGATTGACGATAGAGGTGTACCTGAGATACTCGATCAATCGTTTCTTTGCGGCAAGAGTGCTCTTGAACTCGATCTGGACCCGTGTGCCATGGGTGCGGTCCCATTCCACTTCACGCTCAGTGACAACATCCGGTTCATTTGTCTCGATATTGATCTGTATTTCGAACTGGTGTGCCGGATGTTCCAGCCCGGTCCGGGAGATGATGATGGTGGGGAGTCCTGAGGTGAGCTGCGCATAGAGTACCGCAGCGCTTATCCCGATCCCCTGCTGACCCCTGCTCTGTTTTATCTGGTGAAACCGTGATCCATACAGGAGTTTTCCAAAGACGAACGGTATCTGCCCGGGGACAATCCCGGGGCCGTTGTCCTCGACAATGATCCGATAAATGTCCCTGTCCTGCTTTTTTATCGATAAAAAGATATCAGGAAGCACCATGGCCTCCTCGCAGGCATCAAGGGCATTGTCCACCGCTTCCTTGATCGTGGTGATGATCCCCCTCGTCGGGGAATCAAAGCCAAGGAGGTGCTTGTTTCTCTCAAAGAATTCTGCGACGCTGATGCTCCGCTGCTGCTTTGCAAGGTCCTCAGCGAGGCTCACTCCTGATCACCTCGCGGACTGCATCGGGGAGGGCGAGCTCTTTCTGCACACCGGACCTGAGATCCTTTATGGTCACCACCCGGCTTGTGCTTTCACGCTGCCCGAGAATCAGGGCGTAATCAGCAGATTTTGCAATATGGGAGAGCTGCTGGCCGAGGGATCGCCCTGACAGGTCAAGTTCGGTCCTTATCCCGGCAGACCGGAATTCCCGGGAGACAGCGAGTGCCCATTCCCTGCCTTCAGGAGTATGGGCGATTCCGGCAACAAGCCGTCGAGGAGGTGCCTGCTCCCCTCTCGAGACCATCACCCTGTCAAATCCGATTGCAAACCCGCAGGAAGGCGTGTCCTCGCCTCCGAAGAGATGGGCGAGCCGGTAGGTCCCCCCTCCGAGCACCTGGTTCTCGGTACCAAGGTTTTCTGCAAAAATCTCAAAGACCATCCCGGTATAGTAATCAAGTCCCCGTGCTATCCCTGGATCGAGAGTATACGGGATACCGGAATGATCAAGGATCGAGAACAGTTCCTCAATCCGTTCTCTCTCCGGAAGGTCTCCGGTGATCTCAAACACTTCCTGCAGGTCCCTGCATGAGGCAAGGCGGGTCAGTGAGGTGCAGAGGTCGTCCATCCCTTTCGGGGAGAGGTAATCGCGAAGGCCCGCAAAATCTTTTTTGTCGAGGAACATGCGAATTTTTTTCTGTTCCTGCTCGGGCATCCCTGAAAGAATGCTTCGCATCAATGCCAGGTGACCGATATGGATCGAGAATGAGATGCCGGTTGCAGAAAGGATCTCTTCAGCAAGCAGAATAACCTCAGCTTCCGCAAGGGCGGAATCCACCCCGATCAGTTCCACCCCAAACTGCCAGAACTGCCGGTACCTGCCTTTCTGCGGCCGCTCATACCGGAAACAATCGGCAAAATAATACCATCGGAGCGGTTTTGGCAGGGTTCTCCCTTCGTTGACGTACATTCTCAGTACCGGCGCGGTGAGTTCAGGGCGTAGCGCCATCATCCTGCCGCCCTTGTCCTCAAAGACATACATTTCCTGGATGATCCCTTCGCCCGACCGGACCGTGAAGAGTTCGAGTTCCTCAAATTCAGGAGTGCAGATCTCGCGGTATCCCCACCGCCGTCCTATCTCGCGCATCCTGCCTTCGATGTCCCGCCTCTGTTCCATCTCGTCAGGGAGAAAATCCCTGGTGCCTCGTGGTTTCTGGAGCATATCGTTTCAATCCTCCCTCTTGCGGGTTCCTTTATAAAACGGAGCTTTCCCGAGGAACCGGTCGAGAGTCCCCTCAGAACTCCAGATCTTCTCCCGCTCTTCTTTCCCCTGCAGGTAGAGGGCCGCCAGGATCAGGCCAAGCCCGAGGAGTTCGAGCGAATAGATGGCCACTGCCACGCCTAGAATGGCAAGGGCACCGAACAGAACCCCCTTGTATGCGGCTTTGCGGTATCCTGAAAGACCGGTCCGGTAAAAAATCCGGGCATCACGCAGCCACAGGAAAAAAACAACTGCTGCCCCAAAGAGGGCAATATACACGAGATAACTCATGATTATGAACGTATTATTATACGCGGACCCATATCTTTATTATTGAGGTATGCAGGTCAACCGAATGCTCCGTGAGATGCTCGCACGGGTCCGTGCGGGAGAGATAAGCCTTGAAGAGGCAGAAAGGGAAATCGACGGGCTACGCATTGAGGAAGTGGGGGCTATCGCCTGCCTTGATATCGGAAGAAGGATCCGGTGCGGGATTCCTGAAGTTGTGCTTGCCGAGGGAAAGGAGCCCGCTCAGCTTGCAGAAATCGCCCTCGCCCATGTCCGGTCATCGGAACGATGCCTGGTATCCCGGATCAACCGGGCACAGGCAGGGATACTTAAGGAGCGTGCAGAGGCAGGGGGATTTACCCTGACCTGTCACGATGCGGCGCGGATGGCGGTCCTTTCCAGGGGCAGACCAGTCAGTCCCACCGGGGGTGTGGTTGCTGTCATCACTGCCGGGACATCGGATATCAGGGTTGCAGAAGAAGCACGGGTGATTGCATCGGAGATGGGTTGCAGGGTATGCACTGCCTATGACGTCGGTGCAGCAGGAATTCACCGCCTTTTTCCCGCAATCAGGAAATGTTGTGATGCCCATGTCTTTGTCGTTGCAGCCGGGCGGGAAGGCACACTTCCGGCAGTAGTCGCAGGTCTTGTGGACCGGCCGGTGATCGGGGTGCCGGTCAGCACGGGATACGGGTATATGGGCAAAGGGAGGGCAGCCCTTGCCAGTATGCTCCAGTCCTGCTCGGTACTGGCCGTGGTAAATATTGATGCCGGGTTCACTGCTGGAGCGATGGCAGCCCGGATTGCGAATATGGTGGTAGAACAATGACACGGGCATTTTATATCGGGCGGTTCCAGCCCTATCACAACGGGCACCAGTATGTCCTTGAACAAATTGCAGAAACGGCAGATGCAATCGTCATTGGGGTAGGAAGTGCACAACTTAGCCATGAGACGGAGAATCCGTTTACCGCCGGGGAGAGGATCCTCATGATTACCGGATCCCTGAAGCATATCAGGATCCCCATCTACGTCATTCCCATCGAGGATATCAAGAGAAATGCTCTCTGGGTTGCCCATGTTCGTTCGATGGTTCCTCCTTTCGACATTATCTATTCAAGCAATCCGCTGGTGATGCGGCTTTTCGCAGAAGAAAGTATTCCTGTCCTGTCACCCGCCATGTATGAACGCGAGCTGCACTCAGGGACAGAGATCCGCCGGAGGATTCTAAAAGGGGAAGACTGGGAGAAGCTGGTACCCGATGCTGTTGCACGGGTAATCAGTGAGATCGGCGGTGTTGAACGTATCAGGCAGATCGCGAGAAACGATTGCGATTTGAACGATAGACCTGTCGATCGCTGCCTGTAAGGAGGAAGTGAAATGTTCAGGCGCATCAAAGACATTTTCGGGCAGGGAAAAGCACAGGAGCCAGCAACATACGGTACTAATGAGATCCCTGCAATTCTTGAGTCCAGGGAACAAGAGGTCACCCATATCCTCCTGGAAAAAACCCAAAAACAGAGAAATACAATCAGGGACCTTCGTGGCGCTCTGAAGGATCTGGTGCTGGACCTGGCCTCGAAAGAGAGGGAGGAAGCATACCACCCGAAACTTGAAACGATCGCAAAAAATACGCTACCCCTCTTTGAACGGGCGATGCTCTCCTCTCTCACAAAAGACCTGCCCGAAGATCCCGAAGAGTTCTACCATGCTGCAACAGAGAGCCTCAAGGGGTGCGTGAAAGGGCTCTCCGGCCAGGGCCGGTATCTCCGGGGTGTTTTTCCCGAGGAGATGAAAGAGATCCGGGAGATGGTGGACCAGATGGGCAGGGAGATGAATGCCATGACTCCCTTCATAGCCGAGGCCAGGAATAAAAGGACCATTATCTCTGGAGTCCGTGCCGATCTTTCCCGTCTTAATTCAGCGGAAACGGAAAAGAAACGTGGAAGTGAGGAGATCTCCCAGATAAAGGGAGAGATTGACCGGGAGGAACGGGAGCGTGACCAGATCCGTGAGAGTATTACATCCATGAAGGATATGGTGGATACCGGGAGCCTTCGGGGTATGCGGGAAGAGGTTGCGGTGCTGAACAAGGATTTTCTTGGCGAAGAGAGGGCCCTGCATGCTGATTTTGCCGTTATTTCGCACGTTTTCAGGAAGGGAGAAAAGGTTCTTGGAAGGACCAGGGGCACCGCTTCGGCAAAGGATCTCGAGGATCTTGTTGACACGCTTTCAGGCAGCGGCATTCCGGCAGAGGACCAGTTCATGCCCGGACTCATCCGTTCGCTGCCGCTCATTGAAAGCATGATAGAGTCCGGTGATATCACTCTGAAAAATAAGGAAGAGAAGGAATTATTTTCAAAAGAGACTGATATTGTTGCCCGTGTGAGGGAAGGGTATGCAGGAAGAGAGGCCGCATACCACCGGTTTCGTGCAAAAGAACGTGCCTACCTGGAAACTCCGCTCCTGGCCGATTTATCGTCTGCCCTGAAAGAGGAAGAGAGGAAAGCCGGCCATGTTGAAGTGATGAAGTCCCGGCTATCAGGACTCACTGAAAAGAATGCAGCACTGGAGGATGAGATCCCAGAGCTTATCGGGAAAGTTCGTAGTGGTGTTGAGGCTCTCCTCGGACATGGTGTATTAATTACCCGGCCTGAGGTTTCATGAGATTCCATTCGTTGATATGGATGTTTCACAGGAAAGGATGGAAAATAATGCCGGAGGAGTATCATGACAGATGACGAATACCGGGTTCTCGAGGTAACGAGAGGAAAAGTCCCCTGCCTGCCGGGAAAGGAGGAGACCATTGAACACTGCAGGTTCTGTGTCTACTCACGGTATTTCCGGGTCAGAGGGGAGTATGTCAAATCCCCTGCGCTTGCGTATTGCCTCCGCCATCGCGCAACAGAAGAAGTAAATCTGAAGATTGTCGAGGCAGTAAAATGTGCTGACCGCAGGGGAGAAGGTTACCGGAGCATGATGAATATCATCGGGTGATAATCACGGGGTCTTCCAGAACTCCCACCATTTCCTGCTCTGGAACGGTACAGGCCTCATCTCCCGTCCCCATTCGATATCAACGATATGGTGAATCAGTTTTACCTCTTCGGTCAGTTCTACGAGTGACTGTTTCATCATATCAAGGGCAAGTTTGAGATCGTTGTATTCTTCAAAAGCCCGCTTCTGATTCAGGTTCACCGGGGTTGTCCCGGTTTCCTTGGTAAACCCGCTCTCAATCAACTCGAGGATGGCGCGGTTCCGGTCAATCCCGTGCTCCTTTGCATACCTGTCGACGAGCTCCATCATCTCCGTATCGGTGGTAATCGATATCCTGATGGCCATTATCCCCTCTCCCCTTTTCGTTATCTCATAGTGTCACCGTAAGGGTAAAAAACCCGCGCCTGTGACTCAATCGCAAAAAAGGGCGATAATGGGATCCAGCCGGATATGCCGCTCGAACTCGGCAGCCAGATCCTCATATGCATCCCTGTCATCGTCCGGAGAATCAGGCTGGAACACAAGGCCTTTTCTGGAATAAAGATACGAGAGGAGAGCGTGAACGGCAGGCGGGTTCTCGAAGAGGCCGTGAAGATACGTTCCTATCACCATGCCATCAGGGGAGACTGCCCCTTCACCTGAGAATGCCTCATCATCCCCGGCACGTTCGGTCTCACCCATGTGAATCTCATAGCCCTTCACCAAACCCATATGCGAGAGTATCGGACCGGCAGATCGGGCAGTCCGTTGTACCTGCTCGGTGACCTTTTCATATCGTGAGAACCTTGTCGTGACCCGGAGCAGACCAAGCCCGGCATATCTTCCGCGGCAGGATTCAATCCCCTCATCGATGATCTCTTTCCCAAGCATCTGGTACCCCCCGCAAATCCCGATAACAGGGATGCCCTGTTCCCGAGCGAGAATTATCCCGGCAGCTGTACCGCTTGACTGCAGCATAAGGAGGTCTTCGACCGTATTCTTTGTGCCGGGAATGATGATACAGTCATACCCGTCAAGAGGTGCACCCGGGTTCACATAATGCACGGCAGCATGCCGTTCGAGCCGCTCGAAATCGGTGAAATTTGAGATACGGGGCAGCCTGATGACGGCTATCTTAACCGGCAGACTGCCGGACTGTTTGTCTCCCAGTGAAAGCGAGTCCTCGCTTGGCAGGGGAATTGAGAATACCGGGAGAACCCCGAGAACCGGGACTCCGCAGAGATTTTCGATCATCTTCACCCCATCAGAAAAGAGTGCGGGGTCACCCCTGAACTTATTGATGATAATTCCCATTATCCGGGATCTGATATCCTCCGGAAGGAGCGTGAGGGTCCCATAGACCTGCGCAAATACCCCGCCCCGTTCAATATCGGCAACGAGAAGAACAGGGAGACAGAGCTCCCTTTCTATCCGGATATTTGCGATATCCCTGGAATAGAGGTTCAATTCGGCAGCCCCCCCGGCCCCTTCAGCGACAATATGGCCGTATTCCTTGATAAGGCGGCGGGCAGAAGCGACAGCGACAGAGAGAAGCTCGTCTGTCTCGCGGTAATACTCAGAAATAGAAAGGTCTTTCCATGGCCGTCCCCGCACTACCACCTGGGAGACCATCTCTCCTTTGGGTTTCAGCAGGATCGGGTTCATATCGGCGTCAGGCTCCAGTCTTGCGGCAAAAGCCTGCATCGCCTGGGCAATCCCTATTTCCGCTCCTTCCCGTGTAACGTAAGAGTTCAGGCTCATATTCTGTGATTTGAAGGGTGCGACCCGGATTCCACGGTTCGAGAGGACCCGGCACAGGGCAGCAACGACGGTGCTCTTCCCGACATGCGATGCAGTGCCAAGCACAAGGAGCGACATTCTGTAGGTAGGGTGTGCATGGAATTTAAATAAAAGGCATTCCTTGTAGTCTTCATATGGCTCTGTCCGAGGCGGGAAGGGTACTTCTTGAAAGCCGGTATCTTCTCCCCGGAGAGAGTGCATCCGGTATGTTCCGCCGCGTTGCCGGGGCGGTGAACACAGGAAAGGAGGGCCAGTTCTTCCGTATCATGGAAGATCTTCTTTTTCTCCCGAATTCCCCCACCCTGATGAATGCCGGGACCCCCCCGGGGCAGTTATCGGCATGTTTTGTTCTCCCTGTTGAGGATTCGATTCCCGGTATCTTTGTCGCCCTCCAACAGATGGCACTTATTCATAAAAGCGGAGGCGGGACCGGTTTTTCATTTTCCCGGATAAGGCCTGCAGGGGATGTAGTTGGCTCAACAGCAGGGGTTGCCAGCGGCCCCCTCCCCTTCATTCAAGTCTTTGATGAAGCTACCGCCGCGCTGAAACAGGGAGGAAAACGGCGGGGAGCGAATATGGGTGTCCTTGTGTCTTCACATCCTGATATCCTGCCATTTATCCGGGCAAAGAGAAATGGCGACCTGAAAAATTTTAACCTCTCGGTGGGCTTTGATCATACTTTTTTCGATGCCCTCACCCGGAACGGGACCTATAATCTCATAAATCCGAGGAATGGGGAAGTATGGGATACCCTTGATGCAGTCCTGCTCTGGGACGAGCTCTGCGCTGCTGCCTGGCAGTGCGGAGACCCCGGCATCCTTTTTCTTGACCGGATCAATGAAAAGAACACTGTTCCGGGACTGGGTCCCATCGAGGCGACCAATCCCTGCGGGGAACAGCCCCTCCTGCCCTATGAAAGCTGCAACCTCGGGAGCATCAACCTTGCCGGATGTGTCCGGAAAGGGGATCTGGATGAAGAGATGCTCCTATCTGTCGTGAGGCTTGGCGTGGAGTTCCTGGATGGGGTGATTGATATCAATACTTACCCCGTGCCCGAGATACGGGAGCAGACACTGTCCACACGGAAAACCGGTCTCGGGGTGATGGGGCTGGCGGATGCTCTCATCTCCATGGATATTGCATATGAGTCAGCAGAAGGACTTGCCTGTACCGAATCGATCATGCGCATCATCCAGGAAGAGGCACATGCAACGTCTGAAGAGATAGGACGGACAGCCGGGTCATTTCCCGCAATCGGGCAGAGCTGCTACACCTGTGCGATGCGGAACGCGACGGTGACGACAGTTGCACCGACCGGCTCTCTCCATCTCATTGCTGGCATAAGCAGCGGGATCGAACCGCTCTTCTCGCTCGCCTTTTCCCGCACCATCAATGGAAAAGTGATCAGGTTTGTTCACCCTTCTGTCCGGGACGCCGTCGAATCGATGCCCCGGGGTCATGCCCTGATGGAGCAGATACAAAAGAGCGGAAGCGTCCAGGATCTTCCAATCGGAGACCATGAAAAAGAGCTGTTCCGTACCGCGCCCGAAATTGACCCGGAATTCCATGTCCGGATGCAGGCCGCTGTGCAGAGGCACGTGGATAATGCGGTATCAAAAACGGTCAATCTCCCTGAACATGCCACTCCTGATGACATATGCCGGATATTCCTCCTTGCACGGGACCTTGGGTGCAAGGGCATCACGATATACCGTTACAACAGCAGGGAAGACCAGGTATTATCAAGGGGATGCGACACCTGCAGGGTCGATAGTCTCGCAAGCTGAATGGCTGGCGATGATCTTTTGGGAAAATCAGGGTCCCCGGGAGGCGCTGTCAATCTCTTCTATGAGCGGATATGGCCGGGGAAGGGAGCGGTAATGCCAACAAATATATAAAGAGAACTTGAACGTACTTGTAATGAACGGTGGGATTTGTCCGACGTGTGGACTACCTAAGGAACTTTGTATCTGTGAGGAAGTAGCAAAAGAACAACAACGGATCAATGTGAAGGTCAGCAAGCGGAGATACGGAAAAGAAGTCACGGTAATCGAGGGACTTGATCCGACTGATATCGACCTTGAAGACCTTTCAAAATATCTTAAAGGCAGACTTGCCTGCGGTGGAACCGTGAAGGAGAGTTCCATTGAGCTGCAGGGGAATCACAAGGACCGTGTCAAGGATCTCCTGGCAAAGAAAGGGTACAGCGTGGAAAATATCTCCTGAACTAACCTTTTTTCGGTGACTTTCTGATGAAGCACCCATACCTCTTCCCTGGTTTTGCTTAAAAGAGGATGGGAAATGAACGATTCTCAGAGGCCGGTAAAGCCATACGGTCCTTCTTTTCACAGGTAACCTGCACAGAGCCTGTCTGATGATATTCAGGCATGCATGTAACGTCTTTCCCGGACAGGACAGGAGGCGGTGACATAAGCCGTCTCTCATATGGACCTTCATTGGAACTTCCGGAGTCAGGGAATAATCAGTGCAACAGTCAGGAAAAGATGGTCAAAAGCAGGGAATTCTAAAAGCCTGAAAATGGACAAGGGGAGGTTGGCCGCTCTTCTTCCTCCTACCGCTCGGACTTTTTCTTCTTTTTTGCTCCAGCCATGGAGAGAAGATCAACAGCATAGCTGCCCTCCCCTCCGAGGCCGACAACCCGGTCATCGGACCTGGCCATCTTCTCGATATTGAGTTCGTATGTCCCGGGAGCGACAATCCGGATACTCTCAACCCTCGAGCCCCGGTCCTCTTCCGCCGCTTCTTCTTTTTCAGGAGCAGGTGGAGGTGCAGGTGCCGCCGGGCGTTGCTCTGCATCAGGGGACTTTTTTTTCCGGGCGCCCGGTCGCTCAAAGTAAAATTTTTTTCCTCCACATTGCGAACAGCCGTTCAGAATCTCGGCAGAGGAATCCGGGTATACTTTCCCGCATTTTGCGCAGGTATGCACCATACCTTCACCGGGAGGAGACCCAGGCACTGATCATGTCCTTGTCTTTCCTGATCATCCGCAACTGGTTTGCCGGGCCGATAACTGTAAGGCGTGATTCAGGCCTGGTTTTTCCAAGGAGCCTTTGTAAGAATCCCGGGGCTTCTTCATGAGAGGGGTATGTCTCGATCTCGATTCCGTTAAACCCGTCAGGAAGGATCTCGTGCATAGTCATCTCGATCAGTTTTCCCTGCTCCTCAGGGTCGAGCCCTTTTTCGAGGATTACGATCGTTCCCTGCCTGACATCATCGAGAATCATGTGTATCTTCTCCATTGACGTCAGCTTAGCAAGCCGTTCTTCGGAGATAAGATCTATCTGGACACCCTGCGTCATGATCCCTCACCCGAAATGTAATACCATCTGTTCATACAGCTCCTCGATATTGCTCCCTTCCGTGCAGGAGATCGAGATTACCGGGTGCTGGGGAAAGGCGCTTTTAATCCTCTGCGGGCTTGCATCAGGGAGATCAATTTTATTTGCCGCGATAATCACAGGGAGTTTTCTGCTCTCGATAATCCCAACCATCATGATATTCACCTGCATGAAAGGATCCTCCGTACTGTCGAGCATGTAGATAACCCCGTCAATGTCTTCGCGGAGCCAGTGCATCGCTTCGGCAACTCCCTCGGTCGCTTCGCGTGCCCTCGTGATTGCCTCGTCCTTTCCCACGCCATACTCGAGAAACTCCTTATAATCGATCTTGGTGGTCACCCCGGGGGTGTCAACAATATCGATAGTGATGGTGCTCCCGTTGTTGCCGGTAATGGTGATGTCCTGCTTGCGTGTCGCCCTGCGGGTTTCGTGCGGAATCTCACTTACCGGACCTACCAGTTCACCCGTCCAGTCGCGGGCAATTCGATTTGCGAGTGTTGTCTTGCCAGCATTCGGGGGACCGTAAATTCCGATACGGGAACGCCTTTTTTTGAAAAAAGCCATAAGAAATTTCGAGACACGGTTTTTGGCCTGTACAAAAATACTCATACATCACCTCAAAGCGGCAATTGATCCGGATTTATATCCTGATGGCCAGGTCCTTATCATGTACCTTATGGAATAAAGTCATTATTATGGTTTTTGTACTGGTTTCCGGACACTCTGGTGAAGGAAATTTTATACCCATCGATTAGTTAATATTGATGGCTCGCAGTAATGGATACTGCGTATCCCAGTTCTGTAAGGGACGCCTAATTGGGGGTGAATGATTGAAAAAATCCTCAGACTCGATCCGGTTTGAAACGCGGGTGCAGCTGAAAGAGGTGATGAAGGGAAACCCTACCACTATTCAGTCCGACGCGTCGGTAGCACGGGCAGCCATGGCAATGTGCCGTGATGAGGTGGGGAGCTGCATTGTGATCCGCAACAACCTCCCTATCGGTATAGTGACCGAAGAAGATATCAACTGCAAGGTGGTTGCCAAGGATAAAAAGCCGGGCGCAGTACTGGTAAACGAAGTGATGAGCACTCCCCTGATTACGGTCCATTCTGACAAGACCGTGCGCGATGCTGCCCACATGATGATCAGGAACCGTGTTCGCAGACTGCCTGTAGTCGATAACGAGAACAGGGTTATCGGGATCGTAACCGTCCGGGATATCCTGACGGTCTCAACCGAGATCAACGAGCTCATGAATGATCTGATCGAGATCAACCGGCTCGAAGAAGTTGAAGTCGGAGTCTGCAGCCGGTGCGGACAGATGTCTGACGATCTCCGCCGTACTGATAATGTGATGCTCTGCACGTCATGCCGTGAAGAGGAACTCCTTCAATGAAAACAGCGGCAGATTTTCTGGTCGAATTTCCGGCACTCAGGTCAGATGATCGGATAACAAAGGCGCGCCAGATTCTTCGGGAAAACGTCTACCGTGAGGTCTATGTGCATGACGGGAAGCGAAAGCTTCTCGGGTATATCGATATCACCGATGTCCTCCGCATAACAGCCACGAAATCTGACGTCACCATTGATGGATTCCTGAAGGATATAACCCCGGTTTTGCCTGGCGATTTTATCGGGCAAGTACTCGCAACCATCCGAAAGAACAAGACTGACAGTGTACCTGTGGTGGATGATCAGGGAGTCCTGCTGGGGGGGGTACTCTTATCGGAACTCTTCCCTGTTGTTATCACAATGCAGCGGCTCCACGGTTCTGTGTGCGATTCCATGACCAGCGATGTGGTCACCTGTGCAGCAGAAGACACCATCCAGCGGATCCATACGCTCATCATTGACAGCGGGTACTCTGCATTTCCGGTAACAAAGAAAAAGAAAGTCGTGGGAATGATCTCCCGCCGCGATCTCCTGAAAGACGGGCGGTGGCGCGCCTCATCCGAAACCTCTACAACCGTTGATACTCTCATGACGACCCCGGTTGTAACCACCGGACCGGGTGATGACGTCCGGACCGCTGCTGATATTATGGTAAAGCATGACATAAGCCGGCTCCCGGTCATGGAGAATGATCAGATCATCGGGATCATCGACCGGCACGATATCCTGAAATGCCTTGTATGAGAATGGAGCGCCAGAAAGGGTTGATACCTGCGCAATGTGGTGAATGAATCGCTTCTTTCAAAATACCAACCATGAAAAGAGGGATGATATGCATACAAATGACCGTAATTTCAAACAGGGCGACAAACTCCTGAAAATGCCGGGAAAACTCGACCGGGGTCCGGTCGAATTCAAGTCACACATCGTAACCCGGGAAGGAGAGATCATGGCCATTGCGACGCGGGACGTTGTAGCAGTTCCCCCGACAATGCCGATCATCGCTGCTGTGAAGACTATGACCGATTGCGGGTTCCGGAGACTTCCCATCGTAGATGCGGGGAGCAGGAAGCTCCGGGGAATTATAACGTCGGGAGATATTATCAATTTCATGGGGGGCGGCGATAAGTTTAATCTTGTCCAGGTAAAGCACGGCGGGAATCTCCTTTCAGCGATTAATGAGGGGGTTCGCAGTATCATGACTCAGCAGATGACCACGCTCCCTGATTCCGCGACCATCAATGATGCGATTGATATCATCGTCAAAAGGAAAGTCGGGGGGATGCCGATCGTAGATAACGATGGTGTTCTGGGAGGTATTGTGACAGAGCGGGACGTGATGAGGGTGCTCGCAACCGAGAGATCCGACCTTTGTGTCAATGACATCATGAGCACTGCGCTCAGGGTTACCGATCCTGACTGCCCTATCCGGACGGTCACCCGGGACATGACGACTCACCGGTTCCGGAGACTCCCGGTCGTGAGTAACGAGGTCCTGTATGGGATTATTACGACAACAGACATCATGAAATACCTCGGGACAAAAAAGGTCTTTTCGCAACTGGAAACAGGGGACGTTGCCGAAGTTATGGGGCTTGCCGTGCGAAACCTCGTATCGGGAAAACTCTTTACGACTTCGCCCGAAAGGAGCATCAATGATGCTGCCAGGGAGATGCTCGACCGGAATGTCGGGGCCCTCCCGGTAATCGAGAATGCCCGGCTTGTCGGCCTTGTGACCGAGTTTGACATGGTAAAAGCACTCTCAAGGAAGTGAGCCTGAAATGAAAGCACGTGATGTGATGAGCTCCCCTGTCTATATCGTTGATACAGGGGAAAATGTTGCACGGGCCCGCAACCTTATGCTGAAGCACAAGATATCCCGTCTCCCTGTCATGGAAAAGTCCGTTCTTTCCGGTATCATCACCAAGAAAGATATCGGTTATCGTCTCCGCCAGAGCGAACCCCTCTGGCGCAGGAGGCCTATCGACAGTATCCCTGTGTCAGTCCTCATGACACCGGATCCGGTGACAGTGACCAGTGATACCAGCATTGGCCAGGTCGCCTCACTTATGATTGAATGCGATATTTCAGGGGTCCCGGTCGTGGATTCCTGCGAGATGGCGGGGATTGTTACAAAATCCGACCTGATGAAGTCCGAACGTATCGGATCTTTATCGATACGGGTGGAGGATGTTATGGAAGATGTCATCACCGTGAGCCGTTACCATTCTCTTGATCATGTGATCAACCTCATGAGGGAGAGAAACGACAAAGTGGTGGTGGTGAATAACGACGGCACTCTCGCCGGAGTCGTCACCGAAAGCAACCTGGCATTTTTCCTTTATTCCAATGAAAAGGCGGAACTCCCGGTAAAAGATATCACCAGGCTCCGGAAGGAGCAGCCGGGAGGGAAAAAGGTGCTGCGGTATGTCTATGAGACGGCGGTTGTTGCAGAAGATCTGATGTCACGGCCTGTGGTGACGGTAGCTCCCGGTGCATCTGTCCGGGAGGCGGTCGCAGTCATGCGGGAGCAGGGCATAAACAGCCTTATTGTTGTTGAAGATCAGGTAATAAGGGGAATTATCAAGAGAGACGATATTATCAGGGAAGTTGCACAATGACCGAAGAACTCTTTGTCAAGGATATCATGTCACGTCCGGTTATCATCGCAAAATCTGCGGTGATTACCGAGGCGCTCGATAAAATGCTGAATGAGGGCATTGACCCGCTTATAGTGATGAATAACAATTCTGTTGTCGGGACCGTATCACGGAAGAGTGTCGCTGAGAAACTGGGGACCAAGCGGAATTCATCCATCTCGCCGAACTCAATCCATGTGGCAAACACGGTCGAGGAGGATTTTACCACGGTCTACCCTGATCAGGACGTCGAGATCCTGATCCCGCTCCTCCAGGCATACAAGCTTGTTGTTGTGTATGACGAGGACCACCGGCTTATCGGGAAGGTAACTGCAGAGGATCTGCTCAAAGTATACCGGCCGAATGCCGCCCTCGAGGAGGTAATGGAAGAGGCATGCACCATTGACACCGAAGAGAGGGTGGTCCATTTACGAAGGAGGATGATAGATGACAATATCCTCAGGTTCATCGTCACTGACCAGGACAGGGTCGTCGGAATAGTCACCGAGACTGATGTGGCGGTTGCCATGCGGAACTTCCGCGAGGTCGTCGATGACAAGCATCAGGACCACCGGATCAGGAACCTCCTTGTCAAGGATATCATGAGCAAACCGGTACTCTCGGTACGTGCCGGTTCGACCGTTGATGAGGTGATTAACCTTATGACTGCAAAGAAAATCAGTTCAGTTCCGGTTGTGCAGGGAGAAAGTCTTGCGGGCCTGGTTACCAGAGACTCCCTGATCAGGGCCCTTTAATTTTTTTACCGGCAATTAACCGGGATCGCGATTTTTTAATAATCATTATCATATTCCGGCAGAAACGAATGTATCAGCTATGGATATGAAACCCAGGACGCCAGTTTCACCCACAAACGACGTCTCCCGTCTCCTTGAAGGGATGAGCGCTACCGGGTTTCAGGGGAGGAAACTCGGTGAATCGCTTGATGTCTGGGCGCAGATGTGCGGAGATCCGGACTGTACCATCCTCCTCGGACTCTCCGGTGCGATGATCCCGGCGGGGATGCAGCAATGCCTTATCGAGCTTGTTGAACACCGGTATGTAGACGTTATCGTTTCAACAGGAGCAAATATCTTCCATGACGTATGTGAACACTTCGGCATCAGCCACTACCTGGGCCATCACCAGGCTGATGACTGCCACCTTTTTTCAAAGGGAATCGACAGGATATATGATATATTTGCATTCGAAGAGCAGTTCCGGAGCATAGATCTCAAATTCGCCGATTTTGCAGGCACGATTGCGCCATTCTCCTGCTCTTCTTCAGAGTTCATCCACCGGTTCGGTGAATGGATGATCAGCCAGTATCCCGAAAGGAAATCGCTCCTCTCAGTATGTGTAAAAAAGAAGATCCCGGTTTTCATCCCTGCACTGTGCGATTCTTCCATCGGGATAGGGCTCATGGTTGCACGCCGGAATGGTATCCAGGCACACATCGACCAGATTGCTGATGTCGATGAGATTGCCCGCATCGTCGAAGGATCTAAGAAGACCGGTGTAGTGTATATCGGGGGAGGCGTCCCCAAAAACTTCATTCAGCAGACCCAGGTCATTGCCGACATGTATGATGCCGGCCAGGAAGGTCATGCCTATGCGATCCAGTATACCACTGATGCTCCTCACTGGGGCGGGCTCTCCGGGTGCACGTTTGAGGAGGCCATCTCATGGGGGAAGGAGGCTCCTCATGCTCCCCGGGTACAGTGTTTTTGTGATGCAACCATCGCGCTGCCGTTTATCACTTCCGGCCTGATAGGGCGGAAGGTCAGGAGGGCAGGAAAAGCACCCCTGTGAAGTCCCCTTCTTCTGGGGAAACCGCAGAGACCCAAAGGGTTATTATCCGATCGTTCCAAATAATAACGCACCATTCATGGAGCGGCACAATCTGGTGCTGCGAGTGTCACAAAGACGCGAGATTCGCCTGTTGAGGTAGCCAAGCCTGGTATGGCGCAGGTTTGCTAAACCTGTGTCCCCCTGGGACTCGAGGGTTCAAATCCCTCCCTCAGCGCTCAGAAGAATGCTCAGTCAACGAGGGATTGGATGGCTCAGGAAGAAGATATCAAGTATTTCGTAAGGGTCAGCAACACTGACCTGGACGGGACAAAGCCCGTTCATATCGCGCTGACCGGGATCAGGGGCGTCGGTATGCATACCGCCCAGATCATCGCCACACTGGCGAAGGTGGATGAGAAGGAGACCATGGGCCGCCTCAAGGACGAAGAGGTCGACCGCATCCGTGAAGTCGCGGATACGTATTCCCAGAGAGTCCCATCCTGGATGATGAACAGGCCAAAAGATGTCTACACCGGAGAGGCAAAACATCTTCTCGGAACCGATGTCAGCACTGCAAGGGAAGAGGATATAAATCTCCTCCGGAAGATCCGGTGCTACCGGGGCATCAGGCATGAGACCGGCCAGAAGGTCCGCGGTCAGAGGACGAAGTCCACGGGCAGAACCGGGCTGACTGTCGGCGTGAAAAAGAAGAAGGAGTAAGGTGAGAGGATGGGATATCCGGGAAAGAACCATAAACAGTACCAGACACCGAAACGCCCCTTCGAGAAATCCAGAATCGAAGAGGAGACAAAGCTGGCTATCGAGTACGGGCTCCGGAACAAGCGGGAGGTCTGGAAAGCCCAGAGTTACCTCAGGCGCTACCGGAAGGCGGCGCGGGAACTCCTTGCCCTCATGTCAACCGGCACGGACCGGGTTGTCTTCGAGTCAAAGAAGGACGAGCTGATCGGGCACATGCAGCGGGCGGGGCTGCTCGGGCCGGATGCCGATATCGATAACGTGCTCTCTCTCAAGGTCCAGCAGGGCCTTGAAAGAAGGCTCCAGACGCTGGTCTACCGCCAGGGGCTTGCCCGTTCACCAAAGCAGGCACGCCAGCTCATCACCCACGGACACGTCGCGATCAACGGGAAACGCTGCAGCATCCCGGGCTACCGCGTGACAAGGGCAGAGGAGAGCCAGATCTCGTATTATGGGAAGTCTCCGCTCGCTGCCTCTGAACATGCCGAAAAGGCACGGATCACAAAACAGGGGAGATAGACGATGGCAGGCGAAAAGGAAAAGTGGGGAATCGCCCATATTTTTGCTTCATTCAATAACACCATCATCACCGTAACCGATCTCTCCGGGGCCGAAACGGTCACGAAGAGCAGTGGCGGCATGGTGGTGAAACAGGACAGGAATGAGAGTTCCCCTTACGCCGCAATGCAGATGGCGACCAATGTCGCCCAGACTGCAATGGAAAAGGGGATTATCGGTGTGCATGTCAAGGTACGTGCCCCGGGTCGCGGAAAACAGCGGAGCCCCGGGCCAGGAGCTCAGGCTGCTATCCGTGCCCTGGCACGTGCCGGAATGAGAATCGGGCGGATCGAGGATGTCACCCCGGTTCCCCACGATTCGATCCGGGGCAAGGGCGGCAGACGGGGAAGGAGAGTGTGATGGAGATCATATTTTCCAGGCTCGATGAGAACAACGCCCGCTTCCAGCTTGCAGGCTGCTCCACTCCCTTCGCCAACTCCGTCAGGAGAGCAATGATAGGAGAGGTGCCGACGCTTGCAATCGAGACCGTTAAAATTTATGACAACACGAGCGCGCTCTTTGATGAGATGCTCACTCACCGGCTTGGTCTGATCCCGATCCAGAGCGATGAGGGATGTCTGGTGCCGCAGTCCAGGTGTGCCTGCGGAGGGGAAGGATGCCCTTCCTGCAGTGTTGTCCTCACCATGAGCGTTGAGGGACCGGCCATGGTCTATTCCAGGGACCTCATCTCGCAGGACCCGAGGATCGGCCCTGCCGAGCCGGATATCCCCATCGTGAAACTTATCAAGGACCAGAAGGTCGTCCTCGAAGCACGTGCGGTGATGTCGGTTGGCAGGGAGCATGCAAAATGGCAGCCCACAACAGCCTGCGGATACAAGCTCCACCCCGTCATTGAGGTCAGTGAGCAGTGCGACGCCTGCGGGCAGTGTGTCGATGAATGCCCGCGTGGAATCCTTGAGATAAGGAATGGGCGGGTTGCCGTAGTTGAAGGGCAGCTTGAGGAATGTTCACTCTGCCTGCTCTGTGTGCGGGCATGCATGAACACCGGGATCGGTGAAGAGCCCGGGATAATGGTGACAGCCGATGAGTCGCGTTTCATCTTTGTGGTTGAGGGTGACGGCTCTCTCCCGGTCCGGGAGATTATCGGCCAGGCACTGGAATATATCAGGACACAGTCCTCTGAACTTTCAGCGCAGATTGAAGAGATAACAGGAGAGACCCGGGATGAATAAGATGAATTGCAGGAAGACAAACCCCCGCCTCACCAGCCTGATCTCCCTCCTGAAGACCACGTCGAGGGAGAACGAGGTGAACATCTGGAGGGATATTGCCGACCGGCTCGAAGCCCCAAGCAAAAATTATGCCGAGGTTAACCTGAGCAAGATCAACAGGTATGCAGCAGACGGTGAGACGATCATCGTCCCCGGTAAGGTTCTCGGGACCGGTATGCTTGATTTGTCGGTGAAGGTTGCAGCCCTTAACTTCTCTGAATCAGCATCAGAAAAGATCAGGGAGGCTCAGGGTGAATGCATGAGTATTGAGCAGCTGATTTCAGCCAATCCCAAGGGAAGCAAAGTACGGATACTGAGGTGAGGAGATGGTGACAGTTATCGATGGTGACGGATTGCTTCTCGGCCGGATGGCCAGCATGGTTGCCCGGAGGGCGATGAGTGGTGAGGAGATCGCCATTGTCAATGCCGAGAAGGCAATCATCTCCGGCAGCAGGGCCCGGGTACTTGCCAACTATGGCCAGAAAAGGAGCCGGGGTTCCCGAGAGGGAGGCCCGTTCTTCCCACGGAGGCCGGACCATATCGTGAAGCGGACAATCAGGGGGATGCTCCCGTATAAGAGGACCGTTGGCAGCGATGCTTTCCGGCGTGTCAGGGTATATGTGGGTGTCCCGGTTGAGTATGTCGGCAGTGAGCGGGAAGTCCTTGAAGAAGCGCACATGAACAGGCTGAACACACCAAAATTTGTGACCGTGGGTGCAGTGAGCACGTTCCTTGGAGCGAAGTATTAAGGAGGGTGAGAGCATGGCAAAGATTGTTAACACGAGTGGAAAGAGGAAGACCGCTATCGCCCGGGCAACGCTCAGGCCAGGTAACGGCATCGTCCGGATCAACTCTGTTCCGCTCGACATCTATCCAAACGAGATGGTGCGGCTGAAGATATCCGAACCTCTTCTCCTGATCCCGAATGCCATTGAAGGAGTCGATGTAGCCATCGATGTTCATGGCGGAGGGATCATGGGGCAGGCTGAGGCAGTCCGGACAGCGCTTGCACGGGGTATCCTTAAATGGCACAATGATCCCCAGATCAAGGATGTCTATATCTCGTATGACCGTACACTGCTCGTGAATGATTCACGGCAGAAAGAATCGAAGAAACCCCACGGACGGGGTGCAAGGAAGAAATTCCAAAAGTCTTATCGTTAATCTGTAAAAACAAAGTAGGAGATCGGACCGTTATGATACCAGTGCGGTGTTTCACCTGTGGGAAAGTAATATCCACGGCATATGAGGAGTTCAAGCGGCGCCGGGATGCAGGCGAGGATCCAAAACGGATCCTCGATGACCTCCATATGGAGCGATACTGCTGCCGGCGTATGTTACTGACCCATAAGGAGATTATTGATGATCTCAATCCGTATCAGTGAGGGGTCGTGGGGTAGCCTGGCCTATCCTATGGCGTTCGGGACGCTGTGACCTGAGTTCGAATCTCAGCGACCCCATTCATTATCCATGGAAAATTTTGAGGTTATATGACAGAGTCGTACACCCGGTATGAGAGAGCCCGGATCATCGGAGCCCGTGCTCTGCAAATATCGATGGGTGCTCCATTGCTTATCAGGACCACGAAGATCGATCCGCTGGAGATCGCGCTCGAGGAATTTACACAGAACGTTATTCCCATCACGGTAAAGAGGAAGTAGGAATTAAATGACCA
Organism: Methanoregulaceae archaeon; assembly: GCA_021371995.1. Lineage (GTDB taxonomy): Archaea > Halobacteriota > Methanomicrobia > Methanomicrobiales > Methanospirillaceae > UBA9949. The sequence continues at coordinate 24,755 of JAJFVA010000011.1, read as the reverse complement.
TCATCTGCGAGATCCACTTAAGGACGATACTGGACAGCAGGGGCAATCCAACTGTCGAGGCTGATGTGTATGCCGAGACCGGGTTTGGCAGGGCTGCAGCCCCAAGTGGTGCCAGTACCGGGCTTTACGAGGCAAAGGTGAAGGAGCCGGGACCGGCAATCGAGTTTGCTGAGAAGAACCTTATCCCCTCTCTCATCGGGCAGGATTCACGGGACCAGGTTGCATTTGACGGTATTCTCCGTGAAGTTGACGGGACCGGGGATTTTTCAACCCTTGGCGCAAACATCGCCGTTGCGGTCTCACTGGCAAATGCGAAGGCAGCAGCCTCATCGCTCGGCCTTGAGCTGTACGAGTATCTGGGAGGTGTATTTGTCCCCTCCCTCCCCCTGCCACTCGGCAATGTGATCGGGGGAGGTGTGCATGCTGAGAATGCAACCGAAATCCAGGAGTTCCTGATTGTACCTACCGGTGCATCAGGGCCAAAAGAAGCGGTGTTTGCCAATGCAGCGGTGCATAAGGCGATTAAAAATATCCTGAAAGGCCGCGGGAAATCCTGCGGGAAAGGGGATGAGGGAGCATGGGCCCCGGCTATATCCGATGCCGAAGCGTTCGAGATTGTCAGCGAAGCAGCAGGCACCGTATCTGATGAACTTGATGTAAGCATCCGGATTGGCCTTGATGTTGCTGCCAGCCAGCTCTGGCATGAGGACGGGGCTTTCTACCATTACCGGGAAAAGAACCGCACAACCGAGGAGCAGGTCTCGTATATCAGCGAGCTCGTGGATCGCTATGATTTGATCTATGTCGAAGACCCCCTTCACGAGGAGGACTTTTCGGGATTTTCCGATCTGACGGCCCAGGTCGGGGACAGGTGCCTCATCTGCGGTGATGATATTTTTGTCACCAGTGTATCCCGCATCATTGAAGGGATAGAACAGGGATCAGCAAACTGTGTTCTGATCAAACCAAATCAGGTAGGGACGCTTACCGACACCTTTGAGGCTGTCCACCTTGCCCACAGCAACGGGATGGATACCGTCATGAGCCACCGTTCAGGTGAGACGACTGACGCGACAATCGCCCACCTGGCAGCCGCCTTCCAGTGTATTTTCTTAAAGACTGGTGTTGTTGGCGGGGAGAGGACTGCAAAACTGAATGAACTCATACGAATCGAGGAACAGATAGCATGACGGAAAACGAGATGGAAATTGAACTGAATGAGCCGCTTGTCCCGGTAGAGGAATATCTTGCGGCAGGTATTCATATCGGTACCCAGCAGAAAAGCAAGGACATGAAACGGTTTATTTACCGTGTCCGTGGCGACGGGCTCTACATTCTTGATATCAGGGAGACCGATGATCGGATCAAGACTGCGGCACGTTACCTGAGCCAGTATGAAGCCCCGAAGATCCTGGTGGTTACCTCCCGCCAGTACGGTCAGTACCCTGCCAGGAAGTTCGCAGAGACAATAGGAGGAACTGCAGCGACCGGACGGTTTATTCCCGGGATGCTCACCAACCAGAACCTGAACGGTTACATGGAACCGGAGGTTGTCGTTGTAACCGACCCTATCGGCGATTCGCAGGCAATTAAAGAAGCTGTCCAGTGCGGCATCCCTATCGTGGCACTCTGTGACACCAACAACATGACGAGTTATGTCGACCTGGTCATTCCCACCAACAACAAGGGAAGAAAAGCGCTCTCCATGGTATATTACCTCCTTACCCGGGAGATTCTCCGGATCCGGGGTATTACCACTTCCCTTACCATAGAGGACTTCGAGACTGAACTTTAAATATCAGTAGCAAGAGAGGGATATCCGATGAAGATTCGCACCTGCGCAGTTGCAGGAATGTTCTATCCGAGGGATCCCCATCATCTCGAGCAGTTGCTGGAGAAGTTATTCCATGGCAGGGAGACCGGCCTTGATGCAAAGGGAATTGTCTCCCCCCATGCCGGGTATCCGTATTCCGGAGAGGTTGCTGCCAGCGCATACAGTGCAATCCCCGCGACATTTTCGGGGACATTCATCGTAATCGGGCCCAGCCACAGGGGGTACCAGACCTGTATCTCACAGGTTGCGTGGGAAACCCCCCTCGGGATCATTGACGTCGACCCGGAACTCGGGTCAGCAATCGACCTTGAGACGGATGAGATCTCCCACAGGGATGAGCATTCGCTTGAGGTGCAGATGCCCTTCATAAAATACCGGTTCCCGCGGGCAAGGATCCTGCCTGTCCTGATGGGGGACCAGGAACTGGTGGCGGCAGAGGTGCTTGCCGTAAAAGTGCTGGATGCAGTCAGGCAGACAAAGCGGGATGACATCAGGTTTGTTGCATCAAGTGATTTCTCCCATTACGTCCCGATAGCCGCTGCCAGGGAAAACGATGGCTATGCAATTGAAGCCCTTACCTCTCTCGATGTCCCTGAATTCTACCGGAGGATTGCAAGGCGAAGAGTCAGTGCATGCGGATACGGGCCGATCGCCGCGGTCTGTCGTCTCTGCCAGGAGCAGGGAGCCCGCACAGGCAGGCTGATCCGGTATGCAACGAGCGGGGATATCACGGGTGATCCTGATGTCGTGGGATATGCAGCCATCGCGGTGATGTGAGGGTGGCCACGTGGAGTGCACCGGGCAAGGTCTTCCTGTTCGGCGAGCATGCTGTCGTATACGGGAAGCCCGGGATTGCGATGGCAATCAAGCCCAGGGTCTTTGTAACGGTAAGAAAGAGCAGGATGGCGCACCATGCCAAGTCCCCGTACATTGATAACTGCTTTGATGAGATGGGGGTCAGGGGGAGTGTCTATGTCAACTCCCAGCTCCCGAGTTCATCCGGCCTCGGATCATCGGCAGCGGTAACGGTTGCCACCCTCTCGGCAATCAACGACGAGTTCGGGAAAAAGTACAAGCCTGAGGAGATCGCGGATATGGCATTTGCCATCGAGAAAAAGGTGCAGAAAGGGCGGGCGAGCCCGACCGATACCACGGTCTCGACCTTTGGTGGCCTTGTATTCATCACCGGGACTTCACGGAGAAGGCTTGCGCCCCAGCATTTCCACCTTGTCGTTGGAAATTCCATGGTCCAGCATAACACGGCCAGGATGGTGGAACTTGTTGCAGAGCTGAAAAAGACAAACCCGGAGGTCTGTAACCCGGTTCTCGATGCGATCGGAGCGGTATCCCTCTCTGCCATGCACCATATGACCGATGCGCAGAAACTCGGTGATCTGATGAACATGAACCACGCACTCCTTGAGGTTCTCGGAGTGGGACACCCGCAACTCTCCCGTCTGGTGCTTGCATCCCGTACTGCAGGGGCTTACGGTGCAAAGCTGACCGGGGCTGGTGGCGGGGGATGTATGATTGCGATCTGCCCAAAGCACCTGAAGAGCCGTGTGGCAGGTGCTATCGAATCGTGTGAAGCACGGGCGTTTGTTACGAGCATCGATACCGAGGGAGTCCGGAAGGAGAAGGATGCCTGAACCGGTTCTGCTGAAACTAGGGGGGAGCGTGCTGACCGAAAAAGGGAGTCCTGGCACGATACGATGGGAAAACCTTGCAATGATCAGCAGTGAGATTGCCGGTCATCAAAGTGTCCCGCTCCTTATCGTGCACGGGGCCGGTTCCTGCGGGCACCCTGAAGCACACCGTTTCCAGCTGATGGACGGCCTGACCGGTCATAATCGTGAGGGGGTGTTTTTCACCCACCGGGCAGTATCGAAGTTGAACAGCAGTGTGGTTACCGCCCTTCGGGAGAAAGGAATCGAAGCAATCGGGATACACCCGCTGGACTCCTGCTATGCAGAGAACGGCCGGATTGTCGCGATGGAATGCCGGCATATCATGGAGATGCTTTTACGGGGAATCATCCCGGTCCTGCACGGGGATGTCGTGATGGACGGGATAAAAGGAGCGACCATCATTTCCGGGGACCAGCTGGTATCATATCTTGGCCGTGCGCTCCGATTCGGACGGATTGGGCTTGCCACCGATGTGCCGGGAGTCCTTTCCGGTGATGCCGTGATCCCTGTGCTGACCCCTCAGACGATCGGTCAGGTACGAATCGGATCTTCCCGCCATACCGATGTTACTGGCGGGATGGAGGGAAAGATTCGGGAGTTGCTTGAGCTGGCCCGCGAGGGGACCTGTTCAGAGATCTTCCATGTTGAACAGACGGGGGCTTTTCTTGACGGAAGGCCTCACGGGGGAACCGTGGTGAGAGGCGGATCGTAACAATGGTGGAACAACAGAGAACTACTTCAGGAAGGAAACTTGACCATCTCCGTATCTGCCTTGAACGGAACATCGAGCGTGGTGACCCGGGTTTTTCAGATATCCGGCTCGTACACAACGCTCTCCCCGAATGTGACCTTGATTTTATCGACACCAGGACCGAGTTTTTCGGGAATACCTTCGAATCACCCCTGTTTATTGCAGGGATGACCGGGGGGCATCCCCGGACAAAGGAAGTGAACCGCCTTCTTGCCAGGGCTGCCGCAGAGCACGGTATTGGCATGGGGGTTGGTTCCCAGCGGGCAGCCCTTGAGAACTCCGCCCTTGAAGACACCTTCTCGGTTGTGCGGGAGGAAGCTCCGAGAGCGTTCCTTGCCGCTAATATTGGTGCGGTCCAGCTCAGGGACCATGGTATTGAGTGGGCCGAGCGGGCAGCAGCGATGATCGATGCCGATGCGATAGCAGTGCACCTCAACTTCCTGCAGGAAGCAGTCCAGCCGGAGGGCGACCATGATGCGAGGGGCTGCCTTCAGGCAATCGCCGGGCTCTGTACGGAGTTCCGGCTCCCGGTCATCGTGAAGGAGACCGGGAGCGGGATATCAGCTGAGACCGCCCGGCTCTGCTGGGATGCGGGTGCAAAAGCTATCGATGTCGGCGGCTGGGGTGGCACGTCCTGGGCTGCGGTGGAAGGGTTCCGCATGGTGCGTGACCCTGAAAGCGGGGAGACAAGGCATCCCCCTCTCACAACAGTTTTTGAAGACTGGGGGATCCCCACCGTGGTCAGCCTCATGGAGGTTGCCGGCACCGGAGGGCCCGTGATCGCCACAGGAGGCATCAGGAATGGCATGGATATGGCCAAGGCGATCGCACTTGGCGCCGACCTGTGTGGCGTCGCCCTGCCGCTCCTGAGCCCTGCAATGCAGGGAGAAAAAGAATTGGAAAAAACAGTAAAAGCATTCTGTGATGAACTGCGGGTGGCCATGTTCCTCTCCGGTGCAAAAAACCCGGGAGCGCTTCGGGAGAAGCGGCCTTACATAACCGGCAGGACACGACAGATGATGAAGAAATAGATGGAGGAGAATAATGGATATTGAGATAATTGCCGTTGGCGGGTATGACGAGGTCGGGAGAAATATGACCGCCGTCCGCTGCGGAAAAGAGATTGTTATTTTGGATATGGGTCTTCGACTGGATCAGGTAATGATCCACGAGGAAGCCGAGGTAGAGAACCTGCATTCGCTGGATCTCATACAGATGAAGGCAATCCCTGATGACACGATGATGAATACCGTGGAAGGCAGCGTAAAAGCTATCGTCTGCTCCCACGGGCACCTTGACCATATCGGGGCAGTCCCGAAACTCGCCCACCGGTACAATGCCCCGATCATAGGGACCCCCTACACCATCGAGCTGATCAGGCAGCAGATCGCGGGTGAGCAGAAGTTCGGGGTGAACAACAAGCTCTTCGCCCTGAAGCACGGGCAGAAGTATACGCTGTCGCAGCACCTCACCCTCGAATTTGTCAGGATGCAGCACAGTATCATTGATACCGCAACCGTCGTACTCCACACTCCGAGAGGAGCAGTCGTCTACGCCTGCGATTACAAACTCGACCGGACTCCGGTCATCGGGGATGCCCCTGATTTTGCCCGTCTGCGACAGATCGGAAAGGAAGGGGTAATTGCCCTGATAACGGAGAGCACGTATATTGATAACCGGGGACGTGCACCAAGTGAACGGATCGCCCGCGATGTCGTCCGGGATACGATCACGAGTTACGAGGATGACAAGAATGCGATTCTCGTCAGCACCTTCTCCTCACATATCGCCAGGGTAAAGACAATTGCCGAATGTGCTCACGAGATAGGCCGAAAACCGGTACTGCTCGGCCGTTCGATGGAACGGTACAGCTCCACTGCCGAGCAGATGAAGCTGGTTGCGTTCCCTGAGACGATGAGCATGTTTGGGAACCGGCGAACCGTTGACCGGACGCTCCGGCGGATGATCAAGATGGGCAAGGAGAAATTCCTCCCCATCATCACCGGTCACCAGGGTGAACCGGGATCGATCCTTACACGGATTGCGCTCGGGGACACCCCCTACAAGGTTGAGAAGGGGGACAAGGTGATCTTCTCTGCCAAGGTAATCCCGAACCCGATGAATATTGGCCAGCGCTACATGGTGGAGGCTCACCTGAACATGGCAGGGGCACGGATCTTCCCGGATCTGCACGTGAGCGGTCATGCCTACCGGGAAGACCACTATGAGTTTGTTCATATGTTGAACCCCCAGCACATCATCCCTGCGCACGGCCATATCAGGATGACATCCGGCTATGCCGAATTCTCGGAGGAACTGGGGTATACGCTCCATAACGATGTGCATATCATGTCGAACGGTATGCGGGTCAAACTGGTCTGAACAAAGGAAGGGTAGTCACATGGATCTCAAGGAATATCTGGAGAACACTGCGGAACAGGTGGATAAACTCATCTACCGCTATTTCGGGGAGACCTGCGGAGAACTCGGGTCAGCAAGCTCCCACCTGCTCCTTGCGGGAGGAAAAAGGCTGCGGCCGGTCATGCTTATCCTCTCGGCCGATGCGATCCGGAAAGGGAGTTCAATTGATGTGATGCCTGCGGCACTCGCACTTGAGCTCACCCACAGTTTCACCCTCATCCATGACGACATCATGGATGGAGACGTGGTGCGGAGAGGAGTTCCCACGGTCCATACAAAATGGGATATGCCAACGGCAATCCTTGCAGGCGATGTACTTTTTGCAAGCGCCTTTGAATTTATTGCCATGAGCGATGCCCCTGATAATGCCAAGGTGCGGGCAATCTCGATGCTTGGCCGGACATGTGTCCAGATCTGCGAGGGGCAGCACATGGATATGTCGTTTGAGTCAAGGGATGACGTGCTGGAGGGGGAGTATATGAAGATGGTGGAGAAGAAGACCGGGGTCCTCTATGCAGCATCGGCGGGAATTGGCGGGATCCTTGCCGGAGGGAATCCCTCCTATGTCGATGCACTGTACCATTTCGGGCTCGGGATCGGGATGGCATTCCAGATCCAGGATGATATCATCGATCTTGTAGCTTCCCCTGAAGTGAGCGGAAAGGACCGGGCATCCGACCTGCGGGAAGGGAAAAAGACCCTGATCGCCATGAAGGCATTTGAAAAGGGTCTTGACCTGTCAGAATACCGCCGTGACCTCTCTCCTGCCGAGATCGATGCCGTCATACGGAAACTCGAGTCGCTGGGCGTACTTGAGGAGGTCAGGGTGACGGCCCGTGACCTTATCAAGAACGGGAAGAAGCGTATCAGCATCCTCCCTGATACCGAAGAGAAACGGCTTCTTTCAGACCTTGCCGATTATTTCCTTGCCCGGAGCTACTGAACATGGAAGAAGGCCTCCGGGAAGCCCTTTTTATTTTTGCCCTCCAGAACTCGGTGAAACATTCGGGTCTTCCAAAGGCAGGGACCGTGATCGGGATGGTCATGGGGAAGTATCCGGAATTCCGGCCCCGGGCAAAGGAAGCGTCCGCTCTCATTGAGGAAGTGCTCGCCGAGGTTGCCACCCTCTCCCCAAAGGAGCGGGAGGAGCGGCTTTGTGCCCTGGCCCCGGAGGTTGCCGATGACATGTCCCGGCCACGGGTGCATGTAAAAGAGCTCCCGCATCTCGAACGATCGGACTCTGGTGTGGTGATGCGCTTTGCCCCGAATCCCAGCGGGCCGCTGCACCTGGGGCATGCACGGGCGGCTGTGCTGAACGACGCATATGTCAAACGCTACGGCGGGAAATATATCCTCCGGATCGAAGATACCGACCCAAAGAGGGTCGACCGGGAAGCGTACCGGATGGTGGTCGAGGATATCGAGTGGCTCGGGCTTTCGATCCATGAAGTGGTGTATCAGAGCGACCGGTTTGATCTCTATTACCGCTATGGAAAGGAACTGATAGAGCGCGGGGGTGCCTATGTCTGTACCTGCGAAAATGAGCAGTTCAGGGAGTTGAAGCAGCAGAAGACCGCCTGCCCCTGCCGACCCCTTTCTGTCGAGGAGAACCTTGAACTCTGGGAAAAGATGCTTGCCGGGGAGTTCTACGAGGGCGAGGCGTCGGTCCGGGTCAGGACCGAGCTTGACCACCCTGATCCGGCAATGCGGGATTTTCCCGCGTTTCGTATCCTGCGCCAGCCCCTTCACCCGAGAATTGATGCCATTGTCTACCCGCTGATGAACTTCTCGGTGGCGGTGGATGATCATCTGCTCGGGGTGACGCACGTGATCCGCGGAAAAGATCATATCGCAAACACCCGGAGGCAGCGGTATATTTTTGATTATTTCGGCTGGAGTGTCCCTGTGTACCGGCATTACGGGAGAATGGGTATCGAGGGGGTCGTCCTCTCCACCTCCCAGATGAGACAGGGAATTGTGTCAGGGGAGTACGAGGGCTGGGATGATATCCGTCTCGGCACGCTCAGGGCTCTTGCCCGGCGGGGTATTGCCCCTGAGGCGGTCCGGCAGGCAGTCGTCGAGATTGGTATCGGGGAGACCGATATCTCCTTTTCATGGGACAACCTCTATGCCCAGAATCGTATGATTGTCGATCCTGTTGCAAACCGGTATTTTTTTGTCCCCCACCCGGTAGGTGTGCCGATCAGGCAGGCGCCTCACCATGTCGCGCATGCACTCCTCCACCCGAATGAGCCGGCACGGGGAACCCGGGTCCTTCCGTTTACCGGAACGGTCCTGCTTCCCCGGGGGGAACTCGAAAAAGATCCGCCGATGATCCGGTTAAAAGACCTCTTCAATGTCAGGGTGTCCCGGGAGGAGGAAGAGTATGTGCTCACCTACGCAGGTGATCAGCTCTCCGATGCACGGGATGCAAAAGCCCCTATCATCCAGTGGCTGCCGGCGGATTGTGCATTGCCCTGCATGCTCCGGAAACAGGAAGGAGACGTTGAGGGTGTCTGCGAGCCGGGCGTGGTGAGAGAGGCGGGAGCGGTTGTCCAGTTTGAGCGGGTGGGATTTGCCCGTATCGATGATACAGCGGGTGACCGGGTTATCGCGTATTTCACTCACCGGTAAGAGAGGTATCCTGGTCAGGCAGGTGCTGATCCGGGCTTGTTGTTATCGCAAACATTAGTGAACTCCTTTCCTTTGAGAGAAAGGGACTAATATCTTTTCGTTTAACTATTCAGTACGGGTGAAGATGACCGCATGGTGACAAAATTCAGGCGATACTGGCAGATTGCGGATATCCTGATCAAGTACCAGTTCGGATCGATCGTCCAGAAACTCTTCCCCGGGACCTACCGGTTCCGGAGGTGCAAGGAATGCGATATCGAATCGGTCACTTCGGTCTACCAGCGGATGCGGATGGCTATCGAGGAGCTCGGGCCTACTTTTGTGAAATTCGGCCAGATCCTCTCCACGAGAGGAGATCTGCTCCCCCCCGAGCTGATCGAGGAACTGAAGATCCTGCAGGACCATAATGCGCCCCTGCCGTTCAGCGAGATCAAGGCAGTTATCGAACGGGAATGTCCGGACCATGAGAAGTGTTTTATTGAGATTGAAGAGACTCCCCTGGCATCTGCATCCATTGCACAGGTGCACCGGGCGAAGCTCCAGGACGGGACGCAGGTCGTCCTGAAAGTGCAGCGTCCCGGGATAAAAGATGTCATCGAGACTGACATCCTGATCCTCGAGTCCTTTGCTGCCCGGGTCGAGTATTACTACCCGCAATACGCGGTCTATAATCCAAAGGGGATTGTCAGGGATTTTGCCGCACAAATCCGCCAGGAACTTGATTTCATTCATGACGGAAAGAACGCTGACCGTCTCCGTGTCAACATGCAGGATCTTAAAAAGATCCGGGTGCCGAAGATCTTCTGGGAGCAGAGCACGAGGTATCTGCTTGTCATGGAGTATATCGAGGGAGTGCGAATCGACCATGTGAATGAGATCCGGGCATTGGGAATCGATCCAAAGGAGGTTGCTGACCGGGGATTCTATGCGTACCTGCAACAGATCTTCGAGGACGGGTTCTTTCACGGTGATCCTCATCCGGGTAACCTTCTTGTCTCGAAGGACGGGACGATTAATTTCCTGGACTTCGGGATTGTAGGGATTATCTACCCTGAACGGCGGTTCTATTTCACCCATCTCCTCGTTGCGATGATGCAGCGAGACCCCGAGCTGATGATCAAAGCACTCGAGCACCTCGGGATTTCCATCGATGAGAACCGGAGGGAATTGCTCCGCGACGATCTCTACCGTGCTATGCTGGATTCCGAGGGGGGGTCGATCGGGCAGTACAGCTTCGAGGAAATGAGCCACGGACTTACGGATACCCTCCGGAAATACCACATCCAGATGCCGCAGAACCTGATGCTGATGCTCAAGGTCATCATCATGGTGCTCGACGTTGGTGTCACGCTCGACCCGAAGTTCAACTTCGGGGAGAAGGCCGAGCCCTATGTCCGGAAACTGGCAAGGAGGGAGAACTTCATCGACCAGTACCTGTACCGGGCAAGCCACTCATTCCTTGAAACTGTCGATGCTGTTCTTGACACACCACGGATGGTCAATAAGACCCTCCGGCAGCTCTCCACCGGGACCATCAAGATCGATATCGTTGACTCCGATATCCTCCGGCTCCAGCAGTCCCTTGACCGGACGAGCGACAAGATCCTGATTGGCCTGATCGTTGCAGGAGTGGTGGTCGGCTCCTCTCTGGTCATCACGGTGGCCGATGTCAGGATACCTGATTTCGTCTTTTATCTTGCCGCCCTTGCGTACGTCGTTGCGATTGTTATCGGCCTTTATACGGTATACCACGTGATGTTTGGTTTAAAGAAGAAGAAAGAGGAATTTTAGGCCGGCACCACTTTTTATCTGAATCGTCCTTGTCGCTGCCTTCGCCCGGGATAGAATCAGCGCTGGCGAATGTATCACCGGCGGGCAAAAAACGGGCGATTTTCTCCCCCTCGAAATTCCGCTGTGACAAGGTGAGGAGATGAGAGAGCAGGGATGGCACTGTCTGGTATCAGACTTTTTTTGGGAAAAGAAAATCATTCCGGGGGTGCATCTTCCCGGAAGTACAGCCGGCAGTGGCAACTCCCGTCTTGTTCCACTTCGTCCTTATGATAGATGCAGGGACAGATGATCGCGGCATCCTTCTCTTTATCACCGGAACGGAGCCTGCATGGGCAGTACTGCTCCCCAAATTTCCTTTTGTTCCGGGCAAGTCCCCGGATCACCACTTCCAGTTTTTTCTCGTCAGGGTTCAGGACCCAGTGATGCTTCTTTGCATAATTCCGGGCCCATGTGAGGATCTCCTGCTCCTCTTCCTTCTCGTCCCCTGTCATCAGCCGGTCACTCCTTTCGCATGCTCGATATGGGTGATCATGGATAAAAAGACCTTCTTTCCATCCTCGGAGGAGAGGATCTCTTCGGATGCCCGCTCCGGGTGAGGCATCATGGCAAGGACATTACCGGTTGCATTGAGGACACCGGTGATGTGTTCCATGGCGCCATTAGGGTTACTCTCCGGCGTGAGATTCCCGGAAGAATCGCAGAAGCGGAATGCGATCCGTCCCCGGTCGTTGAGTTCGCACAGCAGGTCTTCTGAAGCCACGTACCTCCCCTCCTTGTGGGCGATGGGGATCCGGATCACGTCTCCTTTCCGGTACAGGGAAGTGAACGGGGAATCTGTGGTCTCCACCCGCAGGTGGACACTCCTGCAGATGAACTTCGGATACGCATTGATAGTAAATACTCCCGGCACAAGGCCGCTTTCGGCAAGGATCTGGGCGCCGTTGCAGATACCGAGCACCAGGCGTCCTTTCTGTGCATGGGCGATGATATCCTTCATGACCGGGGTCCGGGCGGCGATCGCCCCAGCCCTGAGATAATCGCCGTAAGAAAATCCACCTGGCAGGATCACTGCATCGTATGGGCGGGAGAGGCCGTCTTTGTACCAGACGAGATCGCAATCCACACCGCAGATCTCGGAGAGGACATACCAGGCGTCACGGTCACAGTTGCTCCCTCCAAACTGGATGACGGCAAACCTCATCGGTGAACCTCTATCTCATAGTGATGGATGACAGGGTTTGCAAGCAGCCGCTCGCACATACCTCTCGCCTTCTCTTCCGCTTCCCGGGCATCGGCCGCATCGAACCGGACCATGAAGAGTTTTTTTGTCCGGAGTTCGTCGGTTGCAAACCCGAGGTTTCCGAGGGCATGCCTGATGGCCATGGCCTCGGGGTCGAGCATCCCTTCTTTTAAGCCGATCGTGATCGTTGCAAGAAATATCATGGATTAATCTCCCCTCTTGAGGACTTTTTCGGTCACCTGCCGGTAGACGGCAAGCACATCCCCTTTTTCAAACCGGTATACGTCCTTGTCAAGCGATCCTTTTGTTTTCGCATCCCAGAGACGCATCGAGTCCATGCTGATCTCGTCTCCGACAAGGATATCGCCCTCGTATCTTCCGAATTCGAGCTTGAAGTCGACAAGAATGATTCCCCGGGCCTCAAAAAACCGTGAGAGGACGATGTTGACTTTGAGGGCCAGCTCTTTCATCCGGAGAAGCTCGTCTTTTGAGAGGATCTTCATGGCAAGGATGAGATCATCGTTGAGCATCGGATCATGCCGGGCATCGTCCTTGTAATCGATCACGATCACCGGGGGATCGAGCGGGGTCCCTTCCCTGACAGGGTAGTTCCGGACCATTGATCCTGCCGCAATATTCCGGACGATAACCTCGAGAGGTATCATCTCCAGTTCCCGGACAAGCATGCTCGAATCGTCAAGGGACCTGATAAAATGGGTCCTGATACGATGTTCTTCAAGGAGCGAGAAAAGCCGTGCTGATACCTGTGCGTTCAGACTCCCCTTACTGGTGAGCACATCTTTCTTTCCACCGTCAAATGCGGTGATATCGTCCCTGAACGTTACAAGAAGCTCGCCCTTTGTATCGGTGCGGTATAAGGACTTTGCCTTTCCGGAGTAGACCAGGTCACCCTGTTTCACGTTCTCAACGCTCGCATTCTATATGTTGTTCCAGTATCCTAATAAGGGGTTCCAACCGGGGATGGTACCATCCCTTTTTGATATACTGCGGATAGATGCAGAGACGTTCCTTCAGGACCGAATTCCCGGCAACCACCCAAAGACGGTCAAGTTCCGGCCACGGGTGTTCAGGGTTGACGTAGTCGATGGTGATCGGTGATATGCCCCCGAAATCGTCCACACCGCATGGGATAAGGTTCTGTGCATCGGCGAGATTGGGCGGGATCTGGACTGCGATATCGGCAGGGAGGATATCTTTTGCCATCCTGATGATGAGGCACATCTCTTCAGGATCGATGCTTTCTGATTGTTCCATCGGGGTCCCTTCCTTTGCACAGAAATTCTGGAGTATCACTTCCTGGATATGCCCGTACTTCCGGTGAAGGTCCCTGATCACGATCAGCGAGTCCTCCCGGTCCTCCATCGTCTCCCCGATACCAAGCAGGAGGCCGGTCGTGAAGGGGATCTTCAGGCTGCCGGCCTCTTCAATCATCTGGATCCGGACAGCAGGGTCCTTTCCCGGAGATTTGGCATGGGCTGGCAGTTCTGCCGTGGTCTCGAGCATGAGACCCATGCTTGCGTTCACCCCCCGGAGCCGCTCCATCTCTTCAAGGGTCAGGATGCCTGCGTTGGTATGGGGGAGGAGTCCGCATTCGATGCTCCGGACGCACAGGTCATAGCAGTAATCAAGGATATCCGTATACCCGTAACGGGCGATCATCTCCGGGAATCCCGGTTCCAGACCCGGGCGCTCCCCGAACGTGAAGAGTGCCTCGGTGCACCCGGCTGCTGCCCCTGCTGCAAGGATTGATTCTGCCTCGTGCGGGCTCATTATGCAGCCTTCACGGACCGGGGTCCGGAAGATGCAGTACCCGCACCGGTTATGGCAGACTGTCGTCAGCGGAAGAAAGACGTTTCGAGTATAGGTAAGAGTATGGGGACCCATGTGATGTTGTAGTGGATGTGGGCGTTTCAGAGATAAAAATTCCTCCGGCATGTTCCTGCCGGTTTCCCGGAAATGAACGATGCGTCGTCGGGACAGATTCGTTTTCAGTTACTTCATGCAGGCCTGATGATATTTCATCCCTTCTTCCATGAGAGATTTATTTATCCGGCCCGCTCCAACCGCTGTACTGGAATGCCTGTCCCTGCCCTCATCCCGTTCAAACCAAGGAACCCAAAGACCCGGCTCTCATGTATCCTTGAACTTCCCGAGAGGGAGAAATTTGCCCATATGATGCTCTGCGACGTGGTGGTGGCTGCAGGGGAGGCGGGGTGCGAGCCGTTCATCCTCGGGACAGAACCGTTCTCTTTTAACGGACTCAGGGTTCTCGATGACCCGCGGGGGTTGAACGATTCTATCAATGCACTCCTGGAAGTGACCCCAGGACCCCTTCTGATCATCATGGCGGATGTTCCGCTTGCATCGGCATCTGCAATCAGGAGGATGATCACGACCTCTGCTGATATGGCCATCGTGCCGGGGAGAGGGGGGGGCACCAATGCCATATTTCTCTCCCGGGCCAATCGGTTCCGCGTGAACTATTACGGGATGAGCTTTGAAAAACACCTTCGGATTGCCGAGGAATGCGGGCTCTCCTGCGAGGTCATCGACTCGTTCCTCATCCATACCGATGTCGATGAGAAGGAGGACCTGGTCGAGCTGCTCATCCATGGCAGGGGGATGAGCAGTCAATACTTACGGGACCTCGGGTTTGCCCTCTCTGTCGAAAAAGGAAGGGTCGGGGTAGTGAGGGAGAAGGCCGGTCAGGAGTGAGGGGGTCTTTCTCACCCGCTCCGGGATTGGGAACGGTTTCAATTCTGACTGTGGAACCTATCTTACCCCTTCTCCCTTCGTGCCAGAAGGCCCATGAAGAGGCAGTCCTCTGCAGCGATCGATTCAACCCCTTCATAATCACCGATAGGAATCCCGAGTCCCCGGATGAGCGCGGCAGGGGTGGATTCATCGGCTTCGCCCCTCACAATCTCAGCAGCCGATGCGATATTGTCGGCAAGTGCCTGCCTGGTGACTTCCAGGGGCCGGCCGAAGAGATCGGAGCGTCCCCGGACATCGATAACCGAGGGGAGGCCTGAGCACCCGATCGCGACCCCGCTGCAGCCTGAACGCATGGCATGGGTCCGTGAATCTGCTATAATCACACCGACCCGGGTCCCTGTCCGTGACCCTATCTCTTCCCGGATGGTACGGGCACTCCGGTCCGGGTCTTTTGGGAGCAGCACAACGCAACCGGGAGGTGCGTTGGATGCGTCGACCCCGGCATTGGGGAGGAGGGTCCCGCCCTTCATGCAGAGCAGGTGGCCCGGAATTCCTCCGACAATCTCGTCACTCTCTCTCTTCACCACTTCAACCAGGCGGGGGTCGATGCCATGCCGCTCTCCCAGCCTGACCGATTCCTGACCCGGTCTGACGGTATCCAGGCAGACAATCCGACCCTCGCTGGTCGCCACGGCACTTTCGGCAAGAACGACGATATCTCCCTCTGCAAAGCATCCTGCATCGGTCTGCAGGATGCCCCCAAGGAGTGCTTCCACGAGATCGTCACCCGCATGGATGATACGCGTCCGGATCCCGACCGTGAGAAAGCTGGTCATATCCGGTCCACCATCCGTGCTGCCATGCGGATCACGTCCGCTGTTTCCCTGACATCATGGGTCCTGACGATGTCTGCTCCTTTCGCTATCAGGAGTGCCGTGATTCCAAGGGATGCAGCCAGGCGTGCCTCAGGGGGGCGGCCTTCCGGCTCTCCAAGGAAGGTCTTCCGGGAGACTGCTGCAAGGAGCGGCCGGCCGAACCGGGTGCATTGCTCAAAATTGCGGCAGATCTCCCAGTCCAGTACCGTGCTCCGGGCAGGGTTCCAGAGCCCGATTCCGGGATCAAGGACATAGGAAGATACCCCTGCCTCTTCGCAGCGGGCGACGACAAGGGCGAGGTGGGAGAGGGTCTCGAAAAAGCTGGTTGCATCCCCCTGCGTTCTTTGTGATGCCATCAGGAATGAAGGCAGGCCTGCATCGGCAACGAAACGGGCATAGGAAGGGTTTGAAAATCCCGAGATGTCATTGGCGGCATGGATGTCATGGGAGAGGGACCGTTCAAGAACGGAGGGATACATCGTGTCGACAGAGACAGGGATGCCGGAACCGTCCATCTCCCGGAGGGCGGCCGAAAGCCGGTCAGCCTCAGTTGCTTCGCTTATTGGGGGAGACAACGGCGCCGTGCTCCGGGCCCCGATGTCAATAATCTCCGCGCCCTGGCGGACCATCTCTTCTGCCCTCGCGAGGATGGATCCCGGCCTGACATAGGAGCCCTGGAAAAATGATTCGGGGCTGCAGTTGATCACCCCCATCAGCCGGACCGGGAATCCCGGACCGATCGTGATATCTTTTACCACACACCGGTGCATAAGGACCGCTTTGCCGCAAGAAACGTGTTCTCCATGAGGGTTGCGATGGTCATCGGGCCTACCCCCCCGGGAACCGGAGTAATGGCGGAAGCGTGGTCCTTCACCCGGTCAAAGTCCACATCCCCGCAGAGGACCCCGTCAACCCTGTTGGTACCGACATCGATGACCACGGCCCCCTCCTTCACCATGGAAGGGCCGACATACCGGGGCTTTCCGATCGCGACCACCAGCAGGTCTGCCTGCCCGGTGATGGAGGGCAGGTTCCGGGTTTTTGAATGGGTGATGGTCACGGTGGCATCGGCAGAGAGGAGCAGCGCAGCCATCGGCCGGCCCACCTCGATGGACCTGCCCATGACAACCGCATGCATTCCTTCAGGGTCGATCCGGTATTCATTGAGAAGCGTCATGATGCCCTGAGGGGTGCAGGGGGAGAATGCCGGGTTTCCAGCAAAGAGCCGCCCGAGGTTTGCCGGGTGGAACCCGTCAACATCCTTCTCCGGAAGGACAGATTCGATTACCTGCATCGTATTGATATGGGGGGGGAGGGGGAGCTGGACAAGGATCCCGGATATTTCCGGGTCCCTGTTGAGGAACTGGATCTCGCGGACAACCTCTTTTGTAGGAGAACTCTCCGGAAGGGTGATGCCGACCGACCCGATATGCACCTGTTCGCAGGCCCGGTGCTTCATCCGGACATAGAGTTCGGATGCGGGGTCGGACCCGACAATGACCGTAGCAAGCCGGGGGGTGAACCCGGACTCATCGATCTCCTCTTTCAGGATCTCGAGCCGTTTTTCCTGTATCTTTTTTCCGTCAAGGATCATATCACTCGGGATAAAGGGGGAATCCTTTTGCCATCTCGTGCACTTCGGCCCCCACTTTCTTTATCGTCGCCTCGTTATGGATGTCTTTGAGCACGGTGGCAATAAAGTGCCCGATCCGCCGCATCTCTTCCTCTTTCATGCCGCGTGTGGTGACCGCCGGAGTCCCGACCCGGAGGCCGCTTGTGACAAACGGGCTCCTGCTCTCGTTTGGTATGGTGTTTTTATTCACGGTGATGTGGGCTTTTCCGAGTGCCACTTCCGCTTCGAGACCCGTGAGGCCGAGGTTCGTGAGGTCGAGGAGGATCAGGTGATTGTCAGTGCCACCGGAGACAAGGCGGAGGCCTTCATCATCAAGCACGTTCGCCATGGCCTGGGAGTTCTTCACGATCTGACGGTTGTATTCACGGAAGGAGGGCCTGAGAGCCTCTCTGAAGCAGACGGCTTTTGCCGCTATGGTGTTCATGAGCGGGCCTCCCTGCATGCCGGGGAAGACGGCCTTGTCGACCTTTGGAGCATTCTCAGCGTCGCACATGATCGCCCCGCCCCGGGGTCCCCGCAGGGTCTTGTGGGTGGTCGTCGTGGTGTAGTCCACGACCCCGACCGGGGACTCGTGCATCCCGGTTGCACAGAGACCCGCGATGTGGGCAATATCTGCCATGCAGACTGCATCCACCTGTTCGGCAATCTCCTGGAAGGCGGAAAAATCAATGATCCTCGGGTAGGCGCTCGCCCCGCAGACGATTACTTTCGGCCTGACCCTGCGGGCAATCTCATCGACCACACCGTAATCGATGGTCTCGGTTTTAAGGTCCACTCCGTACTGGGTCACCTTGTACAGCCGGCCACTGAAGCTGACCGGTGACCCGTGAGAGAGATGTCCGCCCTGCGAGAGGCTCATGCTCATCAGGGGATCGCCGCATTCCATGGCCGAGAAATATATGGCCATGTTGGCCTGGGTCCCGGAGTGGGGCTGGACGTTGGCATGCTCTGCGCCGAAAAGCTCTTTCAGGCGGTCCCGGGCAAGGTTCTCGGCCATGTCGTGGAATTCACAGCCGCCATAGTACCGTTTCCCGGGATATCCTTCAGCGTACTTGTTGGTCATGACCGAGCCCATGGCCTCAAGGACTGCTTTACTGACGAGATTTTCAGAGGCTATCAGCTCAAGCCCGTTCTGCTGACGAAGCCGTTCTTTTTCTATAATTGAGGCAATTTCGTAATCGGTAGTGGCCAGATATGACATGGTTAAATTGGTCGGTGTTGATCAGGTAATACATTTTTCTTTCCCGGTGAAAAAACGGCCTGTAAAGGACAGGGATTGGAACATACCCGGATGGAATCGCAGTGTGCCGGTAGCCGGAAAACCGATCCTGCCGGATCCGTCCCCGGTTCAGAAAAATGAGGGATTCTCTGTAGTACAGGCCGAAAAACTCCATTGCATGGAGCATAATTATTATAGGGGATCAATCAATGTTATCAATGAGGGTTCTGATGATGCCAGAGGATGTCCGTAAATCCCTGCTGAAGACCATCCCTGATCAGAAGGAGAAGGATATGGAGATACCAAAGAAGGAGAACCTTTCTGCCGCCACCCCAGAAGAGAGAATATCCTCCCTGGAAAAGAAGGTCCGGGAGATGGAAGCCATGGTCAAGGGGCTGACTGATGAACTCCTCGACCTCAAGTCGATTGCCATGCGGCTGAACAAGGTGAACGAGGAACGCCGTGCGGAACTCAAGATGACGCGGCCTGCAGGGCCGGGCGCACCGAGTACTGTCGTTGTCCCGAAACGGTCTGTTATCCCCCAGGCTGCAGCCCCTGAACCTGAAAAGATGGAGATGATCATGCAGCCGGATGGCACGCTGAAGCCTGAGCGCCGGCAATCGAGCGACTATATCGTGGCGTCGGCATCATATTCAAAAAAGGCAAAGCAGCAGTCAGAGAGTTCGGGAAAGAAGAACGATCTTATCGTTGCCGAAGACGAGGAAAAAGACGCACAGAAAAAGTGATGGGAGAAAAAATATTTGCACATCACCGAGCTCGAGATCGATAATTTCAAATCTTTTGTGAAAAAGACCAAAATTCCCTTTTTTGAGGGTTGTACGGTCATTTCCGGTCCCAACGGATCGGGGAAGAGCAATATCATCGACAGCATCCTCTTTGTCCTTGCCCTTTCGTCTTCGCGTACCCTGCGTGCCGAGAAGCTGACCGACCTGATCAACCTCAACTCCGCGAAACCAACTGCCGAAGTCTCCCTCTCGTTTTCGGACGGAACGAAAATCCGCAGGAGGATAAAAAAGACAGGGAGCGGCTATTACAGCTACAATTACCTGAATGAGAAGCTCTGCAAGCAGTCCGAAGTCACTGATTTCCTCTCGAAGTTCGGGATCAAGCCGCACGGGTACAACGTGGTGATGCAGGGGGATATCACCCGGATTATCGAGATGAGTGATTTCGAGCGCCGGAAGATCATCGATGAGATTGCAGGGGTCTCGGAGTTTGATACAAAGAAGGACCAGGCAATCCGTGAGCTCGAGGTGGTCCGGGAACGGATCGAACGGGAAGAACTCCTCCTTGCCGAACTCTCGGAACGGCTCTCAGAGCTTTTTAAGGAAAGAGAGCAGGCCCTGCTTTACCAGAAATGGGAGGGTCAGCTCCGGACTTTTGAGAACTGCAGGGCTGCTGCATTCCTCCATACGAAAGAGAAGGAACTTTCCACGCTGCTCCAGGCAGCAGGCGACCAGGAGATCCTGCTGGAACGGACAGGTTCCGACCGGAGCCTTGAGGAGAACGAGAAATCATAC
The DNA here is from genome assembly GCA_021371995.1 of Methanoregulaceae archaeon. GTDB lineage: Archaea > Halobacteriota > Methanomicrobia > Methanomicrobiales > Methanospirillaceae > UBA9949. The sequence goes on along the minus strand of JAJFVA010000011.1, from coordinate 4,392 downwards.
CTGCAGGCCGACCTTGAAGATCTCTCCCGTCAGATCAACCAGAAGAGCGGCTCGGAATACATGAAGCTGTTAGCCGATCTCGAAGAGGCGAAGGGTTCGATACGGCTTGCCGAACAGACTATTTCCCGACTGAAAAAAGAGAAGGAAGGAAACCTGGAGGGGATGAACCGGGTCTTTTTGGACATAAAACGGGCCGAGGGGAGGATTGCGGAGTGCAGCCAGTCGATCCGCGAGATGACCATCGACCGGACCAACCTTGCCATGGGGGCGGACTCGGCAAAGGGGCAGATCGCGAAATTCGAAGCCGAGATACAGAACCAGAGCAGGGATGTCGAAGGGGCAAAGGACGAACTCTTTGCCCTGATGCAGTCCATTGAGGAGAAGAAGGCGGATCGTTCAGCCATCCTTCACCAGAAGGATCTCCTTCTTGAAAAGAGCCGGATGCGGACTTCGGAGCGGGAAAGGCTTGACGAGAGGATCCGTGCCATCGATGCGGAGACCGGATCACGCACGGAGCAGAACCTGCGGGATAAAGAACAAATCATCACGCTGACATCAGAAAAGAGCGATGTCGAGCGGTTGATCTCTTCAACCGAGGCATCGGTGTTTGCCAAGCGGTCAGCGCTCGAACGGACAAGGGATGAGTTACGAGGCATCGAGCAGGAGGCGGTGCGTCTCGAAGCACAGCAGCAGGCACGGGGAGAGCCCGGGAGCCGTGTCCTTGATGCGGTGCTCGCCATGGACGGGGTGTACGGGACGATCGCCCAGCTTGCCCGGGCGCCTCCTGAGTATACCACGGCCCTGAATGTGGCTGCCGGTGCAAAGCTCCATTATGTAGTGGTGGAGGACGATGAGGTGGCATCATCAGCGATCCGGTACCTGAAGGACCAGAAACTCGGCAGGCTCACGTTCCTTCCCCTGTCGAAGCTGAAGCCAGCCCCCCTCCCGGAAGCCGGCGGGAAGGGTATCATCGGGTCTGCGGTGAAAATGCTTGAGTATAAGCCGCAGTTTGAACCCGCGTTCCGGGTGGTGTTTGGAGGGACGGTAGTGGTGGAGTCTCTTGAGGTGGGGAGAAAGATGCTCGGGAAGTACCGGATGGTCACCCCTGAAGGGGAACTCCTTGAAAAGAGCGGTGCCATGACAGGGGGGTCGTTCAAAAAGGCGATCCGGGGATTTGGTGCGGCGGTGGAGGACGAGATAGGCCGCCTCCGCCAGCATGCCGAGGGTCTGAAGGCAGAGATGGGGGAGCTCGAGAGTGCCATTTCGCGGGGTACCGGAGAGATCGAGTCACTCCGGGGGAAGAGGTCGGAGATCGAGCAGCAGTTGCAGCGGCTCACTATCACGTGTGAGGAGATGGGCCGGCACTCCGATGCATATTTCCAGGAGAGGGAACGGATTGCCGCAGCCCTGCAGGAGATTGCCGACGAGGTGAAGGGGGGGACCGCGGACCTTGCTGCACTTGAGGCATCGCTTGACACGACAACCGGGGAGATTGCCCAGCTCTCAAAGAGGATGGAGCAGCTCAAGAAACGGCTGGATGATACGGACATTCCGGCACTCACCGACCAGTTCGAGAAGAAGAAACGTGAGTTCGAGGATATCGAGCGGCGGCTCCGGAACAAGGAGGCGGACATCAACGATCTCTCCCGGGAACGGCAGCATTTCTCTGCCCGGGTCGAGGAGCTGAAGGCCGAGGCCGATCGGATTACCCGGGCAAACCAGCAGATCGATGCGGATACCGCGGCAGCAAAGGAACAGATCGAGTCCGGGAAGGAAGTGATCCGGGGGATCGAGGAGCGGCAGAAAGAGTTCTCGGGAGAACTCGAGACGCTCCGTGCCCGCCACAGCCAGGTGTCGGATGCCATCCGGGAGTCGGAGAAGAAGATCCTCGAGTTTGATCTCGCCAGGGAACGGATCCGCGTCCAGCTGGAGGCACTCGTCTCGCGCAAGGACGTTCTGTCCGGGGAGATCGATCAGCTTCGTTCGGAGGTAGGGGATACCACCACTGATCTCAGCCTGAAGGAGATCGAGGACGGGATCGCCGAGGCATCCGCCGCCATGAGGAAGATCGGCGCCGTGAACATGCTTGCGATTGAGGAGTACGATCGGGTTGAGCAGAGAGCATCGGAGCGGAAAGAGAAGAAGGAGATCCTCTCCCGCGAGAGAACCACGCTGCTCGAACGGATCGAGCGGTTCGAGACGATGAAGTACGAGGCGTTCATGGATGCATTCAAGGCTATTGATGCCAATTTCCGCGATATCTTTGCCCGGCTCACGAGCGGGAGCGGCCACCTTATCCTTGAAAACGAGGAGGATCCGTTTTCAGGGGGTCTCTCGTTTGCCGTTCAGCCACGGGACAAGCCGGTCCATCTCCTCTCGGCCCTTTCCGGTGGTGAAAAGTCGCTTACGACCCTTGCCTTCATCTTCTCGATTCAGCAGTATATCCCGGCACCGTTCTATGCGTTTGACGAAGTTGACATGTCGCTTGACGGTGCCAACGTTGAGCGGATCAGCGCGATGATCCGGGAACTCTCGGCAACGTCGCAGTTCATCACGGTCTCGCTCAGGAAACCCATGATCGAGGGAGCTGACCGGATCCTCGGGGTGACGCTTCTCCCTGACAAGAGCTCGTTTGTCACCGGGGTCAGGGCAGATGTCTGAAGAGCCGGTCGAGATCCTGGTCCAGATGGCCGAGAGAGGCGAGATCGATCCCTGGAATATCGATATCGTCGAGGTGACCGACCGGTTCCTCTCGGAACTTGAACGGAGAAAGGAGCTCGATCTCCGCATCTCGGGCCGTACCCTCTTTTATGCCGCCCTTCTCCTCCGTATGAAATCCGAGTATCTTGACCTGTCGGAGGATGAGGAGGATGAGGAGCTCCCTGAGGAGGATGAAGGTTTTGCTACTGAGGATGGCTTTCCGGAGGGAGGGGGCGGGCCGATCGAGCAGCTCGAGAGGGAGATCCGACGGAGACTGGACCGCAAAAACCTCCGGAAACGGCCGGTCACCCTGTTTGAGCTGATCCTTGAGCTGAAGAACGCGGAGAAGGAGCAGCGGCGGCGACAGCGGTTCCACTCCCCGTTTTCGATGGACATGATCGACGTCGAGGAGGTGGTCGGGATCGCGCATGAGGAGGGATACCAGGAGGCAGCGATGGCGGTGCTCTGCCAGTGCGAGGAGACGATCACCGCTGAAGGGGTGGTGACCCTGCACGAACTGGCCGCGCTCCTCGGTAAAAGAATCTATGAAGTGTACATCCCCCTGCTGTTCCTGATGTCGGAGGGAAAGCTCACATTGTGGCAGGAAGAGTTCTTCGGCGAGATCATGGTCAGTGCATGCCGCGCAGAGTGACGTGGTGCCCTGAACGGGCAGCTCTTCGACGTAAATGGCGTTCTTCTGTGCGAGAATCCATGCGCGGATCCATAGTCCCGGAGGGGAATTCCAAAAGAGATCCTGCCCGGACGGACGGGATTTGTGTGCAATCTGCCCGAATGGTCCGAACTGTTTTTATATCAGCCATGATTACATGATATGGTTCCAATGCACTGGAATTACGGCAATCCTGCCGGCATTCCGGGTTGCATGACGCGAACTTTGACCCTTCGTGAGGATGGGGGGAACAAGGTTCATATAGCATCAACAACAACATGTATATCCTCAAATTACGATGATGAACCGGATCCTGCTGCGAGATAATATCCGGTTCTGATACGCTGGAAGGGTCTATGAAGGCCGGCTCACAGTGGCCTTGTGACTGCCCCAGAGCGATCGGATTCTCATGAATGGAATCCCCATGACCAGAACGCTTTGCATGTGCAAAGTCGCAATGGTTATATACCGAAAATGCGTATGATAATACCCTCTGTGATGGAGAGCCAAATACGCCGGCGCCGCCGGCCTTGGTTCTGACGTTGGTACTGGCAATGCGGAAATTTGTTTGATAACCGCTAATTCCTCGAAATTTCAGTATAGTGTGCTTTATCTTTAAATTCTGGTTGATCCTGCCAGAGGCCACTGCTATCGGGGTTCGATTAAGCCATGCGAGTCGAGAGGTGCAAGACCTCGGCGCACTGCTCAGTAACACGTGGACAACCTACCCTGAGGAGGGGGATAACCCCGGAAAACTGGGGATAATACCCCATAGATTAGGGAGGCTGGAATGCCCCCTAGTTCAAAGGTCCGCCGCCTCAGGATGGGTCTGCGGCCGATTAGGTTGTTGTTGGGGTAACGGCCCAACAAGCCTTTGATCGGTACGGGTTGTGGGAGCAAGAGCCCGGAGATGGATTCTGAGACACGAATCCAGGCCCTACGGGGCGCAGCAGGCGCGAAAACTTTACAATGCGAGAAATCGTGATAAGGGAACCCCGAGTGCCCGTAAATTCGGGCTGTCC
>JAJFVA010000007.1 GCA_021371995.1 Methanoregulaceae archaeon | reverse complement strand
TCTCGACTGGTGCCGCGGGTGGGCGTGCGTCGGGTTGCACCCCCAGAACAGGATACGGTCCGCACGGTTCTTCACTTCGCCAAGCGTGCAACTCGGGATCCCAACGTCCTGCACGGCAATTAATGTCGTGCCGTGGCAGACGGTCGCAGTATTATCTACGATCGCGCCCGCCTTCTCGGCAATCTCGTGCCCGACACTCTGTGCTTCGCAACTCGTCGAACTCCAGCCATACATCAGCGGTTTCTTCGCTTTCGCAAACATCTGGGCGGTGTACTCAACAGCCTCGTCATATGTGACTTCCTTGTAGCTGCCGTCCGGTTGCTGCATCCTCGGCCGTTTTACCCGGTCCTTGGCCTGGGCGTGCATGAACTTCTCTGCTCCGATCGCACAGGCGTTGTATACGTCAACGATCGTCTTGCCATCATCAGAGACCTCAACCTCAAGATCATCGCACAGGGTCCCGCAGAAGGGACAGATCACATCGGTTACTGTTTTCGTCATCAGATTTACACCTCATGTTTGCAAGGGAAGGCACCGGAGGGAAATCATCATGTGCAGACCGGAGCACAATCGTGAGGGGGAGTGAAGGTGCCATCCCCTGTTTAAATGTTTTAAGGTATACGAACGTTCAATGTTATACGAACTAAACTAATATATACTTTTTGATGTACAGGAATTATGGAAGAACCTGTAATGGCAGATCCTGACTTCCTAATCCCGGAGAGGTTTCCGTATGTCGGCCTCTATTCAACCTCGAATGGTATAAGTGCGGTAGGAAGTCCGGTGAAGGTGAAGATCCTTGAGATGCTTTCCGGGAATGAGATGGCATTTGATGAACTTGTGGAAAATTCCGGTCGTGCAAAGTCAACGGTCTCTGTCCACCTTAAGGATCTTGCAGAAGCAGGTATTGTTGGGGCCAGATCTGATCCCGTGGACGGTCGTAAAAAAATTTTTTATCTGCATTCGTTCTTCCTTGGGAGCGCTGATTCCGGGGAACGGGGCTGGTTTGACCTTGACCGGTATGTCAGAAAAGATATCCCCTGTGATGGGAATCCTGCAACACTCTATCGTTTCATTCTCTCCACAATACGCCTTAATCTTATGGACCAGGGGATCACCATCGATCCTGTACTCAACCTCGCCGGATTGAAAGCAGGAAAAAGCCTGTATCCCTGTGTGGAGGGTCATGATATCGAGAGTATGGTGAACCGGATAGGGAAACTGTGGGAGAAAAATGGATTGGGGAAAGTGGAGCTGGAAAGGGTAACTCCCCTGACATTGAATATCCGGGACTGTTTTGAATGCATCGACCTCCCTATACAAGGAAAACCTGCATGTGCTTTTGAATCCGGGCTCCTGTCCGCCCTATTCTCCCTTCATTACGAACAGCGATTGAAAGCGATCGAGACCCACTGTTATGCAATGGGGAATAATCTCTGCAGATTCGAACTAATAGAGCTGCCTGGCCGTATGCCTCTCGATGCCCGCTAAGTTGGGACCTGTTTTTCAGACACTTTTTCGCATATGGCGCGGGGTGAGCAGCCATGTCAGGTCCCCGGAAGAATTTTCTGACGGGATAAAATTCACAATTTTCGCCAGGCCACCTTTCTTCAGCACAATGTGGACATTTCGGGACCCTGAGATGATCCGGCCAATACAGGCACTCATCGAAGGCTCATGCCCGATAAGAAGCAGGGATGTACTTGTGTGCTGCTCCCGGATCCGGGACAGGAGCCGATCAAGTTCAGCACCTGGTGAAAGCTCTTCCCATAGTTCCGGGCCTCTTGCAGCAGGATATACTTCAGCGATGATTGCGGCAGTTTCCCTTGCCCGGGTGAGCGGGCTTGTAACAATGCAGTCAATTACGCACCCCTGAGAGCGAATCCATGCTGCTACTTCCCGCATATCGGATTTGCCGCGCCCGGTTAGTGCACGTTCATTATCACTGCCTCCCGCGGGAACCGTCTTTTCAGATTTTCCATGCCTGAGGAGATAGAGATCCATGAAAGTATGGGTATCTCATGAACACATATGGTTTTTCTAGGCTTTGAAACGTCAGGGACCAGGCCGTTCCAGCCTGTTAAATAAATGAACGCCGGGTCGAACCCATGATAGGAGGATCTCCCCTTTTGATAATCATTTGACCGAGGTTCCCTGTTAATCAGTAGTGCAATATCTTCTGTAGCTTCCCTTAGCAAAGTCATTGTGAGGAAGATTTATGATAAGTATTGAACAGTTGCTTTGAAGGCATACGATCATTCAGGATGTTAGGATATCGGTAGGGACTATAGTTTCACTGCAACCGCTCTGAACGAAGCGGACCTGGAGAAGAAGATCGCTGAACATACCCGTAGTGCTCATGGCTTTCAGTCCCTTGGCAAGGACATGTGAGTAAGATCAAGAAAGTAATCAAGTAACTTATTTGTATAACAATTGCAAGGGATAGTGAAACGGGACTATATTCCCAGGTGAGTGTATGCAGGCAAAAAAAATCCTTACGGCAGCTATCGCAGGGGGTTTTCTCCTCCTCGTAACCATGATCCTTTCCGGTACCGTGGCAAATGTCTTCCTTCCCTACAATATCTTTGACATCCCCGGGATGAGACCGGCAGATGATCCTGTATCAATTCTCTTTTTCCTTTATCCGTTCGTCATTGCATTCGCCGCGTCAATCCTCTTTAATTTCCTCGACCCGGCACTGAAAGGGGGTGTTGGAAGAAGAGGATTGCTCTTTGGAATGCTTCTCATCATTCTTGTCACGATCCCGAACCAGTTTGTGATTTACGCTTCAATGTATTACCCGCCCGGGTTCTATCTCTCCAGCTTCCTTAATGGACTGATCGGATACCCTCTTTTTGGAATACTATGTGCATGGATCTGGAAAACCAGTGGAATTGTGGAACTTAAAAGGGAAGCACGGGGAATTTAACTCTATTTCCCTGCAGAAAATCAGACCTTTTTTGGTCTTTACTCACTTTCTCCCTGCACACGCTACCTTTTAGGAAGAATATCTCTCTCCTTGTGACAGATGCATGGTGGGAAAGGAGCGTATCTGAAAAAACTTACCACGGTGCAACCCATGCCATCCGTCAGGATAGGAAAGACCCTTGAGGGAACCTCTCCTCCTTCGGTTTTTGTCGGGAGTTGGAATTACCCCAAGGTGTTTGCAGGTCCGATGATATGCCCGTCTCACGGTGATACAAGGATCATGGATACCCCGGAATCCTGGATTCCTGGAGAACTCTCGCAAAATGAGATTATCAGGTACAGGATGAGCCTTGTAAGGGGAAAGCGTCTCCTGGATGTAAGGGATCTTTCCGGCCGGTTCGCGGAGCAGCTCAGGGATATTGCCCTTTCATCGACATCGCTTGAGAGTGAAGCGGTTTTTTCCGATCCTCCGCAGGGAGGCTTTACAGGTGAGGAGCATACCCCTTTTGGTCCGAGTGGCTATCTTGACCGTTTCGAAACCGGGTCTGCCCGTTGGGAGACCAGCCTTGAGAAGGTCTATTACGATACAGATCTCACGGCAACGGATGCCATCATTCATCTCAATGCAGAAGGATTCCCTTTCTCTGTTGTGCAAAAGGTATTGTCCGCGGGGACTATGGGCAGGAAAAAACATAGGAGGCTCGTGCCGACCAGATGGGCAATCACCGCCTGCGATATTACACTTGCGAACAGCTTCCTCTCAAAAGTACGTCGATGTGGAATGGTTGATTCCTTCCGGGTGCATGCGTTTTCAAGCCTCTATAATAATTATGCCGTTATTCTTATGCCTGTTCCGTGGAAATTCGAATGGATGGAAGCGTTCCTTCACGTTACCTGCGATGAGGAGCTTATCTTCTCAGATTATGAAGTGAACAGGGGAAAAAAGGAGTATTCCTGTGTTGGCGGCTGTTATTATTCCAGTAAAATGGCTGTTCTCGAAGCACTCAGCAGGATGGGAAAACAGGCGGGTGTGATAATTCTTCGAGAGGCATATAAAGGGTATATCCCCATGGGGGTCTTCAATGTGAGGGAAAACGTACGTCATGCCATGCTGCAACCCCCCTCTGTTTTTGAAGATCTCACTTCTGCCCTGAACCATGTCTCACAAAAATTCGAGCTTCCTGTATCCCGTTTTATCCGGGAAAGTACCCTCCTCGCCGATTCTTTCAGGCAGAGACAGATGCATTTATCGGATTTTTCCGGGAGGCACCTGGTAAAAGATAATACCTGATATCTTGACGCGATGCAGATATATCGGTAGAGTACGGGTTCCCTGACTGAAGGGAGAACCCTGAAAAGTGTGTGATAATTAATTGAAAAACTTTAAAAAAATTAATACCGTGGCTGTCTGTGTTTTGGCAGGCAGTCCTGGCAATAAACCGGTCTTCCCTCAGTGGGCTTAAACGGAACTTCGCAATCCTTTCCACAATCTGAACACACTACTTTTGTCATTTCGCGGGGCCCGGTGTTTCTCGGGCTTCCATAATTTGATTTATACATGATGTTTACTCAAACAGTTATGTGAAAACTGTGTAATGATACATGCTGTGAGGGTATAACAAGTACTGCATTGGACAACCTGCACATATTCGAACTATTCTTTGAATTTAGCGAAAAAATCCTTGAATTTTTAGCTTATCGGGCTGTTATGCGAGGGGCCGGATTCGAACCGGCGGACTCCTGCGAGAACGGACCCTAAATCCGTCGCCTTTGACCTGGCTCGGCAACCCTCGCGCTGGCAGACAAAGTACTTTTCTTTCTGATCTCTTATTAGCTATGATGAACGGGGGGGGGTGAATGACAGGTGGTTTAAGCGAGTATTAATGTGTTTATCTGCTCTTTCAACACCACCACACGGTTTTGCGCATATTTCTCGTTCTACCCATGTTTTTGCGTGGGCTGTTCTCATCATTTTCAGCCCGGATCAACGAATTTATCGTTATCCCGAGCGTTGCGGACATTGTTATCGCAGAATTATTATTTTGCGCAAATATTATAAACAAGGAGATTTAATAGGGATATGCCATATATGAGGGCCTGGGAGCTGTGCAGTACCGGGTTTAATACCTTGTCTACAGCACCAGCAAGGTATGGCATGTTCAAACGTCCCTGAATACCGGATAAAAAATGACAGGCAGAAGGATCACACCCCAAAAGGGGCTTGAAAAACATCGCGGCTCTTCGCCACCTTGCAGCCGGCGGTTATTCAAGGGTGATTATTCCCTCCTACGAGCGAATCTGCTTGGCACACTGAGCAATGAGGACGTCTGGCATGACCAGAGCATACCCGGTAACGGGCCTTTATTCGATCATATATGGTACCCTTTTCTGCTTTTTAGAGAAGCGTAAGGGTGAAGGGTTGTACGCGGTGCCGGATCTGCAACGGCATCAAATCATTCAATGGCAAAACCTCCTAAACCCCTTCACTTTAGTATCCCTTCAAAGAGGATTCGCACAATAGTATTCGTTAAAGAGTCCGCCTTTACAGGAATCGGGCTTTTTTCCAACTCCTCTTGATGGAGTACAATGAGATAATACCATATCCGTTCAGCATTTCCTGTAAGAATAAAGATATTGAATGGATGCACACTCTTTCTTTCAATGAAGCGCCTCGGGCACCTGGCGATTATCGCACATGATATGGGGCTTATCTTTGAGTTCCTTGCGCTGATTACCCTTGTCCCCTTCATCGTTCTCATCATTTACCAGGAATGGGATATGATTATCCCGATGGGAGCGGTCCCATTCATCTTTATAACATCCGGGTTAGTCATCTCCAGAGTACCAAAAAAAGCATATACTCCCTCACTTTCTGTAGCACTGGTAGCAGTCGCCCTCACATGGCTTGCCATTGCCTTTGTTGGTGCAGTTCCTTTCGTGCTTGCCCTGGATTTGTCATGGACCGACAGCATCTTCGAAGCCATGTCAGGCTGGACCGGGACAGGTTATACCATGATGACGTCTCTTGATACCATGCCAATGACCCTGATATTCTGGCGGTCTTTTATGCAGTGGGTAGGAGGTATCGGAGTGATTGCTTTTGGTATTGCAATGCTTTCCCGTTCCGGTCTTACCCAGATTCAGCTTTATCGATCGGAAGGTCGTTCAGAAGAGCTGATGCCAAGTGTCGTCTCTACCGGCAGAAGGATGTGGGCTATCTACCTGTTCCTCACCGTTGTTTTTACAGGGATGGTCCTTTTTTCCGGAATTCCACTCTGGGATGCGATGAACCTGGTGATGGTTTCGCTTGCAACGGGGGGATTTGCCCCTCACGATGCGGGAATGTTCTATTACAATAACCCGGTGCTTGAAGGGTTGCTGATCCCAGTCATGCTTGCCGGGGCACTCCCTTTCAAACTGTATTTCCTCATCTACCGGGGTAAATTCAGGATGTTTTTCAAGGATTCGGTGGTGCGTCTGATCCTTGCTCTCGCCCTTATTGGATCTCTTATTGTCTCATTCAACCTGTTCCTCTTCAACAGCCTCCCGATTTCGGATGCGATCAGGGTCGGAACATTCTGTACAATCTCGGGGTATACCTGTACCGGACTCCAGAATTCGACGCTCCAGTGGATCGCTCTGCCCCTTATTGTCATAACGCTGCTCATGATGATAGGGGGTGCAGCAGGGAGCACGTCGGGGGGAATAAAAACCAACAGGGTAATACTCGGATACGAGGGACTGGTCTGGTGGTTCAAACGGCTCTTTGTCCGCAGGAATGTGATTGTTCCCTTCAAGCACGAAGGACGGAATATCCCGACACGTATCTCCGAAGTGGAGCTTTCAAAGAATATGCTGATCATCATCCTGTATGTTCTTACCATTTTTGTAGCAACTATCCTCGCACTGCACCTTGCTCCCACAGATTTTGGTGTGCACCAGGTTGTCTTTGAGCTGGTGTCAGCAGCAAGCAATGTCGGGCTTGGTCTGGGTTACATTACTGCGGCAAGCCCAATGACGGTAAAATGGCTTTTTATTCTCGTGATGTGGATTGGCCGGCTTGAAATTGTCCCGGTGCTCATCCTTGTCATGGGAATAGTCCGCGGGTTTGAAGCAAGGTGAGGAAGGTAAGATCTCCTCTTTGTTATGTTCACCACATTAATGCCGTTAAAAAGCCCTTCTTTTGTAAAATGCAAACCTTTATTGAGAAAACGCCGGTACCTGTCTACACTGGAGATTAGAAGATGCCGGCAGACCCTCTGCATATTCTGATCGCCGCGATGGTGAGCTGGGTAAATTTCGTCACAATCGACGTTTTCTTCAAACTCCCCGAACGGGGAGGTGTCAGCGGGGCCACGGAAATCGGCCGGCACATTGAGGAAGGAGGGGGGGCTCTCCACGGGGGATACATGATGGGGAACATTGTCTCATCCCCTGATGCATCGGCAGGAACCCTGCTCGCCTCCTGCGGAGTCTATGCTGCAGGGATTCCGGGCGGGCTCTTTGCAGCACTCCTTGTTTATGTCGGAAACCGGATCTGTTATGATCCAGGGTATGCCGGGACTACGGGATGTATTACGGCAACTTTCATCGTATATGGGTTTACTCTCATCGGATTCTCAGCTGCCGAATTCATCGTAGGGATGGTTATCGCGATTCTCACGATACAGGGCATCTCGCATGTCCATTCAAGCCGCCTCCTCTCCACACTCTGGAGGTGGAGGCAGGGATGAACTGGCCTGATATCGCCCTTGCCCTCTGCGGGATCATTGCTCTCTATGCGGCAGTCCGGGTCGTGCTCGAAAAGGACACGATGAGAAAGTTGCCGTTCCTTAATGTTGTCTCGTTTGCAATATCAGGCTCAATTATCCTCCTAATTCCCCATCCACTCGCTATCGTTGCCGCGGCTGCATATTTTGTCGGATCTACCCTCGAGTCAAATGCCATTGCGAGCAAGTATGCCGGAGGCCCCAAGAATGAATGAATTTCTCATGATCGTATTCGGGGCAATGGTTATTCTTGGGGGGATAGCCACAATCATCTCCCGGGACCTTTTTGACAAGCTGATCTCGCTCGGGATCATTGTGGCCGGGATAATGCCGTTCCTTGCTGACAGAGGTCTTCTGGATGTTCTAACGGCGACCGCATTGATTGCCCCCCTTTCGACGATATTCATATTGATGGCGATCCGGAGGAGGGCGGATGAGCCCTGAATTTGTTCTTGGATTGGTACTGATACTCATCGGGACTGTAGCCTCTGCATTTCCCCGGCCGAAAACCTACCTTGTTCAGCTGATCAACCTCGAGATACCAGCCTGGGGTCTCCTGCTCGTGATGCTCTCCTACAACGAGGCCCTTGCCCTCCTTACCTTCGGGGGGGTGTCAGCCCTGTCGACCTTCATCTATGTCAGGGTAATCCAGAAACGGGAGGGGACATGATCATCCAGAGAATCTCCCGGATTATCTCGAATTATGAGATGATTATGCCGCTCTTTGCGGGAGCAGTGTCCGTCCTGTTTGTGGTTGCAATCTTTTCCCTCCCCCTCCCTTATTACGAGGAGCAGCTCTATCCAAAGACGATAGACCCTGCAAGCCCTCTCAATCCGTATGAGAGGGGGGGGCCTCCCTTCACCCAGGTAACCATAAATGACCAGTACCCGGAGAACTCTCCCACGGCAGGGTACGTCACATCATATCTCACCCCGTTCTCATGGTATCTGGCTAATACGACGCTGTATCTCGGCACGACCATTGTCGCTCATCCCGGCGGAATTCTCGATGAAATCCTTTACAATACCAGGGGCCTTGACACGGTGGTGGAAACGACCATTCTGTTCATAGCTTTTGCGATCGCCTCGTATCTGTATAGGAAGGGATGAACAATGTGGCAGGAATTCTCGATCGGGGTGCTGCTGGTTTTTATCGCCGCGGTTATCGCCTTTTTTGCCCTTGTTGTTGAGAAGGATGATCTCCACCGCCTCCTCCTTCTTGACCTCGTGGAGGTTTCATCTCTCGGGATCATCGCCCTGCTTGGTACCGATCTTGCAGAGGCCCTGATACTCCCTGGGCTGGTGGTCGGGATCGCCGAGCTTCTTGCCCTTTCACAGATCTATGTTATAAAGGAAGGATTTAGGGATAAGGTGGTCCAAGGGCTGAATATCGAGGTGATACAAGCGGACGCACCACTTATCATCTCTGTTCTGCTTATCTGTTATGGGGTTGTGCTATCAGGTTTTACTGGCGGTGGCGTGGCCGGACTCGGGGTGGTCTTTTACTTTATGGCGAGAGGTCACCGGGAACACTTCGAACTTCTGGAGATGGCAAGCGGGATATCGTGGGCAACATGGATCTTCGCATTCTTTGTCTTCATGTTCATACCGGAATACTGGATGTTTGCCCTCTTTTTGGCGGCAATCGGCATCCTCTTGAAAGTTATGGTTAAACTCTCCCTATCAGCAACAATCTGGGGTGATGGAAATGAGTAGCCTTGGGGGTATACCTTATTATATCCTTGAGTTTGGCGACGAACTGGTATATTTCAGCCCCTATACTGTCTCGCTGTTTCTCCTGGCGCTCGTATTTACCATGTTTGCAGTGATGGCAAAACCGGAGCGGCAGGTGGATATCGCCTTTGGAGGGGATGCATATTACGCCAAGGAAACATCCCTTCAGGAGCTGAGGTTCCGCAGGTTCATGGCAATTGCCTGCGGATTTGCGTCCATGGGTGCGATGCTGACGGGAGACATCTTCAATTTCACCCTTTTTATTTCACTTGTCGGGATATGCAATGTGGGAATTGTGGCAGCGGTGAAAAACCGTCACGTCCAGAATGCTGCATACCAGTACGGGATCGTTGCTCTTTCCGCAACCGTCCCCCTTTTCGGAGCCGCAGCCCTTATCGCAGCAACAACCGGGACACTATCGATGGTAGAACTCTGGAGCAGTGCAACCCCTGCTGTACCTCTTGTGGTGAAAGCACTCCTCGTGCTTGGAGTGATGGGCGAAGGAATGGCTCCTTTCTATGCAGCCAAGGCGGAGATGTTCAGGGCTCCGGGTGCACCGTATGTGATCATGTGCTCCCTTTCATCACTCCTGATTTTCCTGCGGGTGATTGAAGTCGTGCTGGTGATATGATGACGAAAAAAAAGGACATGCTTCGGGCGTTGGCGCTTATCACAGGAGCACTCCTGGTGATCGGGTTCGTGCTCTGGCAGAATGGGACCCTCCCGCTCGTGGGATATGAGGCGATTATCGTGGTATGTTTTCCGATCTGTGTGATATGTTTGTTCCTCTGGTGGATGGCGCGTGAACACGGGGAGGATATTCCCTTCATAGGATACTGATATGATAGGTTATCTTCTCTTTGCGGTTGTATTCGGCCTCCTCCTGCTTGGAATTCACCGGAAGGTGATCGCAAGGATCCAGCGTCGTCCCGGACCCCCTGTGTGGCAGGAGATCCTTCACATGCTGAAATTCTCATTCAAGAGCACCTGGATCCCTGCTACTGCGAGCAATATCCTGTTTGTCGGCGTGGTACTCGTTGCGATCGGAATCTGGAGCGCAGCCCTTTTTGTGTTGCTTGCGGGGGGGAGTATCCTGATCATCTTTGGGATATATATGCTCCACAAAATTGTTGAGCATGGGTTTGGACTCTCATCAGGGTCACCCTATGGAAAATTCGGTGGAGTGAGATCGGTGATATCAGCCGCATCAGAGATACCGCTCTTTGTCAGTGTTGCAGTTGTGGCATTGTACACCCAGTCACTCGAAATCTCATCAATTGTCCAATACCAGGCGATCCACGGCCCCCTCCTGTTTATCGTTCCGCTCGCCGCTATCGCGATGTATATCGTTATTCTCTCAAAAATGCCCTTCGGACCCTTTTCCATCGTCGAAAGCAAAGAGCTCGTCAGCGGGTACAAGACCGAACATTTCGGAGTATGGAGGGCAGGCCTTGAGATATGTAACGGACTGAAGACATATGTCCTGATGTTCATGTTTATTACGGTATTCATCGGAGGAATTCCGATCTGGTGGATGTTAGCGGGTATGATTCTCCTCACCGTATCTCTCTCCTTTGCATGTGCATTTTCCCCTATGCTCTCTCCGTTTGACAGCGTGACCGTGCAGATGCTGATAACAGGGGTCATGCTCGGGTATGCAGCAGTTCTCGGGGTGATTGCATGATCAGGGAGATTCTTCTTGGAGCGGGTATCACTTACCTGATAATACTCGCAATTCAGGTTATCCAGAGACCATCAGTTGCAACAGGAGCGCTCGCTGCAGGCAGTGTCATCATGATCGCAGCAGGCATCTACTGGTATGGCAGTCATGAGGGCGTTCATAAGTGGGAGATCATCATGCTCTGGTCTGCTATCTTCCTCTTCGTGATTTATGGAATCCTGAAATTTTCGGGTGTCCTATGACCGCGTTTATGTATGAAAAGGACCTCTCGGCAATGAAGTATGCAATACTCACCAGTACCAGGCATGACAGGATGATCAGGGAGATAGCGGCAGAACTGGATATTCCCCAGATCAGGCTCCGAAAGCTGATGATGGACCGGTTCGATATGATGCTCCTTGAGAACCTGCCTGCCCGGTATGACCAGGGAAAAAACTCAAGGAAGACTGAAAATCCCGTTGAGAAAGATCTGGGTGCAGGCCTCTATACCCGCGCCATTCCGCTTATAAGCAGCAGCGAGATGGGTAAGATAACAGAGCAGGTGCAGACCCTGATCCGGGAAGGGACATCTGAACATGAAGCCGTTGTCGCAGGGCGGAAAATGATTCGGGGCGTGATACTTCAATGAGTATCCTCCAATCAGTGAAAAACCTGGTCCGTTCAAAGTCCATCCATGTGGCCTACGTGGATGTCGGGTCCTGCAATGGCTGTGATATTGAGGTGCTTGCATGTCTCTCCCCCCGGTATGATATCGAACAGTACGGCATTTATGTGCATAATAATCCCAGGGAGGCTGATATCCTGCTCGTGATTGGTGCATATACTCCCGGTTGGGAGGAGAAACTCCACACGCTCTGGGAAAAGATCCCTGACCCCAAGGTGGCAATTGCGGTTGGGAACTGCCCAATCTCCGGCTGCCTGTTCAACCGGCCGCATACTCTCGTCGACCCACCTGTTTCAAAACATATCCCGATCGCAGCTGAAGTACCGGGCTGTCCCCCAAGGCCGACGGAGATTCTTGCCGCGGTCCTCTCGGTCGCTCCCCTGGTGTTCAAAGATTACGAGGTTGCAAAACGATGAAGCGAACGGTTGACGTCTCGGTTCCTATCGGGCCGATACACCCCTGCTTCAAGGAGCCGGCACGGGTCAAGTGCGAAACAAAAGGCGAGTTTGTCATTTCTGCGGAAGTGGAACTCGGTTATATGAAAAAGGGAATTGAACGGATCATGCGGGGAAGGCCATGGCAGGAAGTGATGTTTCTTGCTGAACGGGTCTGCGGGATCTGTTCAGTAATTCACAATATGGTTTTTATCGAGGCCCTTGAACAGATGAGCACAATCGCCGTGCCAGAACGCGCTGCCCTGCTCCGTGTCATTGTTAATGAGCTTGATCGGATGCAGAGCCATATCCTGGCAAACTTCTCGTATTGTTATACTATCGAGCATGAAACGCTCGCAATGTACCTGCTGGATGTGCGGGAGCATGTCATGGACGAGCTCGAGAGGATAACCGGAGCCCGGGTCACTTGCGCTTATATCGTTCCCGGCGGAGTCAGGTTCGATCTCCGCTCCGAAGATGTTCTCCATCTTAGGGCAAACCTTGCGGTTATTGAGGAGGAGGTCACACGCTATATGCACATGTTTGAGGGCGGCCCGCTCATCGCACTCAGGAGCAGGGAGATAGGGGTGCTTTCTAGGGGAGCCGCCCTTGAGGCACATGCGGTCGGTCCGACCGCACGGGCAAGCGGGATGCCTGAAACTGATCGGCGTATACACCATCCCACCTATAAGAAACTCGGTTTTTCTCCTGTCTCACGCACTGAAGGGGATAATTATGCGAGGATTATGGTCCGGTTCCAGGAAGTACTTGAGAGCATCAGTATCATCCGGAAATGCCTTGACACGCTCCCGGAAGGTCCAATCCGTGGCGGGGGTATCCCTGGTGCAGGCGAGATCGCATATTCAGGGGAGGCTCCCCGCGGGGAGCTCTCCTATTTTATAAAGACCGACGCGGCAGGGAGGGTTGTTGATATCTCGATTCAGACCCCCTCCATCATGAACATCGAGGCGTGCTGTCACTATATGTTGAAAGGGGTCTCCTCACTTGCGGATGTGCCATCGACTTTTGTGAGTGCAGACCCGTGCATTGCCTGCACGGAGCGGTGATATGGCTTTTCCGATTATCCCCTACATTCAGGAGGTAACCAGGCTGGAATGGCTGCGAAAATTCTTTTTCGTAAAAACAGCGCCGCTGCTCACTCCCCCCTACTTCCGGGGATTTCCGGAGCTAACCGGTAAAACCTGCACCCATGCCCTGTTCTGCATGATGGCCTGCCCCGCTCCAGGGGCTATCGATGTCATCCGGACACCCGGAGGGTGGCAGCCACGAATCCACATGGGGCACTGTATCCGTTGCGGCCTCTGTGTTGAAGCCTGCCCGAACGGGGTGCTTACAAGCGGCCGGATCCTTGAATCAATGTTCTATGACAACACACGGCTCTCCTTCTCATTCCGCATTGATGTGAATACCGATCTCTGCATGGGATGCGGGAACTGTGCCGTTGCCTGTCCCGTAAACAAGTTGATCGATGCCCAGATGTCCCATGGGGGCCGCGCTTCTACTGATGAGCTCCTGCTGAAGGTGAGTGAGGGAAAGTGTCATGTTCTGCACGTTGAGAAGTGCACTGGCTGCAAGACCTGTGAAAACCATTGCCCGAACGAAGCGATTCGTGTTTCCCGGCTTCTTGAAGCGGTTCACGGGCAGGAGGAAGAGGTATGAAATTTCTTCTCAATACCGGCCGGACCATCAAGCAGGGCTCGTATGTAGAGCGGAAGAACTCAACTGCATACCGGCAGGAGGCCACATCCCTGCATATGCACCCGGTGGACATGATGGATTTGGAGATAGAAGAGGAATCCCATGTGAGGGTGGAAAGTGATTATGGGGTCGTTGTTATGAAAGTCTACCCTGCACTTTGGATCTCACAGGGCGAGGTTTTTGTCTGCCTGGGGCCATATGCAAATCACCTCGTCAGCCCTGAAACCCACTGCACAGGGATGCCTGATTTCAAGGGAATGATCGTGCAAATCACCCCTACCACTGAACCGCTGGTAACGGTGGCGGCACTCATGGAGCAATGCGGAGGGATACAGTATGAAGATTGAGGACGTGGTATGCCCCTTCTGCGGTTGTCTCTGTGATGATCTTGTAGTGGAAGTAGAGGGAACACGGGTTGTCAGTGTCGAGAATGGCTGTACTCTCGCAAGCGAGAAGTTTATGGGGGACCATCGCCTGAAGTCCCCAATCCGCAGGGCTGGAAAAAGGTGGGAAGAGACATCCTACAACGAGGCTATCCGGGAAACAGCAGAGATCCTCTGCGATGCCGACCGGCCCCTCCTCTATGGCTGGAGCGGGACACACGGCGAAGCCCAGAGCATCGGAATTCATCTGGCCGAACTCCTCGGTGCACTGGTCGACAATACCTCAACGGTCTGCCATGGCCCCTCTATCATGGCTATCCAGGAGGTGGGTCATCCCGGGTGTACGCTCGGGCAGGTCAAGAACAGGGCTGATGTGATCGTGTACTGGGGTACGAATCCTATTGATGCCCACCCGAGGCATATGAGCCGGTACACCACCTTTGCGGACGGGTTCTTTTTAAAGGAAGCATTCCGGGACCGGAAGGTCATCGTTGTCGATGTCCGGAAGACTGAGTCAGCGAATATCGCCGATGAATTTGTCAAGATCCAGCCGGGCGGTGATTATGCAGTTCTCTCTGCATTAAGGGCGATCGTGATGGGAAAGCGGGGAATAATTCCCTTATCGGTATCCGGGGTATCAAGAGAACAGCTCTTCCGTGTAGCAGCCCTCCTCCTCTCTGCAAAATTCGGGGCAATCTTCTTTGGACTCGGCCTCACCATGTCCCCCGGAAAGTATAAAAACATCAGGAATGCGATTGAGCTGACCGAAGAGCTGAACCGTCACACAAAATATACGATCTCCCCTATGCGGGGACACTGGAATGTGTATGGATCAAACGAAGTTTTCACCTGGATTTCCGGGTATCCCTATGCTGTTGATTTTGCCCGGGGCATTGCCTTTTATAATCCCGGGGAGACGACGAGTGTTGATGTGCTCCGCCGGAAGGAATGCGATGCCTGCCTCGTAGTGGCAAGTGATCCCGGGGCACACTTTCCAAAGGCGTGTGCCGAACACCTTGCCCAAATCCCGACAATCCAGATAGACCCGCACACCAATGCGACTACTCATCTCTCCCGCATCCAGATCCCTGTCGCCGTCACGGGTATTGACGCAGAGGGTACCGCATACCGGATGGACGGGGTGCCGATCAGGACCCGAATGCTGTTCAAAGGTAACTATCCAAGCGATACCGAAATACTGGAGCGTTTATACGCACTCGTGAAGGAGGCAAAAGGGCTATGAGCGAGTTACTGGTCAGAAACGCGTATGTTATTGACCCCCTTTCAGGAATAAAAGGGGATATCATGGATATAGCAATCCGCGACGGGAAAATTGTTGAAGAAGTCGGGAGAAATGCCGAAGTTATCGATGCAGATCACTGCCTCACTCTCCCTGGCGGCATCGACTCCCATTCGCACGTCTGCGGAACCAAGGTCAATTTCGGCCGGTACATGAGCCCCGAGGATATGCGGGCGGGCAGGACCGCACGAAAAGGGGTGATGCATGTCACCTCCGGCTACAGCGTGCCAACCACCTTCGGCAACTCCTACCGTTACAGCACCATGGGATACACCACCGTGCTGGAAGGGGCGATGGCGCCACTCGAAGCCCGTCATACCCATGAAGAGTTTACCGCCACCCCTCACCAGGACATGCTCGCAAACACACTCTTTGACGGAAACTGGTCGATTATGGAAGCGGTGCGGGATAGGGACGTGAACCGTGCGGCCGCGGTCGTTGCATGGACCCTCTCTGCGGTGAAGGGATTTGCCATCAAGCTGACCAACCCAGGGGGGACAGAGGCATGGGGTTTTGGGGAGGATGTCCATAGTATCCGGGACCAGGTCCCCCATTTCGGAGTGACTCCCGGTGAGATGATCGAAACGATGATCAGGGCAAATGAGATCCTCAACCTACCTCATTCGGTTCACCTCCATTGCAACTGTCTCGGGGTGCCGGGCAATTACCAGACCACGCTCGATACAATCGATCTTGTCCCCGACCTCAATGCAAAGCGACAAAGCCTCTATCTGACACATCTCCAGTTCCATTCCTACGGCGGGTCAACGTGGAGGGATATCAGTTCAAAATCCGAGGATATTGCCCGGGCAGTGAACAACAAATCCCAGCTGGCCATTGACATGGGACAGATCATGTTTGGCCGGACCACGACCATGACTGCCGACGGCCCGATGGAGTTTAAGCTGTACATGCTCCACCATAACAAGTGGAGCAATCATGATGTGGAGCTCGAGACAGGATCGGGTATCATCCCTGTCTATTATTCGCGGAAGAGCCTTGTGAACTGTGTCATGTGGGCTATCGGGCTTGAACTCGCCCTGCTTGTGAAAGACCCATGGCAATGCATGCTCTCAACTGATAACCCCAATGGCGCACCGTTTGTAAAGTATCCGGAAATTATTGCACTTCTCATGAGCAGGCGGTTCAGAGAAAGGGAAATGGCTCTCCTGGATCCGAGAACCGGGCATTATGCCCCGCTCCCTGCAATCGACCGGGAACTTGACTGGTATGAGATTGCGGTTATGACCAGGGCCGCACAGGCAAAAGCGCTTGGCATTAGCGGTATCGGGAAAGGGCATCTCGCTCCGGGTGCCGAAGCTGATGTCGCGATTTACCCGTTGAAACCCGGCTTACTTGATCCTTCGACTGATTACCAGCAGGTGATGGCGGGATTTGGAAAGACCCGGTATACCATCAAGAGGGGCCGGGTGGTTGCAAGAGACGGTGATATTATAGTGGAGGGTGCAAACAGCACGATCTGGACAAAAGCAAACGTTCCCCCTGAATATAATCTTTCGGCCGATCCTGAATTTGTTAAAAAGTTTGAGCAGTACTACACCGTAAGAATGAGTAACTACCCTGTTCAGGACCTGTATCTCCCCCGCGGGGTCCGTATCACTACAGAGGCAGCATTATGAGGGTTATTCTCCAGACAAAACCACGGAAAAACCCTCACATTCCCATAGAGGCAGAGGCGGTAATTCCCCAGAATTTCCTCCGGAAAAATGATATCCGGGTCTATGAAGGGAACAAGGAACGGAAGCTTGAGGAGATCTTTTACATCACCACTGAAGGACCCGCGGTCTCACCTGACCAGGTTGAGATCGTTCTTGCCGGTGAGACCGGAACACTCAAACGGGTGGGGGAGTATATGAATGCAGGCCGCATTGTGGTTGAAGGAGATATTGGTATGCACTGCGGGAATTTCATGAGTGCGGGCGAAATTATCATTAGGGGGAATGCTGATGCATGGCTCGGCCGCGAGATGAGAGGGGGAATGATCCGCTGCGAGGGGAATGCAGGCCATTACTGTGCAGCGGGATATCGTGGTGAAAAACGGGGCATGCGGGGCGGTACTGTTGAGGTGATGGGCAATTCCGGTGATTTTACAGCAGAGTACCTTTGTGGGGGAGAGGTCCGGATCCATGGTGATTGCGGAGATCTCACCGGGGTCGAGATGCGGGGCGGAACCCTGATCATCGGAGGGAACTGCCACCGGCCGTGTGGAAATATGACGGGAGGAACCTGCATGATCTTTGGAAATGCTGATGCAATGCTCCCTACGTTCAGAAGCAATGGCATTGAAGAGAGAGAATATGAAGGCCAACGCTTCCAGATGATGGTGTTCAGGGGCGATGTTGCTAACCGGGGGAAGGGCACTCTCCTGATAAGAAAGAAATGATCACGAGTTGATATCAGATTACGTCAGATGAAAATGATATTTTAAAAAAACACTATATGACTGATTAGACTTCGACAACATCCTCGGACTGGCAGGAAGGACACATCGGATGTTTTCCTACCCCCTTGAATCTCTCTCCGCATTCATTGCATTTGTAATTCTTTCCTGTCACCCGTTCGGGCGGTAGCTCCATATCGACAGGTCCACCAACGGTACACATTGCCCTCACCTCAATAGGATGGATCAGTCAGCCTCTGTAATAAGGTTATGCCATGTCTGGTCACGAGAGGAGATCGCAATTTGGGGTCCACAGCAGCCACCTTCATGGTCACTATCAGCACCGGACCTTTTTGTAATTTCCATAAGGAAAATTTATTCAAAAAGATGAGCCTTGTACTTGCCTGAGGCCCGGTCCTCCGTATTGCTTTTTTGCGGGGATGAATGCCCTGCCCCCATCCTTCCGGTAAGAAGAAATGCACATACGCCGGACTCTTCCCTGTAGACAGCGCACCGCTCTTTTATACAGGGTTTTTTGTCAAAAGGACATACCTTTTCGGTTATTGTTTCCCTCTCCTTTTTCTGGTCCTACCGTACCCAGCGGTTTTGTTTGATTGCAGCGTTCCATGAACGCCATGCCCGGGAAAATATCCCCCGTATCCGGGGATTCTCTCTCCATCGCTCCAGCAACTGCTCTCTGGTGCAGGTCATAGCTGATGATACTCATTTTAAAAAGTGACGGGAAATAACTAACGTGAAAAAAAGCGGGTTATCTAGAAGCCGCCAATGAGCTGGATAACCGGGACACACGAAAAAACGATGATTGCAGCGGCCATCAGAATATTCTCTCTCATAATTCCTCCTTCCTCTTACAGGGAGGAAAGGAGTAATATAAAAAATAGGTGGATAGTACGGGTTCGGGATTCATACTGTTCCTGGATATCCCCTTATACCTCTCATCCGTTCAGGGATCTAGGTTCCCTGTCAGAAAAGGAATGAGAGGAGGAGCAGCCCGCCGCTGCTGGCTATACCTGCAAAAGCAATCATCCGCTTCGGAATTTCCGGGATCACAATAAAAGCAGCGATGCAGAAAAACAGATAAGGAACAAGAGTCGCAAGCACAGAGAGCACTGCAAGCCTTTCAAAGCTGTTTGAAAAGAGGAGCGCCCCTGAAGAGAGAAGGGAAATAAGAAGGAGCGGAACTGTCGGTGTCCCGCGCGGATTCAGACCTTCGAGCCAGGAATGATGTCGCGTTACTGCAGTGCCATGGAGGACACGTGACCCCCCGACAAGGTAGGCATTCAGGGCCGAAAGCATTGCGATGATACCAATCACAGCAACGATTGATCCTGAGCGGGAAAAAACAAAACCCACTGCCGTGGCAATCGGTGCGGGGGACGCAGCGAGGACTGTGCTCCCAACACTCCCGATTAGGGCAACATTGAGGAGGAGGTATATTCCCGAAACGATCAGCATGACAATTGCCAGTGCCATTGGAACAGTCCGGGGGTCTTTCATCTCCTCAACAGGGATAGCGCTTATCTCAAATCCCGTGAATGGCCAGTACACGATGAGAACCGTTGAAACGAGACCTGTGGCAGTGAGCGGTACGAGAGGAACAAGGTTTTCAAGCTCGATTGCCGGAAGGAGAAGGACAGCAATTACAACGAGCGGGATTACTTTAAGGGCGGTAAGAATGTTCTCGGTAATTCCTGAAAGGGTGATACCAATCAGATTAATTGCACAGAACACCCCGATGATGAGAAGTTCAAGAAATAGGATGCCCCCTATTCCAAAAAATGAAAGATACTGTCCGATCCCGGCGGCAATCGTACATATCCCCAAAATACCCGACACAAGGTAAAGAATGACAAGGGCTGCCGAGACGTGCTCACCAAAGACCCGTGAAAAAAGGGTATAGAAGGACTCCCGGAACCCGGCTCTCTGCACAAGCCATGCGAGAGAAAGAAGGACGCATGATGCTGATACGGCAACAATAATCCATGCTAGGAGCGAAGAAGGGCCAAGAATACCAGCAGCAATGCCGGGTACTACGAAAATCCCCGAACCGATAGTCCCGCCAATACCGAGACTGACAAGTTCGGTAAGGCCAAGGGATTTCCGGTATCGCTCTCCTTGCATCATCCTCTCCGCACACGCGGGATTATTCTTCCCCATCGTTCCCGTTCATAATTAGGCCTGTCACCTTTGGAATAATCCAGCGGGCAAGTCCGGGTTTTAACTGAATCGCACCGGCGGGACAGATCTCATGGCAGCAATAACACCTGATACAGGTTTTCCGGTTTATCTCCGGGATTTTTGAATGGAATGAGATAGCCTTTACCGGACAGATCATGGCGCAACGTCCGCACTGTTCGCAGCGGGATCGGTTGAGAACAGGGTAATACGTATAGAGCCTGCCCAGATTGTGGAGTGTACTGAGGAGAAGATTCTTCTGAACCCCTTTCCCTTCCCCACGATAGGTGGAAGGCAGCCTGAATCCCCGGGTGACCTGGAAATCGGATGCATCGCCAGTAAGGAGAATATCAGTCTGATAACTCCTGATATCCCCCCGATCTATCGCAGCTTTTATGGTAGGCACGTCAAGCGGGGGAATCCCGATCATCCTGCAGGCAATACTATCAATTGCGGTCCAGTCAGGGCTTGCCAGTATCAAACCGAGAGGTCGTGGGGTGCCCGATGAAGGGCCGTCTCCTTCCATCGCAATAATGCCATCCATGATTTGGAGGGAGGGCATGAGTGCCTCGTTGAGATCGAGAATCATCCCTCCAAAATGGAGAGGATCCCGGAACCGTGCATGATGAATCGGCTTTTCAAGGCCGGGTATCACCCCGAAAAGGTTTTTTGCACCACCGGAAAAAAGGGTCCACAGATGCGTCTTTGCCTTTGAAACAACCAGGATATGGTCGCAATCCTTTACAGGACTGATAACCGGAAACCGCTTTGCATACCGTCCTTCAGGGAAGAAGTGATCGTAGAAACTGGTGTCATAGTTCAGTTCTGCCCCGGTATCTTCCGCGATGATATCATACCCGGCTGCATGGTAAAGGGATCGAAGGTTTGCCTGGGTGTAACGGATTCCACCGCCCGGACTGTCAGCGATCACTACTTTGCACCCGAGTTCCCCAAGTAGCGTGCAGACCGCTCCCACCACAGCGGGATGGGTAGTAACACACCGATCAGGAGATAGTCCCTGCAGGAGATTTGGCTTGACAAGCACCCTGCTGCCCCGGCTTATGTATGATTCGATTCCGCCGAGTGACTCCGCAGCTTTCCGGACTGCATTGATTACTTCTTCCTTATCATATGTGGCACACCTGATGGCGGAGACGATTCGTGGGTCTCCCATGGCCACTCACTCACTCCTGATATTTTCGTCACTGGGGTTCTCGGTATATAAAAAACAGCCTCCGAGGATGTATGATATCGGAACAGCCCAGAAGGGGTAAGCTACCACGGCATATGTCTCTGCAACCGCAAGAACGAACCGGGCCGCAGGCGTATCATTGCCCAACGCAGCCATGAATGCAGCAAAGTACACAAGAACGGTAATCACGAGGTAAATAAGGACCCCCGTAAGCCCGCCTCGAATGTTGGTTAGTGCTTCAGTAAGGCAGGGCCGCATCGATATCTAGCATAGGAAGTCCATCCTCAAAATAATTCTTTCAAAGCCACCGGAATCATTTAACCTTGACTATTTCAGAGATTAATTTCTCATAGCCCTGGGGCACGATGAATATCCAGACGCTGTTCCATTGTAAGTAAAAGCCGTTAAAAAGTGACCGTGGAGGAATTTTTTCTGCTATTTCATCCAGGCAGGAACTGAAGGGATGCCGAGTTCATGCAGAAACGCTTATGCGTCGGGGGCGGTCCATCGTCGAATACGTGACCAAGGTGGGCGTCGCAACGGGCACAGAGCACTTCAGTTCGTATCATCCCGTAACTCTGATCGACCCGGGTGAGCAGGTTATGGTCATTGACCGGTGTATAAAAACTCGGCCATCCGGTCCCCGATTCAAACTTTGTATCAGAACTGAAGAGATCGGTGCCGCAGCAGACGCACTGGTAGATGCCCCTGCCATGAAAATCATGATATTTACCGGAAAAAGCTGGTTCTGTCCCGGCTTTTCGCGCAACCCGGAACGACTCATCGGTGAGGAAGCTTCGCCACTCTTTGTCGCTCCTTCTGATTTTTTCGACTTCATTTGTGGTCCTGGTCCGGACGTCATAAATGAGCACCATCTTTCTGCCTCCATACTCCCTGGAATGTTAATTTGTCCACCTTCAGGTATCAGGTGTTATTGGGGAAAAAAATTATTGGGGATACCGTTTCAGGCCCAGCAGAAGAACAGCTCCGAGAAGAGCAACAATGAGCGTGGATGGAGAAAGGCCGATACTGCTTCCCCCAGTGACTGTTGCCGGGACAAGGATGGCGGTTACTGTTGCCCCATCCCCGGTGATAGAGATGTTTTCCGTGTAATCGTTATATCCTTCCATTTTCAGCACGATGCTGTGCTGCCCTCCACTTACATCGGGCAGGGTAAGCGGGGTTACCCCAATGGTTTGACCGTCAAGGATCACCTCTGCACCCGGTGGTGTGGACGTTATGGACAGGGGTCCGTTATCTGCTGCTGACAGGGTTATGGGCACCTTTTTTATCTCGTTCTTTGAAACATAGACATCGTTCGTGGCCGCTGCATACCCCTGTTTGGAAACCTGAACCACATGGTTTCCGGGAACCACATCGCGGATGATGAGGACCCCGGTTACAGGGACTACATCGACAAATTTGCCGTCAAGAGAAACGGAAGAGAGGGTTGGAGTTACCAGGACATGGAGCGTTCCGTATTCGATCGGGGGTATGGCAGAGAGGGTTGCGTAGATATTAACAACCGATCCTTTTGAAGGAACAGAATTTATCGGGCCGGAATCGGTGAAGTATCCCTCTTTTTCGACGGAAAACGAGCGATATGGAGTCCCCGTGACATAGACGGGGACATCGAGAATACCGTTTGTAATATTTCCTTTGAATTCTCCGTCAAAGTAGACCCTTGCAGATTCCACATTACCATGAATCCGGTAAGTTCCCATGTCACCACCTATTGGTGCAGCGTCATCAGCGGCAGCAACGGCCGGGACAAGGATTGCAGCTATTACCACAATCACAGCGGGTATGTAAAGTTTCATTACCATCAGTCCGTTATAGGTTAAGGGTCATTTCCGGGGTATTTAAAAGTATCAATAAGCAGGTTCGGTGGAGATATGAGAGATTGTGCCTGGGAAGTCCGATGATCCAATTCTGCCGGAAGGCTATGGAGGGGGAATCTTGACGATTTCAGATACCAAAAACTGGTCGGTTGACTCCCCGGCCTGAACCCCAGATGATTGTATCATATCTGATTATCAATGATTTTTTTGAAAAACCGCCGGTTCCGGAATATCGTTCTCCTCCCGGAATTTTCGAATGTTTGATGATAAAAGAATGTCAGCTCTCTATGTGGGGTATAAATGACAGGGAGAAAAAGAAGTGAACCTGCAGGAAAAGGGCATGAGGTATGCGGAACTCCCAAAGATACCTGCAGGTGCCCGAATTGCGGGTATGAGCGTTCACGATCTTTTCCGGTACCTTGTTATGCTATGAGATGTCCCCGGTGTGATTCACCGATGACAAGCTTGTAAGGTATAAGTGAAATTCTGGGCCTCGTGGATAGGACACCATAAGAAAAAGGGAGGCCAGGGCCGAGACTCGAACCCGGGTCGGGGGATCCACAGTCCCCTAGGATGACCAACTACCCCACCCTGGCAGAATATACCCGGATACATTGGTTTTTTCGCTATAAATATATCACCATACTGACGGAAGGATTTCTGTTGGATGCTGGGGAGGGAATTATGTGATCCTGTGTGCTATTATAATGCGAAAACGGATGCATCTGTCCTCCGCAGATAAGATTATCCCAACCGGGTCCGAATAACGACATCATACCACACCGATCCCGGCATTCCAGATTACAAAAAATCAGAGAGGGTGATCCTCAAATGACCAAGAAATCAGATATCCGGACACCTATCGTTGCCGTCCTTGGCCATGTGGACCATGGCAAGACCTCCCTTCTGGATAGGATCCGGGGCTCATCCGTGGTCAGTACTGAAGACGGGGCAATCACACAACATATCGGTGCTACTATCGTCCCCATTGATGCAATCCGGAAAATGAGCGGATCGATGGAGAAGATGGCACTGAACGTTCCCGGATTACTCTTCATCGATACACCAGGACACCATGCTTTCACCACGCTCAGGGCACGCGGCGGGGCTTTGGCCGACATGGCTATCCTTGTGGTGGATATCAGCCAGGGATTCCAGCCTCAGACACTGGAAGCCCTACAGATCCTCCGATCCTGCAGGACACCCTTTGTTGTCGCAGCAACAAAGATCGACAGGATACACGGGTGGAGGGCGAATGCGAATCAACCTTTCCTCGTATCTTTCGCACGCCAGAATGACCGCGTAAAGGAGATCATCGAGACCAAACTCTACGAGATGGTTGCCCGGCTCTCAGACCTTGGTTTTTCCTGTGAGCGGTTTGACAGGGTATCTGATTTCCAGCGAAATCTGGCGATTGTACCGGTCAGCGCACACACCGGTGAGGGAATAGCCGAACTCCTTATGGTGATGATAGGGCTTGCACAACGATATATGGAACAAGAACTTGCACTTTCAGTCGAAGGACCAGGAATGGGGACGGTTCTTGAAGTGAAAGAAGAGCGCGGGCTTGGGACGACCCTTGACGTCATCCTTTTTGACGGTAGCCTTTCTGTTGGTGACGAGATCGCATTTGCTAGGCAGGATGGCGTGGCGCAAACGAAAATACGCTCACTGTTAAAACCACGCCCGATGAAAGAGATTCTCGTAGAGGACCGGTTTGAAAGAGTAAAGACCGTTGTTGCAGCAACCGGGATCAAGGTAAGCGCCCCGGGTCTTGATGGAACGATCGCAGGGTCACCCCTCCAGGTTATAAGGGGAGATCCCGGCCCGGTAAGGGATCGAATCAGAAAAGAGATGGAGGAGATCAAGGTCAAGATCTCTCCCGAAGGGCTGGTAATAAAGGCCGATACCATCGGGGCACTGGAGGCGATCTGCAATGAGCTTGAGACCCGGGAGATAGGAGTGATGAGAGCTGAAGTAGGGCCGGTGAGCCGTCATGACCTGATCGAAGTGGAGACGATCAAGACTCCTTACTACCGCGTCCTCCTTGCTTTCAACACTCCAATCCTCCCCGATGCTTCTGATATGATCAAGGACTCCGGATTTTCTCATGTGAAGGTCTTCGAGGGCAAGGTCATCTACAAGATTGTCGAAGAGTATGTCGCCTGGAAGGATGAGCAGAAGAGGAGAGCAGAACAGCAGAAGTTCGAGCAGATCATCACTCCGGCAAAGATACGAATTCTTCCTCATTGCATCTTCAGGCAGAGCAACCCTGCCGTGGTAGGGATACGGGTACTTGGGGGAACCCTCCGAAGCGATGTGAATCTGATCCACTTGGACGGAAGGAAAGTAGGGCATCTCAAGTCCATTCAGCTCAATCAGGAGAATCTCCGGGAGGCACAGGCCGGCGCAGAAGTTGCTATCTCAATTGAGGGGGTAACCGCCGGGAGGCAGTTCGCTGTCGAAGATGATCTTTATGTTGATATTCCTGAACGACATGTGAAAGTGCTTGAACGTGAGATGCTATCCCATCTTCCTGTCAGTACCCGGGAGATCCTTGGCGAATTCACTAATATGAAGCGTCGGTCTGATCCGTTCTGGGGTAAATAGTATTTAATAGATCGGCCACCCAAAATTATGGGTACTTCCCGGGGAATCCCCGCAGGAGTGGCTTTCCCAGCACTTTGACGGATGGAAGGTTACATTATCCTGCGAGATCTCCAAGGTTCCGGGATAATACTTTGAGGAGTCTTGGCCAAATGGTGGAATTCAAGGTTGTGTTGTCTGACCAGAAGACTGGACGCGCCTATAATGTCAGTGTGAGCGGAGGAGTTGCAGGTGCACTCATCGGCAAACGAATCGGGGACGATATCGATGCAGGGCCTTTCGGCCTCCCCGGGTACCGGATGGAGATAACAGGCGGATCTGACCGGAATGGTACGCCATCGAAGCGAAACCTGCCGGTTTCAGGCAGACGCAAGCTCCTCCTTTCTGGAGGAATCGGATTTAAGCCGGTAATGGAAGGCCAGCGGAGGAGAAAATCTATCCGCGGCAATGAGATAACTGCTGACTTTGTCCAGATCAATGCAAAGATCACCGGGTATGGCGACAAACCAATAGAAGACTACTTTGCAAAGCCAGCTCCTGAAGAGAAGAAAGCATAATCAATCATTTTTTCAGAACATTTTCCCGTAAAGCGGGGAGCATGTCCGAGCACTCCACTCCGTGGCGTTTTGCCAGGATAATAACCGCTCCTTCCGGCCTGATATTACCATCGAATTCCTGAGTGATTATTGCATTCATTTCTGCCACAATCAGGGTGAGCGGGACACATTTCTCCACGGCAATCCTCTGTAGCAGCTCTTCTTGGGGATCAGATTTCCTGAATACGGATGCGGAAGGTTTGAAGCCGAGGGGGATCTCAACAGACTGGACATCAAAGAGTAGCCGGATCATATCCCCTTCGTATGCAATCAGCCCCTCTTCTTTCGCCCGTATAAGAAGGAGGTTGGCCTGTTCGATATTCATCCATCCCCGTTCAAATGCGAGGTAATATACAATTTCATTCTTTTTCAATTGCTCTTTTCGGGTATGCCTGAACGGAGCAGCAATAGTCACGGGAAGACTCAAGCCAGGCCTCCGTGTATAGACCTTCCATGACCCGTTTTCCATGAGCTCAAGATTTCCACAGGAATAATCATACTATTCCGGTTCGTATCAATCAATCGGTCCTTCAAGTACGGGATCAAAATCACGTCACAAAAACTCTAATTATCTGCACGTTAATTCTGGAGTATGACAAAGACGCAGGATTACGCTGAAAAAACCAAGGCCCATATCGACCAGATTGCAGGGGAGATCGAAAAACTCCAGGCCAGGACAGACAAGGTTATGGAAGAGCTGCGTGCTGAATATGACCGGAAATTACGGGAGATCTCAGATGAATATGACCGGAAGCTGCAGGATCTTCACGGGAGTGAGCAGGATATGGGGAAGAAGATTGAGAAGATCAGGATAGCCGGAAGCGGAGCCTTTGAGGAGATGAAAGCAGGTGCCGATCTTGCGATTGCCGATATGAAGAATGCCGCTGCACGTGCCAAGGATAAATTCAAAGAGGTCTGATCAGGTCAATACCTCAAGGGAGGATGATATTGGTGCCGGCAACGGCAGAGTTATTATCGACAAATGACAAAGATAGTTTCGACAAAAGTCGTATCCATGCCGTCCTCCTCCTACACCGAATGTTATGGGTACGACTTTTGACTAGGTTCTCCTTGAAGAAAGATAATAAATGCCGGGGCTGCCCCGGATAACCAGGTTTTCAGAAAAGAGATTTTATTCGATAAGGACTGCGTTGATGACGCCGTCCTGGCCAGGCCTGCTGATGATGCGGGCACGTCCCATCTCGGTCCTTATTACAGCGCCCTTGGTGAGGAGATTACGCCGGACATAATTGGGGTTTGCCCCGTTCTCCTCAACGGTTTCGATGAGGACTTTCTTTATCTCGCCACTGGACCTGTTTGCAACATTGGCAAACTTTGCCCGCATAGCACGGACCTTGGGGGTCCCACCAAACGTCCGGACAATTTTTCTCCTGTCTTCCCCGATATGGGTGTCTGTCGGTGCTGATCCTATCTCATCTCTCTTTTTTCCGCGTGAAGGTCGGTATCTTCCACCCGTCACCCTGCGAACTGATCTACCCTGCCACTG
The DNA here is from genome assembly GCA_021371995.1 of Methanoregulaceae archaeon. GTDB lineage: Archaea > Halobacteriota > Methanomicrobia > Methanomicrobiales > Methanospirillaceae > UBA9949. The sequence goes on along the minus strand of JAJFVA010000007.1, from coordinate 12,468 downwards.
CATTATCTCATCCCTCTTTTACAATTATGCATCATCAACTTCCGGGATATCACCCGGACAAGTGCTGTACATATAAGCCTGCATGTTATTTAATTACTCTGCTTCATTCAACCGAGGAGGGCTGTGACTACCCCTGCCAGCCCTTCACCCGTTTTAAGATTGGTCCGGAATACCTTCATACCCGGGTTATAACGGTGCATATCCGCTTCCATTCGTTCAAGGTCGGCTCCGACGAGGGGTGCAAGGTCCACTTTGTTAATGATCCCGATATTGCATCCCCTGAACATCATGGGGTGCTTGTTCACCACATCATCCCCTTCAGTTGTACTGACAATAACTACCCTGATTTCAGCTCCAAGGAGAAAATCAGTGGGACAGACCATATTCCCTACGTTCTCAATAAACAGGAGATCGATCTGGTCAAGGGGGAGGTGTTCTGATGCGTGTTCGACCAGATGTGCATCAAGGTGGCACTCTTTACCCGTGTTGGCATTCTCGACCGGGATACCGAGCGCTTTTATCCGCTTGTAATCATCGTCTCCAAACACGTCACCCGCGATTGCCCCGCTTCTCAGTCCCCGTGCAGAAAGAACCGGTACGATCCGCTCGATCAGGGCAGTCTTTCCTGATCCTATTGCCCCGAGCAGATCGATGGCACGAATTCCGTGCGCCCTGAAACGGGCTGCATTTTCTTCTGCAATCCGGTTATTGACGTCGAATATGTCCTTTTCAAGTCTGACGTCGACATGGTGCATGGATAAAATATGGCTGCTACAGTGTTTATAGGTTCCATCAGCACACCTTACTGTAATGAAAGATGAGATGAAAGGGGAACGGATTCTCTATCCCTGCTATTTCAACGCCAGTCTCATGAGAGACCAGGGTCGGCGGGTCCCACGCTCGCGTGCGGTGAAGGAACCCTCCCTTGCCGATATCGAGCGTGCGGTAAAACGGTGCGGGGTCCGCTACCGGACAGAACAGAAGAGCCATCCTGCGTTCTGGTGGAAACGGGAGGGTCGTATTGTGGTTGCATGGGAGCATGGCAAGGAGCAGCTGCTGAAAAAAGTAGCAGGTTTTCTTGAGGTGAAGAGATGAGCGGGTTATACGATCTGCATACCCACACCACACTCACTGACGGGGAGATGATCCCCATCGAATTGGTACGGCGGATGGCAGTCCTTGGTTATACAACCATAGCAATCACCGACCATGCCGACAGTACGAACCTGGAACATCTCGTCGAATCAGTCATCCGCCTGAAACCATCTGCAGAACTCTATGGGGTGCGGCTGCTCTGCGGAGTCGAACTCACCCATATTCCTCCATCACTCATTCCGGCCAGTGCAAGGGAGGCAAAGAATTTCGGGGCTGATATTGTTGTTTTACATGGGGAGTCTCCGGTTGAACCGGTTGCGGCAGGTACCAACCATGCAGCTTGCACATGCAGGGATGTGGATGTGCTTGCCCATCCGGGATTCATTACACTTGAGGATGCCCATGAGGCATGTGACCACGGGGTTGCTCTTGAGATTACTTCCAGGGGCGGGCACAATCGGACAAACGGCCATGTGGCCTCCATTGCCCGGGAGTCGGGCTGTATCATGGTCGTGAACTCAGACGCGCATGGTCCTCACGATCTTCTTGATAAGCGCGCGAAATTTGATGTTGCAAGGGGGGCAGGTCTTAAAAAGCAGGAGTGTGCCCGCGTCATGGCTTTAAATATCGATTCCCTTGTTTTACATTAAAATTGATATTTATACCTTTACAATAATTTATTATACTATAAGTGTGGATATATATAGATTACTAACCATTTCGACTGCCTTTTATCCGGGGCAGGCGCACGGAGTTTTATCTTGAAAGCGATTGGGACTGCACTGCATACGGTAGGGACGCGCATCCTTGTTATGCGATGCGATCCGGCACAGCTGCCCAGGTTGTACGCAGATGTCGTCAACAGGAGATTAAAACCAGTGGGAAAAGTGGTGGAGGTATTCGGGAGTGTGGCCGCTCCTTATGCAGCCGTACACTGCAGGGATGACTGCAGGATGGCTGTCGGGGAAAAGCTGTTCATATCCAGATAGGAGGCATCACCATGCAGGAAGTAGAGAAATTAAAAATTCTTCAGAATGAGAGGGAAGCCCTTAAAAACCGGCTCAAAGAGCGCGTCAAAGAACATGAGAAGAAGGCTGAAGATCATACCGAGACGGTCTGCCCTGAGTGTGGTGGGCGACAGCTGGTTCATGATTATGAACGTGCTGAGCTTGTCTGCCAGAACTGCGGTCTTGTGATTGATGAGGATTTCATTGACCGTGGGCCGGAATGGCGTGCATTTGACCATGACCAGAGAATGAAGCGCTCGAGAGTCGGGGCACCGATGACCTTTACCATCCATGATAAGGGCCTCTCCACCATGATTGACTGGAGAAACCGTGACTCATATGGCAGGGCCATCTCCAGCAAAAACCGCGCCCAACTCTACCGCCTGCGTAAGTGGCAGCGGCGGATCCGTGTCAGCAACGCTACCGAAAGGAACCTGGCGTTTGCGCTTTCCGAACTTGACCGTATGGCATCAGCGCTCGGGCTGCCCCGTAATGTACGCGAGACTGCCGCGGTCGTCTACCGTGATGCAGTGGACAAGAACCTGATTCGTGGAAGAAGTATTGAAGGTGTGGCTGCAGCGGCACTCTATGCAGCATGCCGGCAGTGCAATGTACCCCGGACACTAGATGAGATTGCCGAGGTGTCGCGTGTTTCACGAAAGGAAATAGGGAGGACATACCGTTTTATTTCCCGGGAACTTGGTCTCAAACTCCTTCCGACATCGCCAATCGACTATGTCCCACGGTTCTGCTCAGGCCTTAATCTGAAAGGAGAGGTTCAGAGCAGGGCAGTGGAGATCCTCCGCCAGGCGGGAGAGCGGGAGCTCACAAGCGGGCGGGGGCCCACGGGTGTTGCAGCCGCTGCAATCTATATCTCCTCAATTCTCGGAGGTGAACGGAGGACCCAGCGTGAGGTCGCCGAAGTCGCCGGTGTGACTGAAGTCACGATCAGGAACAGATACAAAGAACTGGCAGAGAAGCTCGATATAGAGATTATTCTCTGATCATTTTTCGAATTTTATATCATGCCGGCAGAGGGAATCCTCTTTCAAGCGTTTAATAAGGAACAACTATAACCACATGATCGTAAACTATTACACCGCATTCAGGGCTTGTAGATCAGGGGTAGATCGTTACGTTCGCAACGTAAAGGCCGCGGGTTCGAATCCCGCCAAGTCCATGTTTATTGTAATAGAACCCTGTGTAGAAGAGTTGACCGGAAGTCGCTCTGGATACAAAGACAGGGATTCTGATTCGGAATATCAAGGCCCGCGGGTTCGAATCCCGCAAGGTTTATTCATCAGACAATCTTTCAAATATTGCATTTTTATTGTGTTGGGTATTGGATGGTGTAGATTCGCAATACCTATATGGAATCCGCACTGAACTAATAAAGCCGCTGGGGCTCGTAGATCAGGGGTAGATCGTCACGTTTGCAACGTGAAGGCCACGGGTTCGAATCCCGTCGAGTCCATCGGATTTTTTAACAACATCCGTTGAATACGAAGTGACTGCAGGGCGGAGGCAGGATATAAAAGTGGAATGTTTGATTTCGAATCGTTGATTACCCTTAATATTATTTATCAGAATCCAGTTAAAACCCGGTGAAAAAGAGGCGACCAGAGGTCGCCCCGGATGCGAAGGCAGACCTTTGTATTATCAATCAATCCAATCGAGCAGGAGCCCGGGGTCTTTCCGTTTTAATCGATTACCCGGGTATGACCGCTCATCAGTGGTATGAGATGTGTCCCTCCCCTGTAGATCTCCCATTGATGGGAGATGGTCATTTGAATGGGTAACAACCGGGCGGGAATGAAGTTCATCAGCCATGATGATAGGTGGTGCAGCCTGGGATGCAGGTTCAGAAGCCAGGAAAGGATCCCGGGTCAGACCAGGCTGGGCAGACCCGCTCTTCTGGAGCAGAAAGTCGATGAACGTCTCAGCCTCGCTTCTTTGTTCCTGACTGAGGCGGGCAACCTTATCCTCGAGAGAACCCATGTGCAACCTCGATTTTCCTGTACATCTTTCTGTACCTGTTCCGGTATTAAACCCACTCTGCCGGAGAGGGGTATCAACAAATATGATTACCTGGAATTCCTGGTATGGATGACCTTAAAAAAGACCGTCCTGAATGTTATTTTCCGATGATGTTCAGGATACGGCAACTGTGCTCTGCAAGGGAGGTGCGAATATATGCCTCATCAAGGTTATTACCCCCGGCAAAAGTGCCGTGACCCCGGGCTATCGCGACACCGGAAAAGAGAAGGCCCCGAGTAATATTCACCGCCAGTTCCTCACTGCCAGGCTTTCCCTCCACAACAGGCAGGATGGGGCAGAACATGATCCCTTCAGTATCAACCGGAATAATACTGTCATTCGATAAAGAGAGAGCGATGGCATGGGGCGGGCGGGTATGGACAACGGCATGGTAGGCGGTCATTTTGTAAATCTGCCAGTGAACCCGGTACTCGCTTGAACCTGATCCGGGACCGGCCCCTCAGGCGGTACATATACAGGTTCCTCCGGAATATCCAGATCTGACCCGTTACGGGTGATATAAAATCCGTCACCCGAGCGAAGGCTCATGTTTCCGAAATTCGCGCCGACTAATGACTCGGTAAAAATTCGACTGCCAATCCGGCTGAATTCCTGCCCGATCTCCCCTGCAGCCATCATAAAAAAGTGGTTGGAGTTTACCTGAACTGGATCCCGACATCCTTCATTTTGTTAAACCGTGCTATGTTCAGGAGCAGCGGCGTGAGGCACTCTACCATGCAGGAGACTGCAAGCGGCCCGGCATCATATGCTTTCACCCCGGGAATACTACTGACAATATCAAGTACCGTGGCTTTTGACACGGGGTCATCGCCACAGACCGGTACTGCCAGGTCGAGCGGTTCAGTAAGTGCCTTCCACTTGTTTGCCGCCACCGTATTGAATGCCGAACAGAGCCTTGTTTCCCCAGGGAGCAGTTTTCTGACAAGCAGCGCAGCCGATCCTTCTTTGGGGGGAGTATAGACAAAGAAATCTCTTTTTTCCATCGGGTTTACAGGGGATATCACGATCTTTTTTTCAAAGCCATGGAGAGAGGCAAGAGTTGGTTCAACGTGCCTGAACGGGATAGCCAGGATGACGATATCTGAGCGATCAACTGCTTCCTGGTTAGAGTAGCCGCTCACAAAGCAGGGCAGGCCCAGTTTTGTGACGGTTGCATAACAGGCATCACTCGACTCCACCGCTTTATCTTCATCGCGGGAACCGATAACCACATCGTGGTTGGGAGACAGGCGCATCGCGATGCCCTCACCAATATCTCCTGTGCCGCCAACAATGCCAATCTTCACCTATTCCACCAGCGGCAGGAGCATAGATTCGAGTGAGTCAGCGCTGGTAACCCCTTCCAGCGTCCTCACCACTTTCCCATCCTTTTCGATGATGAGGGTGGGCACAACCCTGATTCCGTACTTGTTGGCGAGATCCATATTCTGATCCACATCGATCTTCCGGATCTCGATTTTTTCACCCATATTCTTCTTGAGCTCTTCGAGATAAGGCCCCTGTCTCCTGCATGGCCCGCACCAATCTGCAAAAAAGTCCAGCACTACCGGTTTTCCCATCTGCATTACCTCCAGAGTGGTCGGTGGAAAAAGAAGATAAAGATTGTTATTAGGTTATTTGGAAAGGATCGCCATGATTATCTTGCCATATGCCGGCCTCGTGATCAGTACTCCGATAAGGACCCCAAGTATGGTGATAATTGCAAACCCGCGGAGTGTTGAGAGATCCATCAGGGCGAGCGGGAGCATTGCAATGATAACCGTTGCAGCTGAAACCATGATGATGCCGACCGCCCTTGTAAGGCGCTTTTGGTAGATATTCGGGGACGGGACCCTTCCTTCATGGAGAATCTCGTCAGTGATAATTACCAGCTGGTCGATGCCCGTACCGAGCACTGCAATCAGACCCGCAATTGCGGCCAGATCCAGCTGCTGCTGGATGACTGCTGCGATTCCGAGCAGGATCACGATCTCAGACAGATTGATGCCGATCATGGGGAGCACGATTGCTGGTTCCCGATAGCGAAGGAACACCACAATACCCACCGCGATGACTGCAATGATGAACGCGACCACCGCCATAGTCTTGAAATAATCTGAAAGTGCTGCCGGTACATACCCTGATCCGGCCACTTTCACTTCTACTGGCAGAGCTCCTGCCCTGAGATGTATTTCGAGGTTCTTGGCATCGTTCAAGGCTACTTGGCCGGTTCCAGTGGAAGCGTAAAGCTCCCGGATCGGGTCAACCTGGAGCTTTGCTGCAAGATCCGGTGAAAGGGGGGCAGAATACACTACTCTACCGTCCAGTAGCATCTCGAGGTAGTGTTGATCGGGATTGGTCGTTGCCCCGTACTGAATCGCACCATCCCGGAGCTGGATTGCTCCTTCTTCTGTGAGTGTGAATGAGACCCCCCACGAATTGCTTCCGGGAGGATTCTGACTTGGCACACCAACAGTATTGATAGCATCGCCGTACAGGATATGCTCGGTCGCATTTCCCGTTGTATGGATCCGTATCTCAAACCTGCCCTGCTTTCCGACAATGTCCTTGGCCTGGCTCAGGCTCACTCCTGCAAGTTCGACCCTGACATAGTGTGAGACTCCTGATAGTCCGGTAAGCGGGTTGACTTTTGCATCCTTTGTGCCGAGTGCATTGAGCTTGTCTTCGAGAATTTTCTTGACCTGCTCTGCCGTCTCTTTGGAGACCCCCTGCTCGTAACTGGTCAGTCTTCCACCCGATTCTTCGAAAGCGGTTTCGAGCTGCTCGCGGGTATAGAACGTCCGGATCTCCATTTTATCTTCTTCAACAAGGTAGATCTCTGCGTCGAGCTTCTTCTGGAGGTCTGCTAAAAACTCCCCAACAGGCCTTTCGGTCTCAAAGCCCACGACCTCTGCCTGGAATTCCATCTGAAGCCATGTCCCGTCAGAGAGATCAAGCCCGTACTGGAGGTTTGTGGTGAGTTTCTCATCTTCAACATGGGGATAGATCAGGAATAAGGACGCGATCACTAGGATGACAAGAAGCGCCACCTGCCAGTTTTTCAGCAGGGCGATAAGTTCCTTCTTGTTCATTTCGTTCCCCTCCCGAGCATGTACCACTTGATGATACCAGCATTGGTCAGCCAGGTGTTCATCATGTCAATCAGGAGGCCAATGAACAAGACGGCGGATATTTCAGGAATAACCGGAACATTTCCAAAGTAGGTAACAGCCCACATTGCGGCCACGGCGGCAAGGGTGGTGGTTGTCATGATGATGCCGGTACGAAAAGCGCCGGCAAGTTTCTCGTCAAGCTTTCCCTGACGCTTGAGTACCCGCATCGTGAGGAGAATATCGCTGTCCACCGAGTAACCAATCAGCATGAGAAGGGCTGCAGTAGTCGGAAGGGAGAGTTCAATCCCGACAACAGTCATCACCGCGGCAGTCATGACAATGTCGGCAAATGCTGAGAGCACGACTGCGCCTGAAGGCACGAAGGTCCGGAATGCAACGAATACGACGATTGCCATTCCGATAAACGATAACACAAGGGCAACTGCCGCCTGATGCTGGAGGGTCTCCCCGAATGAAGCACCGATTTGGTCTATCTTTGCATCAGGGTAGCGCTCATCGATCAGGGTAGCAAGGGACTGGAGAGAATCATCATCCATTGGCCCGAATTTGAGGTATTTCCCATTGTTGACACCTTCGCCAATACTGATCAGCGGGTATCCCGAAAACGTAGCCCTGAGGCTGTCAGGGCTATCCGAAGTGAATACTGTGACCGCAGTCCCCCCGGAAAAATCCATTCCCGGTGTTACCGGCATGCCTGTGGTTGCCATATTGTAGCCGAGCACCGCAAGGGATAGTATCAGGAGAACCAGGGGGATTACCACCATCTGCCGCGGGGTATAACGGTTCACATCGTAATTGATAAATCCCATATCAATAAGGTTCGTAACGCACAATTAAAAGGCTTTAGATAGTGGGTATGGGAACTCCTCTTCAGTCAAAGCATTTAGCTGAACCCGGATCGGTGCGGGAAAAAAGCAAAAATATTATATAAACTTGGTGGTATTAGCTCACTATGAGATCTCCTCACGAGATCAAAACGGTCATTGAGACACGACTTAAGAACTATCTTTCCCGTGACAGGACCGGTGTCCGGCGTGCACTCCTGCAGCTTTTCATTCGCTTGAAGTGTCTGACCATTGCAGAGATTTTTGAGATCCTCGCAAGGAAATTCTCCATCAGCTATCACTCAGTTGCAGCGATGGTGGGAATCATCGCATCTAAGATCGGCATTCTCCATGTGACTAAAAACCGTGAGGGATCCTGCAGCGTCTACTCTTTAAAGGAGCAGTACGCAGGAATGGTTGCGAGGATTGTCAGCTGAAACACAGGATTACTTTTTTTAGGATTGCCTGCTCATGATGTGAGCATAGCATGCACGCCCGGGAAAGTAACCATTTTTCGATCGGAGATATACGAGTCACTGATGAGGTGTCAGCGTTTATCATGAAGCGCCAGTGCGATTTTCGCATTTCCACTTCATGCGGAGGTCCGATCCTCTTACCAATAAGCATTAAACCCCCGAAACCAACGGATATTCAGATCCCTTCCGGGGATTACACCATCTTTGTCTCGATCCATCAGGCACGATATCTATCGACCATCCATATGGGCATGATACCTTACTTCATGGATGAGATTGATGAGGAGCCCCCCTGCCCGCATGAGCTTTGAAGAACTGGAACATACCGCTGATATCCGGATGCGGGTGAAGGCATCAACCCTTGAAGGACTTTTTTCAGATGCTGCCCGGGCCCTCATGACAGTACTGTACGGGACCATCGACCCCGGGAATATTTGCCGGCACATCGAAATGGATGCTGATGATCCCGTTTCCCTTCTCCATGGTTTCCTATCAGAACTGCTCTATATTTCCGATGTGGAGGAGTTAGTTATCTCTGGTGCGGAGGTTCGGATTACGGGGAATCATCTCTCGGCTGATCTTCTCGGAGAACCTTTCTCCAGGGAGAAACACACCAGCGGCCGGGAGGTGAAGGGAATCTCTTACTCTGACCTTACAATTGTCCGTGAACACGATTCTTATATACTTGAGGTCATCTTTGATGTGTGAAGAGTCATGCTTCAGGGAGTAAAGCGTCTCGCTCCGTTTGAATGGGAGGTTCCGGTCGGGTATGTGCCGGGCATGCGTGTACCGGGGAGATTTTTCCTATCCGACGAGCTCGCTGAAACACTGGAGGAAGGTGCTGTGCAACAGCTGGCAAACGTTGCCACGATGCCAGGGATCGTGAAAAACTCCCTTGCAATGCCTGATATTCACTGGGGATACGGGTTTCCCATCGGGGGGGTGGCAGCATTTTCTATCGAGGATGGCGTGATATCCCCCGGGGGGGTAGGATTTGATATCAACTGCGGTGTCCGGATTCTCACTACCCCACTCTCTGAAAAGGATCTCACCAAAAAACGGGAACTTATCGAACGTCTCTTCAATGCGGTACCAACCGGGGTGGGGGCAAAGAGCAGTCTTCGGCTTACTCAAAAGGAGCTTGACGGGATGCTCACGGGAGGAGCCCGGTGGGCTGTCCGCCAGGGTTTTGGCATCGAGAGTGACCTGGTCCATTGTGAGGAGCAGGGAGCGATGGCCGGTGCGGATCCGGCCGCAGTTTCTGCCAAAGCCCGCCAGCGTGGAATGCCACAAAGCGGGACTCTTGGCGCAGGAAATCATTTTCTGGAGATTCAGGCAGTCCGGGAGATTTATCAGGAAGATGTTGCAAAAGCGTTTGGCCTCACTCCAGGCCAGATCTGCGTGATGATCCACTGCGGTTCAAGGGGACTTGGACATCAGGTCTGCACTGAACACCTGAAAGTTCTTGAGGGGGCAACAAAAAAATATGGAATATCTCTCCCGGACCGGCAACTTGCCTGTGCCCCCCTTACCTCCCCGGAAGGAGAAGCATATTTCGGTGCGATGGCAGCATCATCAAACTATGCATGGGCGAACCGGCAGGTGATCATGCATATGGTCCGGCAGGTATTCTCGGAGATGTTTCACATACTGTATGAAGAGATGCCACTTGTCTACGATGTTGCCCATAACGTGGCCAAGCTGGAAGAACATAATGTTGACGGCAGGCGGATGCAGCTGTGCGTGCACAGGAAAGGTGCTACCCGTGCATTCGGCCCCGGGGCTCCTGACCTGCCGGGCGAGTATGCACCCTGGGGTCAACCGGTGATCATTCCCGGGAGTATGGGGACATCATCGTTTCTCCTGCATGGGACCCGTGGTGCCATGGAGCGGACATTCGGAAGTACATGCCATGGATCAGGCAGGGTCATGAGCCGCATAAAAGCCAAGAAGGTGCTTTCCGGCCGTAAAGTGAAAGATGCACTCGCTGCTGATGGGATTATTGTCAGGGCTCCGCATGACGGTGCAATAGCGGATGAAGCCCCTGAGGTCTACAAGCCGAGCGCCGAGGTGGTCAGGGTGGTTGATTCTGCCGGGATATCCCGGCTTGTCGCAAGGGTCGTCCCGCTGGGAGTGATCAAAGGGTGATCTGCAAGTCAGGCCTCATCTGGGACTCAAAGATGCTCTTCTCCCGCTATGTTGAGGATTGCGGGATCCCTTGCGAGCACATCACGCCCCATATGATCGCAGCCCCGTTCTACAGGGGGAGGTTTGCCGCCCTGATAATCCCCACCGGGTTTGCCAATCCGGCATATTCCTGTCTGCTCCCCGCACTAAAAGCCTCCTCCTCCCGCATCCGGCGTTTTGTCTCTGAAGGGGGCCACCTGCTCGTGTTTGGTGCAGCATCGGAACGGGAGGATGCATACGATTGGCTGCCAATCAGGGTCAGATATCACCATGACTATGGGAACCGGAATCTTGAGTTTGATCCGTCCCATCCCTGTTCTGCCCTTCTGGAAGGCCATGATACCAGTAATATTGAATGTGACGGGTATTTTACCGATCAGGAGGCCTCCGTAGTTGCGTCATCGTGCGGGAAACCAGTCCTTGTTATTCAGCGCGTAGGGGATGGGGAAATTGTTGTGACCACGGTCCATGAATACCCTTCAAGGACTTTTCTGAAAAATTTCTGTTCAGCTCCGGAGGAAACATTATTTTGACTGGAAGCTTGGATTGTATGAGAGAATACCGATGAACCGCTACATCATTTCATCCGCGTCGACTGCCGATGACCTGCTACCTGTGGGAATGGCCTTGCATGAGATGCTCAACCGCCTTCCCATCACGGCACGATCGAAGGAGCATCCTGGGATCCGTATCGAATCGGGAAGTATCGTGGACAGAGAATACAGCGGGCCGGTGCTTGAACAGGTACTGCGAGAGAACCAGGTCATGAAAGTGACCCCCAAGTCAGGTTCATACAAAGGAGTCCCTGTCGTGGTAAGTCCGATCCGCGATGGGAAAGGGGAGGTGATCGTTGCGATCGGGGTCGTGGATATTACCGGAATATTTGACCTGGCGACACTGATGGAGCACCAGTCCCTGATTCTTGAGCAGGTGTGCGGTAAGGATCCGTGTCCTCTCCCTGGTGAACAGATCATGGCAAAAAGGTAATGAGGATGTACGACGCGGCGTTTAAAGTCCTTGAGGTGCTTGAGGAAGGAGAAGGTCCGGTATCCGGAGAGTATATCAGCAGCAGGCTGGGAATCTCGCGTTCAGCAGTCTGGAAACATGTAAAAGAACTCATCAGCATGGGCTATGAGATCTCTGCATCCCAGAAGGAGGGATACCGCCTCACAAAGAAAAGCAACAGGCTTCTCCCTTACGAGGTCCATAAAAAACTCCGGACCAGCTTCATCGGTAAGAAGATACGGTATTTCGAGAATACACCCTCCACGATCTGGGTTGGCAAGCAGCTCGCGAGTGAGGGGGATGCCGGACTGCTCCACGGGATGGTCATCATCGCCGAGGAACAGACGGGAGGGATAGGCAGGCTCGGCCGCTCCTGGGTTTCACCGATGGGGGGTGTCTGGATCACGATCGTGCTTAAGCCCCGCATCCCAATCGATCGCGTCTTTATGGTGACGATGGCCGGGTCGGTTGCTGTCGCCCGTGCAATAAGGAAGGAGTTTGATCTGGGGGCTCTTATCAAGTGGCCGAATGACATCTATATCGGGGATAAAAAAGTCGCCGGTCTTCTTCTTGAGCTTTTTGCCGAGGCAGACGATATCCACTACTGCCTGCTCGGGATAGGCGTTGATGTCAACATCTCCCCCCAGGATCTCGAGGGGGTAAAGAGCGCGGTAACATCGATTTCAGCCGAGATGGGTCATGA